>CAYMXP010000197.1:0-1501 GCA_964394425.1 uncultured Chryseobacterium sp. | reverse complement strand
GATTGGCGCAGACTTGGCGCAAGCCGTTGTATCCAGTATGGTTGTATTGTTGTATGGTTGTATAGGTTGTATTAGTTGTATTGTTGTATCAAATCATATACATGCTACCCCCTCGGATTTGATACAACAATACAACCATTACAACCATCACTATTTACCAGAGTAAACGATGGTTTCGCGAAGGTTGTATCAAAATGCAACCATTGCAACCATTGCAACCATTGCAACCATTGGCGCTACTCATCCCGGTCATCACTGTCTTGTCCGCGTCCACCCTTCGATAACGCCTGCTCGTCTGGCAGCTTATAGAGCACCTCTCGCCCGTGCTTTTCATGGCGCAAAATCCTACCTTTGGCAACCAGTTCTGCAAGTTCTCGTGAGATAGTTCCTTTGTTTCGCCTGGTGTAATCAGCGATCTTCATGGTCGTTGCGCCCCCACCTAGCTCGCGGAGCGCCTCCAAAATCTCACCTTGCACTGAGTCCTTGGCCACATCTTTGGCGTTGCCGATACACTGCCAGCATGTCAGCTCATGATCCCATTGAAGCGCCAGTGCTGCATCACGCATGACTCGACCATCAATGCGCAGCGTAGCTGCCCGCTCACCTCGTTGGCGATATAAACCCATGGCGAAATCAAGAATGCCGGTCTTGGAGGTTGCGCCCATGAAGTCGTCAATGCAGTCCCCATGTGCCTGATCAACTCCCTTTTTGTGGTGATCGATTAGGAGGAGAGTGACGCCACTATCTTTGGCAAGTTTGTGAAGCCGCGAGAAGATGTCAGCCATTGCCGATTGGTTCATGACATCGGCGCGCCCCAACACACGGGTGATCGTGTCAATGATGACCAGCCCGTATTGCCGCTCGCGAATGAGCGCCTCAAGTACTAGAAGGCTTTCGAGCGATGTGACTGCGGGCCATTCGTCAACGAAGTCTAGCCACATATCGCCGTCTGCTCTTTGTGATTGAAGACGCTCCTTGAGAGAGCGCGCATTGTCTTCGAGCGCAAGGTAGAAGACACGCGTGCGCCTGGTCGTGCGTCCCCACATCGTTGCACCAAGCGAAACGGCGATTGCTATCTGCAATGCAAGCCAACTCTTGCCCAGCTTCGGACGGCTGCCCAACCCACCGAGACCAGGCGGCAGGAGATCTTTTAGCCGCCATTCTGGTTCTGGGAAATCTGTCAGGAGAAGTTCCGATGCGCTCCATATCTTCGGCGGACGCCATTTTGCTTCCTCGATGTGCCCGTTGCTGCCATGCGCTGGCGGTGCATCGAGCGGCCCGCGTTGTCCAACAATCATCCGGTTGATTAGTTCAGTGGGATCGTCAGTCATCTTCTACTCCGTTCAAATTAGAGGGATACAGATCGGGCGATCTTGTAGTATGATGGAGCAGACAAAGCCGCCCGCTGCTGCTGTTGTCGCCCGCCACTGGCTGCCACCAGTGGCTTTCTTTTTTCATGATTCGGCATGGGCGAATCTCCGCCTGGTGTGTTGGTCGCCCA
>CAYMXP010000196.1:0-1502 GCA_964394425.1 uncultured Chryseobacterium sp. | reverse complement strand
CGCCTGGTTATGTCCCAATATATCCCGAATCATAGTGGTTGGCAAGGACTTTTTTTATTTTCAGATTTTACGCGGTTTTTCGCAGTTTCGATTGGGGGAATGGGGTAGTCCGAAGATATATTTCGTGGGGTTGTTTGCGCGATGTGGGGGAGAAAATTAGGATTTTGTTAGGAAACAGTGCCATAGTTGCATTATAAGTGCACATTATCATAAATAGGAAGAATATATAGTAATATATTGACTGTATTTCCCAACAACTTGATAAATATGTACGCGTGCGTCAATTAATTTCTCGTTTTCGGAGGATTCAGTGTTGACCGCTGTCCGCGCTCGATGGAGCGGTCAAGTCCGGATCCATCGTGAAACCAGAGGCGGCCCGCAACGCTTACGCGCTGGCCGGGGGCGGCGTCGGGGAGGACGGGGTCGGAGTGCATGCAGGGGCATTTTTCGTTGCCCCAGACCCGGCCGCAGCGGTCAAAGGAGACGAGGATGTTGCGGCTGCCGTCGAGCATGTCGGTTGCGGCGACACTGCCGGTGAAATGTTTGTTTTGGCTCGACTGCTGGTCGAACCCTTTCATGCCTTTCAACATGGCGCAGATTTGGGTGCGCAGTCCGGTGAGCGGTTTGTCGGTGCCGTTTTCTAGCCAGAGTTCGCGATCAACAGCGTTTTTCGCGGGGACTACGCGCGCACCGAATCGGACTTTATTGGGCAGGGTCCAAGTGTTTTCGAGCGCGCCATTGGGGAGTAGTTCCCAATCGTTGTCGTCGATGGGGACGTGCTGCTTGTCCCAGGCGGTTTGGATGTGGGTGTGCGCGAGAAAGAGGAGGCCGTCTTCGTTGCTGAAGATGGCTTCGGGGATGTCGAGGACGACGTAGTTGGTGTCGGTGTCTTTTTCTTTCTCCAAGTCCCACGGCGAGAAGATACTGACTTTGGTGCCGCGCAAGGGGGCGACCGCGCCGTCGAGAAAGCCGATGCGCGGGTGGCGTCCGCCGGGATACGGCAGAACGAGGATGCGATCTTTTTTTGTCGGTTGTGGCCAAGCGATTGGATCTTTTTCGAATGCGGGTACACGGGCCTTTAAGGTGTTGAGCGGCCAATCGAAGACTGATGCTGTTTCGTCATCGGTGTATTTGTGTTGTTGCATGACGTTTAACCAAAACGCGGGATTCGAGCGGGTCGCCATAACGGTGACGGGCAAGTCCATAGGTTGTGACGTATAATGGACGGAAGTCATGGCGTCTTTGCGCTGCGTTGCGGGATCGATATAGCGGGCGAGATCGCGCATGGCGATGACGTTGAAATTGTTTTGCTTGAGATAGTCCATGTATTCGCGGAATCGTTCCGGGGGTGTGTGGACCCAGGGGTGCGCGACGTCGGGGACGCCGTGGAATTGGACGACGGCGATTCTGCCGTCGCGCGCGCGATCGACGACTGCTCTGAAATTGTCCAGGGTCCAGGAGGGATACGCATCGCCGGCGGATGGGATCAAAAGCGGATCGTA
>CAYMXP010000195.1:0-1511 GCA_964394425.1 uncultured Chryseobacterium sp. | reverse complement strand
GGCCAGTCCCAGGCTTCACCCATTGCAGGGCGCGTTCGATGAACAGCACCTCGGGCGGCACGCCACCAGCGCTCAGATTGCCTGTGTTGCGGAATCCACCTTCTTCGTCGCGCTCCCAGTTGTTGCCCAAGTCATAGCGTTCCAGGATAGAGGTGTCGCTCACCGTGTCTTGGGTCGAGAACCAGGGGTTCAGCAGAACCATATCCATGCTGGCCAGCGGCATGGCCGGGCGGGCGGCTTCGATGCCATCCAGATCGCCGTCCGGGAAGGTACGGGCATCGATGCGGAACACGCGACCGGGATTGCCGGTGGTGAACAGCAGGTTCATGCGACTGGCCACGGCCAGGAAGGGATCGATGTCGCAGCCCAGGGCATTGCTGGCCGCCCAGGCGGCGGTTTCGTTTTGCGCTTGGCGGATCTGTTCGTTGGTGGCCTCTTCAGGCGTGGTACCGAGACCAGCCAGTTTCTTCTTGAAGATGTGCGCGGCGGTCATGGCTAGGAACGTGCCGGTGCCGCTGGAGCAGTCCATGATGCGTTCGCCGGGTTGAGGGTCGAGTATCTCCACCGCCATTTCGGCCACGTTGAGCGGCGTGGGGTAGCGCCCCTCACGGCCGTCCATCACGCTACGGGCGACCGCACGGAAGGCCCCGGTGCGGTAACGGGGCTGGGTTTCACTCAGAGAGTAACGGGCCAACTCCATGACCACGCGGGCGGTCTCGTGGGGTTCCAGCGTCAGATCCCAGCCACGGGTCAGCAGGTTCGGCTGCCAGGCCTTGGCGGCGGCAATGGATTCGTTGACGCGCTGGGCAATGGCCTGTTGGCCAGCCTCGGTGAAAGGCTCGTCGCCCCTGATCCAGAATTTGCGCTCGCCGGTGGGCAGGGTCTCATCAAAGATCTTGGCCAGCATCAGCACGGCCAACTGTTTGAAAGAATCCTTGTGATCGAGCCCCAGGTTGCGGTTCAGGTACTGGCGGCAGCGCAGCAGAGCGTCTTCAAGGTCTTCCGCCTCGGCGCTGACCTGAATGACACCGCCAGTGCGGTCGAGATCGGTGGTCCGTTCGCCTGGCACCGGCCAGACACCGAGCGGTTTAGCGCGGACCTCGAAGCGGGTGCGCTCGACCTGGAACAGGAACTCCTCCTGGCCGTTGGTCCACATACCCAGCGTCGCACCGGGGATCAGTTCCAGCAGCTCTTTGAGCTCACACAGGTCGGCATCGGCCTCGGCAATGGAACGGAGCTTGTCGCGCTTCTTCTGAGTCTTGCAGACGATGATTCGCTGCAGGTTGTCGTTGTTGTGCTCGGCATCGGGGCGGAAAATCGCAATGTCGATGCGCTTGCGCCCCTGGCCGGGGATCCGGGGGTTGTAGTTGACCTCCAGGTCATCCCGGTCGAACCCGTAGCTCTCGATGAGCTGGCGCAACACCTTCTGCACCACCAGCTTCTTGGCCGAGGCGCTTTCCTTGTTGCCGGTCAGGATGTCGATGAAAAAGTTATCCGGGCCGCTCTCTTCG
>CAYMXP010000194.1:0-1516 GCA_964394425.1 uncultured Chryseobacterium sp. | reverse complement strand
CAGCGGCCTGCCTGTGGAGATCATGCGATGAACGACGAACGGGTCTTCTACACGAACCCGAGGGCCCGCGGCCGGGTCTGCCTGTGGATGCTCGAGGAGGTCGGGCAGCCCTATCGCACCGAGCTGCTCGACTACGGCACCACCATGAAGGCGCCGGCCTATCTCGCGATCAACCCGATGGGCAAGGTGCCGGCGCTCGTGCACAACGCAACGGTGGTCACTGAGTGCGCGGCGATCTGCGCCTATCTCGCCGACGCGTTCCCGAAGGCCGGGCTTGCGCCGCCGGCTAGCGAGCGCGGCTCCTATTACCGCTGGCTGTTCTTCGGCGCCGGGCCGCTGGAAGCCGCGACCAGCAACCGAGCGCTTGGCTTTCAGGTACCTGCCGATCGCGAGCGCATGATCGGCTACGGCACCTATGCCGCAGTGATCGAGACGCTGGAACGCGCGCTGACCAAGAATCCCTTCATCGCGGGCGCATGCTTCACGGCCGCCGATATCTATGTCGGTTCGCAAGTCGGATGGGGCATGCAATTCGGCACGATCGAGAAGCGTCCTGCGTTCGAAGCTTATTGCGCGAAACTCAAGGACAGGCCGGCAGCCTTGCGCGCGGCGGCGCTGGATGATGCGGGAATGCCGAGGAAATAATCTTCCGAATACACCAAGAGCCGGACAGGATATCTGCGAGCGCCACATATCACGGAGCGGCTCGCACCTGTGGAGGAAAGAATCGGCGTCCGCGTGAGGGGTCAGCCGCTGGCCTTCTTCTTGTCCCACGCCAGGCTCTGCGCTTCCTTGCCCGCGACCGAGTAGAGCGCACCCGGTGCGTTACGCGTTTGCATGAACTCCTCAAGCGTCTGCCCGCGCATGCCGGCATAGACGTGCAGGTTTGACAGGCCGATCACGGCGGCGAGCTTCTCCAGCATGAAGAAGATCACACCGTAATGCATCATGCCCTGCCAGTCGCGCCGGCGGATCATGTCACGCTCCTCCTCGCTCAAACGCGATTCGGCGAACGCCTTTTCCGGGTCGCTCATGAACAAAGCGCGATGAGCGGGCTCCACCAGACGGTGCAGGAACTTGTTGATCCGATAGGCCTTGAGGCTCCGCGCATGATTGAACGGATAGGTTCCGGTCAACGCTTCGGCCCCCTTGAGCTGCTCCCCGACATGATCGCGATAGCGCGCGTTGGTGTCGGCCATCGCCTCCGCCGCCTCATTCTCGTAGATCGCGGTCGCGATCCCGGTCATGGTCGGAAGGTAATAGGTCTGGTGCAGCTTGCGGATATTCGCTGACAAGGCCCCGCGCATGATCAGCCACATGATCACCTCGGCACCCTCCACGCCACCGAGACGCGCATAATCGGCAATTGTCATCTCGGTGAGCTTGACCGGATCGCGCTCGATCAGGTCGAGGAATTGCTCGTCCCAGGACGTATTGTTGAAACCGGCGCGCTCGCCATGCACCTGATGCGACAGGCCGCCGGTTGCGACGATCGCAACCTTGAGGTCTTCCGGAT
>CAYMXP010000193.1:0-1517 GCA_964394425.1 uncultured Chryseobacterium sp. | reverse complement strand
GCCACCCGTTCGGCGCGAAGGGCGTCGGCGAGGTGCCGATCGTGCCGCCGCTCGCGGCGGTGGCCAACGCGGTGCAGCGCGCCACGGGCGTGCGGATGCTGGAGCTGCCGATCTCGCCGCCGCGGCTGCTGGCGGCGATCGACGCGAAGGCGGGGGGCTGATCGCGCGGCGCCCGCGACGATGGCGCGCGTCTTCTGCGCCGGGCAGGAGTTCCGGGCGCTGACCGGGGGGCTCGACACGCTCGACGTGCCCGCGGCCGGGCTGCGCGCGCTGCTCGCCGAGCTCGATCGGCGCTTTCCGGGCGTGCGCGATCACGTCGACGAAAAGATGGCGGTCGCGATCGACGGCGAGATCCACCAGGATGCGCTCGACGTGCCTCTGGAGCCGGACAGCGAGGTGGTACTGATACCGAGAATCGCGGGCGGTTAGAGTCGGTGCGGGCGGGGCGTCGCCGCGGCGTGTCCGACCCATTGCCCGCGAATTCATCGATGAACGGCGCCGTGCACGAGGGGAAGCGATGAAACCTGGATTCCGAGCGACCTGCATTGCAGTTGTCACGCTGGTCCTGGCCGTGGGCGAAGTACTCGCGCAGGCTCCCCACGGCTTTCGCGTCGTGAAGCCGAAAGGGGCCGGACCCCACCCGGTTGCGATCCTGCTCCCGGGGTGCAGCGGATTCAAGTTCAAGGGCTACGACGCAGCCGCGGCGAAGCTCGAGAAGATCGGCTACGCGTCGGTCCACGTCGACTACGTCGGACGGCGGACGAAGGCCGGAAATTGCGTCGACGCGGGTATCTCGAAGTTCGCGGCGAACCAGGATTTCAAGGAAGTCCTCGCCTGGCTGAAGAAACAGAAGTTCGCCGACAAGCGCAAGGTTGTCGCGATCGGGTGGTCCTACGGGGGCGGAAGTCTGTTGAACTCTCTTTCACTGCTCGCGCCCGACGAGCTGATGATCTCAAAGGCCATTGTGTACTACCCGGACTGCAATGGTGTTTCGCGGTGGCAGTCCAGGCTGCCCCTCCTGATCCTTCAAGCAGGTGCAGACGATGTCGTCTCGAACGAGAATTGCAGATCGCTCGTCGCCGCGAGTGATCCCGAGAAGTCGTCGACGATCGTCGAATTCCCGGGGGCATTGCACGCATTCGACATGGTGGATCTGCCGCCGCGAACGACGTATCCGTTCGGAACGATCGGGCACAGCCCGGAGGCCACGGACGCGGCCTGGAAGCACGTCGACGCCTTCCTGGCGCGGTGATGAAATTCTCCTCTCGAGCCGCGCCGGAAGTGCTGGCCACGCTGCGCGGGATCGCCGAATCCCAGGGGCGTCCGTTCCAGTCGGTACTGGAAGAGGCCTTGCGCGAGTACATCGATCGGCGACAGACGCAACGCCCGCGTCGCCGCGTGATGACCGCGTTCGCGTCGAGTCTCGACGAATTCGACACTCTCTACCGCGAGCTGGCGAATTATACCACTTCGCGTTCAATAAGTAAGATATGATCTTCATCCACGGACTTCGAGGA
>CAYMXP010000192.1:0-1538 GCA_964394425.1 uncultured Chryseobacterium sp. | reverse complement strand
TACGAGGTTCTCGTCAAGACGGGGCCGAAGTCTCCGGAGGTCAAGATCACCGACGTGGGCTTTGGTGTCTCGCAAGTGCTCCCGGCACTGGTACAGGCCTTCTACTGCCCGCCGCACTCCACCGTCTGGATGGAGCAACCCGAGATCCACCTGCACCCGCAGGTTCAGGCCGAGCTGGCCGATGTGTTCATCTCGGCGATCCAGTCGCGCCAGGACGGGGTGGAGCGCCAAGTGCAGCTGATCGTGGAGAGCCACTCCGAGCACTTCCTCAACCGACTGCAGCGCCGAGTGGCCGAGGGTGTGCTGACGCCCGAGGATGTGGCGGTGTACTTCTGCCGTCGCTCGGCCGCAGGGACCGACCTGGAGCCGCTGAAGCTCAACCTCTTCGGCGACATCGAGAACTGGCCGCCGAACTTCTTTGGCGACGAGATGGCCGATATTGCCGCGCGCACCCTGGCCGCGATGAACCGCAAGAAGGCGCAAGCAGCAGGGCAGCCGGCCGAATGAAGGCTGTCATCGACACCAACGTGCTGCTGGTGGCCAATGGCGACCATGCTGACGTTTCAGAAGACTGCGTGAACGAATGCGTGCGGCGCTTGCAGGCGATACAGGCTGGAGGCACTGCGGTGATTGACGACGGCTTCCGCATCGTCGGCGAGTACCTGCACAAGAACCGCCCGAACGTCCAGAAGGGCGCAGGCAATGTCTTCCTGAAATGGCTGCTGCAGAACACCGCCAACGCCAAACGGGTCGAGACCGTGCCACTGACCGAACTGGCGCCGGACCGCTTTGCCGAGTTTCCCGACCCGGCGCTGGAGCCGCAGTTCGACGCACCTGACAGAAAGTTCGCGGCGGTGGCGCACGCGCACCCCGGAAAGCCTCCGGTCTGGCAGGCGGCCGACAGCAAGTGGCTGGACTGGTGGCCGGCACTCGCAGCCCAAGGCGTACGAGTGGACTTTCTGTGCCCGGACGACGCCTGCCGCTTCTACGCGAACAAATTTCCGAACAAGCCGGCGCCTTCGTTGCCACCACCATGAACGCGTTCTTCCGCTTTCCGCACACGCCTCACCTGGCTTGGCTGGGGCGCGGTCAGTGTCTTCATCGCCGTCCTATTGATCGTGCTCGCGATCACTCTTGCCGACCCGGTTATCAGGCTCATCAGACTTGAGCTGAAATACTCGGGCAGGCAACAGGAAGTGATCTTGGAAGCCAAGACCGAGGGACTTGAGAGCGAACGCATTCAAGCAGCCATGGCCGCCCGCGCGGAGTGGGAAGCGAGCGAATTGGCTGAGCGTATCATGGGCAATCAGCGCAGGTTGCCCACTGAAACCCCAGTCACCGGATTCAATCGCAGTAAACCCCAGGTGACGGGGCGACAGAATTACGACTCTCATAATTATCGGGAGGACCAGACTGACCCAAAATAACCCCGCCGTTGGAATTCCCGTTGCCCTTCCGATTGAAACCCATACCAACGGCGGCTACCGAGGACTTATATGCTCAAGACTTTGGTGAAGACAAGTCTCAGTCTGATGAAC
>CAYMXP010000191.1:0-1539 GCA_964394425.1 uncultured Chryseobacterium sp. | reverse complement strand
TGGGCAACAAGCAGTACGGCGGCGTGCGCAACTACATCCCCCTGAAGGTGAACGCCGCCGGGGTGATGCCGATCATCTTCGCCCAGGCCATCGTGCTGATCCCCCTGTACATCTCCCAGGCCTTCGAGCAGCCGCCGCAGTGGATGCTCCACTTCTCCCGCTACGAGAGCATCGGGTACAACCTCACCCTTTTCCTGATGGTGGTGCTCTTCACCTACTTCTACACGGCGATCACGGTGAACCCCATGCAACTGGCCGACGACATGAAGCGCAACGGCGGCTTCATCCCCGGGGTGAAACCCGGCCGCCAGACCGCCGACCACATCGACGAACTGCTCTCGCGGATCACCCTGCCCGGGGCCATCTTCCTGGGCCTGGTGGCCATCCTGCCCGCCTTCGCCATCATGGCCGGCCTCAAGCAGGGCTTCGCGCAGTTCTTCGGTGGGACCAGTTTGCTGATCATGGTGGGCGTGTTGCTGGACACGCTGCAGCAGATCGAAAGTCATTTGTTGATGCGCCACTACGATGGATTGATGAAAACGGGGCGCATCAAGGGGCGGACGCCGGCGGCGTACGGCATGGCCGGATGAGATGGGCCGTGGCGTAAGCCTCCTGAAGGAGGAGGAGATCGCGTTGGTGAGGGAGAGTTCTTTGCTTGTTGGCAGGACCCTGGCCGAAGTGGCCCGGTACATCGGGCCCGGTGTCACCACCCGGCAACTGGACCGCCTGGCCGAGGATCACATCCGCGGCCACGGCGGCGAACCGGTGTTCAAGGGCTTCAAGGGTTTTCCCAATGCCCTCTGCGTGAGCGTGAACGATCACGTGGTGCATGGGATACCCAACGACGAGCCCCTGCGCGAGGGCAGCATCGTGAGCGTGGATTGCGGCGTGCGCAAGAACGGCTTCATCGGCGACAGCGCGTACACCTTCGCCGTGGGCGAGGTGAGCGCCGAGATCCGCATGCTGCTGCGGGTGACGATGGAGTGCCTGGACCTGGGCGTGGCGCAGGCCGTGGATGGCAACCGCACCGGCGACATCGGCTTCGTGGTGCAGGAGCATGCCGAGGCCCATCGCTACGGCGTGGTACGCGAACTGACCGGCCATGGCGTGGGGCGCGAGCTGCATGAGCCACCGGAGATCCCCAACTACGGCCGCCGGGGGCACGGGCCACGGTTGCGGCAGGGGATGGTGATCGCCATCGAGCCGATGATCAACCTGGGCACCCGGGAGGTGGTGCAGTACGACGACGGCTGGACCATCGCCACGCGCGATGGCAGACCCAGCGCCCACTTCGAGCACACCCTGGCCATCCGCCCGGGTAAACCAGAGGTCCTGACAACCTTCAGCTACATCGAGGAGGTGCTGAAGAGCAAGGGCGAGTTATTGATGAACGAGTGAACCAGAGGGAGGACGGGAAGGTGACGGGACAACGGAGAACGAACAACGAACAACGAAGAACACCGAACGTGGGCAAGACCGGAACGATCGAGCAGGACGGCGTCATCAAGGAGGCGCTGAGCAATGCCATGTTCCGCGTGG
>CAYMXP010000190.1:0-1565 GCA_964394425.1 uncultured Chryseobacterium sp. | reverse complement strand
AAGAACGCTTGGCTGGATTAAAACCAGAAGAACGCTTGGCTGGATTAAAACCAGAGGAAATAGCCGCCTTACTGGAGCAAATCGAGGCGTACCTACGCGCCCAAAACAAAGAGCAAAAATAAACATTCCAGTCAGATTGCAATCAACGAGATGGCCGGACAGGGTCAGGAACCGAGGGCATGAACGAATTCATGGAAAAAAAGGTGGCGCTCACTTGGGGCGAACCCAAGCGCAGCTATGATGTGGTGATTGTGGGTGGCGGCGGACATGGTCTGGCCACGGCCTATTACCTGGCGACCCGCCACGGCATTACCAATGTGGCTGTGTTGGAACGCAAGTATATCGGCGCCGGCAACTCTGGGCGCAACACCACAGTGATCCGCTCGAACTATGGCATTCCCGAAGCGGTGCGTTTTTACCAGAGAAGCGTCGATCTGTACGCTCAGTTGGAAGCCGAAACCGACCGCTGGGTGATGCACAAACAAAAAGGGCTGCTCTGGATGGCGCACACCGAGGCCGGGTTGCGCGCCGAGCGTGCGCGGGCCGCGGTCAACACCGCCTTTGGCGCCAAGACGGAGTTTGTCACCCCGCAGCAGATCAAGGAGATCTGCCCACAGATCGACCTGAGCGGTGGTGGGGTTTGGCCGGTGCTGGGCGCGTCTTATCATGTGGAGGGGGCCACGGCGCGCCATGACCGTGTGGTCTGGGCCTTTGCCGAAGGGGCTATGCAGCGCGGCGTTCATGTGCATCAACGGATCGAGGTCACCGGCCTGCTCAAAGATGGCGACCGAGTGACTGGGGTGCAGACCAATGCTGGGCCGATTTCGGCCTCGGTTGTGCTCAGTGCCGTGGGTGGGCATGTGACCACCCTGGGCAGCATGGCCGGTTTGCGGCTACCGATCCGCACTCATCCGCTCCAGGCTTATGTGACCAACCACTATGCGCTCAACTTTGACACCATTGCCGCCTCTACCGCGCTGCTCTTTTATGTTTCACAGACGGCGCGCGGTGAAATGTTGATCGGCGCAGAGATTGACCGCCAGCCCAGCTATTCGTATCGATCAGGCCATCACCTGTTACAAAGCTGTTCACAGCGGGCCATCACGCTCTTCCCGTTCCTGCGTGATCTGCGGGTGTTGCGTCAATGGACTGGTGTGTGCGACATGAGCCCGGACTATTCGCCGATTATGGGCAAAACTGGGGTGGACGGCTTCTATATCACCACCGGCTGGGGCACCTGGGGCTTTAAGGCCATTCCCGCCAGCGGGGAGCAGATGGCCCAGTTGATCGCCACAGGAAAAACACCCGAACTGATCGCCCCCTTCTCGCTAGATCGCTTTGCCAAAGACCGCACATTGGCCGACCGTGGTTCGGCAGGAACACATTAGAATTTTGGATTTTGGATTGACGATTTACGAAATTTGTTCCAAGACCCCATGATCTCGTCAATCGTAAATCCAAAATCGTAAATCTAAAATTAGCTGAGGTGCTATGAGCTTGCAGATCACCTGTCCCCACTGCGGACAGCGTCCAGTCGAAGAATTTATTTATGGGGAAATCCCCGT
>CAYMXP010000189.1:0-1572 GCA_964394425.1 uncultured Chryseobacterium sp. | reverse complement strand
TTGGTGTAGGTGCGGTAGTACTCCAGCGCGTTGTCCACGTCCACGAAGGCCTGGAAGATCGCCTGGTCGCGGTCGGCGGCGGCGATCTCGATGCGCTGCTTGGCGGCCTCGGCGATGTTGCGGTTCTTCTCCCAGGCGAAGATGGGCCCGGCCAGCTGGCCGAAGCCGTTGGCCATGGCGCCATCGCCGGTGAAGAGCGTGGAGAACTCGGGGCTGGCGAAGCCCAGCGCGCCGGTGAGGGAAAGCGTGGGGAAGCGGTTCGCCACGGAAACGCCGGCGCGCTCGGTCAGCGCCTGCACGTTGGCCTCGGCCGCGCGGATGTCCGGGCGCCGTTCGATCAACTGCGAGGAAAGGCCCATGGGGATGATCGCCGGATCGAGCTGCTGCTCGGTGTTGGGCCGGCCGCGCTCGATCGGACCGGGACCGAGACCTTGCAGGATCCGCAGGGAGTTCTCCACCTGCCGGATCTGCCGTTCGATGCCGGGAATGACGGCGGCCGCCTGCTGCTCCTGCTGGATCGCCTGCAGCTTGTCCACCTCGTTGGTCCAGCCCTCGTCGAAGCGCTGCGTGATGATCTTCGTGTTCTCCTGCCGCGAGGTGAGCGTGCGCCGCGCGATCTCCAGGCGGTTGTCCAGGTCGCGGAGCAGGAAGTAGTTGCCGGCCGTTTCGGCGACGAGGCTCACGCGCAGGGCGTTGCGCACCTCCTGCTGCTCCAGGTAGGTGGCCATGGCCGCGCGGTTCGCGTGGCGCAACTTGCCCCAGATGTCGATCTCCCAGTCGATGCGGCCGAGCGCCTCGAAGAAGCCGCCATCCACGCCGCTGCCGTTCAGCCGGGCGTCGATGCCCGCGGTACCGCCGCCGGCGACAGCCGAATAGTTCAACTGCGGATAGAGATCGGCCTTCACCGCGCCGGCCAGCAACCGCGCCTCCTCCACGCGTGCAGAGGCCAGCCACAGGGTGCGGTTGCTGTCCAGCACCACGCGGATCAGGTTCACCAGCGCGGGATCGTCGTAGAGCTCCGCCCATTGCATCAGTGCGGTGGTGTCGCTGTTCAGCCCGCCGTGGTAGGTGAGGTCCGCCCGCTGCTGCGTCTTCTGGTACTTCGGCCCCACCATGCAGCCGCCCAGCAGCGCCACCGCGCCGATCAACGCTCCGATGACGCGCGTCGCTTTCAATGCTTCACGGGTTCAACGGGTGCTGGAGCAACGGCCGGCGGAGCTCCCTTGTCCTTCTTCTTCTTCTTCTCGATCAGCACGAAGAGGCTGGGGATCACGATGCAGCCGATGGTGGTGGCCACGATCATGCCGGCGAACACGGCCATGCCCATCACCTTGCGCGCCTCGGCGCCCGCGCCGCTGGCGGTGATCAGCGGCACCACGCCCAGGATGAAGGCGAGACTGGTCATCAGGATCGGGCGGAAGCGCAGCTTGGCGCCGTCGAGCGCGGCCTTCAGCACGTCCTCGCCCGCTTCCATCTTCATCTTGGCGAACTCCACGATCAGGATCGCGTTCTTGGCGTTGAGGCCGATCAGCATCACCAGGCCGATCTGCGCGAACACGTTGTTCACGTAGC
>CAYMXP010000188.1:0-1581 GCA_964394425.1 uncultured Chryseobacterium sp. | reverse complement strand
CCCTTGTATCTTGTTGTACTGGTTGGCCGGAACCCGTGTCAAACCTGTCAGCCCTGAGAGCGCGAGCTCGTGGGAGAGCCTGAGGTCAGCGCGGGGAACGGCTTGGTCATCCACGTCGTAAGCCCGAACGGTTGCCAACGTATGAGCGTGCATCAACAAGGAAGGGAAGCGGCGGCGGCATCGCGTCTGAACGCTGGGATCGACGTCTCCAAGGACTGGTTGGATGCCTCGTGGGGGACGGAGGAACGGCGGTTTGGCCGCGATGCCGAGGGGATCAAGCAGTTGACGGCCAGCCTGATGGGCAGTGGAGTTGATCTGGTGTTGCTGGAAGCCACCGGCGGCTACGAGGCGGCGGTGGCGGCGGCGTTGCAGGTGGAGGGGTTGGCGGTGGTGGTGGTCAATCCGCGGCAGGCGCGTGATTTTGCCAAGTCGATGGGGGTGCTGGCCAAGACCGATCGACTGGATGCGAAAGTGCTGCGCGATTTCGCCAACGTGATTGCGGTACATCCGCAGCGGGAGCGGTACCTGCGGCCGGTGAGCGAGGAGCGGCGAGTGCACTTGGCCGCGTTGGTGGCCCGCCGGCGGCAGTTGCTGGACATGCGGCAGGCCGAGGCGAATCGGCTGGCGCTGGCGCACAAGGCGGCGCGCAAGAGCGTGATGAAGATGCTCAAGGTGCTGGACCGCGAGATCGGGCAGATCGACCTCGACATCGACGGGCATATGCGCGCGCACTTCCAGGAGGCGCTGGCGTGGCTGGATACGGTCAAAGGCGTCGGGCCGGTGCTGAAGAGCACGTTGGCGGCGATGTTGCCGGAACTCGGGCAGCTCGGTCCACGCCCGATCAGTGCCTTGGTCGGGGTGGCGCCCCTGGCCTGCGATTCGGGGCAGCACCGAGGCCGTCGCCGCGTTTGGGGCGGCCGCGCCGAGGTGCGCGAGGTGCTGTACATGGCCACCCTCTCGGCGGTGAAGCACAACGCGGTGCTGCGCGCGCATCATCAACGGCTGCTGGCCGCCGGCAAGCCCAAGAAAGTGGCCTTGGTCGCCTGCATGCGCAAATTGCTCGTGATTCTCAACGCCATGGCACGCGACCGCGCCCCGTGGAATCCACCTCAACACCTACAACAACCCGCTTGACGGCCAAGACGGTTGCTCTCCCCGCAGGCGGGGAGAGGGAGCGCGCCGGTGCCCGTCGCACGAGTCGCCGCCGCTCGCGCACGACGCAAACGGCTGCGCACGTCGCAAACGGCTGCGCAGGGCGCAAACGGCCGCGCGCGGTGCTTTCGGCCGCGGGCGACGCGGCCGTGCGCGCGTGGTCGCGTCGCGGGGCGAAGGGAAGCCCTCCGGCGCCGGCTCGGGCTGCTCCCTCTCCCCGCTTGCGGGGAGAGGGCGGGGGTGAGGGGAAGAGGCATTGCCCCGAACGATCGTTCGGACTTAGAATGACCGGTTAGCCCGCGACACCCGAACCGATGCCCATCCAGTACCCCGGCAGCCCCTATACGCTGCACCAGCCGTTCCCGCCGGCCGGCGACCAGCCGGAGGCGATCGCGAAGCTGGTCGAGGGCCTCGCCGACGGCCTCGCCT
>CAYMXP010000187.1:0-1617 GCA_964394425.1 uncultured Chryseobacterium sp. | reverse complement strand
TACAGAGCTTCCGACGACCCTTGCCGAAGCCCACGCGCTGATCCTCGCCTTGGCGGAGGCGCGGGCGGCGATCGAGGCCGAGGACATCCGCATTGCCTCCGAGATGGCGACGCTGACGACGGCCAACGCCGATCTTGCCGCAGTCAATCAGGCAGCCGATGCGCGGATCGTGGAGCTGACGGCGATCGTGAAGATGCTCGAGCGCACGCTTTACGGCACGCGCTCGGAACGCTTACGTAGCGACAAGCCGAGCGATGAGCAGATCGCCTTCGCATTTGACGAGATCGCCACCGGCGTGGCGGCGATAGAAGCCGAACTGGCCAAGGCCGGCGGCAAGGACAAGGAAAAACGCGCGCCGCGGCCCCGCAAGGAGTTCGGCGCGCATCTGGAGCGGGTCGAGATCGTCATCGAGCCCGAGGTGCCTCCTGGTTGCGAAGGGTTGGAGAAGGTCCTGATCGGCGAGGACGTCTCAAAACGGTTGGACGTGACGCCAGCGAAGTTCCGCCTGATCGTCACCCGCCGCCCGAAATACGCCTATCGCAACCGTGATGGCGTGGTTCAGGCTCCGGCGCCCGCCCATCTGATCGAGAGCGGCCTTCCGACCGGCTCGGCGATCGTCGGAGCTTCATCGGCCAACGCCGTCACGAGTTTGGTGAGAAGCCGTACAATCTCTTTTCGCTCCCTCTGGTCGAGAGCGGCAAGAAGGCGCTCGGAGACGTTGAGAGCCGCCGCGTTTGCAGGCTTGAGCAAATCCCGGCCGCGCGAGGTTAGCGCGACGATTCGTCGCCGGCCGTCTTTCGGGTCGAGCTTTCTCTGCAGTAAGCCGCGCGCTTCGAGACGGCCGACGACTTGCCCGACAGTCGCACGGTCGATGCCGAGCGCTTTGCCGAGGGTGATCTGATCGAGTGCGCCCCATCGTCCGAGCGCCAGCAGGTGGACATGCTGAGGCGGCGTGAGGCCAATCTTCGCGGTTTCTTGCTCGGCGAGACTCATCAGGATCTGGTTCGCGCGTCGTACCAGAAAGCCCGGTCGTTCATGAAGATCGGGCGGAGAGTGGCGGAGTTTGACAGGGGCTTTGCTCATGGCTTGCCATCTTATATCATAGTATGCATACTTACAAACAACGCTTGGGAGAGAGATGCTGATCTGATGGACACCGAAGTTGTAATAAGGGACTGTCTCGGACCTCCGGCGAGGGTATCTCGCCCGACGTGGTCGTTGCCCGCAGGCAGCTGGGATACTCATTTCCACGTTCTCGGGCCGCAGAATAGGTTTCCCTTTGCCGCGAACCGTAAATACACCCCACCTGACGCCTCGTTCGAGGCCTGCCGCAGTTTTCATCAGGCCTTGGGCATCGAGCGTGGCTTCGTCGTGCACGCCAATACGCACGGGTTCGACAACACCGTCGATCTCGACGCGACCGCGCGTTCGGAGGGCCAATATCTCGCCGTGGTCCGGCTTGACGGTACGGCGACCCCGGAAAGCTGTCGCGCTCTGCATCGCGCAGGAGCGCGTGGGGTGCGCTTTGCCTTCAATCCTCAACATGGAGGGACGCTAGACCGCGCAGTGTTCGATCATGTTCTTCATTGCATTGGCGATCTAGGATGGTTCGTTGAA
>CAYMXP010000186.1:0-1617 GCA_964394425.1 uncultured Chryseobacterium sp. | reverse complement strand
GACGAGGTTCTGTCCAAGGACCGGCGCGCTGTTCACGCTGGCGATCCATCCGATCGCGACGAGCACTAGCTCCTTCATCGGTGGGAAGACGCCGGAACTCCGGACAACGCCGCCCGGTGGTGGGCATCCGGTGGACTACATTCGCCGGCCGTTCTTTCCGGCTTCGGGGTGTAGCGCAGCCCGGTTAGCGCACCTGGTTTGGGACCAGGGGGTCGTGTGTTCGAATCACACCACCCCGACAAGCATGTACAGGTTGAATACAGCTGCACAATGGCTGTTGGGTCAGTCCGGTTAGCGCATCCCGACCTGGTCGGGAGGCTCGTGTGTTCGGATCACACCACCCCGACAAGCATGCACAGGTTGAATACAGCTGCACAATGGCTGTTGGGTCAGCCCGGTTAGCGCATCCCGACCTGGTCGGGAGGGTCGTGTGTTCGGATCACACCACCCCGACGAGGGAACGCCATCGCATCGCGGTGGCGTTCGTGTTGGCCCCCGTTCCATCTTTGTGAGCCCGGCCCCGTAGCTCAGTGGATAGAGCATCTGCCTTCTAAGCAGACGGTCGCAGGTTCGATTCCTGCCGGGGTCGCCAGTGGACATTTCTTTCCGGCCCGATACCGATCGGCCGTCGCGCGCCGTTGCATGCCCTGATCCGCACCAGCACCATGCCCGAGCCCATCCCCACCGTACCCGTTCCTCCCGCGCCCAAGCCCGATCGCTTCGGATGGGTGCGCCGTTCGATCACCCTGCGCGTGGTGCTCATCGGCGTCCTGGTGCTGCTGCTGTTGATCCCCCTGGCCATGGTGCAGGACCTGATCCGCGAGCGCGAGTGGCGCAAGCAGGAGGCGGAGAACGAGGTGAGCGGCACCTGGGGCGGACCGCAGACCCTGACCGGGCCGGTGGTCAGCGTACCCTACACCAGCGTGGTGCGCGTGGACGCCGAGGACGGCAGCGGGCGCCATGAGATGAAGAACGTGACGGAGTGGGCGCACTTCCTGCCCGCCACGCTGGACGTGGAAAGCTCGCTTTCACCCCAGAAGCGGCATCGGGGCATCTACGACGTGGTGGTCTACGAGAGCGCCACCACCTTGAAGGGATCCTTCCCGGCCATCGACGACAACCGGCTCGGGGTGAACGATCGCCTGCAGTGGGATCGCGCGGTGATCACCCTGGGGATCTCCGACCTGCGCAGCATCAAGGAGCAGGTGCGCATGGAGATCGGCGGGCGCGCCCTGGACTTCGAGCCGGGCGTTCCCACCAACGACGTGATCGGCAGCGGACTGGTCGCGCCGCTGGACCTGGATAGCACCTTGAGGGGGAAGGAGATCACCTTCACCGCCGAACTGCACCTGAACGGCAGCACGAGCTTCAGGATCGTGCCGGTGGGCAAGGTGACCAAGGCCCACGCGGTGTCCGACTGGTCATCGCCCAGCGCGAGCGGCGCCTTCCTGCCGGATTCCACACCGGTGGCGGGGGAGAAGCTCGACGCGCGCTGGACGGTGCTGCACCTGAACCGGCCCTATCCGCAGGAGTTCCTCGGCAGCCGCACCGGCGAGGTGGGGGAGAGCGCCTTCGGCGTGGACCTGATCCTGCCGGTGGACGAGTACCAGAAGAGCA
>CAYMXP010000185.1:0-1621 GCA_964394425.1 uncultured Chryseobacterium sp. | reverse complement strand
CAGGTATCATCAGTTGGGTCGGTTGTATTTTCATCATCACAATTAATATTAGTAATTTTAGCCCCCCAGAATGATGAGCAACCAGAACAATACGTAGGTGGAGTTATTATCTCTGAGAAAATACATTTATTAAATACTATTTCCAGTTCCCATTTACCTTCTTGAATTAGAAATGGACCTAGACTAATAGAACCTGATGACGTCCCACTCCTAAGAGAGATAACTCCTTGTTCCCCAGGATAAGGGTCTTCTAATATACGGTTTATAGTCCAAGAATCACCAACATTTACATTTATATTAAAGCTTACATAATAATAATCATCGGATAATATTGAAGTAGTTGAATTATTATTACAAGCACCTGTTACTAGACTTGATACATATCTCAAGTAATCTTGAGGACAGATATTAATCTTGTTACTATTTACATAAGTAGTTTTACCTGCTTGGGTACTAAATTTGAATTCAACAAACAAGTCTCTACAATTACTCCCAGTAAAATTCGATTTAGGTAAGTCAAAACAAAATGTTTTATTAACCTTATCAATAATTAAGTTATTTGTTGTAAATCCTGGAATAAGCAATGTATCTATATCCCACAATTCAAAACAATATACTGGAAGAGTATAATTACCACATATCGTTATATAATCTCCATAACAAGAGTGATATTTTATTCCCAATCCGTTAGAACCATATGCATAATCATATAAAGTACCAGATCCGTCTCCACTACCTTCACACTCTTCACAAAAGCCATCAACATACGCATACCCAAAATGAGCTGAACATCCACAATCAGATGCAATTATTTCAACTGTAGCAATATTTCCGATCTCAGATTCTGGAATAGAAATTCTATGACAAGTCCAATCAACAACTTGAATTGGACTAAAATCACAAGTATATTCATAATCTTCTGGACAATCTAATTCAGAGGCATCAAAACATAAATTTGAGCTTGGTGCAAGATCACATGATATACTAAAGAAAGGTTGTGAATCAGTATGGCCTTGTGGATTTTCTAAAATTGCAGCATACCAAACATTGAATTCACGGTTTTCTGCGCTAACCTTAAATCTTTTAATTAATTTATTTGCGTCCCTATGACCATAGCAGCGATCAATCACATGACCTAAATAATTATTAATTCTTGCAGCTTTGCTGCCAAATTTTGTAGTTGCAATTCCTACCAGAGGGTCAGAACCTGAGATAACTATAGCAAATCTTCCATTAGCAGGAATAGAAATTGAGCTCCATGTAGAAGGATTACCACTTGCATCAAGTGCAGAGCAGTCGTCACCACCCTTATAATAAGTAGCAATATTTCCAGAATAATACAAGAAACCATCCTCAAAGCCTCCATTATCACAGACAAGGGTATCCTGACTACGTGTTATTCCAGGCATAAGAATTAAGATTAAAAAGATGAATAAATTAAGAAATGAGGTGCTGTGTGCTGTGTGCTGTGTGCTCTGCGCTCTGTGCTCTGTGCTCTGTGCTCTGTGCTCTGTGCTCTGTGCTGTGTGCTGTGTGCTGTGTGCTCTGTGCTTAAATAAAAGGGCTGAAAATTAATGATTTTTTCCATAATTGATATGATTTAGAGGAGTATGATGAACAT
>CAYMXP010000184.1:0-1626 GCA_964394425.1 uncultured Chryseobacterium sp. | reverse complement strand
GCCGATCAGCCGGTCGTCGCCGTTCTCGCCCAGCACGAGATCGTTGCCGTTGCCGCCGTCGATCGTGTCGTTGCCGTCGCCGCCGGGAATGAAGTCATTGCCGGCGCCCGAGCTCATATTGTCGTTGCCGCCTTCGCCCAGCATGAAGTCATCGCCGCTGCCGGCGATCACGGTATCGTTGCCCGCGCCGGCGAAGATCTGGCTGCCACCATCGCCTGCATCGATGAAGTCGTTGCCGCCGTCGGGAGCAGGATCGTCGATCAACAGGTCGAAGCCGCCATAGGTGACGATGATGTCGTTGCCGGTCAGGCCGAAAACGATATCGCCATTGTTGCCGCCAAACAGCGTATCGTTGCCGGTGAAGCCGAACAGCGCATTGTTACCGTCGCCGGCAAAGAGCAGATTGTCGCCCAAATCGCCAGCGAGAAGATCGTCGCCGAAGCCGCCGATCAGAGTGTCGTTGCCGCCGCCGCCGAAAACGAAGTCGTTGCCGTCCCCGGCATCGACGAGGTCGGCATCGCCAAAGGCGAAGTTGTTGGGGAAGTCCGCAACGATGAAGTCGACGCCGGCGCCGCCGAGGAGCACGTCGCTCTGCTCGTTGCCGAACTCCGTGTCGTCGCCGCCCTCGCCGCGGATCGAATCGTTGAGGGCGGTGCCAACGAGGAAGTTGTTGGCGGCATCGCCGTTGATCGTCTGGCCATTGACCGTCGGACGGGTCAATGTGCGCAGAAACGCCGTGTCGACGAGCTGATCGGCAAAGCTGATCTGCTCCACATTGGTGAGCTGATCGGTGCCGTCGCGGCCGGCCACCAAGTCGGTGATGGTGATGGTGCCGCCCGCGACCGCAATCGTATAGTCGAAGATGCCGCCCGAGAATACGGCGCGGTCGCGGCCGCCGAGGCCGTCGATCGTGTCATTGCCGCCGCCGCCCTGGATGACGTCGTCGCCCGCCGTTCCAATCAGGTTATCGTTCCCATTGCCGCCGGCGATCAGCTGGTCATCATTGGTGATAATGCCGATCGTCTCGGTCTGACCGAGGCTCGCCCCGACTGGGTTCGACAAGCGGACGAAGAACACTTCGTCGGGCTCGACCGCCTGGTCGCCGATGACCTGAACGGTGAAATTCGCGGAGATGCTGCCGGCTGGAATGGTCACCACCTGCGTGTTGGCGACGTAGTCCGACCCGGCCGTCGCCGACCCGTCGAAGGTCGCGACGGTCACGCTTACCGGCGTAAACTTGGGGACCGTGAGGAAGACGCGAAAAACGGCGTTTACCGTCCCGCTATTCCCCTCGATCACGGTCGCCGGATCGATTCCGATCACGCCCTCGAATGGCGGGGTGTCGAACTCTGGTCCCATCGGCCTGTGCTCCTGATGTTGGGCTGACACTATCCGATATCGTCAACAAAGCAAGATAGTGGCCCGGAGGTTAACAAAGGGTCGAATTGACCGCAACCAGCTGGTCAATCCGGGGGCGACAACGGGCGACGGCGCCCAATATTCGATATCGACCGGCGGTGCGCAAGGACCATCGGGCCCAGCCGCCGTCGGGCCTGGTCGTGAGGACGCCTTTCATGCCTATCCGCGCCCTTCGAGCCGGGACCGAACCTTGCCGACAAGCCTGGA
>CAYMXP010000183.1:0-1633 GCA_964394425.1 uncultured Chryseobacterium sp. | reverse complement strand
GACAACCGGCGCGCGGTCAAGGCCACGCTCGCCGACCTCGCCACGCTGACGCGGATGCTGGCGGCGCGGTCGCAGGCGATCGACGCCGCGCTCGCGAGCGGCGCGCGGACGATGGACAACGCGGCCCGCGTGACCGCGGAGCTGCCGCAACTGGTCGCGCGCGTCGAGCGGACGGCCGACGCGCTCGACCGCATGGCCGGCGAGGTCGGCGCCGCGGGTGCCAGCGGCCGCGCGGCGCTGGACAGCGCGAAGAGCGCCTTCGACGGTGCGCGCGGGACGCTCGACGGCACGCGTGAAGACCTCCGTGAGTTCACCGGCGCGACGCTGCCCGAGGTGCGCGAGCTGGTCGCCGAGCTGCGCGCACTCACCGCCACGCTGCGGCGCGTGGCCGAGGAAACGGAGCGCAACCCGTCGCTGCTGCTGCGCGGGCGCGCGCCGGGCAAGCGCGGCCCCGGCGAATAGCGCGATGCCTCAACGTTGATTGACTGCGAGACGCCGATGACCGCCCTCCGCTCCCTGCCTGCATTGCGACTGCTGCACGTCGCCGCCGCCTGCGCGCTCGCCGCCTGCAGCACGCTGGCGCCCGTTCCCGCCGACGCGCCGGTCCTGCACGTGCTCGATGCGAACGCGCTGCCGCCCACGGCGCCGGCCGTGGCACGCGCGCGGGTGCTCGAAGTGGGCACGCCGCGCGCGGCGCCCGGGTTCGACACGCCCGCGATGGCGTACGTGCAGAAGCCGCACACGCTCGACTACTTCGCCGTCCACCGCTGGGTGGAGCCGCCGGCGCAGATGCTCGCACCGCCGCTGGTCCGGGCGCTGGAAGAGACCGGCGCGTTCCGGGCCGTCGTGCGCGGCACGTCCGGCGTGCGCGCCGACGTGCGCCTCGACACCGAGTTGATCCGGCTGCAGCAGAGCTTCCTCTCGAAGCCGAGCCGGGTCGAGCTGGTACTGCGCGTGCAGCTGGTCGACGTCGGCGCCCGGCGCGTCGTCGCGACGCGGACGATCGAGGTTGCGCGGGACGCGCCGACCGACGATCCAGAGGGAGGCGTCACGGCGGCCAACGCCGCGCTTGCGAGTGCGCTGGCCGAAGTCGCCGCATTCGCGGTGAAGGCGTCCGCGGATGTCGCGCCGGGGGTGGTAGGTCGAAGCTGAAGAGCCCGCGTAGCCGGCACGGCGCCACTGACGGGAACCGAAGGCGAAGATCCCAACTGGTGCATCCGCCTGACCTCCTCGTCAGGGCTCGGAGGGCAGCTCATAAGAGACCCTGGTGCCGTCGACCTTGACGATCCCTCGCTTGCACAACAGCGCGAACAAGGCGGATAGCTGATGCTCCGAGAGCTCCTTCTTGAACAGGGCGTGCAGCGTGCTCAGCAGCGTCTTCTGCGCTCTGGGCCTTGAGGCTTTCAACCTTGCCAAGTGGGCCACGACCACTTCGATCTGGGCGTCGCTCGTCGATGGAAGCGCCGGCTTGAAGTACGGCAGGAGTGCAATCGATGTCGAGCGCTGGGCGAAGATGCCATTCCTCTTCAGGTGCCTAATCAACGGGTCAAACCCCCTGTCCTTGGAAATGATGTGAAAGAACGCCGCAGCGTCCTGCGAAGACAGTACGCCAACGTAATACGCAATGTGAAAG
>CAYMXP010000182.1:0-1638 GCA_964394425.1 uncultured Chryseobacterium sp. | reverse complement strand
GGGTCATCCTCGGGGATGCCGGCTTCCACCTTGCCCACCAGGTCGGCGCCGACGTCGGCAGCCTTGGTGTAGATGCCACCGCCCACGCGCGCGAACAACGCGATGCTCTCGGCGCCGAGGGAGAAACCGGCGAGCACTTCAAGGGTGCGTTGCAGATCCCCCGCGAGGTCGGTGCCGCCGATGACGTAGTGGCGGTAGAAGACGATGAAGAAGGTGCTCAGGCCCAGCACGGCGAGGCCGGCCACGCCGAGGCCCATCACGGTGCCGCCGTTGAAGCTCACGCGCAGGGCCTGCGCGAGGCTGGTGCGGGCGGCCTGGGTGGTGCGCACGTTGGCCTTGGTGGCGATGGTCATGCCCACCCATCCCGCGAAGGCGCTGCACAGGGCGCCGAAGACGAAGGCCACGGCGATCAGCCAGTCGCTGTGCTCCACCAGGGTGCCGCTCCAGGCCAGCAACGCGGCAGCGATCACCACGTAGATGCCCAGTACGCGCCACTCGGCCCTCAGGAAGGCCAGCGCGCCCTTGGCGATGTAGCCGGAGAGTTCCTGCATGTTCTGTTCGCCGGGATCCTGGCGCCGCACCCACATCGCCTTGCCGATCATCACCGCCAGGCCGATCAAGCCCATCACGGGGATGTAATACATCAGGTCAATTCCCATCGTCGTTCGTTTCGTTCGCTATGTGCTTGTGGTTCAAAAAGAAGCCCCTCATTTCGAGGGGCGCCAAATGTAGAAAAAGGAGGGTCGGGGATGGGTGAGGGAACGGCTCACGAGCGAACGACGATCCCTTGTTTTTCACCACAGAGGCACGGAGGCACAGAGAAGAGGAAGCATCATGCCTTCATGCATGCTCCGTGCCTCCGTGTCTCTGTGGTGGACCGGCAAGGACCTCCACCGTCAAAAGCTCTGGACGTACTTGTCCAGTGCCTGGTGCAGCGCCATGCCGCGCAGGTTGCGGCCCACGATGATGCCGTTGGGGTCGATCAGGAAGCTGGCGGGGATGGAATTCACCCCGTAGAGGCGGGCGCCTTCGGAACCCCACGCCTTCAGGTCGCTCACGTGGTATTTCCACGTCAGCTTGTCGGTGGCGATCGCCTGCTTCCAGGCCACGCGGCTCTTGTCCAGGCTCACGCTGTAGATCTCGAAGCCCTTGCCGTCCTTGAATTTCGCCTGGGTGTACTTCTGGTAGGCGGAGACCACGTTGGGGTTCTCGCGGCGGCAGGGACCGCACCAGCTCGCCCAGAAATCGATCAGCACGTACTTGCCCTTCAGTTCGGAGAGCTTCAGCACTTTGGTGCTGTCGGCGTTCATGAAGGCCAGCTCGGGGGCCTTGTCGCCGATGTTGGTGCCGATCTTCGGGTCGCCGCCGCCCAGGCGGGTGGTGAAACCATAGACGGCCAGCAGGCCGACGGCGGTGAGCAGGGCGATGCGGGTCTTGTTCATGAGGGGACGGAGTTCCACGGCGCGAAAATAGGGGGATGCTGTGGCGCGCTTCGCCATCATCATGCCATTCTGGAATGCCGCGAGGGATCCTGCCCCCCTCAATCCACCCGTTCGATCTGGGCCCCGATGGCGTTGAGCCGTTCGGCGATGCGCTGGTAGCCGCGGTCGATCTGCTCGATGTTGTGGATGGTGCTGG
>CAYMXP010000181.1:0-1640 GCA_964394425.1 uncultured Chryseobacterium sp. | reverse complement strand
AGGCTGTTGCAGTTGTCGTAGATGGCGTAGAGCGCCTGCAGCGTGGTGCGGATGTCGTTGAAGTCGATCTCCTGCGCGTGGAGGCTGCGGCCGCTGGTCTGGATGTGGTACTTGAGCATCTGGCTGCGCTCGTCGGCGCCGTAGCGGTGCTTGAGCGCCTTGGCCCAGAGGCGGCGCGCCACGCGGCCCATCACGGCGTATTCGGGGTCCATGCCGTTGCTGAAGAAGAAGCTCAGGTTGGGCGCGAAGTGGTTGATGTCCATGCCCCGGCTGAGGTAGTACTCCACGTAGGTGAAACCGTTGGCCAGGGTGAAGGCGAGCTGGCTGATGGGGTTGGCGCCGGCCTCCGCGATGTGGTAGCCGCTGATGCTGACGCTGTAGAAGTTGCGGACCTTCTTGTCGATGAAGTACTGCTGCACGTCGCCCATGAGCCGCAGCGCGAACTCGGTGCTGAAGATGCAGGTGTTCTGGGCCTGGTCCTCCTTGAGGATGTCGGCCTGCACGGTGCCGCGCACTTGGGCGAGGGTGTCGGCCTTGATCTTGGCGTAGACGTCAGCGGGGAGGACTTGATCGCCGGTGATGCCGAGGAGGAGGAGGCCGAGGCCGTTGTTGCCTGCGGGTAATGCGCCCTCACCCCCCGGCCCCCTCTCCGATGGAGAGGGGGGGGATGCACCCTCGGTAACATCCGGTCTTGAATTCAACACATCGATGATCGCTTTCTTGACCTTGAACACATCCGCAAGAACCTGTTCGTTGCGGAAGCGGATGACCTCGAACCCCAGTTCGTTCAGTCGCGCCGTACGCGCGGCGTCCTCTTCCTTCTGCAGGTCGTGGATATCACCGTCCACCTCGATGACCAGCCGCTTGGGCAGCGAAACGAAGTCGGCGATGTAGTTGTCGATGATGTGCTGCCGCCGAATGCGACCGCCAGTCGCATGACCACGGATGACCTGCCAGAGCTTGTTCTCCGCTTCGGTGGGCTCGTGACGCATCACTTTTGAGTGCGGCACGAGCAGACCGGCGGTGGCAGGATCCCCCGTCAAATAGCCGCGCTCTTCTCCCCTCTCCTTTGGAGAGGGGTCGGGGGTGAGGGCGTATTCAGCGGAGGGGCCGGGGGTGAGGGCGTATTTCGGCCGCGCGATCCCCCGCTTCCCCCAGATCTCGTTGATCCTCTTCTCCACCTCCTTCTCCATCCCGTGCTCCCGGATGTACTTCTCGCAATTCTGGTCGATGGCCGCGTTCATGAAGAAGCCGAGCAACATGGGCGCGGGACCGTTGATGGTCATGCTCACGCTGGTGGTGGGCGCACTGAGGTCGAAGCCGCTGTAGAGCTTCTTGGCATCGTCGAGGCAGCAGATGCTCACGCCGCTGTTGCCCACCTTGCCGTAGATGTCGGGACGACGACCGGGATCGTTGCCGTAGAGCGTCACGCTATCGAAGGCGGTGCTGAGGCGCTTGGCCGGCATGCCCTGGCTCACGTAGTGGAAGCGCTTGTTCGTCCGCTCCGGACCGCCCTCGCCTGCGAACATCCGCGCGGGGTCCTCGCCCTGGCGCTTGAAGGGATAGATGCCCGCGGTGTACGGGAAGAAGCCGGGCGTGTTCTCCTGCATGGCCCAGCGCACCTTGTCGCCCCAGCTGCG
>CAYMXP010000180.1:0-1647 GCA_964394425.1 uncultured Chryseobacterium sp. | reverse complement strand
CGTTCTTGGCTGTGCGCGTACCGTTGTCCTCGGATTTATCGTCCTTGGACTTCTTTGCCTTGGCGATGACTTCTGCGGCGCCTTCGACCTTGGAAACAACCAGAGTCGTTACATCGTCGGCAGGGATTGCCGGCGTGAGGGAGGCCAAGTATCCACGTTGGGCGATCAGGTCGTATTCCGTGTCCTGGCCCACTTCGGTGATCGCGCGCGTGGCGCGATCGGTAGCCTGGTTCAAAAGAATCCAATACTTACCCGTGCCGCGCTCGATGCGGTCTTTCTTCATCTGCTTGCATTCGGGCGTTATTTTAAGCACGGCGTCATAATCGACCTCGCCGGCCTTCTCGAAGCCAGCGGTCGAACCCCAGAATACTTTTTTTGAATCCACCTGATCGGCTGGAATCGAAACCAATTGTGCAAACGCCACCGTGGCGCTCATTGCGACCAACATGGCCGCGCGTGTGGTACTACTCGTCTTCATGGCTCAGCACCTCTTTGCGCTTCCGAAAACTGCGGCGCGCATTTGCTGGAAGCTCACCCGTCCCAGTCAATAGCGTAGCGATCAGCTAACTAACTTGTCAAGCCTGTCAAGAGTTTATTTAACCTCTTGGATCGCCCGCGCCGCGTATCAAAAAGTCGCCGGTTGTGCCTCTTCCTTCGTTAATTCCCCTGCAAAATGGCCCTAAACCTACCGGTTTACGACCAACTTCTTCAGGCTGTATACCTGCGGTTCCAGCAAAGTTTCCCCAAACGCGGAAAAAAGAATTTCCAAATCCCCCGCAGGGGTTGTATCTATATACCGACAAAAGACATAGGTATCACAACCTGTAGTATGCGAATTGTGCGACCAGATGGAGCTTTTTGCCTATCAGAAAATTCTTGACGGTATTTCGATCATTTATCGGCATAAATATTTGTTATGTATGAATTTATAGTCGCTAGAACACACGTCGCCCGGAAGCCGGGAATATTTCAAGAGGTAGATAAGTCAACGCTTTACAGCAGTCAAGCGTTCTACCCTTTGACAGGATCAATCTGTCACTCTACAATACAGCAGCGTATGCATTCCTCTCTGGGAAGGAAATCAATATGGTGCGCTCTATCTTCCGTCTCCTACCGCTGGTTGCGTTTGCTTGCCTTGCAACCGCCCAAGCACCCGTAAAGAACCTGGCCGAGCAACGCCTTTGGATTGCCCAAAAATCGGAACGTAGCACCGGTCAGGTAACGGTGCGTCCCTCCTTCGCTACGGAGCATGCTCTGCCGGGCGAAGTCATGTTTGAATGCAAGGTGGACGCGAAGGAGCGTTGGGACGAAACCCACCTGGTATTGACGATCCAGGATCCGAAAGGGTCGCCCATCCATCGAGGGGAAGCGCAGGTCGATTTATCGAAGAACGCTGCCCCTGCGCGCTTTGTCTGGAAGCCTGCCGATTTGGCGGATGGGGAATATACAGCGGATTTCGACCTGCACCGGCGGACCGGGGGTGAATTGGCCGAGACGCACCTGTCGCTCTCTCTGCTGACGGGTGTCAATATCCAGAGCCGGTTGAAGCAGGTGAAGGACGAAGTAGCAGTCTTGGGACAGACCTTGAAAGGGCTGGCAGGTTCGCGTCCTGCCTATGCACAACTGCACGTGGCGATCGTTGAAGAC
>CAYMXP010000179.1:0-1655 GCA_964394425.1 uncultured Chryseobacterium sp. | reverse complement strand
GCCGTTCTGGCTGGTCAGCGAGGCTTCTTCAACGGAAGTGCCAAGAAGCTTGGCGTGGATCACGCCATTGTCGGTCGTGGCGTCCAACTTGCCACCGGCGACTTCGGCATATACGTCGCCATTGACGGTGCGCAAGGTACCGCCTGAGGGCGCCTCGGCGAGTTGGATGCGGCCGTTCACGCTTTCCGCGTGGACGCTGCCTAGTGGCTTAGCAATATCGATGTCGCTGTTGCGACCGGCGATTTTAACGTCGCCACAACCGGGCCGGATCCAGACGTTTCCGTTGTTACTGGTGACTTCCAAGTTTGTTCCTTCGGGAACATTTATTTCATATTGGACAAAGAGGTCGTAATCGGCCGGACGCGGGCCAGGCTCCGTTAGAACCACGAGCGCGCCCTGCTCCTCGCGTATCTGCACAAGGCTCGCGACATATTCCCTGAGCTGTTCCTCGGTGGTGTCCCCGCGACGAAACGCCCGAATAATGGCGCTACCCGTAATGGAGCTTCCGGCGGCCGGTGTGATGATCACCATGCCGTCGGTGCTGTCGAGCTTGAGGCTATCCACATTGGCGTGTGCAAAGTCGCGTGTTTCCTGGACATCGGCCCGACCTACTAGGGGAGGGAGCTTGGGTGCGATGAGGCGCACGCTGACCGTAAGTAGAATCGCCGCCAGTGCGAGGGCCGTCAAGACACTTTTCAGGTTAGGACTCATCAGTCAATTTGACCGTTGTCAGGGCGGTCGGGTTTCACTAAGTCGCTACAGGGGCTAGGGATAATCCGGGTGGGGAGTAGGGTGAAACCCGGATATAGTTGCCGGGGTCATATTCAATGAAGCCGGTAATACCGGCAAAACAGTTCGATTCTTAGGCTGCGGTGAAGCAGAACACCGATGCTCTACAGTTGAAGGTGTAGTTGCTGCCCGGCGGGACGTGATTGGTAGGGCCAGATCCAGCGTAACAAAAAAACCTCCTTTTCTTGTTCCACTCGACCCCAACGTCCCGCCGGACCCATTTTTATCAGGGCAACTCCAGCGTGGGGACACTTTTTTTAGTTATACCGCTGTTGCTGATTCTCGTTACGCTCGCGTACGGGGTCGCGCAGGTTTTGGTTCGGGCGTGGTTGGACTACCGCGTCCGCATTGCCTTTTTGGAAAAGCTGGAGAAAAATCCAGCACTTGTCGGTTCACAGGCTGACGTACCCGCCATCATGAGCAGCATCGCCGCGACCAGTATCACCTACCAACGTCAAAACTACGCTTTGACGGGATTGCTACTCACAGGGTTTGGAATCATCTTTCTAGCGGTTGGCCGCCTCATGCGGTCCGGTGAACTCGCCGTGGGCATCTTTTTCGGCGGAGTGTTTTGTGTTCTTCTCGGGCTGGTCATAGCCCTGTTCGGGTTTATCATCCGAGTCATGACGCGATCCACGGCAACCGCTCCGAAGTCCTAAGTTGCCCCTCACTTGATTCCCTGCTTTCGACACATTATTCTTGTAAGAGTATTACAAGTAATACAGGAGGTGCGGCATGCGCGTGACGACCAAAGGCCAGGTAACGATACCAATGCATCTTCGGGAAAAGACTGGAATTGTTCCCGGCAGTGAGGTGGAGTTTGCCGAAGAGAGAGGCAGGCTTTATCTACGTAAGACAAGCTCCTC
>CAYMXP010000178.1:0-1663 GCA_964394425.1 uncultured Chryseobacterium sp. | reverse complement strand
AAAATATTAAAATGGATTGGGTGGGCTTTAGGCTCTCTGATTCTGATTGTTGTTGGAGCCGGGATTTACATCTGCTCCCAAATGCCGAAACCAGTGGGAAAACCGACTGTACTTCAGTCGGAACTTTTTAGCAAGCCAGAAGTTGAATTTCCTGTTGAAGGGAAATTTATCTTCAAGTCAGCCACTGAGCTTGCCACGTTGATTAAAAACAAAAAAGCAACATCTGTCGAGATAACTCAAGAACTCATCAATTATATCAAGAACAACAACTACAAGACAAATGCTTTCGTGTGGCTTTTTGAAAAAGAAGCGCTTGCCGCTGCCAAAGAAGCCGACCTGAAAGTTGAACGAGGTGAATCTCTCGGTTTATTACATGGGGTGCCGGTATGCATCAAAGAAGAATTTTGGGTGAAGGGCAAACCTTGCACATGGAATTCAGAAAATTTTCAAGGTTTCATCGCTCCTCGCAACGCCTCTGTGGTTGATGCATGGCTTAACGAAGGGGCAATTATCCTCGGTACGACAAATGTGCCCAGAATGCTTATTGATATGCAAACAAACGGCGACATTTATCCTGAAGCAAGTAATCCCTTTGACACAACACGTACCCCGGGTGGGAGTACAGGAGGCGGAGCAGCATCTGTGGCTTCAGGATTTTGCCCATTAAGTCTCGGAGGGGATATGGGCGGAAGTATTCGGCTTCCGTCAGGGTTTTGCGGTATCTACGGATTAAAAACCACAGAAGGGAGCATGGGAAAGAAATACGGATCTTCTCCTGACACAACTGATATTAGCAAATATTTCTGTATGGCTGTTGCGGGTCCTATGGCGAGAAATATAGAAGACATTGAGCTTGGATGGACTGCTATGATAAAACCCTGGTACAATAATAATAAATGGCTACTAGTGGATGAGAGTAAAAACTTATCACAATACAAACTTGCCTATTTCGATGAATGGCATTTCGGGAACGATAAAATTCCCATTTCTACTACTGTGAAGCAGAAGCTTCAAATGCTTGTAGATTCACTAAAAGCCAGCGGTGTAACAATGGAAAATGCTCAACCCGAAACTTTCGTTGAAATGAGACAAATGCACATGCTTCTGATGGCATACATGATATTTGCGAAACAACCGTGGATAATACGGCAACTGGTTAAACATGAATTTAATAGCGGTGTTTCGCTAAAAATAGATTTGAGTGAAGGAATTAATCGTATTGGTGATGTTGATGAAAAGGAGTATGCCAATATTCTTATCAGGCGAGATACGCTTAGGGCAGTAATGGAGCAATTTTATAAAAAGTATGACTTTTTGATACTTCCAATAACTCCTGGGCCTGCAATTGTAAAAAACCTTGAACATAAGCCCATGATGGTAGATAGTGTTAAAATGGAATATTGGGATCATTTTCATTATACAATGTGCTTCAATGCAACAGGCCATCCAGCATTAACTATTCCTTTGGGCTTAAACGAAAAAGGACTGCCTATTGCAGTTCAAGTCGTTGGGGCTATGTTTTCTGAAAAGAGACTTATTCACTTTGCCAAATTGATTCAAACATTGCATGTAGGTTATGTTCCTCCAAAAGGATAGTGAACGAACGTATAACACGGGTGACCATTGCACAACCAATAGAAAGTGGAAAAGTTAGGGTCAAATT
>CAYMXP010000177.1:0-1686 GCA_964394425.1 uncultured Chryseobacterium sp. | reverse complement strand
GCGCGGCGCGATACGCTCGATGCGTTCCGTTTCCTGATGAGCGCAGGCAACGTGCCGCTGGTCGTGGCCGGGCTTGATGTCGCCCGCCAGATATTCGCCGACGATGTCGAGCTCGCCTTCCGTTCGATCATGCTTAAGTTGCCGCTGTGGGAGCCAGGAGAGCCGTCGCAGCGGCTGATCAGGGCGCTGGCGCGCGGGATGGACATGGCCGAGCCCGAACATCTCGCCGAGCCCGCGTTCGCCGAGCGGATCTGGCGCGAAAGCGGCGGGGTAACCGGCAATTTCAAGCGGATCCTGCACTGGTCGGCAAAGGTCGCGAAGCGGCACGATCGCGTGCTGGTGACGCACGACGATATCAGCAAGGCCTTGCAGCTCTTTACCCCCTATAGCCCGGATTGAGTGCCGGGATGGGGGCCGGAATGGGCGGAAGCGAGATCGAGCCGCTGGCCTACCGGGTCAGGCCCTTGGCGGGTGAATGCTTTGAATCCTGGCTGCAGCGCCTCGCCGCGCGGCATGAAACCACGCGCAAGGCGCTGTTCGGCTATCTTGGGATCGAGAGAGCCCGCGCTGCGCGTGACCTGGCCTCATCAGCCGATGGCGCCGCAGACCGGCACAGGATCATGGTCGAGCGGTTGGCCTGGGCCACGGCATTGCCCGAGAAGGCAGTTCTGAGGACTTTCGTGGGCTGTCCACGCGGTGACCTGCTGCCCCCGGCGCTGCGCTCGATCGGGTGCCCGCAATGCTGGCTCGACTGGCTGGAAAGCGGCGCGCCGTGGCGGATCGAACGCAGCTGGATCCTGCGTGTTACCCTGCGCTGCGAGCGCCACGACCTGCTGCTGACCGACCTTCGAAGCATCATGGCGCTGGGGCGCTCGATGACGGCGCAGCGGCTGCTGGAGGAGACGGTGGACCGGACGCGCGAGCAGATGGCGCGGTTTGCCTTGGTCAGCACTCGCCTCGCCTGGAATCTCGTCATTTCCCGCGCACACCTGCGCGGTAGCGAACCCAGCGCTTACGCGTTTTCACGGCGATACATGGCGGCGTTGATCGGCAACCGGTACCATTTTGCGCCTTCGCGCCACCTGTTGCTGGCGGCGCTGCACAGCAGCAATGTGGCGGAAGCCGAACGGGTGGACCGAATGTTCCGTTTCGATGCGCAGCCGGCGTGTGGCCCGGCAAGGCGAGCTCCTCGCGGCTCGGTGCCTGGTGTGGCGGATCTCGCGGCTGCGATCACAGCGGTGGGCTTTCGTCAGCTTGGCCGCAAACGCCACGTGCTGGAGGTCGCCGGACAGCAGCTTGAGCAGGCCTGGCGGAACTACCCCGCGGTGCATGCGGCGCAAATGTTGCGCCGACAGCGCGCGGTGCTGGCGAGCGAGGTGCGCCGCCGCTACGCAGTCGAGATTGTCAGTGCTGCGAAAACTCCGCTGACCTGCTTGCGTGGATTCCAGGATGCCCTGTTCTATCTCAAGCAGTGCGGAATGGCCGATGATAGCGTGGTCCCGGCGACCGGGCGTCCTGATCCCTGGGAGGATTGCCTTGGAGATCCGAGACTGCTGCACAAGCTGCTGACCCGGCGCTTTGCCCATCCCGCGTTTCGCGTTGTGCTCGACCTGCCGGGTCATTCGTTCGCAGGCGACGCATTCGAGCGGGCGATCAGACGGTCGATGTCGGCCATGGCTTCGTCGA
>CAYMXP010000176.1:0-1715 GCA_964394425.1 uncultured Chryseobacterium sp. | reverse complement strand
CGCGCGGAGCCCAAATAGGCTTCGGTGGCCACCGCGTCCTCGTAATAGATCAGGTAGTCGGCCGCGTATGCCAGGACTTCGACCAGGGCATTGCCCAGGTCGGCCGGGTGCAACTCGCTCCAATCGGGCACCAGGATGCCCAGCTGGTGCAGCATCAGCTGGCGGAAGCTGGCGTAATCCTTGGCCAGGTAATCGATTTCGAGATGGTTGTCAACTGGTTCGGTCATTGATTGTGTCTCGTCCGGTCTCGCCTGGGCCTCAAGGTCCAGGCTGAAAGCTCAAGGCGGCTAAAGCCGGCTGGGTGTTGTGCGACGCCAGGCCGCTTGAGCGGGCTTTAGCTCTGAGCCTGGCGCTTGAGCGCCGGTCTCGCCTGGACCTCAAGGTCCAGGCTGAAAGCTCAAGGCGGCCAAAGCCGGCTCAGAAACCAGCGCAGTCTACTCAGCCCGCTTAAGCCGCCTGGACCTCAAGGTCCAGGCTGAAAGCTCAAGGCGGCTAAAGCCGGCTGGGTGTTGTGCGACGCCAGCCCGCTTGAGCGGGCTTTAGCTCTGAGCCTGGCGCTTGAGCGCCAGGCGTGAACGCCAGGCTTGCGTTCACGACATGAACGTCACCGTATGCGCCTGGTTGGTGCGCAGCACCGTGTACCGCACTACTACATGCAGCGCAGATTCTTCCGTGCGCACCTCTATATCCTCGACATCGATGATATCGCCCAACCACTGCTGCAGGGCCCCCTGGACCAGGAAATGCGCGGCGGCCAGGGTCTCGGCACTCTCGTGCGCAAACACGAACTGCATCAAACCGCTGCCAAAATCGGGCCGGTTCACCCGCTCCCCCGGCGTGGTGAACAGCACCTGCTCGATCATCGCCCGGATGTGGCGGTTCGTATCGTCATCACTCGCCGTCCTCCCTGACCCCTCGACCCGATATGGATAAGATACCTGCATACTCCCCCCAATCAATCTCAAATCACCCCAATCCAAAATCGATCCAAAATCCAAAATCTAAAATCCCTTGACTCTCATCTGCGTCATCGCCACCATCAACGGCGTCCCCGTCGGCGTGCAAATCGCCTGGCTGTCCTGCAGCAGAACCGGCATGCCATTGGCGGTGACGCGCACCGCCCCCATCACCCAGGTAGCGGTAACGCACGGGCCGTTGGCCACCGGCGGCGGTGGAAAGGCACAACCAGCAATCACGTACGGCCCAGGCTGCATGACGATGGGCTGCCCCATGACCTTGACGCGCGGGTTGGGTACGGTGGGCTGCGCCATGCCGCCGTGTGCACACTGGACGATGGCTCCGACGTGCAGCAGGTATCCAGGCATGGTTACATCACCTCCAACGCCCCGTTGTTGACCGACACCGTCGCCGGAGACAGGGCAATGCTCGAGGCGCCATTTTTGAGATCGATGTTGGCCGCAGCCACTTCGATCGACGCGCCGCCATTTTTGCTGGTAATGCTGTCAGAAATCGTGACACTGGCTGCGGCCTTTTTGGCCGTGATGTCATCGGCGACCTCGACCGTGCACGGGGTCTTTTTGAGCTCGATCCTGTCCTTGGCAACGGTCGCCGTGACCTGGTCGGCGGTCAGGACGATGCCGTCCTTGCTCATTTCGACCGTGTAGGTGGCATCGTCGGTGGGGACTCTGATGGTTAGTTTGACGGTTTCGTCGTCCAGGATCAGCACCATTTTGTCGGTCTGCAAGACCTTGACC
>CAYMXP010000175.1:0-1718 GCA_964394425.1 uncultured Chryseobacterium sp. | reverse complement strand
AAGACCCCCTTGGGCCAGATGTAGCCGGCGTTGTGCGCGACCGGAATGATCGGGACGTTCATCGCGATCGCGAGCCGTGCGCCGCCGGTCTTGTACTTGGCCCGCCGGCCGGCGCGGATGCGCGTGCCCTCGGGGTAGACGACGATCCAGAAGCCCTGCCCGAAGCGCTCCCGGCCCTGCGCGACGATCTGGTCCATCGCGTCGGTCCCCGCCTTGCGGTCGATCGTGATCGGCGAGGCGAGCCGGAAGCCCCAGCCGAAGAACGGGATCGACAGCAGCTCCTTCTTGGCGACGAACGCGAGCGGCGGGAAATAGAGGTTGAGCGCCAGCGTCTCCCACGTCGAGCTGTGCTTCGACATCACGATGTGCGGCGCCGCCATCGTGTCGGCGGGGATGTTCGCGAGGCCGTCCACGCGCCAGCGAATGCCGCAGAGCGCGCGCACGCCCACGAGGTTGAGCCAGCACCAGTGGGCGGCGATCCGGTAGCGGGGGACGGGGGGCAGCCAGAACGTGGCGACCATCGCTAACGCGTAGAGCGGCGTCACGACGAGCTGGAACAGCAGGAAGGCGATGGAGCGCAGGGCCGAGAACACCGGCGCGGGCCCCTCGGTCATCGGGCGGTCCCGGCGGCGGCGTGCATTCGCGTGGTCCTTCCGCGCGAGCCGCTAGTCGCCGGCGAGCAGCGCCGACACGGCGAAGGCCAGGTCGGGAAAGATCACGGTGTTCTTCGGGAAGTTGCCTTCGCGCAACGTCTTCTCGCCCTTTCCGGTCAGGACCAGCATGGGCTCCGCGCCCACGGCGTCCGCCGACACGAGGTCGCGCAAAGAGTCGCCGATGCAGGGCACTCCCGTCAACTCCGCGTTGAAGCGCTTGCCGATCTCGACCAGCATGCCCGGCCTGGGCTTGCGGCACTCGCACTTGGCGTCCGCCGTGTGCGGGCAGAAGAAGATCGCGTCCACGCGGGCCCCGGCGTGCGCGAGCGCCCGGTGCATCTTCTCGTGGATGGCGTTCAGCATCGCCATGTCGAACAGGCCGCGGCCGATGCCCGACTGGTTGGTCGCGACGACGACGCGGTAGCCGGCGTGGTTCAGGCGGGCGATGGCCTCCAGGCTGCCGGGGACCGCGCGCCACTCGTCCGGCGACTTGATGAAGTGCTCGCTGTCCTGGTTGATGACGCCGTCGCGGTCGAGGATGATGAGCTTGACCGCGCGGGTCGGCGAGACGGCCTCGGAGGCGAGCTGGACCATCGCGTCAGGCGAGCTTGGAGATGTCGGCGACGCGGTTCATCGTCGCCGCCACGCCGCGCAGCAGCGCGAGGCGGTTGGCGCGGATCGCCGGGTCGTCCGCCATCACCATCACGTCGTCGAAGTAGCGATCGACCGCCGGCTTGGCGGTGGCGAGCGCCTTCAGCGCGCCGGTGAAGTCGCCGCTGCCGTAGTCGGCCTCGACCTGCGGCGCCAGCCGCTGGAACGCGTGATAGAGGTCCTGCTCGGCGCCGTCGGCGAGCCGCGCACGGTCGACGGCAGCCGCGGCCTCCCCGCCGCTCTTCTTCAGGATGTTGACGATGCGCTTGTTCGCGGCGGACAGCGCGGCGGCCTCGGGCAGCGCGGCGAACGCCTGCACGGCGGAAAGGCGCGCCGGCAGGTCGGCGATCGCATCCGGCCGCGCGTCGAGGACGGCGGCCACCTGGTTGGCGGTGTAGCCCTGCTCGCGCAGGT
>CAYMXP010000174.1:0-1720 GCA_964394425.1 uncultured Chryseobacterium sp. | reverse complement strand
TTGGGGTCGGAGAACGGGACGGTGGCACCACAGGCACGGGGTATCACGCCACCGGGCCGCTCCCTTGCGCGATGGGCAGCGCGCCCATGGGGTCCGCCCAGTGCGAGTTCGGCGTCATCCGCGGCAAGCCGGGCAACGCGGAAGTTCACATCAAGCCTGCGGGTGGCCTCGAGCGCGTCCTCACGTTCATCGGCAACAAGGTGACCAGCGGGAACGAGAAGGTCAAGGCGTCGAAGGCCGACGACATGTGGACGATCGAGGTCAACGACTACGAGCACTATCAGATTCCACAAGCCGTGATATCGGGCGGCTGAACGCGGCGGCGCCGGCGGCGAATTGCGCGACGCGGCCCCGACATGCTGCGCGTGCCCAGTGGCAGACAGGCGGCTTTTTGCTCCGTGCAAGAGACCGTCTTTGTGCAAGACGCGCGACAACCAATCGAGTTCATGAGGAGGTTCGTATGAAGCATTTCAATGCCGGGCTGATGGCCGCTTGCGCTTTGGGCGTCGCATTGTTCGTCGGGGAGCCGGGAACCGCACTGGCTCAAAAGCTTCGTGACAGCGGCTTCTGCCACCTGGCGAATATCAACGCTCAAAAGGTGATATACAACGGACCGTGCAAGATCACTCAGGAGACAACGCAGTATGGCAGCATCCTGATCACCATTGGAATGGGAACGGCCGAGCCTTGGAAGGTCGCCTGTCAGCGCGACGGGTCGTCGTGTCTGCACGGGCCGACTGAGGTCCGTATGCGCGACCGCGGGAATGGCGAAGCCAGCTTCCGTTGGCAAGAGGGTGGGCAAGCCTTCCGTCTCGACGTAGAAGCGAACTAGCAGCGTTTGTCTTCACCGCGCCGATGGGCTTGAACGGTCCGGCGAATACCGAGGCTTTCAACGTTCAGTCGGTGAAAAGCGATGGTCGAGGTCGTTGCCCGCGTATTGGTGGCGCATCCGCTTCACATATTCGCGGTGGCGATGCTCCACTTTGGCCTTTGGGCCGGTATCGGCATGACTGCAATGCGCGGGTCGCCGACGGGCAACGTCATGTGGGTCCCCGCCCTGCTGTGGCTCGCGTACGCCTGCTGGGAGTGGCTGGTGCTCGTAAAGAGCCCGGAGGCCGACATCCGCGTCGACCTGTTGCTGATCTGGCCGCTCGTCGGGCTCGCGACGCTGTGGGGCTGGCTGCGCACCTTGTGGGGTTGGCACGCGGCAACGAAAGGGCGCTGAGCCCCCCAGACCTGCCATCGGGGAATGGTGCCGGGAGTGCTCGAACGGGGACTCGGTCGTCGCCGGCGGTGGAACCGGCGTTGCTCCAGCGTCGCACGTCGCTCGTGCCATCGACGATGCGCCGGCACACCGCGTCGGTGACCTGCCTCGTCGTCGCGCTTCCTCCGAGGTCGCGCGTCCGGAGCTTCGGGTCCGCCGTCACCTGCTCGATGGCCGACATGACGCCGTGCGCGGCGCGCGCCTCGCCGAGGTGCTCGAGCAGCATCGCGACCGACCAGAACGTGCCGACCGGATTCGCGATGCCCTTGCCCATGATGTCGAACGCCGATCCGTGGATCGGCTCGAACATCGACGGGTAGCGGCGCTCCGGGTCGAGGTTGCCGGTCGGCGCGATCCCGAGGCTTCCGGCCAGCGCGGCGGCGAGGTCGGACAGGATGTCGGCGTGCAGGTTGGTCGCGACGATCGTGTCGAGCGACGCGGGGCGGTTGACCATGC
>CAYMXP010000173.1:0-1738 GCA_964394425.1 uncultured Chryseobacterium sp. | reverse complement strand
CCTTGAGAATCGGCACGTGCCGTATGTTCTATTGGACGGCGGGCAGACTGTGATGGTGCCGGCCACCAAGCGCGCGGAGTTGACAGTTGAATTGACCCGATTGGCATTCGTGCAGGATGGGCTGTTTCCCGCGCGGGCGCTGGGCCTCACAACTGAGTCGAAACTATTACGATCACCTGTTCCTGCTGGTGCGCAGGCGCAACAAAGGGCCGGAGCGGAATTCGGCAATCCAAGTCGGTAGCGCTGAAACGCACTAAATAGGGGAACAGCCGTGTTGCAGTTTTTACGACAGTTTCTCGCCGGCCTCGTGCTGGCGTGGGAACGCCTCTCCGCGAGCGCGCGGGTAACCGTTGCTGTGGCGTTCATATTCACCGTGGCAATCATCGCGGCGATGGTCACGCTTGGCAGCCGTCCGCAGTACGTCGAGCTGTATCGAAATCTCTCCCCGCAAGACATGCTTGCCGTGCAGAGCCGTCTCGATCAGGAAGCCGTGCCCTGGCAACTGGACGCAGCTGGTTCGACAATCAAGATTCCATTGCAGCACCGCAGCGACATGATGGTGAAGATCGGCGGCGCGGGGCTTGTGAAATCGCAGGGGTCATCGCCCGGTTTTGAAATTTTCGATTCGGCAAACCTCATGTCGACCGAGTTCACGAACAAGATTAACCTGATTCGCGCGAAGTCCGGTGAATTGCAGCAGTTGCTAGGGCGTTTCGACTTCGTGCGCAATGCATATGTGTCGATTGCCGAGTCCGAAGAGAAACTATTCGAGAAAAGCCAGCTCCCCGTCGAGGCAAACGTTACCCTTGAGGTCGCGCAACCGCTGAATGAAGGACAGGTGAAGGCCGTATTGAATACGGTTTCAGCATCGATCGCAGGGCTCTCGAAAGATCACATTAACCTGGCTACGACCGACGGCAAGGTGCTTCACGCGCCCGCGGATAGCGATTTCGATTCAATCGCAAGCTCAAAACTGGATCTTGCCCGTGCGTATCGAAATGAGCGTAAGCGCGAGGCAGAGGATGCCTTGAAAGCGTTGGGCATTCGCAGTGTCATCACTGTGATGCTGGATGTCGATCACACCACCAAAAGAGAAACCAAAGAGCGGTACGAAAAAGGCGTCGCCGTCAGCACCTATAAGATCACCAACCAAACTGACAGTACGGAATCGGCGCCACAGGGTCCCGCGGGTGCCCGCGCAAATCTTCCCGGCGATGCACAGTCCGCAGGCGGCCAGCAAAACAAGCAGAAAGAAACGCAGCAACTCACCAACACCGAGCCGTCTGTCACAAGAACGACTACCGAATCCGGACCGGGCGATGTGACGGTGACGGGTGCGACGGCAATCGTCGAAGGTAAATATGAAGATGAACTGGACGCGCAAGGAGCGACCACCGGCAAGAAGGTTTACAAAGCGCGCGACAAAAAAGAACTTGAGACGTACCAGAATCTCGTCGCATCGGCGGTAGGAATCGCAGACATTTCTAAAGTGAAGATCAGCGACCATCCGTTTGAATTGCAGCAACTTGCGGCTGCGACACCGGGCGTGGCGGCGGAAACGGCAACCGCATTCTCCTTTGGCGCATTACAATTAGACGGTATACTTAAGATAGTCGCCGTGGCATTGCTCTTTTTCGTGGTGCGCTTCCTGGCGCTGCGGGCAACAGTCCGCAGAGAGCGCGCGGAAGAGAGTGTCGAAATCGAATTGCCGAAGGCGAGTCCGGACGAGTTGCGCAAG
>CAYMXP010000172.1:0-1742 GCA_964394425.1 uncultured Chryseobacterium sp. | reverse complement strand
GGACCTCAAGCAAGGCGTGGCCCATGATCGCGCTGATCTGGTTCTTGCTGCTCTGTTTCGCGCCCGATCCGCGACCCTTGGCGACGCCGGACTGGTCCATCGAGGCGGTGAAGTCCGCCCTCGGCCTCCAGGATGCCGCCGCGCGCGTGGTGGCGGCCATCTCGTTGGGCATGCTCCTGCTGGGGATCCTCGGCATGCTGTGGATGCGCGCCTTCGGCGGCCGGCGTTTCGACCGGCGAAGCCTGATCGCGCTCGGGCTGGCTCCCGTGCTGGGCATCATCACGCTGTGGATAAGCCGCGGCTATTTCCCGATCGCCGCGCAGCTGAAGCTGGCCGTGGTCGCTACGCTGGCCGGTGCACTGGCCATGCTGCTGTTGCGCAGGAACTGGATCGCGGGGATCGCCCTGCTGGCCTTGCTGGGTCTCACCTACGGGCTGCTGACGAGCTACAAGGTGGGCGACGATCTGGTCCAGGCCACGCGCAAACAAGTCGCGCATCTCCTGCAACTGGCGCCCTCCGTTCCCGATGGCGACGAGGCTTTCCTCTCGCTCACACGCGCAGGTTTCGCACTGGCCGCGGAGCGATCGGCCTCCGGCGATCCCGTGCTGGAGAACCAGGCCGCCGTGCTCGCGCTGGCGCTGGCGCTGGGTGACGAGAAACTCGCGCAGGTCGCGGACCGCTACGTCGATCCCGAAAAGATCCCCTTGTGCGAGCCGTTGCGCGCGCGCACCACGCTCCATGGTCGCGCGGACTGGAGCCGTCACTTCTGGGTGAGCGCGGGACTGGTCGTGCTTTCGGGTTCGGAGCGATCGCTCAACGTGGGCATCATCAAGGAGCTCAAGGACGCCAACCCCGGCGGCTCCGGCTTCTCCTTCGGCGACCTCACCGCCGACGGAGCGGGCCAGCAGTTCGCGACCGTGGCCACGCGCGATGTGTCTGCTGCGGTGTCGATGCAGGAGCGCCTGAAGGGAGCTATCGCCGCCTCCGACCTGATGCCCGATGCCCGCGATCTGCCCGAGGGGATCACCGCCGACGACTTCCACGAACACTATGGTGGTGCCGGCGGAGCACGCACGGACAGCCTGGTGCGGGTGATCCGGCTACGGCTGGATGGTTGCGCATTGTTGCGTTGAACCCCGGCCGCTGCTTCGCTCAGAACTGGAACTGGAAGCGGGTCTGAAGGAACTGCGTGGTACCCGTCAGTCCGAAGCGGTCGAGGTTGCCCACGCCGTAGTTGAACTCCAGGCGCGCGTGGTCGGTGAGGTACCAGTTCACCATGGGCGTGAGTCGCCAGAAGCGGCCGCCGTCGATCGCCCCGTCGACCAGATCGCTGTAGGAGAATTTCATCACCGCCTCCCAGGCGCCCCATCCACCCTGGAATACCGGATGGGCCGGTGAGACCTGAAGGAAGTAGCCCCCGGCGGTGTTGAACTTTCGCGTCTCGCCGGTGATCAGCCAGCACGCCGAGATGTCGCCGCCATGGAAGAGCGGATCGGCCACGTCGAGGGCATTGACCTGTTGCACGAAGTACTCCATGCCCAGCAGCAGCGGACCGGGACGGTAGTAGGCCTCGGCCTGGTACAGCCAGGTATCCTTTGCCGCGAAGGGGTCGGTGTCCAGGAAGTACGGTGCGATGTTGAACTCGGGCCGTGAACGTAGCCGCAGCATGCGGTCGTTGACCAGACCGTAGCGGGCGGCGCCGGCGATGTGCAACAGGGTGCCATCCTCCTCCAGGATGGGCA
>CAYMXP010000171.1:0-1742 GCA_964394425.1 uncultured Chryseobacterium sp. | reverse complement strand
TGCCCATCCTGGAGGAGGATGGCACCCTGTTGCACATCGCCGGCGCCGCCCGCTATGGACTGGTCAACGACCGCATGCTGCGGCTACGCTCACGGCCCGAGTTCAACATCGCACCGTACTTCCTGGACACCGACCCCTTCCCGGTGAAGGATACCTGGCTGTACCAGGCCGAGGCCTACTACCGTCCCGGCCCGCTGCTGCTGGGCATGGAGTACTTCGTGCAACAGGTCAATGCCCTCGACGTGAGCGACCCCGTCTTTCATGGCGGCGATATTTCGGCCTGTTGGTTGATCACTGGTGAAACGCGGAAATTAAACACCGCCGGGGGCTACTTCCTCCAGGTCTCACCGGCCCATCCGGTATTCCAGGGTGGATGGGGCGCCTGGGAGGCGGTGATGAAATTCTCCTACAGCGATCTGGTCGACGGGGCGATCGACGGCGGCCGCTTCTGGCGACTCACGCCCATGGTGAACTGGTACCTCACCGACCACGCGCGCCTGGAGTTCAACTACGGCGTGGGCAACCTCGACCGCTTCGGACTGACGGGTACCACGCAGTTCCTTCAGACCCGCTTCCAGTTCCAGTTCTGACCGAAGGCGCTGCCGGGGTTCAATGCAACAAGGGGGTCGCTTCCAGCCGCTGCCGGATCACCTGCACCAGGCTGTCGGTGCGCGCGCCGCCGGCGCCGCCATAGTATTCGTGGAAGTCGTTGGCGGTGATCCCTTCGGGCAGATCGCGGGCATCGGGCATCAGATCGGAGGCGGCGAACGCGCCCTGAACACGTTGTTGCATCGCCACCGCGGAGGGCACATCGCGGGTGGTCGCGAGGGCGAACTGCTGTCCCGCGCCGTCGGCCGTAAGGTCGCCGAAGGAGAAGCCGGAGCCGCCGGGGTTGGCGTCCTTGAGTTCCTTGATGATGCCCACGTTGAGCGATCGCTCCGAATCCGAAAGCACGACCAGTCCCGCGCTCACCCAGAAGTGACGGCTCCAGTCCGCGCGACCATGGAGCGTGGTGCGCGCGCGCAACTGCTCGCACAAGGGGATCTTTCCGGGATCCACATAGCGGTCCGCCACCTGCGCGAGCTTCTCATCGCCCAGCACCAGCGCGAGGGCCAGCACGGCGGCCTGGTTCTCCAGCACCGGATCGCCGGAGGCCGATCGCTCCGCGGCCAGTGTGAAGCCTGCGCGTGTGAGTGAGAGGAAAGCCTCGTCGCCATCGGGAACGGAAGGCGCCAGTTGCAGGAGATGCGCGACCTGCTTGCGCGTGGCCTGGACCAGATCGTCGCTCACCTTGTAGTTCGTGAGGAGCCCGTAGGTGAGACCGAGCAAGGCCAGCAGGGCGATCCCCGCGATCCAGTTCCTGCGCAGGAGGAGCATGGCCAGTGCACCGGCCAGCGTAGCGACCACGGCCAGCTTCAGCTGCGCGGCGATCGGGAAATAGCCGCGGCTAATCCACAGCGTGATGATGCCCAGCAAGGGAGCCAGCCCGAGCGCGGTCAGGCTCCGCCGGTCGAAGCGGCGGCCGCCGAAGGCGCGCATCCACAGCATGCCGAGGATCCCTAACAGGACCATGCCCAGCGCGATGGCCGCCACCACGCGTGCGGCGGCATCCTGGAGGCCGAGGGCGGACTTCACCGCCGCGATGGACCAGGCGGGCGTCGCCAAGGGGCGCGGATCGGGCGCGAAGCAGAGCAGCAAGAACCAGATCAGCGCGATCATGGGCCACGCCTTGCTTGAGGTCC
>CAYMXP010000170.1:0-1754 GCA_964394425.1 uncultured Chryseobacterium sp. | reverse complement strand
AAACAACGATGTCAGCTTCAGGTATAATTTATGTTCTGTTGTGATTTGCTTTCAAAAGTTTCTTTGACAATATTAAAAACAACTCCTGGTGAGGGCGGAGGTTGGTCTCCAGTGTTGTGATTTGCTTTCAAAAGTTTCTTTGACAATATTAAAAACAACCAATATTCATTAAACTATGTTAGATGCTTTGTTGTGATTTGCTTTCAAAAGTTTCTTTGACAATATTAAAAACAACCAACCGGATTAATATCATATCCTATTCCGGGTTGTGATTTGCTTTCAAAAGTTTCTTTGACAATATTAAAAACAACTGATTCATCACTCTGGCCTGAGAAAGCTTTGTTGTGATTTGCTTTCAAAAGTTTCTTTGACAATATTAAAAACAACAAATCTGAAGACGAGACTCCGGTGGAATTCGTTGTGATTTGCTTTCAAAAGTTTCTTTGACAATATTAAAAACAACTTGTCTCATATATTAACCTGACCGAATTTGGTTGTGATTTGCTTTCAAAAGTTTCTTTGACAATATTAAAAACAACGATAAAGGTCAACTCAACTGCCACAATTGAGTTGTGATTTGCTTTCAAAAGTTTCTTTGACAATATTAAAAACAACTAAGCAATATATCATCTTGGTTAGTAAACGGTTGTGATTTGCTTTCAAAAGTTTCTTTGACAATATTAAAAACAACCGCAGTATCGTTGACTCCGTACATAGTATAGTTGTGATTTGCTTTCAAAAGTTTCTTTGACAATATTAAAAACAACTAAAGCCGGCCGTGAAGCTGAAGCGATTAAGTTGTGATTTGCTTTCAAAAGTTTCTTTGACAATATTAAAAACAACGGAGATAATTGACCCAAGTACAATCAGAGGGTTGTGATTTGCTTTCAAAAGTTTCTTTGACAATATTAAAAACAACTATATACCTGTAGCTGATATGCCTCCGCCGGTTGTGATTTGCTTTCAAAAGTTTCTTTGACAATATTAAAAACAACTTGATTTGAATATGTCATTGAAAAATAATATAGTTAGAAACTTAATCAGGATATAAAATATTGTCTAGAATGGAAAGGAATAGATAATCTTCTATTCCTTTTTTTATTAGACTCAAAATGTTAGAAGAGTTCTAGCTGTTGAGGAGGAGGCTTATTGATTTCTTCTCTTTTCTTGCCGTAAAATATTTCTATTTCTCCGAATTGCTTATCGGTAATTCTTAGGATTCCGATATGACCTTTCGGTGGTAATACGGACTTTACTCTTTTCACATGGACATCCGAATTTTCCCTGCTCATACAATGTCTCATGTAGCATGAAAACTGAAACATATTAAACCCATCCTTCATGATTGCTTTTCGAAATTTAGAGTAGTTTCTTTTGTCTTTAGGTGTCTCGGTGGGAAGATCGAATAAAACTAAAATCCACATAATTCTGTATTCGTCTAAACGCATTGTTAATTGAATAGATTTATTTTTTTTTACTTTTCTGTCCTTCCGCTTTCGAGAGTGAAAACCTCGATCTATTCTTTATTTGGTTAACTCTTTCGCAGGAATGACAAATTTATTAACTAAAAATTTATACAAACTCAGGATAAATAATTTTTTTAGTTTTCCCTTCAAAGCATTTTGATAAAGAAGCCGTAGTTCTTTGAAGTCCTACCATTAATGGACTTTTTTCTCCGTCAATGAAAATATCTAATACAGGTAATCTTAATAGTTCCTTTTTAATTTCTGTTGAAAGATCATAATAGTCATAAT
>CAYMXP010000169.1:0-1755 GCA_964394425.1 uncultured Chryseobacterium sp. | reverse complement strand
CTCCGGTGCAGGGCGGCGGCAACCAGAACATGGGCATCCAGGAAGAGGCCGGTCTGCACATCTACCCGAACCCCAACCGCGGCGACCGCTTGAGCATCATGCTTGAGGGCCTGCCGATGGAGATCGCAACGGTGCAGGTCGACATCCACGACCTGTTCGGCCGGAAGGTCATGGGCGAGCAGGTGACCACCGGCGGTGGCGACCTGAACCACGTGATGGAACTGGGTTCCAGCCTCTCCAATGGCCTGTATATGGTGACCGTGACAGCAGGGGAGAAGGTCTTCTCCCAGCGGTTGATCATCGAGTAGGCCCTTCTGAAAGATCGATGAAAGCCCTCCGGACCAGCCGGGGGGCTTTCCATTTCGTGGGCTTTCAACAGCCCCTTGTCGAGAACTATTCGCCGTTCATCGATATAAACTTTTGACAATCCCGATCTTGCCGTTCAACTTTGAGCGAAGCAAAACCCATTTCCCATGGAAAAGTTCTGTACCCGCGTGGGCCTGTTCCGGGCCGTTAGGCTCCTGAGCCTCTTCTTGCTTTCCTGGATGGCTTTGGGCGAGGCGGTCCAGGCACAGACCCAGGCCACCTTTACCACCCCAGGGCTGAACACTGGTGCGTTCACGGTCCCACCTGGTATTACCAAGGTGATGGTGGAATGCTGGGGTGGAGGAGGAAAGGGAGGAACAAGGACCTCGAACGGACAGAGTGGTGGTGGTGGTGGTGGTGCGTATTCGAGGAGCATCGTGACCGTGAGCGCGGGCAACTATGATGTGTTCGTAGGCGGCGGAAGTACCACTACGGCTGCAGGGGGTGATTCCTGGTTCGGCACCGCCGGCACCGTGATGGCCAAGGGTGGCCTTAGTGTGGTGGACAACAATATCACTGGGGTGGCGGGAGGAACGGCTGCTGCATCCGTCGGAACGATAAAGTTCAATGGGGGATCTGGGGCGAATGGTGGAGTGCTCGTCTTCGTTCCATTCGGTGGTGGCGGGGGATCATCGGGCGGTAATGCAGCCAACGGTAATAATGGAACTGCCGGCGGCTCGGGCGGCGCAGGCGGTACAGCCCCAACGGGAGGTGGTGCTGGGGGTGCGGGGGGAAGTAGCGCGCCGGGGACCGCAGGTTCCCCACCGGGTGGGGGCGGTGGAGGAGCCAGCAAATCGATCCTTAGCGCGGGCACCCAGGCCGGTGGGAATGGCGCCGACGGCAAGGTTGTCGTTACCTACTACCCGAATGGTGGCACCTGCATGGCGGTCACCAATATTTTCAATGGACTCCCTGACAACACCTGCCCGGGCATCAGCGTGCCGATCGATATCAGTGGCCTGGGTACCGTCATGGGGACCTTGCCGACCAACGTTCGCCTGATGAGCGTGAAGCTGGTCGTGGCCCACACCAACAATGCGGACCTCGACATCACCCTCACCACGCCTGGTGGCATGACCCGCAACCTGGTGCTGGACAGGTTCGGGACGGGTGATAACCTGGGCAATCCAGCCGCATGCCCGGGTACCGTCTTAACCCTTCAGGATGGCTCGCCGGCGCTCCCCGCTTCCGGGAACCTCACCAATGTCGTCGGCCCTTACGCCCCGGAACAGACCCTTGCCGGCTTCACCGGCAATCCCAACGGCGCCTGGCTGCTTAACATCTGTGATGATAGTAACGCGGCCGGAGGTGCGGGCAGGCTCGTGTACGCACTGCTGACCTTCGCGACGGTGGACTGCCTGGGTGTACCCGGTGGTGCCACCGGTCCTG
>CAYMXP010000168.1:0-1761 GCA_964394425.1 uncultured Chryseobacterium sp. | reverse complement strand
GGCGGCAGCAGCGGCGGCGCGAAGGGCGGTGCGTCGGGCGTGTGTATGCCGAGGCTCGACTTCTGGTCATTCATTCGGGCAGCTCGTGCCCGATCGCGATGAAGCGCTCGGCCAGCGGCTGAAACCGCGCGTCGTCGCCCGTTGCGCCGGCTCGATCACGCCGCGTTCGAGCGGCTCGACCTCGCGACCGCCCGACTCGCCTGCTCGACCAGCGCGGCGATCAGCCGCGTCCGCACCGACGCGCGCGGCCAGACGACGCCGAACCGGCGTCGATACGGCTGGTCCGCCAAGGGCAGCCTGGCCACGCGAAGGTTTCGCCACCAGGGGACCGACGCATCCGGGGCGAGCGACACGCCGAGGCCGCGATCGACGAGCATCGCGATCGCAGGCAGCGAACTGAGCTCGAATCGCTCGCGGGGAACGATCCCGGCCTTGCGCAGGTAGGCGTCGGCCTGCCGTCCGCCACCGAGGGTCCGGTCGAAGCGGATGAACGGCCGTTCGCGCAGCAGGGTGTGCGCGTCGCTGCGGCTCCAGCGGGCGGGCGCCATCACGACCAGCGGCTCCTCGCACAACTGCGCCCAGTTCATCGTCTTGGGCAGTGCGAACGGCGGGTGCAGGCAGATCGCGGCGTCCAGTTCCCCGCGCACGACGGCGTCGTACAGGCTGGCCGTCAGGGCGGAACGGATTTCGATCCGGACTTCGGGATAGATCCTGACGAAACCGGCGAGGGTCTCGGGCATCAGGCTGTGCAGCGCCGTATTGATCACGCCGAGCCGAAGGTCGCCGGTGGCCGCATCGTCGTTGATCGAGGCCTTGATGTTGCGCAGGTCGCGCAGGATCGCGCTCGCGGTGTGGACCAGCCGATGACCGGCCTCGGTCGGCACCACGGTCCGGCCGGCACGGATCAGCAGGCGCGTCTCGAGCTCGCGTTCGAGCAGCCTGATCTGGTGGGCGACGGCCGCGGGCGTGACTTCGAGACGGCGCGCCGCTTCGGACATCGAGCCGGACTCCGCGACCAGGACGAAGGTGCTCAGGTAGCTCGTCTCCACGAGGGGCCTCCGAAATTGATAGCAAAATTATCAATTGATCAAAGATTGCATGTCTAGGATTTCGTAGTCGGGACGGACATACTGCGTCCCATGTCGAACTACCTGCCCGTCCGCGAAGCGTGGCTGCAACTGCGTCGGGAAGACGTTCTCGAGCCGGCGCTGCCGATCGTCGACGCCCATCACCACTTCTACGATCGACCGGGCTGGCGGTATCTGACGGGCGAGTACGATGCCGACCTCCGGTCCGGCCACGCGATCCGCGCCTCGGTGTACATGCAAGCGCTGACGCGCTATCGCACGTCCGGGCCCGAGCACCTGAGACCGGTCGGCGAGACGGAGTTCGTCGCCGAGGTCACGGGAGCCGCCGCCGGCACGCGCGTCGCCGCAGGCATCGTCGGCCATGCGGACCTGCGACTCGGCACGGCAGTCCGTGAAGTCCTCGAAGCTCACATCGAGGCCGGGCGAGGCCGGTTCCGAGGCGTGCGGCACCTCACGGCCTGGGACGCGGACGGGTCGCTCGCCAATCCGCTCAGCGCCGCGCCCGAGGGCCTGCTGTCGGCCCCTTCGTTTCGTGCCGGCCTCGCGCAGCTGGCCCCGCTGGGCCTGACGTACGACGCCTGGCTCTTCTTCCCGCAGCTGCCGGAACTCTTCGACACTGCGCGGGCCCTCGCGGACACGACGTTCGTCGTGGATCACTGCGGAGGCGTCGTGC
>CAYMXP010000167.1:0-1802 GCA_964394425.1 uncultured Chryseobacterium sp. | reverse complement strand
GTAGCGCAGCCCCATCCTCGCCCGGAGCGCGTTGACGTGCCGGTTGAGCTTCAGCGTGAACGTGTAGAGGGCGTCCCCGACGATGGCGAGCCAGCGCGCGCACTGGACGACGCCGTCGAACAGGTCGCCGTGCGTGACGAGCAGCCGCTGGCCGCGCGCCGTGCAGTGGACCGCCTCGTCGCGGATCTCGATGCCGCCGAACGCGACGCCGACGTAGTGCCGCGCCGCCTCGTCGTGGTTGCCCGGCACGTAGATCACCTGCGTGCCCTTGCGGGCCTTGCGCAGCACCTTCTGGACGACGTCGTTGTGCGACTGGCGCCAGTGCCAGCGCCGTTTCAGCTGCCAGCCGTCGACGACGTCGCCGACGAGGTACAGGTAGTCCGATTCGGTGCGGCGCAGGAACTCGAGCAGCGCGTCGGCCTGGCAGCCGGGCGTGCCGAGATGCACGTCGGAAATGAAGATCGCGCGGTAGCGCCGTGGCGGCGGCGTCGCGGCGGCGGCCCCGTGCCGCGCCGGTGGGGAGGCGGCGTCGGCGTCGCGCGGCACCATCCGGTCAGGCGGCCTTCAGGTAGTGGCGCGCGTAGCGGTCGCCGAGGCGCGCGAGCGGCAGCAATACGAACAGGTCGGCCGTGCCGAAGTCGCGGTCCCACGCCGGCTCGCCGCCGATCCACGCGCCGGTGCGCAGGTAACCCTTGAGCAGCGCCGGCACCACGGCCCGGGAGGCGCACGCCGCCGCGCCGGTGTTGTTCGGGAGCGGGAACGGATCGCGCGGGAACACGCGGTGCTCGATCGGCGCGAGGTGAGCGCGCTCGAGCTCCCGCCAGACCGCGAGCGCATTCGCGCCGCCGTCGTCGAGGGGAATCGACGCGCAGCCGATCAGCGTGCGCACGCGGCGCTCGCGCATGTAGGCGGCGAGGCCCTGCCAGAGCCGCATGATCGCGGCCCCGGTCCGGTACGCCGGATGGATGCACGCGCGCCCGAGCTCGCACATCGCGGGCCGCAGCGGCGCGAGGCGCACCAGGTCGAACTCGGTGTCGGCGTAGAAGGTGCCGAGCCGCGCGGCGCGGTCCGGCGCGAGGATCCGGTAGGTGCCGACGACCTCGCCGCAGCGCTCGTCGCGCACGATCAGGTGCTCGCACCAGGCGTCGAACACGTCCTCGTCGCGCCCGCTCGTGCGGCCCGCGAGTCGCGCGCCCATCTCGCCGGCGAACACGCGGTAGCGCAGGCGCTGCGCGGCCTCGATGTCGCGGGCGGTCGTCGCGAGCGCGACCGTGAGTTGCGGCGCGTCGTCGACGCGCGTCGCCGCGAAGCGGTCGAGGCGGCCGGCCGCCGGCGCCGGGCTGCCGTTGTCGTGGATCGCGCACGTCCGTTCCGTCGTCTCCATCGCCGTCTCCCGGGTCGCGTGGTCGCGCACGGAGCGTCGCGCCCGCGCGCGACAGCGCGATGACGGACCGATGGCGATTCGGTGAAGGACGCGTTGGCCGGGCGCGGAGGTCGCGGCGTCGGCCGTCTTCCGGCCCGCGGACAGCGCCGCCGCGTCGAGCGCCTGCGAGAGGCGCGCCTTCACCAAGTAGCCGCGCGCCGCATCGACGCCGATCCCCATGAAGCCGATCAGCGGCACCAGGAGAAACGCGGACCAGGTCAGCACCGAGCCCCGATCGCCGCGCAGGAACCCGCGCACGCCGCGCTTCCGGGAAGCGTCCGTAAAGGCGGAATTCACGTTGCCCTTAGTCATTTTTAACCCCAATGCCGAATTTGGCGTCATGCCGTCATAAGGGCGCGCAATCGTAAACCAGACATCA
>CAYMXP010000166.1:0-1812 GCA_964394425.1 uncultured Chryseobacterium sp. | reverse complement strand
CATCACGCGCGACGTGAGCGGCGAGGGCGTGCAGCAGGCCCTGCTCAAGCTGCTTGAAGGCTCCACGGTGAACGTGCCGCCGCAGGGCGGGCGCAAGCATCCCGAGCAGAAGCTGATCCAGGTGGACACGCGCAACATCCTGTTCATCTGCGGCGGCGCCTTCGACGGCATCAACAAGCTCATCGCGCGCCGCGTGAAGAGCAGCGCCGTGGGCTACAGCGCCAGCAAGGAAAGCGCCCGCATCAATGACGACCACCTGCTGCAATACGTGGCGCCCACCGACCTGCGCAGCTACGGGCTGATCCCCGAACTGATCGGCCGCTTCCCGGTGCTCACCTACCTGGACCCGCTGGACCGCGACAGCCTGCGCCGCATCCTCACCGAGCCCAAGAACGCGCTGATCAAGCAGTACGTGAAGCTCTTCGAGATGGACAAGGTGAAGCTGGGCTTCGACAAGAAGGTGCTCGACTTCATCGTGGAGAAAGCCGTGGAGTACAAGCTGGGCGCCCGCGGCCTGCGCTCGATCTGCGAGGCCATCATGACCGACGCGATGTACGAGCTGCCCGGCAACGCCGAGCGCGCGGCCGATCTGCGGATCACCCTGAGCTACGCCCGCGAGAAGTTCGACCGCTCGCGCATGAGCCAGTTGAAGGTGGCCTGAGCGATCGGGGAAGCTACCTTCGGCCCCCTTTCGATCCCCATGAGAACCATCCTGCTCGCCGCGGCTTCGGCCGTGTTGACCCTTCCGTGCAACGCCCAGGACCTGCCGCGTCCCAGCCCATTGGGCAGGGTCCAGCAGGTCGTGGGCCTCACCAACGTCTCGGTGGAATACTCCCGGCCCGGGGTGAAGGGCCGCGCGATCTTCGGTGAACTGGTGCCCTTCGGCCAGATGTGGCGCCTGGGGGCCAACAGCCCCACGACCATTGATTTCGATACGCCGCTGATGATCGAAGGCACCGTGGTGCCCGCCGGCAAGTACGCCATGGTCGCGATTCCCGAAGAGGGAGCCTGGGTCATCACCCTCAATTCCAACACCGAACTGGGCGTGGATGAGCGCAACCCGGAGCTGGACGTGCTGTCGGTGAAGGTGGTCCCCGGCGAGTGCGAGTTCACCGAGACGCTGACCTTCGATTTCCAGGACGTGAAGGACGACAAGGCGCGGCTGGACATGCGCTGGGAGCGCACGCGGGTGAGCCTCTGGATCGGGGCCGATGCCACCAAGCGCGGCATGGCGAACATCAAGGAGGCGCTGGCCAAGCCCGATGCGAAGTACGGTGCGTACCACGCCAGCGCACGTTTCTACCTCGATCGCGGACTGGATCCCGAACAGGCCCTGGAATGGGCGAAGAAGAGCACGAGCATGGAGAGGAAGTACTGGAACACCCACACGCTGGCGCTGGCCTATGCCGCCAACGGCATGTACAAGGAGGCCATCGCCGCCGCGGAGGAAAGCATGAAACTGGCCGATGAGGCGAAGGCCATGGAAAGCGTGAGGACCAACCAGGCGAAGATCGAGGAGTGGAAAGCGAAGCTTTGAGCAGATGACACCGATCGGTGACGATGGAGCCCCGGCGACGGGGCTCTTTCCTTTTCAGGCCGTGTTCGCGATCTCAGTTCACCACGGAGGCGCAGTGGTCACGGAGCCGTTTTCATGCCTCGTTCGCCCGGCATGAGGGTGTTGTCTTCGCGATCCTCTGTGCTCTCTGCGCCTCCGTGGTGAATATGCGACCTGGTTCTCAGGCCGGTGGATCCGAGGCCGGCCGGTCGGGAAGGAGACCCTGGAGCACGAGCGCCAGTACCACCAGGATCGCC
>CAYMXP010000165.1:0-1855 GCA_964394425.1 uncultured Chryseobacterium sp. | reverse complement strand
GTGCAGGGTGCGGAAGATGAGCTCGGTGGCGCGCTCGTCGTTGGCGACGATCTGCTCCTTGATCCGCTGGTGGATCGGGCTCTCGACGGTCGCCATGAAGCGCGTGCCCATGTTGATGCCTTCGGCCCCCAGCGACAGTGCCGCGACCAGCCCGCGCGCGTCGCCGAAGCCGCCCGACGCGATCATCGGGATCTTCACCTTGTCGGCGGCGGCCGGGATCAGGATCAGGCCCGGGATGTCGTCCTCGCCAGGGTGGCCGGCGCACTCGAAGCCGTCGATGGAGATCGCGTCGGCACCGATCTTCTCGGCCTTCAGCGCGTGGCGCACCGCGGTGCACTTGTGGATCACCTTCACCCCGTGCTTCTTGAGCTCGGCGATGTGCTCCTGCGGGTTGTTGCCCGCGGTCTCGACGATGCGCACGCCCGACTCGACGATCGCCTGGCGGTACTCCGCGTACGGCGGCGGCTTGAGCGCGGGCAGGATCGTGAGGTTCACGCCGAACGGCTTGTCGGTCATCGTGCGGCAGCGCCGGATCTCCTTCTCGAGGTCTTCCGGCGTGGGCTGCGTGAGCGCGGTGATGAAGCCGAGCGCCCCCGCGTTGGCGACGGCGGAGACCAGCTCCGCGCGCCCCACCCACTGCATGCCGCCCTGGACGATGGGGTGCTGGATGCCGAACATCTCGGTGAAACGGGTCTTCAACATGGGGCCTCCCTGGGCTGCGCTTCGTTGGCACGACGTGTGCCAAACTCTTGCCGAAACGGGCGCTTTAGTCCAGCGGGGGCGTGCCGGAAGTCGCGCGCCGGCGCCCGCCGCCACCAGGGAGGGTCACGCCATGATGTCGCAGGAACAGAACGACAGGATCACCCGCGTCGGGGCCGACCGCCCCGCCGGCCGGCTGCTGCGCCGCTACTGGCAGCCGGCGGCGCTCGTCGACGAGTTCGCGGACCTGCCCAAGCCGGTCAAGGCACTGCGGCTGCTGGGCCAGGAACTCGTGCTGTTCCGCGACGAGACCGGCCGCTTCGGCCTGCTCGACCGCGACTGCCCCCATCGGGGCGCGGACCTCGCCTACGGCCGGCTCGAGAACGGGGGCCTGCGCTGTCTGTTCCACGGCTGGCTCTTCGACGCCGACGGCAAGTGCCTGGAGACCCCGGCCGAGCCGGTCGGCAGCCGCCTGTGCGAAGGCGTGCGCCAGCGCGCGTACCCGGTGGTCGTGCGCGCCGGCGTCGTCTGGGCGTACCTCGGCGCCGGCGAGCCGCCGGCGTTCCCGGACTTCGACTGCTTCGTCGCGCCCGACTCCCACACCTTCGCGTTCAAGGGCCTGTGGGAGTGCAACTGGCTGCAGGCGCTGGAGGTTGGCATCGACCCGGCGCACGCGTCGTACCTGCACGTGTACTTCCAGGACGAAGACCCCTCTCAGGCGTACGGCCGCCAGTTCCGCAGCGCGTCCTCGGGCACCGACATCCCGATGACGCGCGTGCTGCGCGAGTTCAACCGCCCCGAGATCCGCGTGGAGCCCACGCCCTGGGGGCAGCGCCTGATCACGCTGCGCCCGCTCGACGACGCGCGCACCCACGTGCGCGTCACCAACACGATCTTCCCGCAGGCGTTCCTGATCCCGATGTCCGACGAGATCACGATCTCGCAGTGGCACGTGCCGGTCGACGACGTCAGCACCTACTGGTACACCGTGTTCACGAGCTACGGCAAGCCGATCGACAAGAAGCACTTCCGCGACCTGCGCCTCAAGACCTACCCCGCACCGGACTACCGCCCCATCGTCGGCCGCCACAACCACTGGGGCTTCGACGCCGACGAGCAGCGCGCGAGCACCTACACCGGCATGGGCACCGACATC
>CAYMXP010000164.1:0-1876 GCA_964394425.1 uncultured Chryseobacterium sp. | reverse complement strand
CGGGCGGTGCAGAACGGTCGGCCACGGCAAACTGGGTGCGGTCCATGCAGTCCTCATTCGAGAAGTCCGTCGGGTCGTGTGGCGACGGGGCCGGGCCGCGCCTGAAGCGCAACCCGGCCGAACGTCAAGGGCCGTCGACCATAACGTTCCACCATGGCCGAACGGCCGTGCGAGGCGGTCAGGCCTGAGTGTCGGCGGCGGTATACGCGTCGAGAATCAGGTCCCGCACGGCCTCCTGAGCGCTGGGGTCGTCCTTGGCGGGACGCAACAGCGCGAAGCTCCGGCGTTCCCCGTTGACCGAGTACTGCCGGGCCGGGAACGTGACGTTGCGGCCATCACCGTTCCGGCGTTCCCAGACGGCGAATCCGACCAGCTTGAGCCCGTTGAACGGGCCGGCGCCGGACTCGAAGACCACCTCCGCATCGGCAAGCTTCCCTACGGGCGAGCCCTTGTCGTTCGGGGTGATCCGGACAGACACCATCTCTGTGCGCTTCGTGGACATGACGTGCTCCTGGGGCACCGCGTGTCTGAGACGCGCGGCGCGGGTGAGGTCCGCCGGCCCTGAAGGTCCGGGGACGAGGCAGGCACTGCAGTCATGACGACTGCGGTGCGGTGACAGGCGGAGCTGTCGACGTACTAGAGAGAACGCTCGTCGGTGTACGAATCTTGCAAGGCACGGAACACCAGTTGCCTTTGGCAAGGTCGATCTTGCGCCCGCCTGATCGCGCAGTCTGACTGGATGCGAGGAGTCGGGCCGCGCAGGCGTCCAGTCCTCAGCCCGGCTGACGCGTCTATGCGAAGCCGGTGTGGGGCTTGAACGTGCTCTCTGTACCTTCAATGCTCCACACGTGGTGGCGTTCCAGACGGTAGGGAGAACGTTCGCGTCCGCCGGCTGCGGCACCGAGGCCAGGCGCATAACTCGTCGAGAATACCGTTTCTTCTACGGCCCACGTCTCGTCTGGCGGGCTCTCAAAGCTCACGAGATGCACGTGCACTAGGCGAAGGTCCTTCCTGTGCTCCAGCGTACTAAGACTCTTCGTTATCTTCGCGTTGCGTAAACGCTCGACAACGGGGCCGTCATAGGTCTCCACCGCTATGTGCACGATCCCCGGACTCCCGTCAGGCAGTTGCTCGATCGCTCCCTTGAGGCGCCTTCGAACATCCCGCGCGCGGCCGGCGAGAGCTCTGGGGGCATCACAAGACCATGCGATGCCGGCGGCGAAGTTGACAGACTCGAGGAAGAGGGGCCGCCGACGATCCGTTGTCCCGCCGAAGAACGTGCGGTATCCCATCGCCGGGCTATAGTGTCCAAAGAGCAGAAAGAGAATTCGCGAACCGTTGCTCTTCAGGTTTACGGCCTTAAGCTCCTCCTGGAGCGGACCCAAATCGACCTCTTGCAGCCTCACTGTCATGTCTGGCGAGTCGATGATGACCCCGGGCACCGCAAGGGCCAGCTTCGGAATCAGCGCAGCAGCCATGATGTCATAAGGGAGAGCAGACATCTCTCGGTGAAAGGTGATGTGGAGCAGCATTGGCACACGCGTGCGCTCGATGAACTTCGCCAACGGCTCAACGAGGACGTACCAACGCTCACGCTCGGCCTCGCGGTAGCCGCTGTTCTTCGACATCCGCTTGCACTCGATGAACACGTCCGCGCCGGCGACGGTGGCGCGAATGTCAGGTGTCTTCGCGTGACCGGTCGCTCTCAGGAGTTCCGGTTTCCAGCCAGCTTCAGCATAGCTGGCCGCCACAAGTAGTTCGAATAGCGTCTTCTCGAAATCGGCGTGCCCGTCGGCGACCTCTCGGAGCCGTTCGACCGCACCGATAGTTCCCTCAAGCAACGGAACGCGGGCTCCGAGGCTAGCCATGGTTGGCA
>CAYMXP010000163.1:0-1889 GCA_964394425.1 uncultured Chryseobacterium sp. | reverse complement strand
AGATCCACTGCTTTCAATAACCTTTCTCACATCTCACATCTCACATCTCACATCTCACATCTCACAGTTCACAGTTCACAGTTTAGATTTCAGATTTCAGATCTCGCATCTTATATCTCAAATTCGTCATCCCGTTTGCCGCCGGCCTCTTCGTCCGGCAAGTTCGTACACATAAGCCAGCACCTCCGCGACGGCCTTATAGAACTGCACGGGGATTTCTCGGCCAACTTCGACCGTCTTGTACAACGCTCGGGCCAACGGCGGCTTCTCGACGATCGGCACGCCGTGGGCGATGGCCAATTCGCGGATCTTCGCCGCGAGGTAATCCGCACCCTTGGCCGTCACTCTAGGAGCGGCCATGGTCTGCGAATCGTATTGGATGGCTACCGCGAACTCCGTCGGGTTGGTGACCACCACGTCAGCCTTGGGTACCATCTTGCGAATACGGTGCAAAGCCATCTGCAACTGCACTTCACGCCGGCGGCGTTTGATGTTCGGGTCGCCGTCCATGCGTTTGAGTTCTTCGCGCACTTCCTGCCGCGTCATGCGCAGATCGCGTTCCATCTTCCACCGCTGGTAGAGGTAGTCGATGATCGCCAGCACCAGCAGGACCAGCGTCAGCCGGATCATCAGGGTGAAGAGCAGATCCAGCGTCACCTCGACCAGCGCCAGGTGCGAGAGGGCCGCGGCCTGGAGCACGCCCGTCAGCCGGCTGTGCAACGTCGAATACGCCACCAACGACAGCAAACACATCTTGGCGATGCCCATCACCAGGTGCACCACCGAGTGCATGCTGAACATACGTTGCAGGCCGTTAATGGGGTTCAGTTTGTCGAACGAGGGCATCACCGGCGTCCAGCTCAGCATCGGCCCCACCTGCCCGAACCCCGCCAGCAGGGCCAGCAGCGTCACCACCACCAGCAAGGGCAGCACGCTCTGAGCCAGCACACGCCCCGCCCACCACAGCAGCCCCACCGCCGACTCGATCTGGGTTGCGCCGGAGGAGTCGTCGCTCAGACAGTGTCGAAGAAGAGCCACCATCTGCCCCATCAACGTCTCGCTGTAACCGTACAAGACCAGCACCGCCCCGAGCAGCACGACCGCCGCGGTCAGATCAGCGCTCTTGGCAACCTGCCCGCGTTTGCGCGCCTCTTCGCGCCTTCGCGGGGTTGCCGGCTCGGTCCTATCTTGTGCGGTGTCCGCCATCGTCCAATCGCCTCTTTACTTCGGCTGTACTTCCGCCAGGTGACTGCGTACGCCATCAATCACATCCGTGAACGCATCCAGCAGCAGCGGTTCCAACGTTGTCAGCGACCAGGCCATCAGCAGCAGGGCCACGAAGATCTTCACCGGGAAGCCGACGGTCAGCAGATTAAGCTGCGGCATGGCCCGCGAGACAAAGCCCAGCGTGGCCAGCCCCAGCAGCAGGGCCAGGATGATCGGCCCGCCGACGCGCACCGCCAGCGAGAAGGCCACGGTGAAAAGATCCACCGCCAACGTGACCACGTCTTCGTCCACTCTGAATCCCAACGGCGGCACGACCATGAAGCTGTCCAGCAGCGTGGCCACCACCGCGCGATGACCGCCGACCGCCAGGAAAATCATGATCGCCAGGTAGTAGTACAACTCAGCCACCACCGGGAGATTGGTGTCCAGGGACGGATTGAACACTTCGCCCAGGGCGATGCCCGCCTGCTGGCTCACCAGTTGAATGCCGATCTGCACGCCGAGCAGCACCGCCGAGACCGCCAAGCCGATCAGCAGCCCCAGCGTCAGTTCGCCGAGCAGCCCGGTAACAGCGCCGCTCAGCGTCATGGGGAAGGACACCCGGTGAATCAGCATGGGGAAAACCGCCATTGGTCTGGACTACAGCTACCTGGCGTTCGACA
>CAYMXP010000162.1:0-1906 GCA_964394425.1 uncultured Chryseobacterium sp. | reverse complement strand
GCAGCAGCCGGCTCGCCGGTCAACGCGAACCGTTTACTTCACAAGCTCTGAGACCATGTTCTACAGAGAAAACGGCCAGTTCAAGACCAGCTACCGGGCAGATCAGCAGATCTTTCCGATCGCCCAGGACCGCATCGGCGTGCTCGCGCTGATTGCCCTGGCTTTCCTGGTCGTACCCTTCGTCGCCAGCGACTACATGCTGCGCGCGATCCTGATTCCCTTTCTGATCCTCGGGCTCGCGGCCCTGGGCGTGAACATCCTGGTCGGCTATTGCGGCCAGATCTCGCTGGGTTCCGGCGCCTTCATGGCCGTCGGCGCCTATGCGGCCTACAACGGCTTCGTGCGCATCGAAGGCCTGCCGGTGATCGCCGCGTTGTTGCTCGGCGGCTTCTTCGCCACGCTGGTCGGGGTCTTCTTTGGCATCCCGAGCCTGCGCGTGCGCGGCCTCTACCTCGCGGTGGCAACTCTGGCCGCACAGTTCTTCTGCGACTGGGCGTTCCTGCGCATCAAATGGTTCACCAACAACAGCTCGTCGGGCTCGGTGTCGGTGTCGAACCTGCAGGTATTCGGCTGGACCATCGATTCGCCGGTGGACAAGTACCTGTTCTGCCTGGGCTTCCTGACCGTCTTCGGCCTCATGGCGAAGAACCTGGTGCGCGGGGCCATCGGGCGTGAATGGATGGCCATCCGCGACATGGATGTCGCTGCCGCCGTGATCGGCATTCGGCCGATGTACGCCAAGCTCAGCGCGTTCGCCGTCAGTTCGTTCATCGTGGGTGTGGCCGGCGGGCTCTGGGGCTTCGTGCACCTGGGTTCGTGGGAACCCGCGGCGTTTTCGGTCGATCGCTCGTTTCAGCTGCTGTTCATGGTGATCATCGGCGGCATGGGTTCGATCATGGGCAGCTTCTTCGGCGCGGCCTTCATCGTGGTGCTGCCGATCTTCCTCAATCAGTTCCTGCCCCTGCTGGGCGGCCTGTTCGGCCTGACGGTGTCCACGGCCGCCATCGCGCATACCGAATTCATGGTGTTTGGCGCCTTGATCGTGTGGTTCCTGATCGTCGAGCCGCACGGCCTTGCGCGCCTGTGGAGCATTGGCAAGCAGAAGTTGCGTGTCTGGCCCTTCCCCCATTGAGCCCCTTTCTTGTGAGCGTGTTTCCCCTTCATTCATCAACCCAGGAGACCCCGATGAAGATCCGTCACCTCGCCCTCGCGGCCGCATTCGTTGCCGCGACCTCGTCCATGATGGTCAGCCCCGCCGTGCAGGCGCAGGCCAAGGAGCAGTTCTTTCCGGTGCTCGTCTACCGCACCGGCGCCTACGCACCCAACGGCGTGCCCTTCGCCAACGGCTATGTCGACTACCTCAAGCTCGTCAACGCGCGCGGCGGCATCAATGGCGTCAAGGTCAGCTGGGAAGAGTGCGAGACCGGCTATGCGACCGACCGCGGTGTCGAGTGCTATGAGCGCCTGAAGGGCAAGAACGGCGGTGCCACCGTGTTCCAGCCCCTGTCCACCGGCATCACCTTTGCGCTGACCGAAAAAGCGCCCGGCGACAAGATCCCCCTGATCACCGCGGGCTACGGCCGCAGCGAGAGCACGGATGGCATGGTGTTCAAGTGGAACTTCCCGCTGACCGGCACCTATTGGGATGCGGCGGACATCCTGCTGCAGCACATCGCCAAGAAGGAAGGCGGCTGGGACAAGCTCAAGGGCAAGAAGATCACCCTCGTCTATCACGACAGCCCGTTCGGCAAGGAGCCGATTCCGCTGGTCACCGAGCGCAGCAAGATGCACGGCTTCGAGCTGCAGCTGATCCCGGTGACGGCGCCGGGCGTGGAGCAGAAGGCCGCCTGGCTGCAGGTGCGCCAGAGCCGGCCCGACTACGTGATGCTGTGGGGCTGGGGTGTGA
>CAYMXP010000161.1:0-1943 GCA_964394425.1 uncultured Chryseobacterium sp. | reverse complement strand
GCGCTGGTGGAGCCGCGCACGATGCCCGAATAACCCTGCGAGAAGCCCTTGATCGGCGCCAGCAGCTGGGAGAAGATGATGATGAAGCCCAGGAAGCTGTCGCCGGTGAGGGAGGGATCGGCACCCAGCACGAGCGAACCGCCCAGGTAGGCCATCACGGCCATCACCGCCGCGCCCATCGTCTCGCTCAACGGACTGGCGATGTCCTGCCGACGCACCATGCCAATGCTCGAGCGGGTGAGCAGTTCGTTCTCGCGGGCGAAGCGCCGGCGCATGTCCTCCTCCCCATTGAAGGCCTTCACCACGCGGATGCCGCCAAGGGTCTCCTCCACGCGCGCCAGCAGGCCGGCGCTCTGCTCCATCACGCGCGTGCTGCGCTTCTTCAGGCTGCGGCTCACGCGGGCGATCAGCAGGCCGCTCAGCGGCAGCAGCAGCAGGCTGATGAGCGTGAGTTGCGGCGAGAGGGTGACCATCGTGGCGATGAAGAGGATCACGGCCAGCGGCTCGCGGAAGAACATCTCGATGCTGTACATCACCGAGTACTCCAGCACCTGCATGTCGTTGGTGATCAACGAGAGCAGCTCGCCCTTGCGCTCCTGGCCGTGGAAGCGCAGCGGCAGGTCCAGCAGCTTGTCGTAGATCCTGGCGCGCAGGTCGCGCACGATGCTGTTGCGGAAGCGGCTGATGGCCACGAGGGCGAGGTAGCGGAACACGTTCTTCAAAAGGAAGAGCGCCACCACCGCGATGCTGATCAGCAGCAGGGCGCCCAGCTGCCCGCGATCCTCGATCAGCCGCGTGAGGCTCCAGTTGAACAGGTCCTGCAAACCCGTGCGGCTCCATGCCACCGCGGGCTTCTGATGCACGGCCTCCACCTGCCCCAGCAACAGGCGCAGGAAGGGGATGAACAGCAGCAGCGAAGCCAGGTGGAAGACGGTGCCCAGCAGGTTGAACAGCGCGTTGAGCACCGCGAAGCGCCGGTAGGGCCTGCCGAAGGCGAGGATCCGGAAGAAATTCCTCATCGAAGACGCCGAAGGTATTGGAGGCGCGTGGTTATGAACGGACGGCAGGCCCGCTTCGCATCCCCGCTACCTTCGGGCCCCGATGGATACCATCCGGCAGAACAAGGTGAACAGCCTGCTACAGCGCGAGCTGGCGGGCATCGTCCAGCGCGAATCCCGCTCGCTCCTGCCCGGTGGCATGATCACCGTCACGGGCGTGCGCGTGAGCCCCGACCTGGGCGTGGCGAAGGTCTACGTGAGCCTCTTCCCGGTGAAGGACAAGCCCGCCGCGCTGGGTCATCTGAAGGAACGGGCCCATCACCTGCGCGGTGAGCTCGGCAAAACCCTGGGACGCCAGCTTCGCGTCGTACCCGAGTTGTTGTTCTATCTGGACGACTCGCTGGACCGCGCCGAGGAGATCGACCGGCTTTTGAAGAAGTGATCGATCGCAGATGTAACCGCCGCGCATTGATCAATTTGCGATCCGCGATCCCCACATCCGCGATCCAGCGATGCAGTACGATCCCGTGAAGCGCCGGCTGGGCGCGGTCTTCAACCGGTCGCCCTTCCTGCGCAAGGTCTTCTACCGCCTGCTCGACCTGCTGCTGCTACGCGCGTGGCATGTGCATAAGGAGCTGCGCGCCTGGGAGCGCACCCTGCCGCGGCCCGCCGTGCCGGCAAGCGTGTATGACGCCGGCGCAGGCTTCGGCCAGTACAGCCATTGGATCGCTTCCCGCCATCCCGACTGGCCGGTCCTGGCGCTGGACGTGAAGGCGGAACAGGTGGCCGATTGCAATGCCTTTTTCCGGCGCATCGGCAGGCCGAACGTGCGCTTCGAGGTCGGCGATGTGACGAAGCACGTCGTTCCCAATGCCTACGATCTGGTCGTCTGCGTGGACGTGATGGAGCACATCGAGGAGGATGAGAAAGCGATGGCCAACTACG
>CAYMXP010000160.1:0-1951 GCA_964394425.1 uncultured Chryseobacterium sp. | reverse complement strand
TGTCGATCTCGACCACCGACACGCCCTTCTCGCGCAGCTTCTTCTCGTAGTCGGCCAGCGACTCGATCGTCTTCTCGGACGCCCACTTGCCCGCGGCCACGGTCTCCTCGAGAAGGACGGCCTGCTGGTCGGCCGGCAGCTTGTCGAACCACGTGCGCGAGGTGACGATGCCGGTGATGAGGTAGATGTGCTCGGTCTTGGTGATGACCTTCACCACCTCGTACAGCCGCGCGCCGTAGACGGCCGGGTGCTGCGCCTCGGCGCCGTCGATCACCTTCGTCTGCAGCGCCGAGTACACCTCGGACCACGGCATGCCGGTGGGCGTGGCGCCCATCGCGCGCACCGTCTCGAGCCACACCGGCGCGCCCGGGGTGCGCATCCGGATGCCCTTCAGGTCGGCGGGCGTCTTCACCGAAACGTTGGTCAGCACGTGCCGGTGGCCCTGGAACCAGTCGAACGCGAGCACCTGCAGGTTGGCGGCGTTGCGCAGCTTGTCGACCCAGCCCTTGAAGAGCGGCGAGCCGGTGAGCCGCAGCACCTGGTCGAAGTTGTCGACGAGGTACGGCGCGCCCATGATCCCGAATTCCTTGACGAACGGCGCGAGCCGCCCGCCGTCGACCAGGACGGCGACGTTGGCGCCGGCGCGCGCCTGCTCGAGCACGTCCTCGTCCTTGCCGAGCTGCGAGCCGGGGTAGATGCGGATCGCGAGCTTGCCCGCCGTCCGCTTCTCGACGTTGGCCTTCATCCGCTCGAGCCCCGCGTACATCGGGTCGTCGGTGGTCAGCGCCGTGTTGACGTTGAGCACGGTCTGCGCGGCGGCGGGGAGCGCGGCCGCGACGCAGAGCGAGGCGAGCGCGAAGAGCCTGTACACGAGCTTCATGGAATTCCTCCGGGCCGGTCAGGGTTCGTTGACCGCGGCGCGATCGACCGGCGGGACCGGCGCGCCGCGGAAGTATTCGGGGCTCTGCTGCGCGATCGTCGCGATCGACGCGAACACGGCACGCAGGTGCTGCGACATCGCGGCGGCCGCGCCGTCGGCGTCGCCGGCGATCACGCGCTCGACGATGTCCTCGTGCTGGCGGTGGATCGTGGCGAGCCACGCCGGGTCCTCGAGCGACAGGAAGCGGACGCGGTCGAGCTGCGCCTTCGCGTCCTCGACCGCGTGCCAGACCCGCGGGCGGCCCGCCATCGCGACGAGCTTCTGGTGCATCCGGTCGTCGAGCGGCACGAACGCCGCGTGGTCGCCCCTCGCGGCCACGCGCGCCTGCTCCTTCAGCTGCGCGCGCAGGTCCTTCGCGTCCGCGGGCGTCACGCGCTGCGCGGCGAGCGTGACCGTGCGGCACTCGATCGCCTCGCGCAGGAACTGCACGTCGGCGACCGCCTCGACGTCGATGGGCGCGACGGTCGTGCCGACCTGCGGCCGCACCGCCAGCAGGCCCTCGCCCTCGAGGCGGATGATCGCCTCGCGCACCGGCGTGCGGCTGACCGAGAGGCGCTGCGCGACCTCGTTCTCCGACAGCGCCTGCCCCGGGCGCAGCCGCCCGGCGAGGATCTCCTCGCGCAGCCACGTGTACACCATCCCGGCGGAGCCGCGGCGGCGTTCGGGCAGGGCGAGGGCGGCGGACATGGGGCGGGCGGGGCGGCGGTCGTGGCGCTCGGGCTCCGGCTTGCGTGCCAACGGATTCGAGCCGACTTGTATGCTAGCATACAAGCAATGACGCGCTTGTCAATTGGTCATGCCACTTGACCAGTGGCCGGGTGGACGTTAGCCTTCCGCCCGAGCCACGTCACGGGGCGTGCCGTGGGGCCGCCGCCCGTCCTGCCATGCCGTTTCACAGCATCGAACCCCGCCGGCTGTACCGCCAGATCGCGGACCAGATTCGCACGCTCATCCGGAGCGGCGAGTTCGCGGCAGGGGCGCGCCTGCCGCCCGAGCGCGACCTCGCGAAGC
>CAYMXP010000159.1:0-1960 GCA_964394425.1 uncultured Chryseobacterium sp. | reverse complement strand
CCGCGACTGCCACCGGGGCGGGCGCAACCGCAGGCGGCGGCACGGGGCGCGCCGTGCTCCGTGCATGCCTGCGAGGCCGGTACCAGCCGGTATTGGGGCCAGCATTGCTGGCCGAGTACGAAGACGTCCTGAGCCGCTCGGAGCTGTTCGCCGACTCCGTACTGTCGGCCAGGGAACGAGGCGAAGTGTTCGATGGTCTGATGAGTCGCTGTCGCTGGGTCGAAGTGTTCTACGCCTGGCGGCCGAATCTCCCGGATGAAGCCGACAACCACTTGATCGAGTTGGCAGTGGCCGCGCAGGCCGATGCCATCGTCACGCGCAATCTGCGGGATGTTGCGCGCGGCGAACTGAAGTTCCCGAAGCTGCGGGTGCTCACGCCCGAGCAATGCCTGGAGGCCTTTCCATGTCGACCTTGACGATTCGTTTGCCGGACGACAAGCACGAGCGCCTGAAGGCCCTCGCGAAGTCGAACTCGATCAGCATCAACAAGCTGATGGACGAGTTGGCCACGGTGGCGCTGGCCAACTACGACGCCCGCGTGCGCTTCGAAACGCGTGCGGCGCGTGGCAACCCGAAGCGCGCACTGGCGTTGCTGGACAAGGCGGATCGAGCCGAGTGAGCCGAGGGCATCGCCGTGACAGTCGAACCGACTCACGATGATCTGACGATCCAGGATGCGGCGGATCTGCTGGGGCTTTCGCGCCTACAGGTGAACAAGCTGATCGAGACCGGGGCTCTTCCCGTCCACCGGACCGGCAAGCAAAAGCGCGTCCGTTTCGCCGATCTGATGCGCATCAAGGCCGTTCAGGATCGCGCAAGCAGCGAGGCGATGGCGGAGTTGGCCAGCCAAGGGCAGGAACTCCAACTCGGCTACGAATGAAAACTTTTCGAGCTGGTCCATGGCTCGGCCGCTGGCCTCGCCTTGCTTTCCAACTGCTGCATCTGAGCAGCGGCCACGACCGTCCGTCCGGATCAACCCAGCCTTCCACCCTCAACCCCCCCGACGCGCTGGAACTCGCGGGTGTTGTGCGTCACCAGCGTGGCGCTCTCGGCGAGTGCGTGACACGCGATCCACAGATCCTTCGCGCCGATGGGCGTGCCGGCGTCCTTCAGGCGCGAGAACTGCTTCGCGTGGTGCTCGCCGATGGCAGGGCCTGCCGGAATCAGCACCGCCAATTGTCGGACCGTGGCTTCCCGTCGGCGAAGGTCCTCCGGCTTCGTCGTGCTGCGCTCGGCGCCCTTCAGCAACTCAACCAAGGTCACGAAGGACATCCACAGCCGGGCATCCGCCGGCAGCGCATCGACCCGCTGCGCATGGGCGGGCGGCTGGTTCTTGATCAGGTAGATGAGGACGTTGGTGCCCAGCACGTAGATCAAAGTACCTCTCACTCCTGCAGGGGCTGTTGACAGGCCTGTTCAGTCTCCAGCGCTGCGATGAAGGCAGGGTCCGCCTCGCCCACGGCGCTAAGGGCATTGAGCAGCGCAGCGCCACGTTCTGCCCGCAAGGGATGGATCACCGGATCGCCCGACTCGTTGCGCGAAATTCTCACACGGTCGGTGTCGAGCCGGAACTCCGCAGGAATGCGCACCGCCTGACTGTTGCCGTTGTTGAAGACGCTGGTCGTGAGCGTTTCCACGTTGCGCTCCATGTGTGTACGTCGGTGTGTGTAATTTCGTTCAAGCATCGCCGGTGTGCAGCCACGCCCACTGCGCCTGGCGCTGCGCACGCAGAGACCCCGCAGCACGGCCCGTGCAGTCGAACCCCTGAAAGTGATCCGGTCGATGAGCGGATTGTTGTCCAGCAGGATCAGAATCCTGCGCGCTCCTTCAGGGGCTGCCGGCAGACCTGTTCAGCCTCCCGGACTGAGTACGGCCGGCCTGTTCCAGCTGCATCAAGCCGTCGGCATGCGCATCATCAGGGTCATCGGATGCAGGGTCGAGGCCTGGAAGCCGTAGTGCA
>CAYMXP010000158.1:0-1984 GCA_964394425.1 uncultured Chryseobacterium sp. | reverse complement strand
ACTTGACCAAATCCGCTCGTGTTTACAACTCCTGCAGGATTATAATAAACCGAGTAGATATCATTACTTACGGCTGTATAGCTTCCACCCATCCCGATTGCTCTTGCGCCTGCGCCAATTTTAAGAAACTGAGCAGCAGCTGTACCAACTTTCGAGGTACTTCTGTCCAACTGTGCATGAGCTTGTCCGAAATATAATATTAAGGTCAAGGTGAACGATAAGTATAAAATCTTTTTTGTCATTTTAAATTCCTATTTATATTTCAAAATTTTTCACCTTATATAATTCGTTATTTAATCACCGCAATTCTTCCGATAAATTCACCAACTTCAGGTGCATCAACATGGTAGATGTAGATTCCATAAGCAATTCTTTGACCTTCGTTGCTCAGCAAATCCCAATGGGCTAAGCTTGTAAGATCATCCTTTTCAATAGTCTGAACCAATTCACCGAGAAGAGTATAAATTCTTATAGTACACTTTGGCGGCAGATTCATGAATTGTAAATCACGATCGCCCCGTAATGTTGAACTCCTTCCAGGCTGCTCGGATGCACTGTAAGCAACATATGGATTTGGTACAACGTAAATATTGTTTAAACCGGTGGAGGCGGTACTGGGTTCAAATTTGATCTCTGTTGAGTTGAAGCCATATGTATCACCAGCTTGGAAAGGTTTAAGCGTTTTCAAAGAGTACACATCACCGGCTTTTGGATAAACTGGAGCTTTAGTGGTATCCAACGAAAACCTGATTTCATAACTCACTGTGGATCCGGTTGCGTTCTGTGGACGAATAATGGTAGGTTGGGAAACTTTCCAACGAGAAAAATTTGGTGTCCCGGTTGTTACAAACACCAGAAATTTTCCGGGTTCATTTGTTGTTGTGTTAACTACCCTAAATGGGCAGACAACTCTAACACTGCCCAAGTTTGTAATTGCAGTATCTCCCGGACTTGCCCATTGTCCTGTTGCAGTGGTATCAAATCCAGTCCATCTTAAGTCCCAATCAGCTCTGAATTTAACTTTAGGATTACCTGCTGAAGGCGGGTTAAATATTGTATCAACCAGGTTGCTTTCAGAATTAAGAAAACCTGAATTGTTATAATCAATCGAAAGCGAATCATTAGTTACATACAATCTCATACCATTAAATGACGGATTGCCATCCTCGCCGGCTAACAAACCGCTTGTTGGTATTGGATAATATCTGTACTTAGCATTAAATATTTGATTAGCTGGAAGACTGCCGCTTACATTTCCTTTTATCTTTCCAGCCGAGTAGTTTATATCATATTTGGATGGATCAACCAGGTTATTTGCTGCATCGAATAATTGAAAACTTCCCGCTTGTATATTTTCCTGGGATAATGTTACGTAAACAGTATCCTTCGATTCTATTTTGTCGCTGACTCCTGTTGAATCTAATACACGATAACTGGTTGAAGATGTAAAATCCAGTTTGAATAATTTTGGAGTGACTTCTAAATCGTTAAGAACTTTAATTGAAATATCACCGGTAGAATTTCCGGTTAGCTGCGTTGGCTTCCCATCAATTCCTGCTTCGGCATTTTTAATTCCTGAAGGCAGAGGACCTGGTGTAACTTCAACAGTATTTACGTCTAATTTTAATTCGCTTGTTATTGGATCTTTTTGAATCACTGCCTGACACTCAGTTGGAGGAATCGAAAACTCAACCGATCCCCCATCATAAGCTACGACAGCATAATAATATCTTATACCGTTCTAAACAGTTTCATCAACATACTCGTGAACTAAACCAGTATTGGTTCCAAGATTGTATTTGATTCCACGGCCTAAATACTCAATAGGATGGAAACCGCTCAATGAATCAATTAAATCAAACTGAGCAAGTCTTCCATTCTTGTCACGCAATGCCATTCCTATAAATGGAACACCATTGGCATCTGTAATCGAATAAATATCGGAGAAGGTATAATCGGTACTGCGATATATTTTATAACCCTG
>CAYMXP010000157.1:0-2012 GCA_964394425.1 uncultured Chryseobacterium sp. | reverse complement strand
GCACCAGCACGCCGTCGACGCGGCGGTGGTCGCTGAACGTCGTCTGCACCGGCAGCGGCAAATTCATTGAATTGCAGGGAACCGCTGAAAAGGAACCATTCTCGCGCGAGCAGATGGATGAGATGTTGATACTTGCCGAGATCGGCGTCAATAAACTGTTTGAGATCCAGCGAAATGCACTGTCGGCATAAATGGCGCTCATTTCTTGCTTCGAAGCATCATGCCGGGCAAGTTGTTCGTGATCTTGCCGTCATTCCAGACGCGAGTGCCGTTTACGAAAACGCTCGTTATTCCCTCGGAAAACGTCTGCGGTTCGGCAAATGTAGCGCGGTCGATCACTTTGTCGGCATCGAATAGAACGAGATCCGCTCTCATACCCTTTTTGATCAAACCACGATCTTTCAAACGCAAACGGGCAGCAGGCATCGCGGACATCTTTCGAACCGCTTCTTCGAGTCCGAACCACTTATTCTCCCGAACAAACCGACCAAGTACGCGAGTAAATGTGCCCGTTCCGCGCGGATGACGGCTGCCGATGCCGCCGTCGCTCGAAACCATTACCCAGGGCTGAAGGTAGAAAGCTTTGACATCTGCTTCATTCATCGAATTGCAGACAACACCTGCGCCGCCGTCCTTGACGATCTGAATGTAAACGTCAACAGGCGTGGTGTTTTGCATCGCGGCGATCTGTTCGAGGGTCTTTCCCTCGTAGTTCCGATGGGCTGAGCAACTCGTCACGAGCACCTTATCTGCACCGCCAACATTAGCGAGGCCCGTTTCAACCTCTTTTCTGTCGTCATGCTTGCGGCTCGGCACGAGAACTGTGATCGTTGAGGCCCAGGCCGTGTAGGGATATGCGTCCGCGGTGATATCGATCCCAGACCGCCGAGTTTCCTCGATCAAGGCGATCGCTTCAGCAGATCTTCCCCAGACATTTCGGTTGCCCATTTTGATGTGTGAGATCTGAACGGGCAGTTTGGCTTCGCGGCCGATCCGGATGGATTCGCGAAGGGCATCGATCATTCCTTCTTCTTCATCACGCATGTGCGTCATGTAAATGCCGCCAAATTTCCCGGCGACGCGAGCCAGGGCAACGAGCTCTTCGGTCGATGCCGAATAGCCGACGTCATATTCGAGTCCCGACGAAAGGCCAAACGCTCCTTCTTTCATACTTTGTTTGACGAGATCGGCCATTTTTTCGATCTCATCGGCGGTCGCTTTTCGAGTGTAATCGTTCTTCATTACCTGCAGGCGAACCTCGGCGTGTCCGATAAAAGCACCGACATTGACGGCTATCTTGCCGTCGAGTTTGGCAAAATACTCGGCGATCGGAAACGGAGAACCGCCGTCAGGGCCGACGAGTATGGTGGTTATTCCCTGCGAAACCTGATTCGCCGCCGTTCCCTCTTTGAGAAGGCCCGATTCTGAATGGTTGTGAATATCGATAAACCCCGGTGCAAGGACGAGACCGCTCGCGTCGACGATCTCGTCGTCATCGGAGGGTTTGATACTGCCGATCTTTATGATCTTGCCGGCCTTTATCCGAACGTCGCCGCGAAATGCCGGTCGGCCAGTGCCGTCGATGATGGTCGCGTTCTTGAACAAGATCGGCCTCGTCTGAGCGATCGTTTCAATAACGGCGAATACAAATACGACGAATGTGATAATTGTGAAATATGAAAGGGATCGGCCAATATTCATAGTTACAGAAATCATAGAGAAAGTTACCCTGGTCGTCCAACTCTGAAAACCGACGTTTTGACGTATTGCGTTGCGAAAACTAAAATCGAGTAACATCACGGAGAAAAATACATTGAACGAAAAACAATTTGAAGGAAGATCGGCGATCGTCACCGGTGGGACCCGCGGCATTGGCAAGGCAATTGTCATGGAATTGGCACGACGCGGTGCGAACGTGGCGTTTAACTATTCAAAGAGCTCGGACGAGGCAGAAAAGCTCAAGATCGAGATCGAGGCAATGGGTGTCAAGGTCTTTTGCGGTCAGTGCGATG
>CAYMXP010000156.1:0-2017 GCA_964394425.1 uncultured Chryseobacterium sp. | reverse complement strand
CGGCCGCGTGGGCGAGGTGGAGCGCGCGGTGGGCCGGCACGTGGCCGCTCTCATCCCCGACGGGGCCACGCTGCAGCTCGGCATCGGTGCCATCCCCGACGCGGTGCTGAACGAGTTGCACGGCCACAAGGACCTCGGCGTGCATACCGAGATGTGCTCCGATGGCATCCTGGACCTGCTCGACAAGGGAGTGGTCAACAACCGCCTCAAGCGCAAGCATGTCGGGCGCACCGTCACCGCCTTCGCCGCGGGCACACGCAAGCTGTACGACCGGCTGGACGACAACCCCGACTTCGCCTTCCTGGATGCGGCCTATGTGAACGCGGGCCATGTGATCAAGCAGAACCCGCGCGTGGTGGCCATCAACAGCGCCATCGAGATGGACCTCACCGGTCAGGTGTGCGCGGACAGCATCGGCACCAAGCAGTTCTCCGGCGTGGGCGGGCAGATGGACTTCATGCGTGGCGCGGCGCTATCGGAGGGGGGACGACCCATCATCGCGATGACGTCCACCACGCGCAAGGGAGCGAGCAAGATCGTGCCAACGCTCGCCCCCGGCGCAGGCGTGGTGACCACCCGCGCGCATGTTCATCATGTGGTCACCGAGCATGGCGTGGCCCAACTCTTCGGGCGCAACCTGCGCCAGCGCGCCGAGGCCTTGCGCGACATCGCGCATCCGGACCACCGCGCGATGCTGGACAAGGCCATCTTCGACCGCTTCGGGCCGAAGCTCACCTGAGCGCCCCGGGGCGAGCGGCTTCAGAAGGTATACCCGATCGTCGCCGCCATGCGGTAGTCGTTCAGCGAAGGGCCGCCGTCCAGCGGCCTGCTGTCGTATTGCTCGTAGAACTCCAGTCCCACGGTGAAATCCTTGAACACCTCGTACTGCACCTCGATCTCGCCGGAGAGGCGGTAGCGGTCCTCGATGGTGAGGCCGTAGTAACCGGCGATGTCCAGGTACACGCTCAGTTCGGGGAAGCGGTAGGTCTTGATGCGGAGGCGGTCGCCGACGAAGACCTCATAGTTCTCGCTGTCCACGCCCGTGCCGCTCTTCTCGATGTTGCCCTGCACGCCGCCGCCGAGCAGGTTGCTGGCATGGGTGGCGAGCAGCAGGTAGTTGCCCACCGAGGCGGCGGCGCGCAGGCGCAGGTCCAGGTCCAGCTCGGTGTTCGATTCGGCACCCACCGTCACGCCCGTGGTCCAGCGGCCCCACAGGTTGCGTTCGCCCCCCAGCGAAACGTCCTGCTTGCGGGTCTCGGCCACCTCGGGCTGGGTGGAGGTGATCCAGTTGAACGCGAGGTTCACCGCGCCCTTGTCGGCCCGGTAGGTCGCGTTCCCGCTCAGCGACAACTGGCTGAGCTCATTGCTCTTCTGATAACTGTAACCGGCGTTGAGCGTGCCATCGGTGCGCGGCCAGATGCCCTTGTTCAGCCGGTACAGCGTGGTGATGTCGGTCAGGTTCACGTGGATGCTGTCCCCGTCGGTGAGGATGTACAGGTGATCGAGCATCGGCGAAGCGGCCAGGTAGCCGTCGTAGTAGGCGCCGCTCTTCAACCGGATGTACCATCGCTTGGTGGTGCGCACCGTCTGGATCTGGTCCCACTCGATGTACACGGTGCTCATGTAGTCGGTCGAGAGGCGGAGCAGGCCGAGCTTCAGGTCTTTCATCTCGGCCACCACGCGATCGCCGTTGAAGAGGCGGATGGTGTCGTTCTTCTGGGCGGCCGAAAGGATCGGGCAGGCCAGGAACACCAGGCCGGTGATGCGAGCGGTCCACCTCATCGGGGCGCAAAGGAAGGCATGCGGCCGATGCGGCCGGGAGGCCATCAGCCTTCCTGCATCTTGTGAAGCTGCTCCAGCACCTTGGGTGGGAGCATCACGTCCATCATGCCTTCGCGCAGGCAGAGCCAGATGTAGTTGAACACCGAGGCTTGCTGGCGGCGCTTCACCGAGAAGCGCCCCACCTTGTACTTCTTGTCGCCGGGCATGTTGCTGGAGCGCACCACGGTGTTGGCGA
>CAYMXP010000155.1:0-2038 GCA_964394425.1 uncultured Chryseobacterium sp. | reverse complement strand
CCGATGCTGATGCCGTCGATCGTCGTCGCGCTGATCTTCCGCACGATCACGGCGCTGCAGACCTTCGACATCCCGTACACGATGACCAAGGGCGGGCCCGGCAACGCGACCGAGACGCTCGCGATGCTGATCCACAAGACGACGATCGACTATCTCGACGTCGGCTATGGCTCGACGCTCGCCGTGTTCATGTTCGTGCTCTCGCTCGCGGTGACCACCGTCTACCTGCGGCGCATCGGGAGGCAGGCATGACCTTCCCGCGCGGCAAGTCGCTCACGCTGATCGCGGCGGCGATCGTCGTCGTCAACGGCTTCTTCCCGGCCGTCTGGATCCTGCTCACCTCGCTCAAGACCGAGGCCGAGCTCGTCAGCAAGCCGATCACCTGGTGGCCGCGCGACCCGACGCTCGCCAACTACGTGCAGGCGTTCGCCGACCAGCCGCTGCTGCGCTACCTCGGCAACAGCCTCGCGGTGGCGGTGCTGTCGACGATCCTCTCGCTCGTCGTCGCGTCGCTGGCCGCGTACGCGATCGCGCGGCTGAACCTGCGCCACCGCCAGCTGATCCTCACCTGCATCGTCGCGTCGAGCATGTTCCCGCTGGTGACGCTGCTGGTGCCGATCTTCCAGACGATGCGCTCGCTGGGGCTCCTCAACACCTACACGGCGCTGGTGCTGCCCTACACGGTGCTGAACCTCCCCGTCTGCACGCTCGTGCTCGTGAGCTTCTTCCAGAGCATCCCGCGCGACCTCGAGAACGCGGCGATGATCGACGGCTGCACGCGGCTGGGCGCGCTGTGGCGCGTCGTCGTTCCGCTGGCCGCGCCGGGCGTGTTCACCGCCGGGATCCTCGCGTTCGTCAACGCGTGGGACGAGTTCCTGCTCGCGCTGTCGCTCAACGCCAGCGCCTCGATGCGCACGCTGCCGGTCGGCATCACGCTCTACCAGGGCGAGTTCACGTTCCCGTGGCCGATCATCTCGGCCGCGCTCATCGTCGCGATCGTGCCGGTGGCCGTGCTGATCGCCGTGTTCCAGGAGCGCGTCGTGGGCGGGCTCACGCAGGGCGGGTTGAAGGGCTGAACAGGGCGCCGGCCCGGCCGGCGCGCGCATTCCGGGACCAGACGCATGGCAACGCACCTCCGTTACGGCATCATCGGCTGCGGCAGCATGGGCCGCGAGCACATCGAGAACATCCAGGCCATGCCGCTGGCGGACGGGGGGGCGAGCGTGACCGCGCTCGCCGACCCGCACGGGCCGAGCCGCGACGCGGCGCTCGCGCTCTGCCGCGGCGCGCCCCGCGTGTTCGAGACCCCGGCCGAGCTGCTGGCGAGCGGGCTGTGCGACGCGGTCGTCGTCGCCACGCCGAACTTCACGCACGTCGACGTGATGCGCGAGGCGCTCGCGACCGACCTCTCGATCCTCGTCGAGAAGCCGCTCGTCACGCGCATCGAGGACGGCGTGGAGCTCGTCGCGCGCGAGGCCGAGCGCCGGCGCCGCGGCAGCCGCGGCATCGTCTGGGTGGCGCAGGAGTACCGGTACATGCCGCCGGTGGCCGAGGCGATCCGGATGGCGCACGAGGGCGCGGCCGGCCGCGTCCAGCAGGTGACGATCCGCGAGCACCGCGAGCCGTTCTACCCGAAGGTCGGCGACTGGAACCGCTTCACGGCGAACACCGGCGGCACGCTGGTCGAGAAGTGCTGCCACTACTTCAACCTGATGGACCTCATCCTGAACGAGCGGCCGGTGCGCGTGTTCGCGTCGGGCGGCCAGCGCGTCAACCACCTGGACGAGGTCTACGGCGGCCGCCGGTCGGACATCCTCGACAGCGCCTACGCGATCGTCGAGTACGGCAGCGGCGCGCGCGCGATGCTCGAACTGTGCATGTTCGCCGAGAACTCGGTCGACAGCGAGCACCTGACGATCGTCGGCGACGAGGGCAAGATCGAGTCGCTGCTGCCCTCGCTCACGCTGCGCTACGGCCGGCGCGCCGACTGGGGCCGGCGCGCGGTGTGGGGCGAGCCGTCGGGCACCGGCCGCGGCGT
>CAYMXP010000154.1:0-2041 GCA_964394425.1 uncultured Chryseobacterium sp. | reverse complement strand
GGGTATCCGCATCGGTTTGATAGATGGCAAATACCTGATCAATCCAACATACGATGAGCGTCGCGAATCCGAGCTCAATCTCATCGTTGCCGGTACCGAAGAAGCGATCTGCATGGTCGAGTGCGAAGCCAACGAAGTCGAAGAGAAGGTAATGGTTGAGGCCCTGATGCTCGCTCACCGTGAGATCAAACGGCTTTGCCTGTGGCAGAAAGAGCTTGGCAAGGCACTCGAAATTACAAAGCGTGTTTTCGAGGTCCCGACTCTGGACGAGCATATCGTTGCCGATGTCGAAAAGACCTGGACGGACAAACTTCGTACGGCTCTCAATTCAACGGGCAGGGACAAGATCGAAGTTTATGCAGGCCTTGACGCTTTAAAGAAAGAGGTTGTCGAAAGCTACCCCGAGGATGATCCAGGTGCTCGTGCGACGGCTGGAAAGGCTTTTGGCCAGCTTAAGGAAAAGATCTTCCGCGAGGATATGCTTGGCAATAAGCGCCGTCCCGACGGACGCAAATTCTCCGAGATCCGGCCAATTAGTTGTGAGGTCGGCTGGCTTCCGCGCGTTCACGGTTCATCGTTGTTTACGCGTGGCGAAACACAGGCGATCGTCACGACGACGCTCGGCACAAAGATCGACGAGCAATACATGGATGACATCGAAAAAGGCGAGGTAAAGCGGCGCTTCATGCTGCATTACAATTTTCCGCCTTATTCGGTTGGCGAGGCCGGCCGATTTGGCGGAACTTCGCGACGTGAAACGGGACACGGCAATCTTGCCCGGCGCGCGATCCAATCGATCCTGCCTGACGAAGCCGATTTTCCATATACGATCCGTATAGTTTCTGACATTACAGAATCCAATGGCTCGTCGTCGATGGCTTCGGTCTGCGGCGGAGTTTTGAGCCTCATGGATGCAGGTGTTCCGATCAAAAAACCAGTCGCTGGTGTTGCGATGGGCCTGGTTATGGAAGGCAACCGCTACGCGATCCTTTCGGACATCGCCGGTGCGGAAGATCATTACGGCGACATGGACTTTAAAGTCACAGGAACTGCCGACGGTATTACCGCGCTGCAGATGGACATCAAGATCGGCGGGATCAACGCGATGATCCTTCAGGAAGCATTGGAACAGGCAAAGAAAGGCCGTCTTCACATCCTGGACATCATGGCCAAGACCATCGCCGAGCCGCGTGAAGAATTGTCCGAATGGGCGCCGCGTATTATCACTTTGATGATCCATCCCGATAAGATCCGCGACGTTATTGGTAAGGGCGGGTCAGTTATCCGTGCTATGACAGAAGAAACCGGTGCCAAGATCGATATCTCCGATGACGGAACCGTACTTATCGCCACCAATGATGGCGAGGCCGCGCAGCAGGTTGTTGCTCGGATCAAAGCTATCACTGCAGAGGCTGAAATTGGCGAAACATATCTGGGAACGGTTTCACGAATCGTCGATTTCGGCGCATTTGTTGAAATTATTCCTGGACTCGACGGCCTGCTGCATATTTCCGAGATCTCCGACCGCCGTGTTCGCGACGTTCGGGACGAACTTAAGGAAGGCCAGCAGATAATGGTCAAATGCATCGGCAAGGAAGGCAACAAGATCAAACTCTCACGAAAAGCCATCCTCGCCGAAGAAAAATCAAAAGCCGCTTCAGAAGAAGAATAAGCTGCAGAAATAAACAAGGGCCCAAAATTCGGGAATTCACAGCCGGTTATCACTATTTTGTGGTAGCCGGTTTATTTTTTGCATATTGGAAATAAATCCTAAAAAAAGTGCTAAATTTTGCGGAAACAAGTAGTCATTGAACATTTTTTGCAATTGAATTTACGATATTTGCGTATTTTTGGCGGCGCCAAAAGGGAATTAGCAAAAAAAGACGAGCTTTTTTGATTTGTTTTGTTATCTTCTTTTAACTGCCCCAGAGATCATTTCGACAGTGAGTGCCAACCGAAGCTGTGAAAACGCGAGTCGTTTTCGTAGTAGATATTGTTTAGTCAGGGTACAAACATGAGAAATATTAAATTGCGTTTCTTG
>CAYMXP010000153.1:0-2041 GCA_964394425.1 uncultured Chryseobacterium sp. | reverse complement strand
CCACAAAATCGAAAAAAGATATTTCGAATTTTAAGTTGCGTGCCAATGTGCCGATCGGTGTAAGGGTTACGCTCCGCGATGTGAACATGTATGAATTTCTGGATCGCCTGATTTCAGTTGCTTTGCCCCGTATCCGCGATTTCCGCGGTGTGAATCCAAAGGGTTTTGATGGAAGAGGTAACTACACACTGGGTGTTACAGAACAGATCATCTTCCCCGAAATCGACATTGATAAGGTTTCAAAAGTACGCGGACTTGATATTACGTTCGTTACTACTGCAGAAACTGATGAAGAAGCAAGGGAATTGCTGAAAGAGTTTGGAGTTCCATTCAGAACAAATTAATAACTATAAATAAAGAGAATAATGGCAAAAGAATCAATGAAAGCCAGGGAAGTGAAGCGCGCCAGGATGGTAGCAAGATATGCCGCTAAACGCGCTGCGCTGAAAAAAGCCGGGGACTATGCTGGCCTCGACAAACTTCCGAAGAACGCTTCGCCGGTGAGAATGCACAATCGCTGTAAACTGAGCGGTCGTCCGAAAGGATACATGCGTGTTTTCGGATTGTCGCGGAACATGTTCCGAAACATGGCCCTGGAAGGAAAAATTCCGGGCGTTACAAAAGCAAGTTGGTAAAATTAATTTCAAAAGCATAACTAATAATGAATAACCCGTCTTCCGAAAGGCAGACGATTAACGATAACGAAAATGGCAGATACAATTGGAGATTTCCTTACGCGCATACGCAACGCTGTTCAGGCCGGACACCGCATTGTTGAAGTGCCTGCATCAAACATCAAGAAAGAGATGACCAAGATCCTAAAGGACAAAGGGTACATCATGGACTATAAATTCGAAGATGACAGCAAACAGGGCATCATCAAAATAGCCCTTAAATATCATCCGGTAACCAAAACTGCAGCCATCCAGCAAATTACCCGCATCAGCACTCCCGGATTGAGAAGGTACACACCGGTTGAACGGATGCCGCGCGTACTCAATGGATTGGGTATTGCAATCCTTTCTACTTCAAAAGGTGTAATGACGGACAAGGAAGCGAAAGAGATGAAGGTAGGCGGAGAAGTTTTGTGCTACGTTTATTAATAGGTCGTTGGATATTTAAAACGAAATTAGATTAAAGAATATGTCACGAATAGGAAAATTACCAATCGAAATTCCCGCAAAAGTGGAAGTGAAGATTGCAGGAGATAAAATTCATGTGAAAGGACCAAAAGGTGAACTCACTCAGAAAATCGTGGATGGCGTTAACGTGAGTATTGACGGAACAACGCTAACGGTAGCACGCAAATCGGAACAGAAGCAGCACCGTGCCCTGCATGGTTTGTATCGTGCGCTGATCAACAACATGATCACGGGTGTATCAACCGGATATAAAAAAGAGCAGGAACTGGTGGGCGTCGGTTACAAAGCATCCACACAGGGTCAGAACCTGGACCTGGTTCTTGGTTACTCTCACCACGTCGTATTTGAAATGCCGGCTGAAATCAAAGTGAGCGCAAAGCAGGACAAAGGTCAGAATCCGATCATCACGCTGGAGAGCGCGGATAAGCAGTTGCTTGGAGCAGTAGCCGCCAAGATCCGTTCACTGAGGACTCCGGAGCCTTACAAAGGAAAAGGTGTGAAGTTTACCGGTGAAGTGCTGAGAAGGAAAGCCGGTAAGTCTGCTGCCAAGAAGTAATCTGAAAGTTAGATAGTTGATAATAAAAACAGACAATAAGAAATTGAATAATAGATAAGAGGTTCTGATAATCCAAATCAAATATCTCACATCTTAAATCTGAATAACAATGTTAAGGAAACAAGAAAGAAGAAAAGGAGTCCATGCACGGGTCCGCAAGGTTGTGAAGGGTACTGCTGAGCGTCCGCGCCTGAGTGTATTCCGCAGCAACAAGCAGATCGGGGTTCAGTTGATTGACGATGTCCAGGGGGTCACCCTGTTGGCCGTTTCGTCGCTGGCCAAGGAGATTGCCGCCGCTACTGGCACGAAAACCGAGAAAGCCGGTATGGTGGGCAAGTTGGTC
>CAYMXP010000152.1:0-2064 GCA_964394425.1 uncultured Chryseobacterium sp. | reverse complement strand
TGACCGGCTGGGGGCCCGGGGCGACTCCCTGGACGCTGGCCCTCCATCTGGCGCCCGTGCCGGGAGTCTCGCCGCCCGGCGAGGTGGTGGGCGAGCTGCATTCGCTCTACCTCTCCCTGCTCTACGAGACCGGCGCTCCGGCGGCTCTGCTCGGCCTCGCGACGGTCGGGCTCTTCGCGCTGCGGCGTTGGCGGAATCGCTCGCGGGCTGACGATCCGGGAGCTGTCGCCGCAGGGCTCGCGGCGCTCGGCGCGGCGGGGATCGCCGCTGGCGGCGCGGCGTTCCTCACCGTCCCGGCGATTCCGATCGCCATGGCAGGCGCGGCCGGCCTGGCGCTCGCCGGCGAGCGTGCGCCGGAGGCACGAGCTCGCTCGCCGATCGCGCGAGCCTGGCCGGCCTGGCTCTACCTCGCCGCGGCAGCGATCGTGCTGGCGCCGCTGGCGCTCGCCGAGCGACGCTACGACGCAGCGGTCGAGCGACCGGAGGGCACACCCGCGGAGCCGTTGCTCGCTCAGGCCTTGGCGCTCGATCCGGGGTTTCCTCTCTACCAGGCGCGGCACGCCTGGTCCTCGGGTGGCCCGGTGGCGCAACGGGCCGAGGAGGCGATGCGGGCGGCACGTTCCGCGGTCGGTGTGGCGGCGCTCTGGTACCGGGCCGCTGCGTTGGCGCGCGAGGCGGGCCGGGACGACTGGCGGGAGGAAGCGCTGCGTCGCGCCATGGCGCTCGATCCACTGAGCGGATTCGCGCCGTTCCAGCTCTTCGAGCTGTCCGGCGACCTGGATTGCGCGGCGCGCGCGCTCGCCGCCGAGCCCCGCCTCGCGGCCGCGACGCTGTGGCGCGATCTGCCGGCGCTGCGCGCCGTTGCGCTCGATCGCCTGGCGGCCTGGCCGGGGCTCGACGCCGGCTGGCGGCGACATGTCGTCGTGGCGGCCCGCGCGGCGCCGCCGGGCGGCGGAGGAGAGGTCGATCTCGCCTCCCAGATGGATCTCACGCCGGCGCTCGCGGTCTCCCTGCACCAGTTCCGGCGCCGACCCTGGCCAGCCGACCTCGCCCGCATCCGCGTGGAACGCGGCGCGGTGCGCGCGCTGCGCGGCCTGCCCTCGGCGGCCGAGCTGTCGACTTCGCTGCCAGCTGCGTTTCCGCGCGGCGGCTGCACGCCCCGGCGGGGCGTCGAGGCCTCAGCCGAAGACGGCGGCTAGGGCACGCTCGATGCGGCGCAGCCCCTCGTCCACCTCGTCCGCGGTGAGGACGAGCGGCGGGCGCATGCGGATGGCGCGCTCGCCCGAGGCGAGACCGAGCACGTCGCTGTCGTTGAGCGCCTTGAGGGTGCGATTCCGCGTTTCGCCGTCGGGCAGGTCGAAGGCGACGAAGAGCCCCCGTCCGCGCGGGTTGGTGACCTTGCCGGGGAAGAGCCGCGCGAGGCCGCGGAACCCTTCTAAGAGGTGGCTGCCGACGCGGGTCGCACGGTCGAGGAGGGCGTCTTCTTCGATGATCTCGATGATGCGCTGGCAGCGCACCATGTCGACCAGGTTTCCCCCCCAGGTCGAGTTGATGCGCGAGGAGACCTTGAACACCGAGTCGACCTCGTCGACCCGCGGGCCGGCAGCGATGCCGCCGACCTGCGTCTTCTTGGCGAAAGAGAAGACGTCGGGTTGAACGTCGAATTGCTCGAAGGCCCACCACGTGCCGGTCGTGCCGAAGCCGGTCTGGACTTCGTCGAAGATGAGCAGGAACTCGTGCCGGTCGGCGAGCTCGCGCAGGGCGCGCAGGAACTCGGGGCGGAAGTGGTTGTCTCCGCCTTCGCCCTGGATCGGCTCGATGATCAGCGCGGCGATGTCGTGCCCGTGCGTCGCCACCGCTCGTTCGATCTCGGCGATCGCCTGCCGTTCGAGGGCTGCCGTCTCGGCGAGCGTCGCCTCGGTCAACGGGAAGCGCAGTTTCGGGTTGACGATCCGGGGCCAGGGGAACTTGGGGAAGTGCTGGATCTTCCGCGGGTCGGTGTTGGTGAGCGACATGGTGTAGCCGCTCCGCCCGTGGAACGCTTGGCGGAAGTGGATGATCTGG
>CAYMXP010000151.1:0-2071 GCA_964394425.1 uncultured Chryseobacterium sp. | reverse complement strand
GATCAGCGTCTTGAGCTTGCGCAGGTCCATGACCATCACCCCTTCAACCGGCGCGGCGCGGACGGACGTGAAGCCGTCGGAGAGCACACCGGAAACAACCTCGTTCGTGCTCGCCCGCGCACTTGCCGCACCGCAGCAGCCGAAGTGACGGCGTGGCGAGCGGCATCGCAAGTGCGACGGCGAGGTGGGCTTGTTCGTTCGGGCAGTCGATGCGATCGATCTGCCCAGCGCCCCTTCGCGTTACGTCAGCGTGGCCGGAGTTTGCCGCGAGTTAGGACCAATTGTCCAGCGATAGCGAAAATTTTGGCTGGTCACGCGCGGCCGCACACCTGCGGTCGCTCGTCGGTCCGGCGCGTGGCCGGCGGCGTCCGGCGGCTTGGGATTGCGAACCCCGAGGCACGCCCGGCGACCGTTCGGATTCCAGAAATAGACCGACGTTCAGAGCAATTGCCTGACGATGCTTTCCAGTTTCTCGGGCTTCAGGATCCCCAGCTGCGTGTGGGCGATGGCCCCCTTGCGATCCAGCACGACGGTGAAGGGGAGCGCCATCAGCGAGTTGCCGAGGGTCTTGGAGAGCTCCATCGCGCCGAAGCCGCCGACGAGCGTGGGGTAGTTGAGGCCGATTTCGCTTGCGAATTGGCTGACTTTGTCGGCTTGATCGACGGCGATGCCGACAAATTGCAGACCTTTCGGGCCGTGCTCGGTCTGGGCCTTCATGAACTCCGGCATCTCTTCCCTGCACGGCGCACACCACGTCGCCCAGAAGTTGACGACCACGACCTTGCCGCGCCACTGGTCGAGCCGCTGCTCGTTGCCCTGCGGGTCCGGCAGCGCGAGTCCGGCGAGCGCAGTCGCCGCGGCGGGATCGGGTGCGGAGGTCGCGCCTTGGCGGCCGACGTACAGCCCCGCCGCCAAGGCGCCGGCGGCGATGACGGCAACGAGGATCCAGCGCATTCGCAGCATGTTCATTGGCGGGGCCTGTGCCGGAAGCGTGCGCTTACGTACAACATCCGGCGTCGGGGGCGGTGCGGGTCACTTGAACCAGCTCTTCTTGCGCGGGTGCGCCTCGACGACCGGTCCCGGGCCTTTGCCGGCGGCGGGGAGGACCAGCGTGACCTTCTGCCGGTTGACCGGATAGCAGACGCCGATGTCGGCGCAGCCCTGGGAGTCGGCGACCAGCACCAGCGACTGCCCGGGCGCCCCTTTCCCGAGCGGGAGCCTCGCGACGACCTCGCCGCGATAGGTCTCGACCTGCCCGAAGAAGGGGTCGTCCTTGACCTTGCCCGGGGGCAGCGCCGGCGCCGCCACGCCGGCGGCCTCCGGGTCGACGGCGAACTTGAGCTTGTCCCGATAGAGGTAGTAGCCGTCGGCCACGGCGAACCGCGCCTCCAGCGTGCGGTCGTCCAGCGCGCGCGCGGAGAACCGGAACGCCTGCTCGGCCGGCAGGAGCTCGGGCTCGGCCGCCAGTGCGGCACCGGCAGCCACGACGAGCGCGAGCGCGGCCGCGCCGCGCGCGCGCCGGTCACGCCGCGCCGGTCTCGGCGCCGATCCAGTCGAGGTAGCGGGGGAGGGCATGCGTAATGGGGACCGCGATCACTTCCGGAAGTTCGTACGGATGGGCGGCGACGATCGCGGCCTCGACGCGCGCATACAACTGCGCCCGGGTCTTGATGGCGAGCGGCACCTCGCGCGCAGTTTCGATTTCGCCCTGCCAGTGATAAATTGACTCGACGGGCGCCCCGATGCTCACGCACGCGGCGAGCCGTCCGGTCACCAGCGCGCGGGCCAGCGCCTGCGCGGCGGCGGGATCGGGCAGGCTCGTCAGCACGAGGATCGCGGCGTCCGCCAAGGAGCGTCCATGCGTTTTGTCGTCCTCGCGATTCTACTGGCATTCCCGGTGGCCGACGTGTACGTCACGGCCCGCGTCGCCCGCTGGAGCGGCATCCCGCTCTGGCTGTGGCTCGGCTGCTCGTTCGTCGCGGGCCTCGTGCTGCTGCGCAACGAGCGGATCGCGTTCCGGACGCGGACGGTCGCGGCGCTGCACGGCGAGCAGTCGCTGCTGCGCGGGCTG
>CAYMXP010000150.1:0-2090 GCA_964394425.1 uncultured Chryseobacterium sp. | reverse complement strand
GTTAGGGAATACGTCTTGGCTTGCCGACAACGACGTTTCTCACCTTCACATAAGTCCATTTTCCGCCGCGTTTTACTTTGTGGTAAACATATCGGCCGCCGCGATGGCCCTTATGATAAACCCATTTACCGCCGACCTTGGTGCGGTGATAAACAACCTTTGTCCCGCGTTTTGTCTTGTGGCTACCTTTCTTGACCATCGTGACGACATCGTCTTGTGCTGTTGAGGCAACCACCGGAACGGCAGCGTAAGATGTTATAGAAAATATGGCCAAGATCAGTAAGGAAATTAGTCTTTTCATGTTTCTACCCCCAAGTTAATTCTTATCTAGCAAATTTTCGATGCGTCATCCGGGGCGAACGTTCGTATTAATAAAGGTCACGATGTCCTCGGTGGAGGTGCCCGGCAGGAACACCTCAGAAACGCCGATCTCTTTCAGTTTGGGAATGTCCTCTTGCGGGACAATGCCGCCGACCAATACCAGTGTGTCGTCCATCCCGTTGGCTCTTAACAGGTCTACAATTCGTGGGCACAGTGTGTTATGTGCTCCCGAAAGAATTGAGATGCCAACGGCATCAACGTCCTCTTGCAGTGCCGCCGATGCTATCATCTCAGGTGTTTGCCTGAGGCCCGTGTAAATAACTTCCATCCCGGCATCTCTCAATGCTCGAGCGATGACCTTTGCACCACGATCGTGGCCGTCGAGGCCGGGCTTTGCGACCAATACTCTGATCTTTCGTTCACTCATTGTCAATAAGTATATTCGGCAACGGTCAGAAACGCGAGCGTTGACGAGCTTGCGGTGACGCGCGTATTGGCACGAGCGTTTACACCCGCGTTTCCGCGCTTAGCTCCATATTTGGCGATGCAAAGATGCATCGCAGTTTGTTAATAATTCCTTTCCGCCCACGCATTGCCTCGAACATCTCGAACCAGCCGTGGGTGTTGATCCACAAAGGGTTGTAGCTTTTTATCGGTTTGATCACGCCGTAACGCGGCGTTTCCGTCTCTTCGATGAACGAACCAAATAGCCTGTCCCAAATGATCAGCACACCGGCGTAGTTCTTATCGAGATAAGCTTCGTTCACGCCGTGGTGGACGCGATGGTGCGACGGCGTATTAAAGATAAATTCGAACCAACGTGGGAATTTGTAGATCAACTTTGTATGTATCCAGAACTGATATATCAGGTTGAATCCGTGCATCGTCGCAAACATCCACGGCGCAAAACCGATCAGCATCAGCGGTGCATAAAATATCCAGTGTAGAATGCCCGAGAACCAGCTCTGCCTGACGGCGACGCTGAGGTTATATTCTTCGCTCGAGTGGTGGACGACGTGGAAATTCCAAAACAAACGCGATTCGTGGCTGACTCGGTGAAATACGTAGTACAAAAAGTCGTCGGCAAAAAACAGCACGACCCACGACCACCATGCGTATTCGGGGAATTTGTACGGAGCTATTTCGTAGAAGTTGTCATAGAGCAATCCGGTCGCGAGGCCGAACAATGCGCCGAAAACGACGCTCATAAAACCTAGAAAAATGTTTCCCCACGTATCTTTCTTGTCTTTGTATTCGCCCGAACCCTTTAGGTGATGCCACAGGGCCTCGCCCGCGATCAGCAGGGCAAAGAACGGAATGGCGATAACGGTAGGACGCAGCATTAGATAAAGAATAATGAATTTCGAATGAAGAATAAAGAATGCCGCGACCCGATCTCCTAATGAGTTGCCACTAGCTTTAGCTAGTGGACAGCTGGCCCTCAAAATTCATAGCGGACTTTAGTCCGCCGAGGGTTTGGGCTAAAGCCCTGAGTTAATTGTTTGCACCTTTTCCACTAGCTGAAGCTAGTGGCAATTCAAAAAGAACAGGAAACAGAGTAAGATTTCCCCTATAACATCATGAAACGCATCCTCAAGTACATTGCACTCGCCGTCGCCGTCGTTTTTATAGTTCTCCAGATCTTTCAGATCGACAAGACGAATCCTGAGATCGTACAAGCCGAGACCATTGATGCCCTGATCAATAAACCGCCCGACATCAAGATAATACTCGGAAAGGCCAGCAACGATTGCCAAACTAACAACACT
>CAYMXP010000149.1:0-2100 GCA_964394425.1 uncultured Chryseobacterium sp. | reverse complement strand
CAGCGGTGCAGAACGACCCGAGCAACGACGATTACCACTTCTTCCGCGGCGACGACTACGACAGCCAGCAGCTCGATATCCTCCAGCGCTACAAGCGCTTCAACGCGCCCGAAGGAAACAGCATCACCGATGAGGATTCTCCCGAGGAGTATCCCACGCAGCAGACCACCATACCCACCACCGAGGACATCAACCTGGACCAGAACCTCGCCGAGAGCGAGAGCTACTTCCACTACAAGATCCCGCTGCGCCCGCAGGACATGGTGGTCGGGCAGAACTTCATTACCGATCGCATCCTCGCGGAGGCTTCCACGCCCGAAGGCACCAAGTACGTGTACTGGTACCAGTTCAAGGTGCCTGTACGCCAGCCGAGCGAAGTGGTCAACGGCATACAGGATTACCGAAGCATCCGCTTCATGCGCCTGTACCTGCACGGCTGGCAGCAGGAGGTGACCATGCGCTTCGCGCGACTGGAGTTCGTGCGGGGCGAATGGCGCAAGTACACCCAGAGCCTCGAATCGCCCGGTGAGGTGCCCGGCGGCGACCCGGACCCCACTTCCTTCAGCGTGGCAGCGGTGAACATCGAGGAGAACGGCAATCGCTTTCCCATCAACTACGTGCTGCCCCCCGGCATCAACAAGGAGATCGATGTGGCCAGCGCCAACCTGCGCAACCTCAACGAGCAATCGTTGCAACTGAAGGTGTGCAACCTGCGCGATGGCGATGCGCGCGGCGCCTTCCGCAACGTGAGCTTCGACATCCGCAGCTACAAGAAGCTGCGCATGTTCATTCATGCCGAGAGCAGCGATCAAGCCCACCCCATCGCAAAAGGCGACGCAACGGTCTTCATCCGCCTAGGCAACGACCTCGACGCCAACTACTACGAGTACGAGGTGCCCGTGCTGCCATCGGCCTTCTTCAACAACGACCCATACAACGTGTGGCCCGAAGCCAACGACCTGGTGGTCGAGTTCGCCAAGCTCAACGACCTGAAGATCGCACGCGACCAGGCCGGCTATGCCCGCAACCTGCGCTTCGCCGGAACCGATGGCGACCGTCGCATCTTCGTGAAGGGCAGCCCCAACCTCAGCCAGATGCGGTCCATCATGATCGGCATCCGCAACCCCAAGCAGGATGGCGAGGAGGCGAATCCCTGGGCCCTGGACAATGGCGCGCCCCATTGCCTGGAAGTGTGGGTGAACGAATTGCGCCTCACCGATTTCGACCAGAGCGGCGGCTGGGCCGCCATCGCCCGCGTGAACGCGCAGCTGGCCGATCTCGGCAGCATCAGCCTGGCCGCCAACTACAGCACGCCGTTCTGGGGAAGCATCGACAAGCGCGTGAGCGAGCGCCAGCGCGAGACGAAGTACGGCGTGGACATGGGCCTGAACCTGGAGATGGGCAAGTTCCTGCCCGAGGCCAGCAACGTGCGCATACCCATGTACGTGGGCTACAACGAGCAGATCAGCAATCCGCAGTTCGATCCGCTCAACCCCGACATCCAGTGGGACGATGCCACGCGATCGCTCTCGCGCGATGAACGACGGCAACGCTTGAAGGAATCGCGCACCTACACGCGAAGGCGGAGCCTCAATTTCACCAACGTGCGCAAGGATCGCGGCCAGGGTGCCGGCCAGGAGCACCCTTGGGATGTGGAGAACCTGAGCCTCTCGTATGCCTACACCGACCAGGAGTACTTCGATGTGAACACGGCGTTCGAGAACACCCGCACCTATCGCGGCTCCATCGCCTACCTGCACAACCCCAAGCCCCGCACGCTGGAGCCCTTCGCAGGCATCGGCTTCGTGAGCAAGAGCAAATGGTTGAAGCTGATCAAGGACTTCAACGTGAACGTGGGCTTCAAGCAGATCAGCCTGCGCACCAGCGTGGATCGCATGTACCTCGAGCGGCTCGTGCGGCCCAACCCCAACATCGAATCGCTTCCGCCGCGGCCCACATACAATAAGAACTTCAACTGGCAGAGCCAGTACGGTTTCCGCTACGAGATCACCAAGAACCTCAAGGTCGATTTCAATGCCAACAACCTGGCAGTGATCGGTGAGACGCCCGGTCGCGTGAGCCCGCGCTACGAGGACGAGT
>CAYMXP010000148.1:0-2112 GCA_964394425.1 uncultured Chryseobacterium sp. | reverse complement strand
TGGTCTTGCCGCTGCCATGGCTGCCGAGCAGAACGATGTTCTTGATGTGCTTGTCATCGAAGGTCTTCATGGGGATGACGGATCTGGGTTGGGTTTGACTTCCTGACGGAACTGTTGACCGCGTCCGCGATGGGGCGCGGAGCGGTGGTGAAAATTAGAGGGAGCGCAGGTGAAATCAAACAGACCGCAAGCGCTTTTGCCGGTCACGACTCCCCGCCCCATTTTTTGGGGGGCAAGGGGTGGGGCGCGATTTTGGGAGAACATGGACCACCCCCAACCCCTCCTTAAGAAAGGAGGGGAGTTGATCGCGGTCTTGAAGAAGATCAATTCAGCACCTCCATCGCCCTTGCGCCCTGCAGGCGCTTGAAGCGGGCGGCCACCTCGGCCTGATCGGCCGGAAGGTTGAGGTCGTTCACGGGACAGAAGTCCAGCGATCCATCCGCACCGTACCGGCCGTAGCAGCGGCGAGCGGGGGGCTCGGCAGGCTTGTCCTGCTTCGCGTTGGACTCGTGTTCGTTCATCGCATCGACCCGGAGCGGGTCGGAACAACGGGGGCCAAATGTATGGCCGGTGCGCGGCGTTGCGTCAAGCTTTTTTCCCGGGCGTGGGTTCCTAACCCGGCCGGTGGCCGGCCCGCGGTATGGCGGGCATTCTGTTCCTTGCGGCCCCATTCCCCGCCCCATGGAGCTCGCCATCGTCGATTTCGGTCTGAAGTTCATGTACCCCCTGTACGTGGTGCTGATCATCGTTGAATACCTCAGTGCACGGCACCTGTTCGACGTGAAGGAATCGCTCAGCGGGTTCGCGATCGCGGCCGGAGCCACGGTGGTGCGCCTGCTCACCAAGACCTGGGAACTGGCCCTGTTCATCGTGCTCTTCAAGGCGTTCGAGCCCCTGCGCGAGCAATGGCTGGGTTACGCATCCATCGGCTGGGCCTGGTGGGCCTGGATCCTGTGCGGCCTGGGCGACGACTTCAACTTTTACTGGCATCACCGCATCAGCCACAACGTGCGCGTGCTCTGGGCGGCGCACCTGCCCCACCACAGCGCCAGGACCTTCAACCTCACGGTGAGCATCCGCAACGGCTGGTTCATCACCCTGTACAAGCCCATCTTCTGGATCTGGATGCCCATCCTGGGCTTCGAGCCGCTGATGATCGCCACCTGCCTGATCGTGAACGCCATGTATCAGTTCTTCCTGCACAGCCAGAAGGTGCCCAGCCTGGGCTGGTTCGAGAAGCTGTTCAACACGCCCTGGGTGCATCAGGTGCATCATAGCTGCAACGTGGAATACCTGGACCGCAACCACGGCGGCATCCTCATCATCTGGGACCGGATCTTCGGCACCTGGCAGGACCAGATCCCCGGGCTCAAGCCGCGGTACGGCATCCTGCATGATCCCAACACCTACGATCCGGTCAAGCACAACCTGTTCGAGTTCCAAGAGATCTGGAAGGATGTGAAGCGGGCGCCGGACCTGCGCAGCAAGCTCATGTACGTCTTCGGCCCTCCGGGCTGGAGCCACGACGGCACCAGCAAGACCAGCCGGCAGCTGCAGCGTGAACAGGTTGGGCTGACCACGCCGCTGGCGACCGCCGCGAGCCACGCCGCGGTCCCCGTTCCCATCCCCGTGAACTTTTAGCGGCCGCCGCGGTGCCCCCGCCAGCGGCTGCGGCGTCGCCGGTTGCCGTCGCGGCCATCGCGATGCGCCTGCGGATGCGCCGGAGCGGAGCGATGCCCGCCGCGATCCATGGCGGCCGCCGGCGGAGCGGCATGCGTTCGGGGCGCGGATGATCCATTGGCGAAGGGGTGACCCTCCACCACGGGGATCTGACGGGCGATGAGTTTGGTGATGTCGCGCAGGTATTCCCGCTCCTCCCGATCGCAGAAGCTGAGGGCATGCCCCGAGGCGCCGGCGCGGCCGGTGCGGCCGATGCGATGCACGTAGGTCTCCGGCACGTTGGGCAGGTCGTAGTTCACCACGTGCTTCAGATCATCGATGTCGATGCCGCGCGCGGCGATGTCGGTGGCCACCAGCACGCGCAGCCTTCCCTGCTTGAAGGCGTTGAGCGCGTTCTGCCGGGCGTTCTGGCTCTTGTTGCCGTGGATGGCC
>CAYMXP010000147.1:0-2125 GCA_964394425.1 uncultured Chryseobacterium sp. | reverse complement strand
TAAAGTTCCCGTTATGGAATTGGTATTACCGTAAGTTATTTGGACAGTTTATAAGCGATAAAAAACTGGAAAGAGAATGAAGAGCATCTATTGGCTCAATCTGAAGGACGCAAGCGTTGGTATCAATCGTATCGCCTCAGGATTTGTAAAGTCGAACGGGAATATGGGGTAGGGCTTTAGCTGACAAGCTGTTATGTTTACAAGCGTTAAATCCATGTTAAACTGAAAATTATTAAGACCTATCAAGCTCAGTTCTCGTTTTAAATTTGTAACACAAAAAACTGAGCGTATGAAAAAATACATCCATCCATTTTTAGCAGGTATAAGCGGCGGACTTTTAGTGCTTGCAGGTTTTATTTGGTTTCAAAACAAACCAATAGATGTTCAAAATTCAAATTCAATGGTACATGTTGTAAATAGCAGTTTGGCAGCTCCGGTTGGGCCTGACTTTTCAGATGCAGCTGATAAAGCATTGAATGTTGTCGTACAAATCAATGCTCAAGAAAGTGAAAAACTGGCTCGCCAAAAAATGGACCAAAACAATCCTTTTGGCAACAATCCATTTTTTCAGGAGTTTGATTTGAGAAGTTTTGGTTTTGGTGCCCCTTTTTATCAACAGAAAAAAGGCAGTGGCAGTGGAGTAATTTATTCCAACGATGGTTATATCGTAACCAATAACCACGTAGTAGAATTTGCTGATGACATTGAAGTAATTCTTAAAGACGGAAGAAAATTTAAAGCGAAAAAAGTCGGAACAGATTCTCGAACGGATTTAGCAGTTTTAAAAATTGAAGCAAACAATCTTCCGATCTTGCAAGTAGCCAATTCCGATCTCTTGAGGGTGGGTGAATGGGTACTGGCAGTTGGAAATCCATTTGGTTATTTGACATCTACCGTAACAGCTGGAATTGTTAGTGCCAAAGGACGGGACCTAAATTTATTGGATCAGCAAAATGAGGAAGACTATTACAATCCTTATCAACGTCTGAATCAAGCATCATCTCCCGGAATCGAAGAATATATACAAACCGATGCAGCTGTAAACCCAGGCAATAGCGGTGGTGCCTTAGTAGACGTACAAGGTCGTTTGGTTGGAATTAATTCAGCAATAGCATCAAAGACCGGTTACTATTCCGGCTATTCTTTTGCCATACCTTCTAATCTGATGTCTAAAATAGTAAAAGAGTTAATTAACAGTGGAAGCTTTGACCGGGGACGCTTTGGAGTGGATGTTGTGAATGTAGATGAAGAAATTAAAAAAGAATTGAACTTAAATGTTGATAACGGCGTTGTAATTACAGAATTAGAAGATAAAGGTTCGGCTAAGTTTGCGGGATTATTACCAAACGATGTAATCGTAGAAATAAATAATAAGCCGGTAAAAACTGTTGAAGATTTACAAAAAGTTGTAGCTTTGTCCAAGATTGGTGAGACACTCTATACCAAGATCATCCGGGATGGTCAGGTAAAAGAGATACCCGTCAAAATCAAGAAAATGTTATAAAGAAATAGGTAGCCATTTGTAGCTTTCTATAAAGTTGGTTTTTCGTTTTGTTTGAAGGTCCCGGCCATTCGTGGTCGGGATTTTTTGTTTTCGGGATTTGCTTTTTACACAGGAATGATAGATTCTTAATTTTTTTTCGGATAAATTATTTAACACTATATAATTTATTCTGATTTAATTATTTATAACATCCTGACATGAATCTATCGCCTTTTAGAAAAAATATTTCTAACGGCTTCAATTGTTTTTTGGATTTGCTTTATCCAAATCTTTGCATTGCTTGTGAGAGCCGAACGCATAGCCGTGAAGAACTTTTTTGCCTGACTTGTCAATACCAGGTTCACCCCACTTACATGGAGCAACTGAAAGAAAATGAATTTACTCAACACTTTAAAGGTAGAATTCCAATTGTTGCCGGAGCATCTCTGTATTACTATTCAAAAGGATCAAAAGTTCAAAAAGCTCTTGAACTGCTGAAATACCGTGGAGAATATGAAATTGGAATCCGGATTGGCCAACATTTTGGAAAATTGCTAAAATCAATAGAGGCCTTTCAAAATCTGGATTACATCATTCCGGTACCACTCCATCCTAAACGAAAAATCCAAAGAGGCTATAATC
>CAYMXP010000146.1:0-2167 GCA_964394425.1 uncultured Chryseobacterium sp. | reverse complement strand
GCTTCGAGATCACGCACGTGGCCAGCCAGCAGATCGGCCTGAGCTTTTACGTGAAGATCCGCGCGATCTTCAGCGGCACCTTCCACAGCTGCGACGGCCTCGCCGGCGACCAGGCCATCACCGATGGCGTGCTGGTGCTGAGGTTCAGGGATCTGTCGTAAAGGCGACGAACAGGCCGGGGAGGCAAGAAGAAAGGGTTGCGCGCGAGCTACCGGTCTTCCCCGATCCGACCCATCACCGGCACAAGGGTTCGTGCGCAACGAAAACGGGGGAGCTTACAACATAGTTTCGCGTGATCAATCCTCTCGCGATGTCCAAGATCCCTGAACTCCTGGTCCCGTCCGTTTTGACCACCATATTACTCTCTGGTGTGATGCCCGCTCGAGGTCAGATCGCGTTCGAACATGCATACCCGGAGGGGAGCTACAGCAACTACCCGGGGTTTCAGTACGCGAACCAGTTCTTCCTGCTCGAATTAGAGACCGGCGGGTGGAAATATGTGCGCATTGACCGCGCTGGTCGGAAGGTCGACTTCCACGATTTGGACCACAGTTTCTGGAAGTCGATCTCCTTCGCAATGACGACCGTTGTGAATTCCAATGCGGTGGGGCAGGACATCCTCTACATCTCTGAACATCTGTTCGATCTGGATGACGGCATCGAATTCATGTACGTCTCGAGCTATTCCAATGGATTCGATCCTCCGACCGGCGTCACACAGGTCGTGGACGAGGAAACCGCAGGGCTCATCTTCAATGTGAACGATCAATATCCGGTGGTCCGCCCCAACTTCCACATGCAACAGTATCCCATTCAGAACACACCGGTGGGGACCAAATTGATCCTGAGCGGCATTGTCAACGACAGCGCTTATGTCTATGGTTTGCCGGGTGAAATGTTCACTGGGATGCAGGGTGACGCGAGCCATCTGCGTGCATCAGAGGGGATGAAACTCTTTCCAAACCCATCGAGTACGGAGCTTACTGTGTTGCTGCCCGCTGGGCGCTCCAATGCATCGATGGAGATCATCACCAGTGCCGGGATGGTGGTCAGGACGATCAGCATTGCAGGCATGGCAGCAATGGTTGACATTCAGGCTTTGGCGAGCGGCCGATACGTCTGTCGTTTGCTGGGTGAGGACGGTAAGTTGTGCATTGGTTCATTCATCAAGAACTGAACTGGAACTCCGTTCACGCTCGCGTGTTTTGCGGACTTCGCCCAGGTGCTGATCGGCCAAGCGCGCCGGCTGTACGCAAGCGAGCCCGGCGTGCTGGACCTTACCCCGCCGCAGGGTCTCCGCCTCGGGACCCTGCGGCCATGTTCTTCACGACAAGATCACCCTTCTCCATCGATCATCAGTTCATAGTGCTCGATCGGCGCAGGCGACCGGTCCCCTCGTTCATAGAACCCGAAGCTCGAATGGGGGTAGTCCATGGCGTCCTCCACCAGGCTCCACTTGCCGGAGACCGGGTTGGCGTGGATGTAGTCGAGCTTCTGGGTGAGCATCTCCTCATCGGTGCATTCGCGAATGTCCGACGAGGTGCGGAACACCCGGTGCCGCTGCCCACGGGCGTGGTCGCTGGCGCGCACGTCCGCACGCAAGGCATCCAGGGTGGCCCGATCGCCCATCCGTTCCAGGCGGGCGACCAGCTCGTAAGCCATGAACCGCTTGGCATTGGCCAGCAGGACATTGATCGAAGTACCACGTGGTACCCGAACCAGCAGATGCACGTGGTTGGGCATGATCACGTGGCCCACCAGCCGGCAGCCCTTCCGGTGGGCGATCCACATCCAGCGATAGACCGCCTCGTACGCATCGGCCCTTTGGATCAGCGGCAGCCACCCCCAGCAGGTGAAGGTGCAGAAGTACACCCCACCCTCCCGGTGCTGGAGTTTGCGCACGGCCATGCACCGAAGGTATCGGCGCGAGCAAGAAGACCGCAGGGTCCCGCCGCCTCCGGCGGCTGAGGCGGAGACCCTGCGACGGGGTAACGGCTACGCGAAGGCGACGCAAGACACCCGCCTTGCTCGCGCGCATGGCGACCTCACGCGGAAGTCTTGCGCCAGTGTGGGAACCGCAGGGTCCCGAGGCGGAGACCCTGCGGCGGGGAAAAGTGGATCAAGCAGCATCTGCGCATCAAGAAGTTCTACGGCCTCACGGAGAACG
>CAYMXP010000145.1:0-2220 GCA_964394425.1 uncultured Chryseobacterium sp. | reverse complement strand
GTCATCGTGTCGGAGTACGTGCCCTTGTAGACCGGCACGACCTTGTAGTCGGACTGGCTCTTGTTGAAGCGGTCGGCCATCGAATTGACGAGGTCGCCGAGCGCACCCGCCATCGCGTGCCACCACTGGATCTCGGTCACCGCGTGGGCCGGCGCGGTGAACGCGGCGGCGGCGATGCCGACACCGACCGACAGGACGAACTTCTTCATGGTCTCGTTCCTCCGAAAAGCTTTTCAGTGTTGTCGCCGGATGTTACATCACGGCGAAGGCCGCGCCGGGCCCCCGGGGTCAGATTCCCAGCGCGGAGAAGTCCAGCCGCCCGCCGGCGAGCGGCGGGCACCAGAAGTAAGCGCCGGTGCGCGGGCGCGTGAATCGGAACAGCGCGTCGGCGATGCCGTCCTCGGCGCCCGACATCCGGCGCAGCTGCGCCTCGAACGCGGCGAACGAGCGGCCGAACGCGACGAACATCAGGCCGGCCCCGGCGTCGCCCGTCCAGGGCATCGAGCGGCGCAGCACGAACGCCTCGGGCGCGAAGCTCTCCTGCGCGGTGCGCCTGACGTGCGCCGATGCCGGCGCGTCGTCGAGTTCCGCGTTGTCGGCCAGGCGGCGGCCGATCGCGTGGTCGCGCTCGTCGCGGCTCATGGCGTCGAAGCGGTCGAAACGGTGCGTCCAGCGCTGCACCGCGACGAAGCTCGAGCCCGCGGGCGCCGCGCCGTCCTCGCCGACGATCGCCGCCGCCGTCGCGTCGTCGCCGTCCGGGTTCTCGGTGCCGTCCTCGTAGCCGGTGAGGTCGCGACCCTCGAGGTGGCGGAAGGCGTCGACCGACTCGGCAACGGTGAACGCCGCGCCGAGCGTGGCGTCGATCTCGCGCGCGCGGTGGTAGAGCTCGCCGCGCGCCGCGCCGCGCAGCCACACCCACAGCGCCGCCGGCGTCGCCGGGATCTCCTCGCGGGCGCCTTCGATCGCCGGGAAGCACTTCAGCCCGGGAACGCGGGCGCCCAGTGCGCTGGCGAGCGTGTCGCCGAGGCCGACCACCGCCGCGTCGCCGTCGGCGAGCGCACGCAGGCGCGCGAGCGCCGGACGCGGATCGAGGCCGGGCGTGACGGTGTACGTCAGGTAGCGGGCCGCCGAGGGAACCGCGGCGAGGATGGCGGGTTGGGGTGCGAGCTTCATGGCGTTCCGTGGCGAGGATCGGTTCCGGGGCGAGCACGCCCCTCCCGGACGAGATTATCCCGAACTCGACGGCCCGCGCCCGCGCACCGGCCTCTTGCACCCGGCGCGGATTGGCTCGACGATAGCGCTCCCATTCCACGGAGCCCGACATGACCCGTCTCTACCGCAGCGCCGCGTTCGTCGCGCTGGCCCTGGCCGCCGGCACCGCCGGGGCGTTCGACCTCTCGAGCACCGACGTGAAGCCGAATGCGACGTTCGCGAACAAGCACGTCTTCAAGGGCTTCGGCTGCGAAGGCGAGAACCTGTCGCCCGCGCTCGCGTGGAAGGCGCCGCCCGCGGGTACGAAGAGCTTCGCGCTGCTGGTGCACGATCCCGATGCGCCCACCGGTGGTGCGGGCTGGTGGCACTGGGTCGTCTACAACCTGCCGGCCGGCACCACGTCGCTGCCGCAGGGCGCCGGAGCGGCCGATGGCGGCAAGCTGCCCGCGGGCGCGGTTCAGCAGAAGACCGACTTCGGTGTTGCGGGCTGGGGCGGGCCGTGCCCGCCCGCCGGAGACAAGCCGCACCGCTACGTGTTCACCGTCTATGCTCTGAAGGTCGACAGGCTCGACATCCCGGACGGCGCGAGTGCCTCGCTGGTCGGGTTCATGGTCAACGCGAACGCGATCGGCAAGGCCACGCTGGTCGGCAAGTACGGGCGGAAGAAATAACCGCGCTGGTCCTGCTGAATCCGCGCGCCGCCGGAGGGCGGGCGCGGCATCTCGCCGCTCCGCTGCGTCACTGGCTGGTGGCGCGCGAGCCCGGGGCGGTGCTTGCGCTGGCCGAAGACGTCGGTCGTGCGCGCGAGTGGCTGCACGCTCGCCCCGAGGGGTCGCGCGTGGTACTGGTCGGCGGTGACGGTACCGTGCATCGGCTGCTCCCTGAGCTGACTGCTCGCAGCCTGGTGCTGGGCCTGGTGCCGGTGGGCAGCGGCAACGACCTGGCGCGCGCGCTCGGCCTGCGCGGTCGGGCCTGGGACGATGCCTTGGCGCGTGCGCTGCACGGAAC
>CAYMXP010000144.1:0-2264 GCA_964394425.1 uncultured Chryseobacterium sp. | reverse complement strand
CCAGCGGCCAGTCGATCCACGATGCCTTGTCGTCGTAGCCGCCGAAGCGGCGGACGGGCAGCGTCAGCGCGACGACGAACGCGACGAGCGCGAGGAACCACGCGCCGTTGGCGAGCTCGCCGGAGGCCGTCAGCCGTTCGACGAGGTCCCACGCGAGGTAGAGGTAGAACGCGCCGAACACCGCCGCCCAGCCCCACTCCTGCGCGACGCCGCGCGCGCCGGTCGCGGGCCGCGGACGCGGGAACACGAGGAAGATGAGGCCGAGCACCAGCGCCAGGTGGAACGCGCGGTGCTTGATCTCGACCAGCAGGCCGAAGCCCGCCGTGTAGATGTGGAAACCGGACAGGACGACCGCGACGGTCGTCACCAGCATCCCGACCGGGCCGACCAGCCTGCGGAAGTTCGACTCGTGGTCGAACTGGCGGATGAGCCGCTGCTGCTGCTCCGCCGACACCGCCTCGATGGTGTCGGTCAGCGTGCCGCCGTGCGGGTTCGGTGCCGTCATGTGCCGAGGGTCAGTGGGCCGGGCAGGGCCCGCTCGCGGCGCGGACCGCGACCGCGCGGTTGCCCCACTCCGCGAGGTCGACCCTGACGGCGCCGGCGGCGAGTTGCGGCCGCTGGTCCGCATGGACGCGCATGACGATCGACGGGAACCGGCGCGCCATCGTCGCTACGAACTGGCCGTCGCGGCGCGCGAAGGTGCCGCCTGCGTCGGCCTGCGTGGGCAGGCCGGGGCCGTGCTGCGCGAACCGGATCTCGGTCTGCACGATCGTCTCGCCGTCGACGCGGTAGCTCTCGACGACGGGTGTGCGCGTGACCGAGTGCACGTAGGTCACGGTGAACGTCGGGGTGCCGGCAGGCAACCCGACGCGGAGGAAGGACTCGCCGCCGGGGTGTGCGGCCAACGCTACGCAAGCGGAGTCGGCGCCGGCGGCGGCGGCCAGGCCCGGGACGAGCGCCGCCAGCAGCGCCGCCCCGGGCCCGCCGGTCACTTGATCAGGCCCTTCTCGCGGTAGTACTTCTCGGCGCCCGGGTGCAGCGGGATCGACACCGACTGCAGCGCCGTCTTGAGCGCGATCTCCTTGCCCTTCGGGTGCACCTGGCCCAGCGTCTCGGTGTTCTCGTACAGCGCCTTCGTCACCTCGTAGGCCATCTGCTCGGACACGCCGTCGTGCGTCGCCCAGATCGCCATCACCGCCAGCGTGTTAACCGGCGCCGTCTGCCCCTTGTACGTGTTGGCGGGCAGCTGGACGTTCGCGTAGTACGGCTGCTTCTTGCGCAGCGCCTCGATCTCGGGGCCGGACAGCGGCACGACGCGGATGTCGCGCGCGTTCGCGAGGTCGGTGACCGACGACGTCGGCGCGCCGGCGGTGATCAGCGACGCCGTGAGGTTGCCGTCCTTGATCTTGTCGACCGACTGCGTGAACGACGACAGGTCCTCGCCGATGTCCTTGCGCGTCATCCCGTGCGCCTCGAGCAGGTCGCCCAGGAGCTGCCACTGGCCGGAGCCCGGCGAGCCCGACGACACGCTCTTGCCCTTGAGGTCCTTGAACGTGCGCACGTTCGCCGAGGCGAGCGTCACGAGCTGCACCTGCTCGGGGTAGAGCGCGCCCAGCGCGCGCAGGTTCTTGACCGGCTTGCCCTCGAACTGGCCCTTGCCGTTGTACGCGGCGTCGAGGATGTCGGCGGCGACGAACGCGCTCTCGATGTCCTTGCGCCCGAGCAGCTGCGCGTTCGCGACCGACGCGCCGGCGGTCTCGGCCGTGGCGGACAGCTTCTTGCCGCCGATCGTCACCTTGTTGGAGATGAGCTGCGCGAGCATCCCGCCCAGCGGGTAGTAGGTGCCGCCGGTGCCGCCGGTGGCGATGCCGAAGAACACGCGGTCCTGCGCCAGCGCGGACGTCGCGAAGGCGACGCCGGCGACGAGCGCGGCGGCGGCGATGCGGGTGCGAAAAGCCATTGCTTCCTCCCTCGGTGGAGTCACGTCGCGCCTCGAGCGGGCGCGGACGGCGACAGTATGCCGAATCGGGCGCTCCTGCGCCACGCCGCGGTCGGCGGGGTGTTCCTTCGCAGAGAGGCGCAGGGAACGGCGAGGCTCCGGGGCGCTGCTCGTGTCGCCGTGTCCGGTCGCGAGCGCGGCCCTCACGACACGGCGCCGGTTCCATAGCGCCCGGCGAGGAGTTGGCCCGACGCGAAGCGGTCGAGCGCGTAGGGCGCGAGCGGCACGTCGGTCGGCAGGCCGAGCGCGCTCTGCGCGAGCAGGC
>CAYMXP010000143.1:0-2271 GCA_964394425.1 uncultured Chryseobacterium sp. | reverse complement strand
GCGCCCGCCGGCCGCGGCCCGGGTGCGCCGTCCGGCGGGCGTGCGGCGGGCGTACTGTCCGGCGTGCGTGCGGCGGGCGTACTGTCCGACGTGCGTGCGCCGGGCGGCGTGTCCGCCGGCCCGCCCGCGGCGCGGGCGGCACGCGCCCTCGCCGCGCTCGCGGTCTGCGCGGCACCGGCGCGCGCCGCCATCGCGAGCTGCGCCGCCGAGGCCTGCGCGCGCTGCGCGACCTCCGGCGGCACGCGCGGGACGATGACGGTGAACGTCGAGCCGCGCCCCGTTTCCGAGCGCAGCACCAGCCGGTGATCGAGCAGCGCGATCAGGCGCTTGACGATCGCCAGCCCCAGGCCCAGTCCCTTGCTGCGATCGCGCTCCGGATTGCCCAACTGCACGAACTCCTGGAAGATCATTTCCCGAGCTTCCTCGGGGATGCCCGGCCCGCTGTCGCGCACGTCGATTCGCACCTGGTCGCGCTGCGCGCCGCACACGCGCGCGGCGACGAGGATGCGGCCGTGCTCGGTGTATCGGACGGCGTTCGTCAGCAGGTTCACGAGCACGCGCTCGATCAGGATGCGGTCGCTGCGGATCCACAAGTCCGTGCGGCGCACGACCAGGTCGAGCCCCTTGGACTGAGCGACGGCGCCGAACTCCCCGCCGATGCGCTCGAACACCGCCCGCAGCGGCAGCACGCCGATGCGGGTCTCGATCACGCCGGCGTCGAGGCGCGAGATGTCGAGCAGCGAGTCGAGCAGGTCGCCCATCGCGCCGACGGCGCGGTCGATCTGCGCGATCAGCTGGCGCTGCACCGGGTTCGACGGCTGCTGCGCGAGCGTCGCGATGAACATGCCGAGCGCGTGCATCGGCTGGCGCAGGTCGTGGCTGGCCGCGGCGAGGAAGCGCGACTTCGCGCGGTTCGCGGCCTCGGCCTCCTCCTTCTTCTCGGTGAGCTGCTGCGTGGCTTCGCGCACCCGCGACTCCAGGTCCTGCATCGCTCGCTCGAGCTGTTCGGCCATCTCGTTGACGCCGCGCCCGAGCTGGTCGAGCGTGCCGATCGCGCTCGGCTGCACGCGCACGCCCGCCTCGCCGCGCCCGATGCGCTGCGCGGCGTGCGCGACCTCGACCACGGGCCACGACAGCCGCCGGCTCATCCGGCGCGCGACCAGCCCGGTCACGACGAGCACCGCGGCCAGCAGCCCGATCACGATCGCGGCGAAGCGCTCGTTCTCGCCGCGCAGGTCGGCGGTGGTCACCGCGACCAGCACCGCGCCGGTGGTGGCGCCGAGGTCTCGCCCGGCGGGCGATCCGGCCGCCGCGGCCGCGGCGGGCCGGGTCGGGGAAGCCTGGGCCGCGGGGCCCGGTGCCTCGGCGGCTCCACGTCCCCCGGGCGATTCGACCGCGACTGGGGCCGCGGGGCGTGCTCCGCCCATCGCGGGCCCGTCGATGCCGGTGCCGGGGTCGAGGTCGTCGATCGCGATTCGCGGGCTGCGGATCGGCTCGCGGAACGCGATCCAGCCGAGGTCGTCCCAGGCGCGCGGCGCGTCCAGGGTGTCGGCGGCCTCGGCGGGGTCGACGGCGCGCGCCGCGCCCGCGAGGCGCGGCGCCGGCGGCGGCAGGGCGATCGGCGTGCCGGGCGCGGGCGCCGCGAGGAAGGGCAGGCTCGGCGTCGGCCGCACGACGGCCGCGAGCACGCGCGCGTCGCGGTCGACGATCGTGACCGCGATCACGCCCTGCTCGCGCAGCACCGACTCGGCCAGCGTCTGCAGCGCGGCACGGTTGCCCGAGAACACGCCGTAGTCGGCGGCGGTCGCGAGCTGGCGCGCGAGCAGCCAGCCGCGCTGGCGCAGCCCCGCGTCGAGGTCGCTCGCGCGCAGCGCGATCGAAACCCCGCCGACCAGCAGCGCGAGCGCGATCACCGGCAGCATCGCGATCGCGGTGATGCGGGCCGGCAGGCTGCGCAGGCGCGTGCGCCAGCGGCCGACCACGCCGTCGTCTCCGGTCATCGCTCGTCGCGCTCCTGGCGCGCGATGCGTTCGCGCAGCGCGGTGTCGTCGTCGATCTCCAGCCCGAGCGAACGCGCGACCTGGCGGTTGACCGCGACCGCGAACGCGCGCGGCGCCTGCGGCGCGGGCAGCGCCGCGCCGCGCAGCACCGCGCGCGCGATCTCGCCCGCCTGGGTGCCGATCTGCGCCGGCGTGCTGTAGACCGCCGCGAGCGCACCGGCGCGCACGTACGCGGCCGAGTAGCCGATGACCGGCGAGCGCAGGCGGTAGG
>CAYMXP010000142.1:0-2293 GCA_964394425.1 uncultured Chryseobacterium sp. | reverse complement strand
ACGCGCGAGATCGTCTTCAAGCGCATGCTCGATGGCGAGGTGGACCACACCATCCTGCTGGAAGAAGGTGAGCAAGTGGACCACCGCACCGTGGTGGCCTTCTTCGCCCGGCAACTCCTGAAGGACCTGCGACTGGTCGGCGGATACGAGGTGCTCTACCCGCGCGTGCGAGACTTCCTGCGCGATCATCTCTTCGAGCGCATCGTCGATCTGGACGATCCCGTGATCGTGCGCAACCTCAGCGAGCCCGAAGTGGGCAAGGTGCTCTACGACAGCTTCAAGTCCGCCATCAACGCGCTCACCATCGCCGAGCGTGGTGCTTCGCGCATCGAGGACCGCATCCGCCTCAGCGCCATGCGCCCCTTCCGCACCGAGCCGCGTCCCTTCCTCGTGCCCAAGAAGAGCGTCTTCAACCGCATCGTGGGCGAAGCCGTGGGTGGCGGTTTCGAACTGGAGTTCGCCAGCTTCTTGGAGAATGCGCCCGACGTGCAGAGCCATGCCAAGAACTACATGGCTGTGGGCTTCCGCCTCGATTACGTGAAGGCCGACGGAGACCTGAGCACCTACACCCCGGACTTCATCATACGCACCACCGACAAGACCGTGTTCATCGTGGAGACCAAGGGCCGCATGGAACTGGACCTGCCGCAGAAGATGAAGCGGCTGGCGCAGTACTGCGTTGATGCGAACGCCGCCGAGGAGAACGCCACGCAGTACAGCTTCGTCTTCGTTGACCAGGACGGCTGGGAGCGCAACAGGCCCAGGTCCTTCGCTGCGCTGACAACCAGCTTCACCGACTTCCAGGGGAAGGAATGACCCAGGCCGAACTGCAACGGATCCTAGATGGTCTCATCGACGGATGGGAGAACGAGGTCGTGGAGTTCAAGGAAGCCGATGACAACTTCTCCACCAGCGACATCGGCAAGTACTTCAGCGCGCTTAGCAACGAGGCGAACCTGAAGAACAAGGATGCGGGATGGCTCGTGTTCGGTGTGCGAAACAGGACGCGATCGGTCGTTGGCACCACGTACCGCGAGGACCGAGAGCGCCTCCACTCGATCAAGAGGCAGCTCGGCGATGGCACCGATCCGAACACCACGTTCAAAGAAGTCCATGAATTGATCACGGCTGCAGGCATGCGCGTGGTGCTTTTCGAGGTGCCTCCCGCACCGCGCGGTATCCCGATCGCCTGGAACAGGCAGTTCTTCGCACGAGACCATGAGAGCCTCACCGGACTGAGCCTGGCCAAGCTCGACGAGATCCGATCCCAAGTGGGTGGTTTCGATTGGAGCGCGGTGATCGTCCCCGACGCCACCCTTGATGACCTCGACCCCGCTGCGCTGGCGAAGGCGCGCGAGGTGTTCGCCTCGCGTTATGCCGATCGCTTCCCCTCAGGCGCCGTGCAAGCCTGGGATGAGCCCACGTTCCTCGAACAGGCCAGGCTCACCCTCAACGGACGAATCGCTCGCGCTACGCTATTGCTGCTGGGCAAGCACACCACCACCAATTTCATCAACCCGGCCGTTGCCGAACTCTCCTGGAAGCTCGAAGGCCCGGAACTGGCCTACGAGCATTACGGGCCGCCCTTCCTGCTCACCACCGCTCAGCTCTTCGGCCGCGTCCGCAATATCATGCTCCGGTTCTATCCAGCCGGTGAATTGCTGCCAAAGGAGATGCTCAAGTACGACCAGAAGATCGTGCTAGAGGCCCTGCACAACTGCATCGCACATCAAGACTACTCCCGCAACGAACGTGTGTTGGTGATCGAACGGCCCGATGAGCTGATCTTCCAGAACGCAGGGGGCTTCTATGATGGCACATCCGAAGACTACCTGCTACGCCACAAGACCCCGAGCCGCTACCGCAACCGCTTCCTGGCCCAGGCCATGGTGCATCTGCGCATGGTGGATACCATGGGCTTCGGCATCCGCGAGGTGATGTTCCGCGGGCAGGCCGGCAGCTATCGCCCGCTGCCGTTCTATGAGCGGGAAGGACCGGAACATGTGGTCCTCCACCTGCCCGGCCGCATCATCGACGAGAACTACAGTCGTGCCCTGCTCGCCAATCCCGATCTCCAGCTTGCGGACATCATCGCCCTCGATCGCGTGCAGAAGGGCATGCCCATCCCGGACGAAGCGGCCGGGCAATTGAAGCGTCGCAAGCTCATTGAAGGGCGAAAGCCCAAGTTCCATGTCTCTGCCGCGATCGCCGATCGCGCCGGTGACAGGGCCGCATACATCCGGAACCGGGGGTTCGATGATGACTACTACCGGCAGCTGATCCTGGATTACCT
>CAYMXP010000141.1:0-2302 GCA_964394425.1 uncultured Chryseobacterium sp. | reverse complement strand
CAGAGACTCCTGCCAGCCAAGGTAGCAGGCCTCGATGGGGATGACTCCCGGTATTCCCTCCTGCACCGCGTTCAGCTCGGTGCCGCAGGACACCGGCTTGAGTGTCACGGTCGTCACCATTTCGCCGGGCAGGTTCGGGTCGTCGAACACGTCCGTGTAGCGCAGGCGCTCGTGAGGCTTCAGCTCGAGGTACTTCCCGCCGAAGGCATGGCTCTGCCCGTTGCCGAAGTTCGTGAACGACATCTTGTAGGTGCCGCCGACCCGCGCGTCCATGTGGTGCACCCTGCCCGTGAAGCCGTTCGGCGGCAGCCACTTCGCCATGGCATCGGGATCGAGGAACGCCCGATAAACCTTTTCGGGCGATGCCCGCAGTACGCGGTGCAATCGGACGGTGTTGGTGGTCATGGTGGATGTCCTGTGCGGGTGTTGCCAGGTCCGGGGCATGTGATCTGCCGCGGCGGCCTGCTATTGTGTTGATGAACCCGGACAGTAGCACATGAGCCGGCGCCTGCCGCGCGCGTCCAAAGGGAGGTCGCCATGATCTTCGAGACCATCGCCTCGGGTGGCTGCCGTTCCTACCTCATCGGTTGCGCCGATACCTGCGTCGCAGCGCTGATCGACCCGGAACTGAGCCAGATCGATCGCTACCTGGCCCTGGCGGCGCGCGACGGCCTGCGCATCCACTACCTGATCGATACCCATACCCACGCGGATCACTTCACTGCGACCCATCAGCTCGCCCGCCGCCTGGAGGCGCCGGTGGTGATGCACAAGGCGGCCCAGGCGCCGTTCGTGGACCTGCGGCTCGAGGGCGGCGAAATGCTGCGCGTGGGCACCCTGCGCCTGACCATGCTGCATACCCCGGGGCACACCCGCGATTCCATGACCATTCACGTGGAGGACCGGCTGTTCACCGGCGATACGCTGCTGATCGGCGCTACCGGCCGCACCGATCTGCCCACGGGCGACGCCGAGGCGCTCTACGACAGCCTGTTCAATGGCGTGCTGCGGCTCGATCCGGCCACGCAGGTGCTGCCCGCGCATGAGTACAAGAACCGCAGCCACACGACCATCGGCGATGAACTGGCGAGCAACCCGCGGCTGCAGAACAAGGATCGGGCCGCCTTCGTCGAGATGATGCATAACCTGAACCTGTCCATGCCCACGCATCTCACCGAGGCGCTGCGCACCAACATGTGCGGCGGCAAGACCGTGGCGCAGATGCTGGCCGAGGCTGAGGCGATCGTGCCGTTCATGTCGATTGCTGAACTGCAGGGGCGCGTCGCCGCCGGCAATCCGGAACTCGTCGTGCTGGACGTGCGCGAGCGCGACGCCTACGAGGAAGGGCACATTCCCGGCGCCCGGCTGTTGCCGCGCGGCCAGCTCGAGCTGCGCGTCAACACCGACCTGCCGGACCCAACGCGGCGCATCCTGGTCTATTGCGAGTTCGGACGGATCTCTACTTTGGCCGCGGCCACGTTGCGCCAGATGGGCTTCTCCGGCGCGGCTGCACTGGATGGGGGCATGAAGGAGTGGCGGGAGGCGGGGCTGTCGGTGACGAAGGGCGCACAAGCTTGAACGGCGGCCGGCACGGCCTGGTCGAGCGCGTTGTCAGGCGGTATTCCCATGGACTCGCTCCAGTTCCTCAATGCAGGCGCTCAGGTGTTCAGCAACCGGATCGTCTTCGAATTCACCGTCTATCGATCGGCGGATTGAGCGGAGAGCGTTTATGGCCTGAGCAAGTGGCAATGCTTCGAAGTGCTGCTGCAACTCTTCAAGCGGTTGCCTCAACCGTGAAAGGAAGCGTTGCCGGCCTGGCTCCTCTGCCTGGCTTTGTTCGTCCGCAACGTATTCGACCAACAGGCCGAACATCTCTTCGGGATCCGACCAGTCGATGAAGGGCATACCTTGTCCTTACAGCGCCTGACGGCCGTGATCAACGGTAGGGCGCTGCCGGGCACTCGATGAGGCTATGATCACGACCACGCCTCGTTATAGGCTCTCTCGAGCTCAGCCACGTCGAGCTTCACCATCGTCATCATGGCTTCCATCACAGCCTTCACCTTCCTGGGGTCCCTATCACGGATCAGCTCGGTGAATCGTCTCGGGACAATTTGCCAGGAGAGACCGAAGGGGTCTTTGATCCAACCGCATTGCGTGGGCTTCGCTCCGGCCTTCACGAGCTTGTCCCAGTATTCATCCACTTCATCCTGATCCGCGCAGTCCACGTAGAGCGAGACCCCCTCAGAGAAGCTGAAGTACGGACCTCCGTTGTAGCCCATGAAGAGTTGACCACCAACGA
>CAYMXP010000140.1:0-2316 GCA_964394425.1 uncultured Chryseobacterium sp. | reverse complement strand
ATGAGCGCATGCGGATACTTCTGTTGCACAGCCATCACGAACTCTTCCACAAGTGAGAAGTACGCTTCGCCTTCCAGCCGCTTGTGCGGATAACCGAGGTAGAGCGGATCGGCGAGCAGGGCCTCGTCGTTGGTGCCCACGTCGAGCATCACGGGCAGGCAGTGCTGCGGCGGTATGCCCGCGCAGGCCGTGTAGAGCGCGAGCTTGCCGATGGGGATGCCCATACCGTTCACGCCCAGGTCGCCCAGGCCCAGGATGCGCTGCCCATCGGTGACCACGATCACGTGAACGTCCTTCTCCGGCCAGTTGCCGAGCATGTCCGCGATCCGGCCACGGTCCTCGGGCGTGATGAAGAAGCCCTTGGGCTCGCGCGAGATGTGCGAGAAGGCCTTGCACGCCTCACCCACCGTGGGGGTGTAGATCACCGGCAGCAGTTCCTCGATGTGGTCCAGCACCGTGCGGTAATACAGCCGCTCGTTGCGTTCCTGCATGGAGGAGAGCATGATGTACCGGTCCAGGTCGTCCTCCTGCTTGCGCAGGTCCTGCATCACCCGATCCACCAGCCTCGACTGGTCGATCACCGGCCAGGGGAGCAGGCCGCGCAGGCCCAGCCGCTCGCGCTCTTCCCGCGTGAAGGAAAGCGAGCGGTAGTGGTGCTTGTCGCGCAGGAGGTCGATCCCTTTTTTCATGCGATCAGAGGAGGAAGTGGACCATGAGGATGGCGAGCGTGGCCAGCACCACGTTCGCCACGGCGAAGGGCACGGTGAAGCCCAGCGCCGGCGTGCGGCTCTTCAGCGCGTTCTGCACCACGGCGAGCGAGGCCGCCTCGGTGCGCGAACCGCAGGTGGCGCCGAGGGTGATGGCCGGGTGGAACTTGAACACGTAGCGCCCCAGCAGCAGGCCCAACACCGCCGGCAGCAGGCTCACCAGCACGCCGGCCAGGAAGAGCTGCGGACCCATCTGCTTCAGGCCGATGACGAAACCCGCGCTGGAGGTGATGCCCACGATGGCGATGAAGAGCTCCAGGCCCAGGGCGTGCAGCAGCTCGATCGATGCCTCGGGGATCGCGCCGATGCGCGGCACGCGTGCATGCACCCAGCCGGCGATCAGTCCGAGCACCAGCACGCCGCCGCCCATGCCCAGGGTGATGGGCACGCCCCCGATCGCCAGTTGGAGCGCGCCGGCGCCCAGGCCCAGGAAAATGGCGCCGGCCAGGAAGGGGACATCGGTGGAAACGCCGTCGGCTTCCGGCCGGCCCACCAGGGGGATGGCGCCCTCCACCTGCTCGCGCGGTCCGATGAGCTCCACCACGTCGTCGCGCTCCAGTCGGCTCTCCGGCAGCACGGGCAGGTCGATGCCCGCGCGGATGATCCGGCGCAGGCCCAGGCCCCTGAACTCGGGCCGGTCTCGCAGCAGCTTCAACGGCTGGGCGATCCAGCGCGCGTCGGTGATCACGGCGCGGCGCACCGCGATCGGGAAGTCGAGCAGCTCGCGATCGGCCACCTCCGGCCCCAGCACGCCGGCGATCTCGATCGCGCAGCGCATCGGCAGACCCAGCGCCGCCGCATCGCCCACGCGCAGCTCGCGGTCGGGCGTGGGATCATGCATGCCGGTGCCGTCCTGCCCCGGCAGGCGGGCGCGCAGGCGCCGCACGCGCGTGGGCAGGTCGCGCGCCGCGAGCATCGTCTCCAGCCGCTCGACGGTGACGGAGGAAAGCCCGTCCGGCAACCGCTCGATGCGGTAGGCCCGGATGGTCCATTGCTGGTAGGCGCTTTCCGAGCCGCCATCGCCGGCTCCCAGGTGCAGTTCGTATTCCCGGCAGCGGGCCGCCGTGTCGCGACCCAGCATGCGGAAGCCGATGGTGACCAGGAAATAGGCCGTGCCCGCCGCGCCGAAGAGGTAGGTGACCGCGTAGCCCATGGCCACGTTCGAGGTTAGCCGGTCCAGTTCGCCCGCATCGCTCACCGCGCCTTTCAACGCATCCGTGGCGATGCCCACCAGGGGCGAGGTGGTCGTTCCCCCGGCGAGCAGTCCGGCCCCGGTGCCCGCATCCCAGCGCATGAACACGGCCGCGGCGCACGCCGTGCCCACCGCCACGGCACAGAGGATGAGCGAGAAGAGCGCCAGCCGCGCGCCATCCTTGCGAAGACCTGAAAAGAAGCGTGGACCCACCGCGTATCCGGTGGCGAAGAGGAACAGCAGCAGGAAGAAGATCTTGTGTTCACCGGTGAGCGGAATATCCAGCTGACCGATCAACACCCCGACGAGCAAGGTGCCCGGCACCGAACCCAGCCGGATGCCGCGCACGCCCAGCCG
>CAYMXP010000139.1:0-2514 GCA_964394425.1 uncultured Chryseobacterium sp. | reverse complement strand
CGGAAGCAACCCGTTTTGCCGATCTGCGGCAGCGTTTCCTATTCCTGATCGGCGCTTTGGTCGTGTACCGGATCGGTACCTTCATCCCGGTGCCGGGCATCGATCCCCTGGCGCTCGAGCGGTTCTTCCAGCAGCAGTCCGGCACCATCCTGTCGATGTTCAACATGTTTTCCGGCGGGGCGCTGGAGCGCATGAGCATGTTCGCGCTCGGGATCATGCCCTACATCTCGGCTTCCATCATTCTGCAGATGGCCGGTGTCGTCGTCCCGTCTCTGAACCTTATCAAAAAGGAAGGCGAGTCCGGACGGCGCAAGATCATGCAGTGGACCCGTTATGGCACGGTGGGGCTCGCTGGCTTCCAGGCCGTAGGCGCCGCCGTTGCGCTGCAGAACCAGAACCTGGTACTTAATCCGGGCTTCAACTTCGTCTTTACCGCGACGGTGACGCTCGTTACCGGGACGATGTTCCTGATGTGGCTTGGCGAGCAGATTACCGAGCGCGGCATCGGCAATGGCATCTCCATGATCATCCTGGCAAGCATAGTCTCGGGCTTGCCCTCCGCGATCGGCGGCACCCTGGAACTGGTGAACACGGGCGAGATCTCGCCGATCCTGGTGCTGTTCGTCATTCTGCTGGTCCTCGCTGTAACGGGCGCGGTGGTGTTCATGGAACGCGGCCAGCGGCGCATTTCCGTGCACTACGCCAAGCGCCAGCAGGGCCGACGGCTCTATGCCGGCCAGGCGACGCACCTGCCGTTCAAGATCAACATGTCGGGGGTTATACCGCCGATTTTCGCCTCCAGCATCATCCTGTTTCCGGCTACGGTGGCCAGCTGGTTCGGCACCAGCACGTCGTTCGGCTGGCTGCAGACCGTTGCGGCGGAACTTTCGCCGGGCCAGCCCATGTATGACCTGCTCTATGCAGGGTTGATCCTGTTCTTCTGTTTCTTCTATACAGCGCTGGTCTTCGACGCGCGTGAGACGGCGGATAATCTCAAGCGCTCCGGTGCTTTTCTGCCCGGCATCAGGCCCGGGCAGCAGACTGCGGAGTACATCGACAGGGTGCTGACCCGGCTCACGTTTTGGGGCGGACTCTACATCATGGTCGTGTGCCTGCTGCCGCAGTTCATGATCACTTACTGGAAGGTGCCGTTTTATTTCGGTGGTACCTCGCTGCTGATCATCGTCGTCAGCTCGATGGACTTCATGAGCCAGGTGCAGGCTCACATGATGTCGCATCAGTACAAGGGCCTGCTCGAGAAGGCCAATCTGCGCGGCTATGGCAGGGCTGGACAGGTTCGATGAGCCGCGTTGCCGTCATGAGCGTTTCGGCAATCGGTGACGGGGTCTGCCAGGTGGATCGGCTGGCATTGACAGGAATTTTTGGAGTCGGGACATGAAAGTTCGGCCTTCAGTGAAGCGGATCTGCAGGAACTGCAAGATCGTCCGTCGCAACGGCAAGGTCCGGGTGATCTGCTCGGATCCTCGGCACAAGCAGCGCCAGGGCTAGGCCCTGCGCCCAATGGAGATGGCATAGATGGCGCGCATAGCGGGCATCAATATTCCGGCGAACAAGCACGTGGTGATCGCCTTGACCAGCATCTACGGCATCGGCCGCAGCCGCGCGGCCACACTGTGCGAGGCGGCCAAGGTGGCGCCGGATTCAAAAGTGAAGGACCTGACCGAGCCCGAGGTTGAACGCCTGCGCGTTCTGATCGGCAAGGTCCCGGTGGAGGGCGATCTCCGCCGCCAGGTTTCCATGAACATCAAGCGTCTCATGGACCTCGGCACCTATCGCGGCCTGCGTCACCGCAAGGGCTTGCCCCTGCGCGGCCAGCGCACCCGTACCAATGCCCGCACCCGTAAGGGCCCGCGGCGCGCAATCAAGAAGTAACGCCTGACGGCAGAGTTTGCAGCCCATGAACACGCAGCAACCGGCTACCCCGCAAAAGGCCCGTAAAAAGGTCAAGAAGCACGTCTTGGATGGCATTGCCCACATCCACGCGTCCTTCAACAACACCATCGTCACCATCACCGACCGGCAGGGCAACGTGCTGTCCTGGGCCTCGGCTGGTGGCTGCGGCTTTCGCGGCTCGCGCAAGAGCACGCCGTTTGCCGCCCAGGTCGCCGCCGAGAAGGCCGGCGTTGCGGCGCTCGAGCATGGCGTGAAGTCCCTCGAAGTCCGGGTCCAGGGACCAGGACCCGGCCGCGAATCGGCTGTCCGGTCGCTGAACTCCGTGGGCTTCAAGGTGACCAACATCGAGGACGTCACCCCGATCCCGCACAACGGATGCCGCCCACCGAAGAAGCGGCGTGTTTAAAGGTAGCTGAGCATGGCGAGATATCTGGGACCAAGTTGTAAGCTTTCGCGCCGGGAAGGGACTGATCTCTTTCTGAAGAGCGGCATCAAGCCACTCGAGAGCAAGTGCAAGCTCGAGTCGCCACCGGGTGCCGCGCAGGGCGCGCGCAAGGGCCGGCTGTCCGACTACGGCTTGCAGCTGCGCGAGAAGCAGAA
>CAYMXP010000138.1:0-2594 GCA_964394425.1 uncultured Chryseobacterium sp. | reverse complement strand
TTGTATTTGGTCACGTTCATGCCGAAGCTCAGGCCCTTGTTCTCCACCAGGTCCTCCAGTTCGGTGAGGCTCTTCTTGCCGAAGTTGCGGAACTTCAACAGGTCGTTCTTGTTGTAGCTCACCAGGTCGCCGAGGCTCTCGATGTCGGCGGCCTTCAGGCAGTTGAGGGCGCGCACGCTCAGGTCCATGTCCACCAGCTTGGTCTTCAGCAGCTGGCGCATGTGCAGGCTGGTCTCATCGAACTCCTCCTCCTGGTGGCGCTCCTCGATCTCCAGGCTGATGCGCTCGTCGCTGAAGAGCATGAAATGATGGATCAGGATCTTGGCGGCCTCCTGCAGGGCGCTCTTGGGGCTGATGGAGCCGTCGGTCACCAGTTCGATGGTGAGCTTTTCGTAGTCGGTCTTCTGTTCCACGCGGGTGTTGTCCACGCTGTACTTCACGTTGCGCACGGGGGTGAAGACCGAATCGATGTAGATGGTGCCGATGGGCGCGCCCTCGGCCTTGTTCTCGTCGGCGGGCACGTAGCCGCGGCCCTTGCCGATGGTGACCTCCACGTTGAGCTTCACGTTGCCTTCCATGTGGCAGATCACCAGGTCGGGGTTGAGCACCTGGAAGCCGGTGGTGTGCTTGCCGATGTCGCCGGCGGTCCAGCCGTCGCGGCCGCTGATGGTGAAGGAGACCTTCTCGGTGCTCACGTCCTCCAGCTGGCGGCGGAAGCGCACCTGCTTGAGGTTGAGCACGATCTCGGTGACGTCCTCGATGACGCCCTTGATGGTGGAGAACTCATGGTCCACGCCGTCGATGCGCAGGCTGGTGATGGCGTGGCCTTCCAGGCTGTTGAGCAGGATGCGGCGCAGGGCGTTGCCGATGGTGATGCCGTAGCCGGGCTCCAGGGGGCGGAACTCAAAGGTGCCGCGCTGGTCGTCGCTTTCGATCATCACCACCTTGTCGGGGCGCTGGAATTCGAGGATGGGCATGGGTGCGTGGTTCTGTTTTCGTTGTTCGTTGATCTGGACGGGTGCTCGGCTTACTTGGAATAGAGTTCCACGATGAGCTGCTCGCGGATGTTCTCGGGGATCTGGGCGCGTTCGGGCACGGCGATCACCTTGCCGGTCATGTTGGGGGCATCCCACTCCAGCCAGTCGAAGCGGCCGGTGGAGGAGGAGACGCTGTTGGCCACGGCTTCCAGCACGCGGCTCTTTTCACGCACGGCCACCACGTCGCCCGGGCGCAGGGTGTAGCCGGGCATGTTCACCACCGAACGGTTCACGGTGATGTGGCCGTGGCTCACCAGCTGGCGGGCGGCGCGGCGCGTGGGGGCGATGCCCAGGCGGTATACCGTGTTGTCCAGGCGCGCCTCGCAGAGCTGCAGCAGCGTTTCGCCGGTGATGCCCTTGCGGCGCGCGGCCGTGTCGAACATCTTCTGGAACTGGCGCTCCAGGATGCCGTAGGTGAGCTTGGCCTTCTGCTTTTCCTGCAGCTGGATGCTGTACTCGCTCATCTTGCCGCGGCGGCGCCCGCCGGCGGCCTTGCCGCCACCGCCGTGCTGTCCGGGGGGATAGGGCTTGCGCTCGGCCCACTTGTCCACGCCCATGATGGGCTCCTTGAACTTGCGGTTGACGCGGGTCTTGGGTCCTGTGTATCGTGCCATGGTCTTGTTCGTTGATCGTTACACGCGGCGTTTCTTCGGCGGGCGGCAGCCGTTGTGGGGCATGGGCGTCACGTCCACGATCTCCGTCACCTCGATGCCGCTGTTGTGCAGGGCGCGGATGGCGCTTTCGCGGCCGCTGCCCGGGCCGCGCACGTACACCTTCACCTTGCGGAGGCCCATCTCGTGGGCTTCGCGCGCGGCCTCCTCGGCGCTCACCTGGCCGGCGTAGGGCGTGTTCTTCTTGCTGCCCTTGAAGCCGTTCTTGCCGGCGCTGCTCCAGGAGATCACCTCGCCCTTGTTGTTGGTGAGGCTCACGATGATGTTGTTGAAGGAGGCCTGGATGTGCGCCTCCCCGAAGGCTTCGACGTGAACGGTCTTCTTCTTCTTCTTGACCGCTCCGCCGGCCTTTCCGGTGCCTTCCTTCTGTTCGCCTTGCTTGGCCATGTGTTCAGTTGTCGGTTGTCAGATGTCAGATGCCGTCTATTTCGTCGCCTTCTTCTTGTTCGCCACGGTCTTGCGGCGGCCCTTGCGGGTGCGCGCGTTGGTGCGGGTGCGCTGGCCGCGCACGGGCAGGCCGTGCTTGTGGCGCATGCCGCGGTAGCTGCCGATGTCGATCAGGCGCTTGATGCTCAACTGCACCTCGGAGCGCAGGGCGCCCTCCACCTTCACGTTGTCGGTGATGTACTGGCGGATGTGCGACTGTTCGTCGTCGGTCCATTCCTCCACCTTCTTGTCGGGGTCCACCTTGGCGTGGGTGAGGATGTCCAGCGCCGTGCTGGGTCCGATGCCGTAGATGTAGGTGAGGCCGATGATGCCCCGCTTGTGCTTGGGTAGGTCGATGCCTGCGATGCGTGCCATGTGCTAATCCGTTTTCAGCCTTGACGCTGCTTGAACTTGGGGTTCTTCTTGTTGATCACGTACAGGCGCCCTTTGCGGCGGACGA
>CAYMXP010000137.1:0-2670 GCA_964394425.1 uncultured Chryseobacterium sp. | reverse complement strand
TGATGAAGAAACCCAAGAACGTGGGCAGCTTCATCACCATCGGCGAGCCGGATGTAAGACTTGTCCCCCTGAGCACGTCGAAGGGGCAAGCGGAAACGGTTCGACGGGCTCACCGTGACACCGGCAAGGATGAGAAGTGGGTTCACGTGGAGATCGCCGGGCTGGACATCTACGACCCCATCAGCGATACGGTGAAGGCCCGCAACGTGGAGGACATCGCCTACTGGATGGTGGACGACGACTACGACGGCAGCAACTTCGTAGTGAAGCAGGTGTTCTTCTGCGGCGGCGACAAGGACGAGTTCGACAAATGGCGCAAGGGCCTCAGCGATCTGAGCAAGCAGAGCACCAAGCGCAAGGCCGAGCGCACCCTGAAGATCGAGATCGACGACGAAGCCTTCGACCGCCTCTACGGCCACACGAGCCACCCCATCGCCGCCCGCAAAGGGCAGAAGATCGCCGTGCGCGTGGTGAGCCAGTTCGGGGAAGAGAGCACCAAGGTGGTAACAGCATAATGCAGCTAACAATGGCAGAGACCAAGGAACAACTGCTTGCCGTGCTGATCGACGCGGACAACGTATCGCCCAAGCCGATCAAGGAGATGCTGGAGGAGATCGCCAACTATGGCATACCCATCTACAAGCGCATCTATGGTGACTGGTCCAGTTCAAACTTGAAGGGGTGGCGCGATGTGCTCAATGAGCATGCCATCATCCCGATGCAGCAGTTCGCATACACGAAAGGCAAGAACAACACGGACTCTGCGCTGATCATCGACGCCATGGACCTTCTTCACGGTGGGAATGTGGATGGCTTCGTGCTCGTCTCGAGTGACAGCGACTTCACCAAGCTGGCCACCCGGCTCCGCGAAGGCAGGAAGAAGGTCTATGGCATGGGCGAGAAGAAGACCCCCGTGTCGTTCAGGAACGCCTGCGACAAGTTCGTGTTCGTGGAAGTGCTAAGCCCCGCGGCAACGAAGACCGAAGCGAGTAAGACACCAGCACAGCCGATGACCAAGCCGGACGCGGAGCTCGAGCGCCTGGTCAGGCTCACCTTGCAGGACATGACCGACGATTCGGGATGGCTCTCGATGGGAGGGCTTGGGTCCGGCTTGATGAAGAAGATGCCCGAATTCGATCCGCGGAACTACGGATACAAGCGCCTGTCCGACCTGATCCGTTCGCTGCCGTATGTTAAGGTGGAAGCAAGAGAGATGTCCGGCAACAAACACGATTACGTTCGTTTGAAGTGACCGACCCATGCCCGACAAAGAGATCTACAGCACCCGCCTGCGCGCCGGCCGTAAGACCTACTTCCTGGATGTGAAGGAAGGCGATGACGGCGAAGCCTACCTGAAGCTCACCGAGAGCCGCAAGGCGGGCGATGCCTTCGAGCAGAGCCGCATCGTGGTGAACAAGCAGCACGCGGAAGACCTGCTTGAGTCCATGGCCGATGCCGTGCGTCGGTTGATGGCCCACGCGTTCAGGAAGAAGGCCCAAGCCAAAGAGGGGGTCGACAAGTCGGCACCAGCGGAGAAGAAGTACAGCGTGGAGGAAAAGCGCAAGAAGGACGCGAACGCCTATGCCCGCTGGACCGACGAAGACGATGCGCGCCTGGAGCAGCTGTGGTGCGAAGGGAAAAAGAACAAGGAACTGGCGGTGATCTTCAGGCGGGATCCGGGGGCGATCGCTTCGCGGATCAAAAAGCTCGACTTGAGAGGGAAATACGGCGCATGATCCATGGCGAAGCACCACTTGCGCATTACCAGGTACCAACCGGCCACGCTGGCCTTCTTCCAGAAGAAGGAGGAGGCCGGTGAAGCCTTCTCGGCCGACGAGTTATCGCGCGCGTCCGGTTACCCCTTGCAGGGATCGCTGATGGCCAAGATCAGCCGTGAGGAATTCGGCGAATTCCTGGTGGAACAGGGGGATGGGCTGTACAGGGCGCAGGGTACGGTTGGCCTTACGGTCCAGCAGTTCGCCCACCGGACCAGTTCGCACTACCGGCGTACCCTTAGAGAAACGGCATCCGTCGAACGCACGTCTGTGACACCGTCCCATGCATGGTCCGAGAATTCCATCAAGGGTCGCGTGGCCGAGACCATCGTTCAGGAGCTCTTCCTGGCGCACGGCTTCAATGTGTTCCACTACGGCATGGAACGCAGCGTGCCGGGTATCGCGCAGCTCACGCGAAAAACCAACGGTGCCGTGAAGGAGCGTATCCGCACCATGCCCGACTTTGTGGTGCAGGATCCGCGCAACCACCGCCTGCACTTCGTGGAGGTGAAATACCGCAGCAACGGCACGTTCGGCATCGACGACGTGGCGCCCGACTATCCATGGCCGCACGCCTATTTCATTCTGGTGAGCAAGGAACACATCAAATGCCTCACGTATGCCCAGCTGCAAGCGGGCAAGGCCATCGCTCCGAGGTGCAACAACCTGCTCATCAAGCGAGTGGATCTTGGTCTTGATCGGTCGATCATCGTGCGTTTCGGAACGCTTGTGAAGAAGTTCTTCGCCGGCATATGATCCAACCCTCGGTCCGGCCCGTGTGGATCTTCGCAGGGTCTTCGCACCTATGGCTTTACCCTGCGTGTGGGAGGCGAAGAACTACATCGTACCACGAGGGTTCTCGTTCATGAGCGCGCCAGCGCCGAACCAAGTACCC
>CAYMXP010000136.1:0-2697 GCA_964394425.1 uncultured Chryseobacterium sp. | reverse complement strand
CTTCATACGGAAGCATGAGCGTGATGCCTTTTTGAATTTGCTCGGTGATGGCGTTGACTGTCGCGTCGGGCGAGTGACCCGTCATCGCGCCTGTGTCGCCGAGGCAGAAGTCAATGTATTCGTTGCCGTCTACGTCGGTGAAGCGCGCGCGCTTCGCCGATTTGACGAAAACGGGAAACGACCCCGCCCAGCGAATCATCCACAACATCGGCACGCCGCCGTGCAATGACTTGCGCGCGCGCTGGTAAAGTTGATGGGATTTGGGATGTGATTTGTGGAAGAGGGATTCTTCTTCGCGGAGGAGTTGGGTGAGGTGGGGGCGATTCAACACGACTCCCCGTGACCTTGAAAGAAAGCCAACACGTCCTCGGGAACCGCATCTAAATGCAAAGCATGTGAATAACGATTAACATCCCTATATGTAATGATTGTGGTCCCATCTGGAGATCCGACAACTGTAAATATTACCTGTTTGTTAGTGCCCATCCAAAACAAACCAGCTGAATAATGCAACTTAAGTTTATTCCAATCAAGGGAAATGGTCTCCAATTTTCTTTCATCAGGAAGGGTACTAAGTGAAAAATCTGCAATCCCTGTTACATTGTTAATAAAATCCTGTGCGCCCTTGCAATCAGAAAAAGAAATCATTGATCTATTTTGCCCTTCTTTGTAAGGAGCGTCGAAATATAAAGAAGTGCCTTCTGGCACCGAATCACCATTTGGAAGAAAGTAAGTTGGCGTCGCAGTAGGTGTTATTTTTTCTGTGGGAGTTGCGGTAAGTGTTGCAGTTACCGTCGGGGTAGCAGAAGGCGTTAAGGTAAATGTAGCTGTAGGCGAAGGAGATGAAGTTGGAGAAACAGCAAGATTTGAACATGAAACAAGAAATATTGAAAACGTTAAAATAACAGGTGTTGCCTTCATCCGTTTCTCCTTTGTTCGTTACCAGTTTTCTTAATTTATGAGGGGTTACTATGAACAGCCCAGCCTTTCGATATAAATTACTTTGCTATTGTTTTCTTCAACCCATCATTGTCTTATTCACTCGTCACATTCAACGGGGGAATCCAGCGCAGGGTGTTGTCGCAGGTTCCGCACGAGAGGAGCGACATGCCTTTTTCTTCGGTAGCAATTAACTGAACGAACCTGCTTAAAGAAAATGATTCACACCAGCGGTAATTCAGCGCGCTTTCCAGTCGCTTCATTGACCACAATCAACTCACCCGCATCTTCACGCCCCATTTGTTCGTTGGCATTGAGCAACTCGATGCCGTAAATCGTGCCATCAGGAGCGATATCAACAACCAATTCATCGCTCAGGCGAATCGCTTCCACCTCCGCGTCTTTTTCCTGAAAACGGATGTAGGCAATGTTGTATCTCGGGTCATACGAAAATCTCATTGCTTGATCCAATCCGCGATGCGGAGTTTGATCCGTTTTAATCGCTCCTGCGAAATCGAACCGATTTCTCCCATCAGGATTTCTTCCTCTATGACCGCGAGCCTTTCCACGCGAATAATACTTTCGTTTCGCAAACCACTTTGGGCAAAATCATCATGGTTGGCTTGGATCAATTCATCCACATCGGGATTGTATTGGCGGACTTGAGATGAAATCATACAAACCAGCCAATCATCGTATTTGCTATGCAATTTCCCAAGCAAGAGCGCGGGTCGCAGCTTTCCCATTTCCAGATTAGCCTGGGGAAAACGGCACAAAATGATGGCACCTGCCTGCCTCATTGATATCTAACCTTCAAATCGTCAAGCGTGTATTCGGATGGCTCATCTTCCATGCCGCGCATGGCGGAGGCGAGCGAAAATCTCGACCATTCCAATTCCTCCTGGCGCTCCGCCTTGGCAAGCAGGTAGGCAAGAAAATTTTCCAGTTCCTCTAGATACGAAAGCGGTAGTTTTTCAATGTAAAGTTGGATTTTCTGATTCATTACCATGATACACATCCTTTCGTTCTGTAACAAACAAGGTTATTTTACCACCGCCGCTAACGCCTCTCCAAATATCCTCAACCCATCGTTGATCTGCTCGCCAGTCACATTCAACGGCGGGATCCAGCGCAGGGTGTTGTCGTAGGTTCCACACGAGAGGAGCAACATACCTTTTTCTTCCGCAGAGTGAATCACATCTTTCACCATTTGCTTTTCTTTGGCGCGGTTGCCGTTCGCTGTAAATTCCGTGCCGATCATCAATCCCTTGCCGCGCACGTCGCCGATCTGCGGATATTCCTCCTGCAATTTGCGGAGTCCCGTCATTAATTGGATTCCTTTTTCGGTTGCGTTCTCCAGCATCTTTTCATCACGCATCGCGCGGATGGTGGCGACTCCCGCCGCGCAGGCGATGGCGTTTCCGCCGTAGGTGCCGCCGATGGAGCCAGTGTCCACTTTTTTCATGATGTCAGTCCGTGTGAAGACACCTGAGAGCGGCATGCCTGATGCGATTCCCTTGGCGGCGGTGATGATGTCTGGAATCACATCGAAGTGTTCGAGCGCAAACCACTTCCCTGTTCTGCCAAACCCCGATTGCACTTCGTCGAAGATGAGCATGATCCCGTGTTTGTCGCAGATCTCGCGCAGCCCTTGCATAAACGATGTCGGCGGCACGACGTATCCGCCCTCTCCCAAAACGGACTCGATCAGAATCGCGGCGGTCTCTTTCGGCGCGGTCTGCGAGGCGAGCAGGTATT
>CAYMXP010000135.1:0-2813 GCA_964394425.1 uncultured Chryseobacterium sp. | reverse complement strand
TGCTGCGGGTGTTGATTTGGATGATTGTCCGCCGGTATTGGAATAAACCTCCGTGTCGAGCACCAGTATATTGATATTCCTGCCGCTGGCCAACGCATGATCCAGTCCACCATAACCAATATCATAAGCCCATCCATCACCTCCCACCAGCCACACGCTGCGGCGAACCAGCTGATCGGCCACAGACATCAGGTGCACAGCAGCAGATGAGCTCATACCTTTCAGTTTTGCCTTCAGCCCGTCGACCCGCTGGTGCTGCAGTACCAATTCAGATTCGAGCGTTTGCGGTGCATCCAGTATCTCCTGTACATAATCTTCGCCCAGTTCATTCTTAAGTTGTTCGAGTAACTGCCGGGCAACAGCCAGTTGTTTATCGGCAGTGATACGCATGCCCAAACCGAATTCAGCATTGTCCTCAAACAGGGAATTGCTCCATGCCGGACCCCGGCCATCCTTATTCTTTGACCAGGGTGTGGTGGGCAGATTGCCGCCATAAATGGATGAGCAGCCGGTTGCATTGGCGATCAGTAACCGGTCGCCGAATAATTGCGACAGCAATTTCAGGTAGGGTGTTTCACCACAGCCGGCACAGGCACCGCTGAATTCAAATAAGGGTTCCAGGAACTGTGCACCATGCACCGTGGAGAAATCGATCTTTGAACGGTCATTCCAGGGAATGTCTTCAAAGAAGCTGATATTCTTTTTTTCCTTTTGCAGGAGGGGTTGTTTTTCGCTCATGTTGATCGCCTTACGGCTGCGGTTGGCCGGGTCGGTGGCGGGGCAGACCTCCACACACAGGTTACAGCCGGTACAATCTTCCACATAAACCTGCAATGAATACTTTGTTTCGGGAAAACCCCTTGCATTGATGGGGGCAGATTTAAAACATTCCGGCGCTTTGTTCAAAAATTTTTCATGAAAGAATTTTGCCCTGATCACGCTGTGCGGACAAACATATGCACAATTACCGCATTGGATACATACATTGGGATCCCAAACAGGAACCAGGTCTGCAATATTCCTTTTTTCCCATTGCGTGGTGCCGCTGGGATAGGTGCCGTCAACGGTCATCTTGCTTACCGGGAGTTCATCACCATGTCCCGACATCATCATGGCGGTAACATCTTTTACGAAGGCGGGGGCTTTGTCCGGTAGGGTCAGCAGGTCAACATATACCGAAGAAGCTTTTTTTGGATGACTTACTTCATACAGGTGGGCGAGTGTTTCATCCACGGCTTTAAAATTCTGTTCAATTACTTTGGGCCCTTTTTTGAAGTAGGTCTTTTCAATGGCTTTTTTGATCTGCCTGATGGCTTCTTCTTTCGGCAATACGCCCGATAAGGCAAAGTAGCAGGTTTGCATGATGGTGTTGATGCGTCCGCTCATACCGGTTTCCCTGGCTACCGTAGTGGCGTCGATCACATACAGGCTTATCTTCCTGTCAATGATCTGCTGTTGAACCTGTCCCGGCAGCTGATCCCATACTTCTTCCTTACCATAGGGGCTGTTCAGTAAAAACACTGCACCGTCAGCGGCAAACTCCAGCATCTCCACCTTCTCCACAAAATTGAACTGGTGACAGGCGATGAAGTCGGCTTTGGAGATCAGGTATGGGGCCCTGATGGGTTCCGGTCCGAAGCGCAGATGCGAAACGGTTCGTGCACCGGATTTTTTGGAGTCATAAACAAAATAACCCTGGGCATACAGGTCTGTGTTCTCGCCGATGATCTTAATGGTATTCTTGTTGGCGCCTACGGTACCATCAGCTCCCAGGCCAAAGAACAGGGCCTGCCGCCATTTGCTTTCATCCAGTTTGAACCCCGGGTCATACCCGAGACTGGTGAAGGTCACATCATCATTGATGCCAACGGTAAAACCGTTTTTGGGTTGTTTCTTTTTCAACTCATCAAATACGGCTTTCACCATGGCCGGGGTGAATTCTTTGGAGGACAGGCCATACCGGCCGCCGGTGATATTGGGTAATTTTTTCAGCTTCCCCTGCCTGACCGCTTCCACCAGTACGGCAACCGTATCCTGGTACATGGGCTCACCGGCTGCACCGGATTCTTTTGTCCGGTCCAGTACCGCAACCGACCTGGCTGTGGAAGGCAGGGCCTGTATGAGGTGGGATAAGGAGAAAGGTCTGTACAAACGAACCGCGATCACGCCGGTCTTTCTTCCTGTCTTATTGAGGGCTTTCACGGTCTCTTCCACGGTCTCGCCCCCCGAACCCATGATGATGATCACTTCTTCGGCGTCAGCGGCACCGGTATAATCAAACAGGCTGTATTTTCTCCCGGTCAATGCTGCAAAGTCCTGCATCACTTTTTCCACGATAGCGGGGGTATGGTCATAAAAAGAATTCACTGTTTCCCTTCCCTGGAAATATACGTCGGGGTTCTGTGCTGTACCCCGGATGAACGGGTTGCCGGGGTTCAGCCCTCTTTTCCGGTGGGCGATAACCAGTTCATCGGGCATCATGGACCTGATCTGTTCGTCGCTCAGCAACTCCAGTTTATTCACTTCGTGCGAAGTGCGGAAGCCGTCAAAAAAATGAACAAAGGGGATCCTCGATCTTAATGAAGCCACCTGTGCTATCAGGGCAAAGTCATGTGCTTCCTGCACGCTGGCCGAACTGAGCATGGCAAAGCCGGTTGTTCTGGCGGCCATCACATCCTGGTGATCGCCGAAAATGGAGAGGCCCTGTGCCGCCAGTGAGCGGGCTGCCACGTGAAATACGGCGGGGGTGAGTTCCCCGGCTATCTTATACATATTCGGCAGCATCAGCATCAGCCCCTGCGATGCGGTGAAAG
>CAYMXP010000134.1:0-2814 GCA_964394425.1 uncultured Chryseobacterium sp. | reverse complement strand
TGCACCTGCTCGCTGATGATCTTGTCGCAGATGCCGGGGATGGCGCCTTCGAACACCAGGAAGTCGATGTCGTCTTCCATGTTGGCCGGAACGATGTCGAAGGTGAGCGTGGTGGTGGCGGGGCTGCGGAACTTGTACCAGGTGGTATGGTGCTCGCGTTCGAACCACTGCTTGTCGTCGGGCGGGTTCTCCTTGATCTCGAGCACGTTGCCGAAGCCGCGGATGGCCTGCGTGCAGGTGAAGACGCTGTCCTTGATGAAGATCGCCCCGGTGCAATCGGCGTTGTCCTGGGTGAATTGCTGCTGGGCCAGGAGCGCGGGTGCGATCGCTGTGCAGGCAATGGAGAAATATGCCCTGTGACGGAGCAACGATGGATGAACGGACCAAAGATCTCAGGCGACGACAGCCCCGGCGTAGGCCAGCTGGCTCGATAACCAACGCTCCATGGTGGAAAGCTCCACGCCCTTGCGGTCGGCGAGGTCCTTCACCTGGTCGTTCCGGATGCGCCCCACGCCGAAGTATTTCGCCTTCGGATGCGCGAAGTACCAGCCGCATACCGCCGCGGCCGGGTGCATGGCGAGGCTTTCGGTGAGCGTGATGCCGGTGGCTTCCGTCGCGTTGAGCAGGCGGAAGAGCTCGGGCTTCTCGGTGTGGTCCGGGCAGGCGGGGTAGCCCGGCGCGGGACGAATGCCCTGGTATTCCTCGTGGATCAATTGTTCATTGGTGAGCGGCGCGGCCTCATACCCCCACAGGTCGCGGCGCACGATCTCGTGCAGTTTCTCCGCGAAGGCCTCGGCCAGCCGGTCGGCCAGGGCCTTGAGCATGATCGCGCTGTAGTCGTCACCTTCCTTTTCGAAGCGTGCCACGTGTTCCTCGATGCCGCCACCAGCCGTCACCGCGAAGCCACCGAGGTGATCCGGGCCGTGCTCCTTCGGTGCGATGAAGTCGGCCAGCGCGAGGTAGGGAACGCCGGCGGCCTTCTTGTTCTGCTGGCGCAACGTTTGGAAGCGCCCGACAGGTCCCAGGCCGTTGCCCGTTGCAAGGACCTCGATGTCATCGCCCACGCTGTTCGCCGGCCAGATGGCCGCGATGCCATGGGCATGGATCCACTTCTCCGTCACGATGCGATCGAGCATGGCGAGCGCGTCGGCGTGCAGCTTCTTCGCCTCGGTACCCACCACGGGATCCTCCAGGATGCGCGGGAACTTCCCGGCCAGTTCCCAGGCCATGAAGAAGGGTGACCAGTCGATGTAGGGGATCAGGTCGGCGATCGGAAAGTCGCGAAAGGGGAAGACGCCGGTCTTCTTCGGCGGAACTGGAGGTTCGGCCTTCCAGTCGATGGCGAACCGCTGCCTGCGCGCTTCGTCGATCGGCAGGTATTCCTTCGTCCGTTCCTTTCCCTCGAACTGTTCGCGCACTTTCCTGTACTCTTCCTTCACCTCCACGGCGAACCGCTCGCGTTCGCCCGCGTTCAGCAGCTGGCTCACCACCGGTACGCTGCGCGAGGCATCGATCACATGCACCACCTCCTTTGAATAGTGCTGGGCGATGCGCACGGCCGTGTGGACACGACTGGTGGTGGCACCGCCGATCAACAGCGGAAGATCGAAGCCTTCGCGTTCCATCTCCTTGGCCACGTGCACCATTTCATCCAGCGAGGGTGTGATCAAGCCGCTGAGGCCGATGATGTCCACCTTCATTTCGCGGGCGGTCTTCAGGATGGTGGCGCTCTGCACCATCACGCCCAGGTCGATCACCTGCCATCCGTTGCAGGCCAGGATCACACCAACGATGTTCTTGCCGATGTCGTGCACATCGCCCTTCACCGTGGCGAGCAGCACCTTCCTGGCATCGGCCTTCATGCTGCCCATCACCAGCCCGGCCTTCTTCTCTTCCATGAAGGGCTCCAGGTAGGCCACGGCGCGCTTCATCACCCGGGCGCTCTTCACCACCTGGGGCAGGAACATCTTCCCGGCGCCGAAAAGATCGCCCACCACGTTCATGCCGTCCATCAGCGGGCCTTCGATCACACGCACCGGGTCGGAGAGCTTCGTGCGCGCCTCCTCTGTGTCCGTTTCGATGTGCTCGGTGATGCCATGCACGAGCGCGTGGCGCAGGCGTTCCTCCACCGTTGCGTTGCGCCATTCGGCCTGGGTAGCTTCCGCTTCGGCGCTCTTCCCCTTGAATTTCTCAGCTAAGGCGACCAGCCGCTCGGTGGCATCGGGGCGGCGGGCGAGCAGAACATCCTCGACGTGTTCAAGGAGTTCCTTCGGGATGTCATCATAGACGTCGATCTGCCCGGCGTTCACGATGCCCATGTCCATGCCGGCCTTGATGGCATGGAAGAGGAAGGCGCTGTGCATGGCGCGGCGCACGGGTTCGTTGCCGCGGAAGCTGAAGCTGATGTTGCTCACCCCGCCGCTCACCAGCGCGCCCGGCAGGTGCTTCTTGATCCAGGCCACCGCGCGGAGGTAGTCCACCGCGTAGCGATCGTGCTCGCTCATGCCGGTGGCCACCGTGAGGATGTTCGGATCGATGATGATGTCGCGCGCGTGAAAGCCGATCCGTTCGGTCAGCAGCCGGTAGGCGCGTTCCGCGATCGCGATCCGGCGTTCAAAGGTGTCGGCCTGGCCCTGCTCGTCGAAGCACATCACCACGGTGGCCGCGCCGAGGCGGCGGATGATGCGCGCCTGCCGCAGGAATTCCTTTTCGCCCTCCTTCAGGCTGATCGAGTTGACGATGCCCTTGCCCTGCAGGCACTTCAGGCCCGCCTCGATCACCGCGAACTTGGACGAGTCGACCATCACCGGCACC
>CAYMXP010000133.1:0-2846 GCA_964394425.1 uncultured Chryseobacterium sp. | reverse complement strand
CCGGTGCCCAATGGATCCAGGGGTGGATAACCGCCGAAGGATGTTGCCAGACTCCGTCCGGCCAGCGTGTGTGGATCGCTCCGCAGATGTTCCTTGAACTTCGGGCGCGAAGACAGAGTCTTCGACGAGTTGTGCGACCTTGAGCGATCTTCGACGCCGATGGGCACAAGACACCCGCACTGCTCGCGCGCAGTGCATCCGCACGCGGAAGTCTTGCGCCAGTGTGGGGAGAAGCCGGGCATCGAGGCGGTTTTCAACCACGTGCGCGTGACGCCGAACGTGTACACCACCACACAGGAGCTGGACCGGCTGGTGGAGGTGATCGCGGCGATCTAGTGACCGATCATGTTCTGATCGCCTGATAGTCTGGTCCTCCTTGTCCCGCCGTACAGCTCATAGCGCATGAACCTGCACTCCAGCGGCCCGTTATAGATCGGGATCCGCGGCCTGGCGGTGAGGTGGATGTGCTTCGCCGCCTCCAGGTTGGCGGTAAGGATCCAAGCCTCCCAGCCGGTCCATCGCTTCTTCAAGGTGTCGCCGATCATTTTGTACAGCGCGTTGATGTCCTCGTCCTTGTCCATGCGCTCGCCGTAGGGTGGGTCGAGGATAAGCACTCCGCTTTCGGCCGGCGGCTCCAGGTCGGCGAACGCACTCGTGCGAATGGTGACGCGATCCTTCAGGTCGGCGGAGGCGACGTTGGCACCCGCCTTGCGCGCCACGTGCGGGGAGAGGTCCGCGCCGAGGATCAGGGGCAGATGCTCATGATCGATCCCCGCTACCGCCTCGTCGAACACGTGTTGCCAGAGCTTGCGGTCGAAATCCTTCCACGCTTCAAAACCGAAGCGGTCACGGTGGTAGCCCGGTGGAATGCCCGCCGCGATCATCGCCGCTTCGATCGGGATCGTTCCCGTGCCGCACATGGGATCCACCAGCGGGCGCGATCGGTCCCAGCCGCTGAGCAGCACCAGCCCGGCCGCCAGCACCTCGTTCATTGGCGTGATGTTCACCCGCTCGCGGTAGCCGCGTCGGTGCAGCGATCCGCCGGAGCTGTCCAGGGACACGGTGCAGCGGTCGCCATGGACGAAGAGCTGGATGTGCAGCGTGGGATCGTCGAGATCCACCGACGGCCGGCGCCCGGTGCGCTCGCGGAAGCGGTCGGCGATGGCGTCCTTGGCCTTCAGCGCGAGGTAGTGGGAGTGGGTGAAGAGAGCGGAACTGAGGGTGCAATGGACCGCCAGCGTGTCGTCAACATCCAGATGATCCTCCCAGGGCATCGCCTTGATGGCGCGGTAGAGGTCCTCCTCGTTCTTCAGGCTGAAAACGTGGATGGGCACCAGGATGCGAAGGGCCGTGCGGCAGCAGAGGTTCGCGCGGTACATGCACGCCCGGTCGCCGCGGAAGGATACCGCGCGGTTGCGCTTCACGACCTCCAGCGCGCCGATCGCGGAAAGCTCGCCGGCGAGGATCTCCTCCAGCCCGGCCATGGTCTGGGCGAGCATGTCGAAGTTGCCCGCGTTCAGGCCCGGGGAATTTTTCACCGCGGAGGCGCAGGGGTCATGGTGAATGCGAACCGCGCCTGGTCAAGGGAACTCCGCTTGCCATGATGCATGGGTGCGAAGTACGGCAACACATGTCCGTCCCACGCTGAACGTGAACGTCCATCTCGGTCGCCTCGCGCGCAGCTCTACCGCTTCGCCTCGATCGGCGCCTTGCCATCGCTGCGGCCCCAGCCCACGAACCCGGCCAGCCCACCCAGGATGAAGTTGGGCAGCAGCATCCAGATGCCTCCGTAGCTGATGTGGAATCCCACGGCCAGGGCCATCACCGTCATCAGCCCGTAGCCTGCGTATACCGTGAGCCTGGGTTCGATCCGCGTGAGGGAGGGCAGCAGCAGACCCAGCGCCCCCGCCAGGTCCACCACACCGTTCAGGCGCACGATCCATTCCGGCACCAGGCCGGGCCACATCATCACCTTCGCCAGTTTTTCCATCGGAAGGGCCAGGAGCAAGGTCCCCACCGCTCCGAAAATGACGGTGAGCACCCCTTGCACGATCCAAAGCACGGTGTTCAGGCGATCCCCCTTCGCCTGCGTGGTGGGCAATGATGTGGCATGTTCCATGGTCGGTTGGTTTTGGTCAACGATCCAAAGCGCACGAAAAGGTAAGCCCAGGGCATGCGATCCGCGATCGGATCGCGCACGGATGCCGGCGGCGGGAGGGGCAGACCCACGACAGCCGGTGCCAGGCGGCGGGTGGTCACCCCGCTCCATGTGCGATCAGCCGGTGATCCTGATCCCCTTGCGAGGCCCGTTCATGCCCCGGTGCATCGCGCGGCAGGACGAGGCGATCAGGCTGGGTGCGGAAGCTTCGTGCGTCCGGTTTTCCGCCCGCCACGGAGCCTCCAGCCGCGCGGCTGGACCGTGACCGGCAGCGTTGCGTACTTTTTCCGCCCAACTTCCTCCTACATGAAGCCTTTTTTTCCGCTCGTCCTTGCGTTCTCATGCCTTGGCGCCAGCGCCCAGGTCACCATCACCGACGATGAGATGCCCCACGCCGGCGACCTGCTCTGGCGGACCCGCGCCTTCACCAACCCCTTCATCGACTTCGCCACCACGGGACCCAACCATGCGTGGGACTTCAGCGGCCTGGGGGCCGATACGCAGGACTCGGCGGACTACATGACCGTCGGTTCCACCAACCTGGTGTACGCGTTGGTGTTCGCCGACATCTTCTTCAACCCGAACCGTGCCAACCACGCCGTCGCCGGCACGGACATCCCGTTCAGCGGGCTGCTGCCCATCGGCGATCCGTACACCTTCCTGTACCGAAGTTCATCGGAGTACAAGA
>CAYMXP010000132.1:0-2887 GCA_964394425.1 uncultured Chryseobacterium sp. | reverse complement strand
GTAAGGTCTCAACCTGATGCAGAATAGCCGCAGATAGGTGAGAGGTAATTCGGCTCGCCGATGTTGAATAGGATGTGACTTGAGCCCTTACTTACGTGCGGGCTACCGACACGGAATTATGTTTACAGTAAAGGCAGGTTACAAAAATAAGATCGAGGTTCGAACGAACGTTGAAAAGGTCCGTGAGTTTTTTGCGGACGTGGCAAATTTTGCCGAGTTGATGCCGGGAATTTCGCAGATCCATCTGGACGCCAGCGGTGTCGCTCATTGGCGGATACAGGCCGAGATCCCGCTGGTCGGCAAGATGCTGCAGAAATTTGCGGTCGAACTTGCTGAAAACAGCGAAGAACGCATCGAGTGGTCGCCCGCCCGGTCCGAGACCGGAAATTTTCTTCGTTATTCGGCCGAATTCCTTGAAAAAGCAAAAGATCTGACGGTCGTCCATTTTTCGCAAATGGTCGAGCTGCGCCGCAAAAATGCGCGAGATCTGCATTACCTCGCCGGGCTTGCCGGCGAAAGCCTGATCAGTTCAGAAATGACCAAACGCATCACGGAAATGATAAAAACATTTATCGACCGGGCGAAGGAGCGTTTGGAGAAATAACGAGGGTACCTGAATTTGAATTTCTCGTTGCATTTTTCTCGAATTCAGCCGAAAATTATCGGAGTTCAATTTTTGGCGATCTGGTCAAAATTATTGCAACAAAAGCCACTTGGGTTCGTGTTATTGGTTAGTCCACCGGTTTTGTCCGGCATTCAGCGACGTCGAGATCACTCAAAACAAGTTATGAAAAGAGCGTTCAACATAAGAGCATTTCTAAGTCTTTTGCTGATGGCAGCGATGTTTTCGCCGACCGCGGTCCTGGCATTCGGAGACGGCAAAAAGCATTTCAAACAGGGCATGAAGCACGAAGCGTCCGAGGAATGGGACAAGGCGGCGGAGGAATTTGCCCTGGCGGTCGCAGACAACGGCAAAAACCCTGAATACAAGCTTCACCTGACGCGCGCTCTGTTCATGGCCTCGCAGATGTATATCAAAAAAGGAACGCTCGCCGCCAACGAAAAAGACTATCAAGGCGGCTATGTGGCATTTCGAAAGGCATACGCTTACGACCCAACGAACGACTTCGCTAAATCTGAGATGGCACGCATGGTCCGCTTGCAGGAGGAACTGAACAACAATCTTCCCGGTGCGAAAAAAGATGACAAGTTAAAACTCGTCCCGACGTCTTTTGGTCCGCAGGGCAATCCCGCGGCACAGATACCTCAGCGGTTGGAAAAACTGCGAGATCTGTTATTCCCGTCCGGTGTTGACCTTCAGGCGATAATCAAAGAACTCGCTCGCGACCTGGATCTGAATGTACTTTTCGACACTGAATCATTTCGTACACCGGGCCGAAAGACCAATATCGAACTCAAGGGCGTGACGGCCGCACGGGCGCTCGATTACATCTTTCTGCAGGAGGGCCTTTTCTTTCAGCGTGTAGGCCCGCACACGATAATGGTCGCGTTGCAGTCACAGCGAACCAAGTTTCAACAGCTCGTTTTGCGGACATTTTACCTTGCAAATGCTGCCCCAAAAGACATAGCCAAGGTCGTCCAGACCGCAATTCCGGCGCAGCCCGGACGCAGTCAGACCATCGTTTTGACCGATGATGCGACCAACAGCGTCACCATCCGCGACACCGAAGAGAATATTCGACTTATCGGCCAGCTCATCAAATCGCTGGACAAGGACAGAGCCGAAGTCGTGATGGACGTTGCTATCTACGAAGTCAATAAGAGCGACCTGCTGCAGTTCGGAAATCAGATCGGGTCGGCGACGACGCTGGCCAATCTCGGAGGTGCGGGACTCGGCAGTCAGGCTGCCGGCAGTTCGCAGCCGATCACGACCGGAATGCCATTCAAGCTGCTTGACCTCGCCAGTGTCGCCTTTGCCTTGCCGATCAGCAGTTTTCAGGCATTTCAATCGAAATCGAACACGAAACTCATTGCTTCGACACAGATCCATGCATTCAATAACGAAGATTCGTCGGCCCGTATCGGACAGCGGGTGCCTGTTCAGAGTGCGCAGATCTATAACGGCACAAATACGACCGGCGGCAATACGGGAAACAACGGGTTTGTTTCAAACGTCATTAACTACGAGCAGGTCGGACTGACGCTCAAATTCAAGCCACTGATTTTCCCGAATCAGGACGTTCAGGTCGCGATGGAGATCGAGTCTAAGGATGTTGCCGGTGCATCGACCCTAACGCCGACGTTCACCGAACGGACCATCAAGGGCACGGCCCGCGTTCAGAACAACAAGACGCTCCTGCTCGCAAGCGTCGCGCAGGGCGTCGAGACGAATGGCCGTCAGGGAATCCCGATCCTCGGCCTGATACCGATCCTCGGCCGTCTGTTCACCTCGCCGACGAAAGATAATAGGCAGGTGGACATTGTTATCGCAGTAACGCCGCGTGTGATCCGGGCTCCGGCCATTTTGCCCGAGGACGAGATCGAGCGGCCGACCGGAAGTCTTGCCGTACCGACGCAGAATTCGCTCGAGGCAATGGTGATCGAGGACGAACAGCAGGACATGCTCGCGGCGGCCCGTCGAATGCCGAACGCGGCCGAGGTCCAGCTTCCGGATCGTACCGCCGAAGCTCCTGAATATGTTCGAGAAACAACGACTAATTCGGCACTGACCGGAACTAACGGAGCCGCAATGACCAACGTTTCGGCCGAAAGTGAACAAAAGCTTCGCCCGATAGATTCGACCGTAAAGACCCTACAGCTCAAGGAAACCTCCGACGTTGTGAACGGAAGTGAAATGCCCACGGTCGAAGCTGTTCCTGCAGGTCCTTCTGTCGAATTGACACTTGGCAGCAGCGGCAGTGAACTG
>CAYMXP010000131.1:0-2990 GCA_964394425.1 uncultured Chryseobacterium sp. | reverse complement strand
TAGAGGCTATCTCAAAAATAGCTGAAGCTGATTGAGCCATGCACAACAGGCATTTGAGAACAAGAGGGTGGGGGTACTTGATCCCCGATTGCGGCTGCTCCTGTTTCGGGGTCCAAAAGGATGGACTGCACGAACGCCCAATGGGAAGCGGTGGAAAAGCTGCTCACCAGTATTCAGGAGAAGACCGATCCTCGGGGTCGCCCACCCCAGGATGTGCGAGCGGTGTTCAATGGAGTGCTGTGGATCTGCAAGACCGGTACGGCCTGGAAATACCTGCCGGGCATCTACCCGCCCTACCAGACCTGTCACCGCTACTTCCAGCGGTGGTGCAAGAAGGGCATCTGGGACAAGGTGCTCTGGGAGCTGGCCACCGACCTCAAGCGACGAGGGAAAATCGACATCACCGAATGCTTCATCGATGGCACCTTCTCCAGTGCCAAAAAAGGGGGCTTGATATTGGACCGACTAAGAAGGGCAAAGGCACCAAGATCATGGTCATCGCAGACGCTGCTGGTCTTCCTATCGCCGTACGGACCTTCGGAGCCAGCACCCACGAAGTGAAGCTGGTGACCAAGACGTTGGCCGCTCGTTTCATCGACGAGGCACCCGAGCGCATGATCGGTGACAAGGCCTACGATAGCGACCAGCTGGACAAGAAGCTCAGACGCAAGAAGGTGAAGATGATTGCTCCGCACCGTGGTGGTCGCAAGCGGCCAGCCACACAAGACGGCCGCGAACTGCGCCGATACAAGCGACGCTGGAAGATCGAGCGCCTCTTCTCTTGGATCGGCAACTTCCGTCGTACCGTCACGCGCTACGAGTACCACAGCCGCAATTTCCTCGGCTTCGTGCAGCTCGCGTGCGCCGTAATCCTCATGCGCCAACTATTTTGAGATGCCCTCTAGTCAGGCCAATCCTCAAGTTGAGCAATGGTCCGCTGCAACCGAGCCGGTCATCCAAAGTCGAATGGACAAGCGCCGGTCTGAGCTTCTTGCGTTGTACAGCTAGTCTTGACGCGTCGGCTACGCCATAACCGGCATCGCGTCCCAAGTCCGTCCCTGCAGCACCCGCCCCGCCTTCTTCTTGTTGGTGCCGCTCCATTGCTTGAAGAAGAAGTCCACACCGCGCCGTTCGCATTGCCGTTTGATGTCCAGCACCCATTGCTCCTTCATGGGGCGCGGCTGGTGCCTGCCCCGGCCCACGAGCCGGGGGCCGCTCTCGCCGCCCACGATCACCCAATCGATGCCACGTAGGTTGAGCTTGGGAAGGGGGCCGATCAGCGGTTCGCAGGAGAGGAACTTGATGTGAGCGGGTGTGCCCTGCCTTCGGCAGGCAGGTGCGCAGCCCATCGATCCGCCATACGGCGGATGCGGTCGTTGCGCGCGTCACCCAGGCCTTGAGCCGGCGCAGATGTTCGGGGTCCACGTCAGCCGGTCCGCGACTTCCGCGCGCCGTCGCCAAAGCGCTCTGGCGGCGTGCGACCAGCCGATCGCCGCGCTTGGTGAGCACCTGGAAGGTGTGCTGCGGGTTCATGTGTGACCTCGAACACCATCATGATAGGTGAGCGGTGTTCGCTTTTCAATACGACTTCAGGGCTTCTTGCAGTGTGCCTTCACGGTTGCCAGGCGTTGCATGGCCGCCTTCGCCTCTGCCGGTGAAGTCTGATAATCCTTGTAGCGGGCATGGAAGCACATGTTATGCAACCCGCGGTATGCCGGACCGGCCGCTGGCAGAAATTCGAACACCATGTTCACGGTCGCTTCATGCTTACTCGCATTACGGCCGTAGCGCGTTTTGCCATCGCGGTGGTAGAAGTCGTTGAAGTCCGGATACGTTGTCGTTCCGATCTTCAACGGGAACAATTGATGATACACGTAGTGCATGGCACCATAGAACGCCGTGGTCACCACCCAATCGTTGAACTGTCCTTGAGCAAGCAGGTGCTTGCACAACGCCTCGTTGTGTTCGGCATGCTTGCGCCGCATAGCGGTGCCCTAACCTTTCAACGTGAACGTGAACCCGTCGGAGCGCAGATGGGCCGCATCCACCTTGCCTCCATTGCCAAGGAAAGAGAAGGCGATGTTGAACACGTCGGTCCGGTTCTCCTTCTCGAGTTTGTTGGACAGGGTATACACTCCGAGGAATTTCTTGCTCAGGAACTCCTTCTCCGGTACCTCTATGAGAACATCCAGTCGGTCCAATTCAACGATACGCAGCCGAGTCTCACCAGGATGGAAGCCCTTTGACTTCAAAAAGGCCAACACCTGTTTGGCAAGGGTGGCGGCCAACCCTGTGTTCGCTTTGATCTGAGCGATGACGAACTTCCTTACTTGATCCGCTTCGTCCTTACGACCCTGCACATAGGCATCGATCTGAGCATTCGCGAACTCGTCGTTCGTTGGCTTGTTTCGGCCGTTGTGCATGACCGGCTTCCACTGCACCGATGTCAGGGTCGTTTCCATGGCTTTCAATTGGGCTAACCTTCCAAAGCTCTAACGCGCGTTCCGCAAACGAGGGTCTGCCTTCATGGACCTTTCAACGCGTGGTTGTTTGCGCGGGTTGGCAATCGAACCGCGAACATAAGGCGCTACATCGGATGCCCGCTAGCTGGAAGGCCTGCTCCAGATATAACCGGTCATACTTCGTCGCCACCCTCTTCGCCTTCTCCACGGGCGCAGCGGGTACTTGGCGGCATCCCCGCCTGTGGGCTGGATGAAGCATCTTCCGCAGCTTCTGGCGCACGGTCGTTCCCAGATCCAGGTCCAGGTCATGGGTCAGATAGGTGAGCAGGATGGCTATGTCCGCCATCTCCTCGGCCAGCCCTGGCCCCCGAGCCGGGGGCGGTGCTGCTGGGCAAGGGCTGGCAGCTCGGCGTCTTTGGCCCATTGGGTATGCTCCGTGGAGTAAGGAATTGCAACAGCTTCCGAGGGTGGTACCGGGCCGAAGCACGTGAACGATCCCCGACGGATCGCCATGCACATCGACCGCCG
>CAYMXP010000130.1:0-3027 GCA_964394425.1 uncultured Chryseobacterium sp. | reverse complement strand
CCAGCCCGGGGTGTCGATGAAAGCCTTCCTAATCGTCTCGCCCCAGGTTCCTCCGGTCGATGCCCAGTTGAAGCGCTCCGCGGCAAAAGCACGGCCGATGAGCCCGGCGTCGGCTATTGCGACCAACCCGGCCATGCGGCCGAGCATTGCCCTTCTCGATAGCTTCATGATAGCCCCTCTCGTTTGTGACGCCCTCTACAGTGCCTCGACTTTCGAGTCTTTCTGCGCCTCGCACGGCGTGGGGGTAGCCATGGCCAGATCCAAACCGTAGATCTCCTTCGCCGCTTTCGCGCTGATCTTGGCGTTACGTAGGTCCGCCGCCACGAGCTCGCGGTCGCGCTGCTTCGGGTCTCCCCAGCCGCCGCCGCCCGCGGTGTCAACGATGAGCCGGTCGCCCTTCACCATCGTGACTACTTCGTTGGAGCGGATTTGCACGATGGTACCGTCCGCACGCCTTATGATGCCCGTGGAAATCCCGCCAGCGTGTCCCGCGTGCGTGCCCTTCGGCCCGCCTATGAACCTCTCCCCGCGATGGGTGACGGTCGATTCGCCCTCGAGCAGCTCGTACTCCTGGTGGCAGCCCAGGCCGCCACGGCACTTCCCGGGCCCCCCTGAATCGACGTACAGGGCCATGCTGTGCACACGGATGGGCGACTCCATTTCCATCGACTCGGCCGGCACGTTTCGGCAGTTGCTGATGTCGGTATCGAGGACGTCAACCCCGTCGGTGCCGCCGCTGGCGCCCGTGCCGCCGATGAGGATCTGTGCCGTAAGGTAGTTGTCACCGTTGGCCCGCTTGCCGCCGAACGAGAGCAGCAGCAGCTCGCCCGCGCCATCGGCGGGAATCTTGTCGGGCGCGGCCTCGCGAAGCGCACCCAGGATCGTCGTCGCGATGCGCTTGATTGTGGTGTGGCGGCAGCCGACAGGGCCAGGCTCGACCGGGTTCACGAGGCTGCCCTTGGGCAGCTTGAAGGAGAGCGGCCGGAAGCAACCGCCATTGGTAGGAATGTCGGAACCCGCGATCGCGTGGATGGCGAAACACGCGGCCGACCACGGGCCCGTGGGCATGCAATTGAACGGGCCGCGCACCTGCGGGCTCGTACCCTCGAAGTCGCAAATCATGCTGTCGCCTTTGATGGTCACCGCCACCTCGATGCGGACAGGCTTGTCGAACTCCACGCCGTCGTTATCGACGAAATCGACGTTGCGGTAGGTGCCATCGGGCAGCGCGCGCAAGGCGGCGCGCGTCATCCGCTCGGAGTTGTCCAGCAACGTGTCAAACACCTTCATGATGAAGTTGCTGCCATACTCGGCGGACAACTCCCGGATCCGGCGCGCACCGATGGAACATGCGGCCACCTCCGCGTTGAGATCCCCCATGAAGAGGTCAGGAATGCGGACGTTCTGGCGCAGCATCGCGACCAGCGTCTCGTTCACCTTGCCCTTCTCGAAGAACTTGAGCGGCGGGATACGGATGCCTTCCTGGAAGATGTCGGTGGCGTTCGTCGGCACCGAGCCTGGCGTCATGCCGCCCACGTCCTGGTGGTGGGTGATCGCCGCGCTGATCGCGACGGGCCTGCCCTTGGAGAAGATCGGCATCACGACCGCGATGTCCGGGAGGTGCGTACCGCCCGCGTAGGGGTCGTTCAGGATCAGAACGTCGCCATCCGAAAGCGTGGCGAGTGGATACGTCTCAAGGAGCTTCCTCACCATCGGAATCAGCGTCGCCAGGTGGTTCGGGATCGCGATCGCCTGCGCGAGCGTCTCGCCGTTCACGGTGAAGAGGCTTGCCGACGCGTCGCGCGCTTCCTTCACGATCTGCGAGAAGGCGCTCCTGAACAACGTGGATTCCATCTCCTTGGCGATGCCGTCGAGCTTATGGCGGATCACCTCGACGGTGATGGGGTCGATGGCCGCCTTGGTCATACGCTTGGCCATGCAGCTACCTCGGCGACGCGGTGAGGAGGATGGAGCCGTCGCGCAGCACTTTCGCGCGCCAACCAGGGAGGACAAGCGTGGTCGTGTCGGCCTGCTCGATGATGGCCGGGCCGGTAAGCGTGCTATCGACCTGCAGGGCATCGCGCACGTACACCGGCACCGAGATCGGCTTCCTGGGCTCGAGGAGGATGCGGCGCTTTCCCTTCACCTTATCGCCCTTGCGCGGACGATATGTTGATTTGGCGCCGTGGCCGTTGAGTTTGCTGCGATGCGTGGTGCGCAAGTTCACGATCGACGCAGGGGAATCCGTGCTGTAGCCGTGGACCCGGCCGTGCATCACTAGGAAGTCCTTGTAGAGCTTCGCCATCGGATCCTTCGCAGAAAGGTCGAGCGGGACCTCGAGATGGTAGGACTGGCCGGTGTGGCACATGTCGACGAAGTAGCGAATCTCGACGTCCTTCGAAGCCAGGCCTTCGAGGGCCATGAGCTTGGCGCATTCCTTGTCCAGTTCCTTCAAACCCTTGCGCACGTCAGTCAGGCTCAGTCCATCGAGGCGCCGCGGGAACGCCGTCGAGATCTCGTGCTCGATGGGCGCCGCGAGGAGCCCTTGCGCCGACAGCACGCCCGGATGCGGTGGGATGAGCACACGCGTGATATGCAACGCCTCGGCGAGTCGCACGATATGCAGACCGCCGCCGCCCCCCAGCGAAACGAGTGTGAACTTGCGTGGATCCAGGCCCTGGCGAATAGTGGTGAGGCGGATGCCCTCGGCCATCTGAGTGTTGAGGACGCGGTGAATGCCGAGCGCGGCTTCTTCGAGGGGCATATGCAGCGGGTCCGCGACACGCTTCTGCACCGCCTCGTGCGCGGCCGCGGGATGCAGCTTCACGGTGCCGCCTGCGAAATAGTCTGGATCGATGTAACCCAGAAGCACCGACGCGTCCGTGACCGTGGCCTGATCGCCACCTTTCCCGTAGGACGCCGGGCCCGGGTCCGCACCTGCCGACTGGGGGCCAACCCGGAAGCCGCCGCCACGATCGAGCCAGGCGATACTGCCGCCGCCGGCGCCGAGCGTGTGGATGTCGATCA
>CAYMXP010000129.1:0-3037 GCA_964394425.1 uncultured Chryseobacterium sp. | reverse complement strand
TAATCCTTCGCGATCCGTTGACCCACGAAGAGCAGGAAGATCGCCTTCACACCGAAGATCATTCCCCAAAGGCCGATCGCTGGCCCCCGGTGGAACAGGACGCCGAAGAAGCCGAGCGCGGAACAGGTGCCTGCGGCCAGTTCGAGCAAGGTGATCACCGGGAGCATCACGGGCACCATGCCCTTCAGGATGGACTTCGCGAAGTGACCGGTCAGGTACTGCTTCTCCGCCTTCCAATTGATGATCTTGTCCAGGCTGGATTGCAGGAAGAGCGCGGCCAGCATCGCGGCGAAGGCCATCCGGAGCACGCCTTCGGCCCCGTAGCTCCCTACAAAGTCCATCATCATGGAGGTGAAGATGCGGCTTCTTCCGGATCCGCCGCGCGCGTTCCTTTGCAGCGATGAACCTCTTCCGCAACTTCAAGTCGGTCACCAGGACCTGCTACGGCCGCCGCAGCTTCGACAGGCTTGGCGAGATCCTGGAGCCGCACCGCACGGTCACCCCGGGCTCCGACCCGGGGTTCATGGTCTTCGTGGTGGACGACTACTTCGAAGACAAGAAGGACTTCGTGAAGCGCATTCCCGAGTTGAAAGGCGACGAGATCCACTTCGTCAGCGTGCTGAAGGAGCCCACCACGGAGCTGATCGACAGGCTGCGCGATGACATCCTCGAACGCCGCGGGTTGCCGGCGGGCATCGTGGGTGTCGGTGGCGGCAGCGTGATGGACATCGCCAAGGCCGCTGCCTTGATGTTCACCAACGAGGGCAGCAGCGTGCAGTACCAGGGCCTCAACCTGATCAAGAAGCCAGGCATCTACCACTGCGGCGTGCCCACGATCAGCGGCACGGGCGCGGAGGTGAGCATGACGGCCGTCCTTACCGGCCCGGTGAAGAAGCTCGGATTGAAGTGCGACTGGACCGTCTTCGACCAGATCGTGCTGGATCCCGATCTGATCGCATCCGTTCCGCGCGACCAGTGGTTCTACACGGGCATGGACACCTACATCCACAGCGTGGAGGCCATCACCGGCACCAAGAAGAATACCTTCGCCGAAGCATACAGCGAGAAGGCGCTGGAGATGTGCCGCGAGGTGTACCTGGACCTGGACCGCGGGGATCCGAGGAGCGACGAGCTCCTGATGGTGGCCAGCTACATGGGCGGCTTGAGCCTCACGTACAGCGAGGTGGGCGTATGCCACGCGCTGAGCTACGGCCTGGGCAAGGTGTTGGAGATCCACCACTGCCTCGCCAACTGCATCGCCTTCGACAAGCTGGATGATGTCTATGGCGAGCATGTCCACGAGTTCAAGGGCATGGTGCGGCACAACAAGGTGCATATCCCGCAGGGCCTCGCGAAGCACTGGAGCGAGGAGACCATCGACGCGATGGCCGGGGTGGCCTACGCCCTGCCGCACATGTGGGACCATGCCTTCGGCCCCGACTGGCAGCAGGTGCTGGACCTCGAGCGGATCAAGGGGTGGTACCGGCGGATGTGATCCCGGGTGCCGGTCAGCGCATGTCGTTCACCTCCACGCCGGGGAATTTGCCCTTGTCGAACGCGAAGAGCGCGTCGTCCAGCGCCACGTTCGGGATGAACTTCTTCATCGTATAGGTCACCGTGTTGCCGTCCTTGTACTGCACCTGAACGGTGCGTGGCTCCAGCTTCGCCTGGTCGAGGGTGATCGTCACGGTGTGATAGGGCTTTTTCGCGGGGTCCAACGGGAAAAGCTTGATGGTCTGAAGCACGACGCCGGATGCCGGATCTTTCTTCTCCTCGACGAATTCGCTCTTGAAGCCCTTCTCATACGCGGTGAGCAGGTTGCTGGGGTCGAGGTCCTGGTCCATCTCCTTGGGATCGCTGATGCTGACCTCGTTGCTCTCCTTGCTGTAGGTCCATAAGGCGGTGCCGTCGTTGATCACCGTGTGGTCGTCCAGCACCAGTCGGAACTTCTTCCCTTTCACCTTGATGTTGCCCGTCTGTGTCACGTCCAGCTTCGCGCCCTTGTCCTGCAGCCGGTTGGTGAAGTCGGCCTCGAAGCTGGTGTACCCCTTGTTCCTGGCGATCATGCGATCCACGATCGCACGGCTTTTTGGGTCGTCCTGGGCGGCGGTGGCGAAGGCCATCAGGCCGAGCGCGACGATGAGGAGGTATTTCATGGAGGCGAAATTAGCCGGACGCCGCTGGCAACGACCGTGCCAGCGGCATGTCTCATTTCTTCGGCACGTAGTTCAGCAGCGTGCCGCTGCATTTCGGCGCACCGCAGCGGCAGGCCCATAGTTCGCGTTCCTTCCTGCTGATGCGATGATCCACTTCGATCACGTAATCGTACGTGAGCTCCTCACCGGGCTGGATGGGCCGCAGCGCGCGGACCACCACGCGTTCACGCCCTTTCGGACCCTCCGGACCGGCCTCGCAGTTGGGTTCGCAGGCATGGTTGATCCAGCGCGCCACGTTCCCGTTCCGGTTGCCGTCCACCACCCATTGCTCGTTCAGGGTGAACAGGAAGGTGTGGCCGGTGTCGTCATCTCCGTACCGGTCATCGGCCTCCTCGTGCGTGATCAGGCGCCCCTTGTACTCGCAGATCGCCTCGCCCTTTCGGATGCGGGCCTTGGCGAACACCCCGCGCCCGTGGATCTTGGAGCGCCGCATGGTGATCTTGGATGTCTTCTTTTTCATTTCGGGCCGCGAAGAAAGCAATGCGCCCGCAGATGGCAAGGATGAACGCGGACATCGGGGCCGGGGCCTGTCCGCATGCCCGGCCGTGCCGTCCGGGGAGGTCGTCCGCGGATCAGAAATAAACGGAACACACGATCACCGCCGTGACCACGCACACCAGGTCCACCAGCAGCATCACGCCCAGGGTGTAGCGGCTGTCTTTCACGGCCACGCTGCCGAAGTAGAGGGCCACCACGTAGAAGGTGGTCTCGGCGGCGCCCTGGAAGAGGCACACCAGCTGCCCGGTGAGGCTGTCGGGTCCGTAGGTCTTCATCGCGTCGAGCAGGAAGCCGCGCGAGCCGCCGGCGCTGAAGGGCCGCAT
>CAYMXP010000128.1:0-3050 GCA_964394425.1 uncultured Chryseobacterium sp. | reverse complement strand
GAATGGGTAGCAGTCGTGAAGCGCGGCCGCGTGATGTTCGAGCTTGAAGGCGTGACCGAAGAACTCGCGCGCGAAGCGGTCCGCCTTGCGGGACACAAGCTGCCGGTTTCCACGAAGTTCGTTAAGAGAACATAGGACATATAGCCGTGAAAGCGAAAGAATTGAGAGAACTCGAGCCAGCAGAGCTTGAGATTAAATTGAAAGAGCGCGGCGACGCGTTGCGCAACTTCCGTCTCCAGATGGCGACGGCGTCGGTTGAGAATTCGCGCGCGGCGCGCAATGCCCGCCGGGATGTGGCGCGCATCAAGACGATTAAGCGGGAGCGGGAAATGGCCGCTCAGAAAAAGGCTAAGTAACAATGCTTGAACGTGGAGCGAGAAAAGAGCGCGTCGGTTTCGTGCGCAGCAACAAGATGACCAAGACGATCACCGTCGCGGTCGAGCGCACGGTGCAGCACCGCCTGTACAAGAAAGGCGTGAAGCAGACCAAAACCTTCAAGGCGCACGACGAGAAGAACGAATGCCAGATCGGCGACTTGGTTCGCATCCGCGAGACACGTCCCCTGAGCAAGACGAAGCGTTGGCGCCTCGTCGAGATCGTGAAACGCGCAGAGTAGTCCGGCGGAAAGGCGAAGAGAAGAGCAATGATTCAGATCTATTCGAACCTCGAAGTTGCCGACAACACCGGCGCGAAACGCATTCGCGTGATTCAGGTGATGGGCGGCACGGAACGCCGCTACGCCCGAATTGGCGACATTGTGACCGCGTCGGTAAAAGACGCGCTGCCGAACACGGCCGTGAAGAAGGGCGACGTGGTGAAGGCGGTTGTGGTGCGGTTGCGCCAGGACACGCAGCGTCCGGACGGCACGATTATCCGTTTCGATTCCAACGCGGCGGTGATCATCAACCCGAACAAAGAACCCCGCGGGACCCGCATTTTCGGGCCGGTGCCGCGCGAGCTTCGCGACAAAGGCTTCATGCGCATTATTTCGCTTGCGCCGGAAGTGGTGTAAAGGAACGTACGATGGATATCCGCAAAGGCGATACAGTGCTGGTGATTACCGGCAAATATAAGGGTCGCAAGGGCCGCGTGCTGCGCACGATGCCGAGCGAAGACCGCTTGATCGTGGAAGGCGTGAACATGATGAAGCGCCACACGCGTCCGTCAAGCCGCAACCAGCAGGGCGGTATTGTGGAACGCGAACGCCCGATTCACGTGTCGAACGTGATGGCGTGGTGCGAGACGGCCGGGAAGCCTTCGAAGATTGTGCGCAAGGTGCTTCAAGACGGCAGCCGCGTGCGCGTGTTCAAGGTGAACGGCGAGACGATTAGCGAGTAAGTCCCGTATACTAACAGGTTCGGTGCGATCCCGTAGCGGTAAAGAAGCGGGACGCCTCGAAAAAAGGACGAGAGTACAGTGACCGCACGATTGAAAGAACGATTTGAGAAGACGATTGTCCCCGAGATGCGCACGCAGTTTGGGTATGACAATGTTATGCAGGTGCCGCACCTCGAGAAGATTGTGGTGAACATGGGCGTCGGCGACGGCCAGTCGGACCCGCGCATGATGGAAAACGCGGTGAACGAACTGACGAACATCACGGGCCAGAAGGCGAGCATGCGCAAGGCGAAAAAGTCGATCTCGAACTTCAAGCTGCGCGAAGGTTCGAACATCGGCTGCATGGTGACGCTGCGCGGCCAGCGCATGTACGAGTTTATGGACCGCTTGTTCAACGTGGCCGTCCCGCGTATCCGCGACTTTCGCGGCATGTCGCCGAAGGGTTTCGACCAGTTCGGCAACTACACGCTGGGCCTGCGCGAACAGACGATTTTTCCGGAAGTGAATGTGGACGCAGTGACGCGCGTACGCGGCATGAACATCACGTTTGTGGTGAAGAACGCGCGCAACGTAGAAGAGAGCCGCGAGCTGCTGAAGAAATTTGGAATGCCGTTCCGGACCGCATAGTCCGGTTGATTCAAGGAGAACCCCGTGGCGAAGAAGTCGCAGATACTCAGGAGCCAGCGCACGCCGAAATTCAAGGTGCGCGCTACGAACCGCTGCAAGCTGTGCGGGCGTCCGCGCAGTTACATGCGCAAGTTCGGAATGTGCCGCATTTGTTTCCGCAAGTTGGCGCTTGAGGGGCTGCTGCCCGGCGTGACGAAGTCAAGCTGGTAATCAAGAGGAACACCGTCCAATGTCGATGAGCGATCCGGTATCGGATTTGTTGAGCCGCATACGCAATGCCATGCAGGCGCGCCAGGAGCGCGTTGATGTGCCGGCGTCACGTTTGAAAGAACGCATCTGCGGCGTGCTGAAGCAGGAAGGCTTCATCAGCGATTACAAGTTGGTGGAAGACGAAAAGCAAAACGTCCTGCAGATTTCGTTGAAGTACTTGACGAACCGCAAGCCGGTGATCAGCGGCATCCGCCGCGTGAGCAAGCCGAGCCTTCGCGTATATGTGAAGTACGGCGAGATCCGGCCGGTGCGCAGCGGCCTTGGGATTTCGCTCGTGAGCACGTCGCAAGGCGTGATGACGGGCAAGCAGGCGCGCGCGAGCAAATTGGGCGGCGAAGTGTTGTGCGAGGTTTGGTAACTCCAAACCGCAACGAAAGGTCAGTGAACCGTGTCGAGAATAGGTAAATTACCAGTACAAGTCCCCGGCGGCGTGAAGGCCGAGTTGAACGGCCAGCGCCTGAAGGTGACCGGACCGAAGGACTCGCTCGAGCGCACGTTCCATCCTGATGTGAACATCGCGTTGGAAGACGGGCACTTGACCGTGACGCGTCCGAGCAACGATCCAGCGCACCGTGCACTGCACGGTCTGACGCGCGCGTTGATCCAGAACATGATCATCGGCGTGACGACGGGCTACAGCAAGACGCTGCAGATCGTCGGCGTCGGTTACCGTGCGGCGATGCAGGGCAAGACGCTCCAGCTTTCGGTGGGCTACAGCCACCCGGTGCTGGTCGAGCCGCCCGCGGGCATCACGTTCAGCGTGGACGGCACGCAGACGATCAGCCCCGGCACGTGGGCCCACACCGGGTGGTACA
>CAYMXP010000127.1:0-3075 GCA_964394425.1 uncultured Chryseobacterium sp. | reverse complement strand
GACGGTAGTACGGCAGGTCAGGCCAATCAGCAGTGCAGGCGCTGCAGCATCTCCTCAAACCTCCTCTGGATGTGGAACACGTACTCGTTCTTGTGCGCAAGCAGGCCGGCAACGTTTTCCGGATGCGCAAGCATGGTGGGATTGGCCTCGAAGACCAGCAGCCGTCCGTCTGGCATGACCGAGAAGTCGATTCCAGCGTAATCGAGGTCCATCGCGGCGCCGATGGCCCGGACGGCGCGCATATTGGATGTGCCCAGCGCTGCTTCCGGATCGCGAAGAAACGCCGTCTCCTCGGCGAGCTTCCATGGATGCGGCTCCATCTCCGCCGTGTAGTAGTGGACCATCCAGTCCGGCGCAATCGCGAGGTGATATGGCCAGGGCTCGCGGTCGACGTAGATCATCCGGTACTTGCGGTAGCACGAATCGGCGGACCGGAAGTCGACGAAGCGGGTGACGTAGACGGGGCCTGCCTGCGCTTCGCGGAATCGTGCAAGCTCGGCCGGCGTACGGGCGAGCACGAGGCCGGCGCCGCCGTGCGATTCCACCGGTCGAACCAGCAGCGGCAGGGAGTCGCCGATACCCGGATCCCAATCCTCGGGCGTGGCGTAACGCCACACTTCGGGAACGAGCAGGTTGTCGATGCCCGCAAGCAGCGTCGGCAGCTTGTCGCGGGCGGTGCGGGCGACCCGTTCCGGCCTATTGAGCAGCGGCTTCGCGCAGGACGCCGCGAAGCGTTCCAGGGGCGCCTCGGAAGCGCCGACGAGATCGGGGTCGCCCATGGCGTTGAACACAACGTCGTACTCGGGCAGGTCCTCGCTCAGGTCGTCGCGCTCGGACTCGATCGTCCAGTTGACCCGCGTGTTGACGGTCGTGGGAAACAGTAGTTCCACCGTGGGCACGTTGCCGTACTTGGTGGTCAGGAGCACGAGCACCGTGCGCCGGGGGTCGGTTGCGTATTCGATGGCCATGAACTGGCCGCTGCAAGCGCGCGACAGGCACTCCCTCGCCGCATCGGCTTGGCCTGCCTCGAGCAGCAACGATGCCAGGTTCGCGTTCGCGAGTTCCTGCCCGGGCTCGAGCGCAAGCGCCTCCCTGTTCCAACGGAGGGCCTCGGCGGTGTTGCCCTGCGCACGATAGGCGGTCGCGAGGCTTGCCATCGCCTTGCAGAAACCCGGCTTTGCCGATATCGCAGCGCGAAAATAGTGGATTGCGGAGTCGATGCGCTGCGTGCGCAACATGGCAAGCCCGAGGCCGTGGCACGCGCCGGCGTCCCCGGGTGCAACGACAAGGGCTTGTTCGAAACTCGCGATGGCCTCGTCAACCCGGCCTTGCGCCATCTGCGCGGCCGCGAGCCGGCACCAGATCCGCTCGGTCGGAAGTCCGCGCTCGAGCGCCAGGCGACATGCCTGCTCGCACCTGGCGTGCCGTTCGAGGTCATGGCGGACATAGTCGAGGTTCATCCGAGCGGCCTCGTGGCGCGGGTCCAGCGCAAGCGCGCGGCGAAGCACAATTTCTGCTTCGGCCGGACGGAGTGCATCCTTGAGGACGGCCCCCAGGTTGTTGTGGGCGTCGGCGGAGCCGGGCATGACCGCCACGGCTTTGCGGAGTACCACCTCGGCCTCACCGAGCCGTTTCGTATCCTTGAGGATCCCGCCGAGGTTGAACAGTGCGCTGCCCAGGTCGGGCGCGTGCGAGAGCGTGGCACGATACGCCGCTTCCGCCTCCCACGGGCGATCGGTGCCGGCGAGAACGACGCCAAGATTGAAACGGGCGGCTACATTTTCCGGTTGAAGCGCCACGGCGTGCCGGAACGACGCTTCCGCTTCGGCGTGGCGCCGCGAGTTCCAGAGGGCGACTCCCAGGTCGACGTGCGCGACTGCGGAGTCCGGGGCCGCCGCGACGGCAGCCCGGCATTGCGCCTCGGCGGCGGCGAGGCTGCGCGTTTGCGCGATGACGACGTCGAGATTTCTGGCCGCATCGACGAAGCCCGGCCGCAGCTCGAGTGCCCGCCGGAAGGCGGCTTCCGCCTCCATCGGACGCGCGGTGCGCAGCAGGAGAGCGCCGAGATTGTTGTGCGCGTCGACGAACTCCGGAGCGAGCTCGAGTACCCGCCGGTAGGCCGCCTCCGATTCGACCGTGCGACCCGTCTCGGCCAGTACGACGCCCAGGTTGTAGTGGGCAAGCGCATTGTCCTTCTGCAGCAGGATCGCGCGTCGAAATGCGGCTTCGGCTTCCGCGGGCCGCATCGTGTTCTTCAGATGGACACCGAGGTTGATGTGCGCCTCGGCGAAGTTCGGCATCGCCTCGACCGCCCGGCGACACGCTTCCTCGTCCGCGGCGAACGCCACTGGGAGGGGAAGAGCAGGCCCATCGTCGGCGGAGCCGGGCTCGCGGCGACCGCGTCCGCGCGTCCCCATGACGCGAGCCAGGTCCTTCAAGAAGCTGATCAACATCGCGCGCGGTCCAGTTCGCAGGGCGCGTCGCGCCGTGAGTCCACGAGCATCCAGTTCACGAAATGGCTACCCGCCAGTCGGCAATTCGAGTCGTCGTTCCGCGCATGCGCTTTCCCCTATGGAGGGTCCCGCGGCCGAAGCGCCCGCGGACCGCACCCGACGAGTATAGCTGCCGGCACCGGCGGGTCGCGAAGTTTGCCGACGGTCGGTGATTGGACCTATAGTTCGCAGTCGATTAGCCGGCCGCCGCGCAGCCAGGGCTGCGCGGCGGGCCGGTGTCACCACGTTCACGAGGAGGAAGCCATGCTGCGGTTGCTGTTCCTGCTGCTCGCGCTGTGCACCGCCACGATTGCGCCCGACGCATTCGCGCAGGCGAAGAAGGGCGGTGGTCCGATGCGGATCCCGACGGACAAGGACCCGTCGGTGAGCGTGACGGTGTTCATGCGCGACGCCGGCAAGAACGAGCTCCTGATCGGCACGCGCCTGTGGCCCGACAATCCGGAGTACAACGCCGTCGCGCTGCAGCGCTTCTTCGGGCTGATGAAGGCGCTCGAACCCGGCTACCGGAAGGACGACGACGTCGCGTACACGTGGCAGCAGAAGGGCAAGGTCACCAAGTGCA
>CAYMXP010000126.1:0-3104 GCA_964394425.1 uncultured Chryseobacterium sp. | reverse complement strand
TAGCGACCGTTTAATTCAGAAAATCGGTGAGTTCAACCAAAAAGGAAATTTACAATCAATTGCCAAAGGCAAAAAATTCAATCCTATCAACATCAGTGAAGAAGGTTTAGAACTCATTGAACTTATTGCCCTTGACTGCGAAAACACAGAAGGACAATGGCACAGCACCACCGAAATTAAAATTGATAAACTCGGTTATGTTATTACCAACGGAGTAAAATCAAAGAACTTTTGGGATGGCAAAATTACAAGCGACAAAAAGCCATTGAGAATAAAAGTGAGAAACATTAGCGGTGATGAAACAATAAAAGTTGTGTAAATAAAATGGCTGACATTCCTTTAAAAAACCAAATTATTGGATGGCTGAAAAATCAGTCTTACTGGCTACAATATTCGGGTAATGAAATATTGGAAGGGGCAGCCATTAATGATGCTTTAGTAAGCAAGACCTACATTTTTTTTAAAGAGGATTTGGAATTAACTGAACTTGCAGATGGAAGAACACCTATTACATTTAGTGAAGTTGCAGTTGCATCGGGTGTATCAAGTAAACCAAAATTACTTTCTATAAACAACATTGAAAATGTAAATGCTTTACTTGCTGGTCAAGAAATTGCCATTAACGAAAACCTTACTCTAATTTATGGCGATAATGGAGCAGGTAAGTCAGGATACATTCGATTACTTAACAACGCTTTCAATTCAAGAGGAGATAAAAACATTCTGGGTAATGTGTATGATGCAACAGCCACAGGAAAGCCAAAATGCAATTTTATTTTTCAATCTGATGCTGCCCCATATTCAAAGGAATTTCCAACAGATTTAAATTGTGTTGAATTTTCGCAGTTTGCTGTTTTCGATACTCAATGCGTAAAAGTTCATTTGGATGGAGACAATCAATTGAATTTTACCCCTAGTGGATTTGAATTTTTTGATAGAGTGTTGCAATTATTTGAAGCGGTAAAGAATAAATTAGCGACAGAAATACAAGCTAATAAACCAACCAATAATTTTCTTATTCATTTTCAGAATGAAAATGTAATTAAAAACCAAATTTCTGCGTTGGGTGCTCAATCCAATGAAGAGGAACTTAAAAAGTTAGGAACATTCACAGAAGATGATGCGAAAAACTTAGAGGAGATTACGGCTAAAATAGCAGCCCTTAAAGCATTAAATATAAAAGAACAAATTGCAGCTTTTGAAAAAACACTCAAAGAGCTTTCAGAATTTATGCAAAGGCAGCAAGCAATTCTTGATTGTTTAACCGAAGATAAAATAAAGTATTACAGTGATTTAATTAAGAGTTTTCATTCCCTACAAGAACTTTCAAAGGCTCAAGGAATAAAAAGTTTGGAGCAATATGAAATTGATTTAGTTGGTAGTCCGCAATGGCGAGAATTTATTGTTGCGGCAAAAAATTACACAACAGCAATTGAGCAAACGAGAGATGGAAATGTATTATATCCATCTGATAAAGACCATTGCGTTTTTTGTTTGCAGCCATTGAATGACAAAGAAAATACTCTTATAAATACCTATTGGTTATTTCTAAAAAGTGAAGCGGAAAAGGAACTCAACAGAACAGTTCAGAAAATAAAAGATGCAATAAAAGAACTCAAAGGGTTAGTTCCTGTTAAGTTTGATGATACAATAGGTTTATATGTTTATCTTAACTCAACACAACCAGTTTTAACAGCTAAATGGAAAGAAATAGTAATCAACTCAGAAGAAGTTAGGCAAAATATAATTTCCAATTTAGACAACTTGAATAATGCCCTGCCAGTATCGACATTTGTTGACAACACAAATGAGTTTGACAAAATAGTAGCAATCATAAAGGCGGAAATAGATGCTTTGTTCGCTAAGAAACCTGACCAAGAAATTGCAACACTCACGTTTCAAATACTTTTCTTAATGGACAAAAGTTTGCTAAGTAAACTCTTGCCTGAAATTTTAAAATTTGTAACAGCCCAAAAGTGGGCAGCAAAAGCAGAGCAAGCAGTTTCAGCTTTCAGAACAAATTCCATTACCACTTTGCAAGGCAATTTGTTTACACAACATATCACAAACAACTATGCTCAAACTTTCAGTGATGAATGTAAAATTTTAAAAGCCCCAAACGTAGTTGAAATATCACAGAGAAGTGCAAAGGCATCGACTTATAGAAAATTATTAGTCGCTAAACAATCAGCAAGTCAAATTTTAAGTGAAGGTGAACAAAGAGCAATCTCATTAGCTGACTTTCTTACAGAAGTTCAATTAAATCCAAATAATTCAGGAGTTATATTCGATGACCCAGTTACATCGCTTGACCATAAACGCAGAGCAATTATTGCAAAAAGACTTGTTGATTTATCCGCGGCAAAACAGGTAGTAATATTTACTCACGACATTGCTTTTTTTGCAAAACTTTCAAGCTATGCGGACAAAACTGCTGGTTTAAAAGTCACAAAGACTTCAATAAGAAAATTTGGAAATACAGTTGGAATTATAAAACCTGATTTACCTTGGATTGCTCAAAAAATTACAGCAAGGATTGGATTTTTGCGAAATGAATTAGTAAAGTTGAAGAAATTAGAGAAAGAAGGTGACGAAGACCAGTATAATATGCAAGTGAAAGGTTGGTATGGTTTCTTGCGTGAAGCTTGGGAAAGAAGTATTGAAGAAAGACTATTTAAAGGTGCAATAGAAAGGTTTTCTGGAGAAGTTCATACAAGACCATTAGAACAAATTGAAGTTACCCCTGAATTAGTGAAGATGATAGATGAAGGAATGACACAATCTTCTAATTGGGTTCACGACCAAGCAATGGGATTAAACCCACCAATTCCAGACACAACAAAGGCTGAAAGCGATTTGAATTATTTAGATGAATTTGCTCAAAAATGTAAACCGTTAAAATAATGCCAACCCTTCGCAGTCATACACATTTGCAAGCCCCACAAGCCAACACACAAGCCAAAGCTTGCAAAAGAGTATGCCTGCCCAACCGCACAAGGACACTGCAAACTCGACACAACATCACTTCAACAGAAAGAAGGGCAGCTTGTAACACGGGTTTGGCAAAAGTGGCGGTTCAGTGCTCCGCAGACACATTTGTGGTT
>CAYMXP010000125.1:0-3137 GCA_964394425.1 uncultured Chryseobacterium sp. | reverse complement strand
CTTCTCAGCCATCAACCCGTACTGCCGATAACCCACTCCACTTTCAACAGAGGCACAAATGGGATCGGTGCTACGAAAGGATGTGCCCAATCCGGCTGGCCTGTTCGTGAAAGCAGGTCTTCATACCCTGCCTTCAGCTCACGCTCCCAATGGTTCAGGTCAACATCCACTCCCATGTCTTCGGCCGTTGTTTCGGGCTGCCATACGCCACGCGCTCCACGCTGGTGTCTGGCTGCCACTTGTGCTGCACCTTCAGCTTTGGTCGGGAAGATCCGTCCACCACGATCGCTTCACCATGGCGCATGCGCTCCTCGTCGAAAAGAGTATTGATGCATGCCCGCTCTGCGCTCCACCAACGTCGATGGATCCGATAGTCGCCGCCCATGAAGTGCGCAGGCATCGTGCTGCACTCGGCCACAGCGATCCGCATGGCTTCGTTTTCATCAGCCGCTCGGACGACGACCGTAACACGCTCGACTTCGACGATGATGCTCTCTTCAGCTTGGTGATGCTGGAGCACGTCGACCAGGTATGGCAACCGACCGACTGCATCGGGCGATGGCTGCTCATTCGCTTTCCTATCCGAGAGCAGCCGAAGCTCAGGAAGGTGCCAGATGGCCCGGATGTCTTCGGCGCTCAAGTCTCCGGTGAAGGCGAAGGGTCGCGCGGGATGGATTTCGAGTTTCGAACGGATGCCGGGTGCGGCAAGTTCAAGTGCGCAAAGGCAAGATTCGACCCGTTCCGCGAAGAACTTCTTCCGTTTGCTCCATGGAAGGGCGATGGCGTCGGCATCAAGGCCGATCTCCACTTCGAGCCAGGCGGAATAGGTCTCGGCTTGCGGCTCAACGTCCGGCGATCTTAACGCGCTGCGGGTTTCCACACTTGGAGCATTTGAAAGTTGTTGTGAGCTTGTTGGCGCCTGTTGGGGAGCCGATCGCGATAACGGTGCTCGGTGAATGACCGCAACTCTCGCACTTCTGGCGGTATTTCATGCGGCCACCGCTTTCTTCCAGAATGTCCGCACCGCTGATCGCTACTGCCATGTTTCTCGTCGATGGTTATTCGGGCAATGTACCGAAGCACTTCGGTGAACGCGAACCCGCGTGACGGATTGAAGCGAATGCCCCGCAGGCCGGTAAGCCGGCCGAGGAGCAGCAGCGGAAAGCCGGACCCCGAGGCTTTTGCGAGGGGGCACGCCCAAACCCTCTCCCTCTTTCATCCTCTCACCGGTATTTTCGCCCTATGTCCTTCGTCCAGGCCCCGCACTTCGTCTCCCAGGCACAAGACCTGCCTCAGCGGCAGGCAGGTCCGCGTCATTCTCGTTGTTCAATCCGCTCCTGAGCCCATGGCCACGTTCGTTCAAGCTCCTCCGTACGTCCCGAAGCACAAGATCCGTGTGGTGACGGCCGCGTCCCTCTTCGACGGCCACGATGCCGCCATCAACATCATGCGGCGGATCATTCAGAGCACGGGCGCCGAGGTGATCCACCTGGGGCACGACCGCAGCGTGGAGGACGTGGTACACACCGCGATCCAGGAGGATGCCCACGCGATCGCGATGACGAGCTATCAGGGCGGGCACATGGAGTACTTCAAGTACATGGTCGACCTGCTGAAGGAGAAGGGCGCGGGGCACATCAAGATCTTCGGCGGCGGCGGAGGAACGATCCTGCCCGAGGAGATCAAGGAGCTGGAGGCCTACGGCATCGCGCGACTGTACCATCCGGATGACGGCCGCGCGATGGGCCTGCAGGGCATGATCAACGACATGCTGGAGAAGGCCGACTACGACCTGAGCGATCGCGCGAACGGTCAGGTGAAAGAATTGAGCACGAAGCATTGGGGGGCGATCGCGCGACTGATCAGCACGGCGGAGAACCACCCGGACGTGTTCGCCAAGGTGGCCGATGAGATCCACGCGAAGGCCGCGAAGAACAAGGCGCCGATCCTCGGCATCACAGGCACCGGCGGCGCGGGCAAGAGCAGCATGGTGGATGAACTGATCCGCCGCTTCATCCTCGATCAGCCTACGAAGACCATCGGCGTGATCAGCGTGGACCCGAGCAAGCGCAAGACCGGCGGCGCGCTGCTGGGCGACCGCATCCGCATGAACAGCATTCGCGGCGAGCGCGTGTATATGCGCAGCCTCGCCACGCGCCAGAGCAACCTCGCGCTGAGCAAGCACGTGAAGGAGGCCGTGAGCGTGTTGAAAGCCGCCGGCTTCGACCTGATCATCCTCGAAACAAGCGGCATCGGCCAAAGCGACACCGAGATCCTGGACCACAGCGACGTCTCGCTGTACATCATGACGCCGGAGTTCGGTGCGGCCACGCAGCTGGAGAAGATCGACATGCTCGACTTCGCCGACGTGGTGGCCATCAACAAGTTCGACAAGCGCGGCGCCCTCGATGCCCTGCGCGACGTGAAGAAGCAGTACAAGCGCAACCACCAACTGTGGGACGCCAAGGACGAGGACCTGCCCGTGGTGGGCACCATCGCCAGCCAGTTCAACGACCCCGGCACGAACTCGCTCTATGCGCGCTTGATGAAGAAGATCGCCGAGAAAACGGGCATCGCGCTGGACTCCGCCTTCCACGCGCACGACGAGATGAGCGAGAAGGTGTGGATCATCCCCCCCGCGAAGAGCCGTTACCTCAGTGAGATCAGTGAGAGCAACCGGAGGTACGACGACAAGGTGGAGAAACAGGCGGAGATCGCGGACAAGCTGTATGGGTTGTATTCGGTGGTACGCACCTTCGGTGGCCCGGACCTACTTGAAGGAGGAATTGACGCGTTACGGGTTAGCGGGTTTCGGGTTGGTGACGGAGGCCAACCCGCAACTCGTCAACCCGCCAACCCGCAACTGGATCCCGGGGTTGGTCTGTTGGTAAGGAAGTTCGAGGAACTCAAGAAGGATTTGGACCCGCACCTCTGGGCCATGCTCACCGGCTGGAAGCGCGAGGAGGAACGCTACAGCGGCGAGTTCTACACCTACCTCGTGCGCGGCAAGGAGATCAAGGTGCCCAACCACAGCGAGAGCCTGAGCCATTTGAAGATCCCCAAGGTGGCGCTGCCGAAATTCCGCAGCTGGGGCGACAAGGTGCGCTGGGCCATGCAGGAGAACACGCCCGGCTTCT
>CAYMXP010000124.1:0-3514 GCA_964394425.1 uncultured Chryseobacterium sp. | reverse complement strand
TGCGTGGACGTGATGGAGCACATCGAGGAGGATGAGAAAGCGATGGCCAACTACGCGGCGTCGCTGAAACCCGGCGGCATGCTCCTCATCAGCACGCCGAGCGACCAGGGTGGCAGCGACGTGCATGGAGAAGGCGAAAGCTCATTCATCGAGGAACACGTGCGCGATGGGTACAACATCAGGGACATCGAGGCGAAGCTGTTGCGCAATGGCTTCAGCCGCGTGGAAGCGCGCTATTCCTATGGCACACCGGGCAAGATCAGCTGGCGGCTCAGCATGAAGTGGCCGTTGATGATGTTGAACGCATCGAAGCTGTGCTTCCTCGTGCTGCCGTTCTACTACGCCGTCGCCTACCCGGTCGCGTACGCACTGAACTGGGCCGATGTATCCATCGCGCACACCACCGGCACCGGCCTGATCGTGAAGGCTTGGAAATGAGCTCCCAACCCGATCCTGAACTTTCCATCTTCGTGCTTCTCGATCGATGAACCTCCCGTTCTTCATCGCCCGCCGCTATCTGCTCGCCAAGCGTTCCACCAACGCGATCAACCTCATCACCCTGATCAGCATCGTGGTGATGGCGGTGGTGACCGCCGCGATGGTGGTGGTGCTCAGCACCCTCAACGGCATCTCCGACCTGGTGGACAAGATCTACAGCCCCTTCGACCAGGACATCACGATCACGCCGGCTGAAGGCAAGACCTTCACCGCCCGCGACCTGCCGCTGGACAGCGTGCTCGCGCTGCCGGGCGTGGCGAACGCCAGCCGCGTGATCGAGGAGAACGTGCTGCTGCGCAGCGGCGATCAGCAGGCGGTGGCCACCATGAAGGGCGTGGAGCCGCAATACCTCGCGATGAGCGGGATGCGGGACCACATGGAAGCCGGCGAGCCGAGGCTGTCCGGGGACCAGGGACCGACGGCGATCCTGGGCATCGGCCTGAAGATGGATCTCGATGTTCCACTGGACGACGGTGTGTTCCGTCCGCTGGAGATCAGCGCCCCGGTGCGCGGAAAGAAGCTGAGCCGATACAGGGAGGGCGCCTTCGAGCACGAGGCCATCGCCGTAAGCGGCGTGTTCACGATCAACCTGGACTTCGACGGCCGGTACGTGCTGGTCCCACTGGACCTGGCCGACAGCCTGCTGCACTACGATGGCGCCATGAACGCGCTGGAGATCCAGCTGGCGCCCGGCGGCGATCCCGACCGCATGGCCGATGCCGTGCGGGCGATCGCCGGCGATGGCTTCACCGTGAAGACCCGCGCGCAGAAGAACGCGCTGATGTACGCCACCAACCAGGGCGAGAAGTGGTTCACGTTCGCCGTGCTGGCCTTCATCGGGCTGATCGGCGCGTTCAACATCATCGCCTCGCTCACCATGATGATGATCGAGAAGCGCGAGGACATGGGCACGCTGGCGAGCATGGGCGCGCGGGCCGGCCTGGCCCGTTCGGTCTTCTTTTATGAAGGCCTCCTGATCAACGGCGTGGGCGTGGCCGTCGGCCTTGAGCTCGGGCTGGCGCTCTGCTGGGCGCAGCAGCGCTTCGAGCTGGTCACCCTGGCCAATTCCGTGGTGAACGCGTATCCGGTGAAGGTGCTCGCGCAGGACCTGTTGCTGATCACCGCGGCGGTGATGACGATCGGCCTGCTGGCATCCTGGATCCCATTGCGGGGTCTGAGCCGTCGGTACCTGCGGGTTCAGGCCACCGCCGCCAAGGCATAGCGGCTGCGTACTTCGTCAAGGATGTCGAAGAGCACCTCCGGGCTGTCGGTGGTGCAAAGGCGCAGGCGCACGTGCTTGATGTCGGGCAGGCCCTTGAAGTAGTTGCCGTAGTGGCGGCGCATTTCGAGCACACCCTCTCGTTCGCCCTTCCAGGCGATGGAGCGTTCCAGGTGTTCGCGCGCGGCATCCACCTTGTCGTCGATGGTGGGCGCGGGCAGGTGAAGGCCGGTGCGCAGGAAATGCCTGATCTCGTTGAAGATCCACGGATGCCCGATGCTCGCGCGGCCGATCATCAAGCCATCCACGCCGTACCGGTCGCGGCATTCCATCGCCCGCTCCGGCGAATCCACGTCCCCGTTGCCGATGATGGGGATGCGCATGCGCGGGTTGTTCTTCACCGCGGCGATCAGCGTCCAGTCCGCCGGGCCTTTGTACAGCTGCGCGCGCGTGCGGCCGTGGATGCTGAGCGCCTGGATGCCCACGTCCTGCAAGCGCTCGGCGACTTCCACGATGTTCTTCGTTCCCTCGTTCCATCCCAGGCGTGTCTTCACTGTCACCGGGAGTTTCACGGCCTTCACCACCGCATCCGTCAGGCGGACCATCTTGGGCACATCCTGCAGCAGGCAGGCGCCGGCGCCCTTGTCCACCACCTTCTTCACCGGGCAGCCGTAGTTGATGTCGATCAGATCGGGCCCCACGCTCTCCGCGATCCGAGCAGCTTCCTCCATGGCTTCCTCCTGACCACCGAACAACTGGATGCCCACCGGCCTTTCCTTGTCGAAGATGTCGAGCTTCTTGCGGCTCTTGGCCGCGTCGCGGATCAGCCCCTCGCTGCTGATGAACTCGGTGTAGACCAGGTCGGCGCCGTGGCGCTTGCACAGCGCGCGGAAGGGCGGGTCGCTCACGTCCTCCATCGGAGCGAGCAGCAGGGGGAACTCCCCGAGATCGATGGGTCCGATGCGCGGCATCGGCCGCGAAAGTAGGCGGTGCCGACTGGCTTCATCATCCAACACTAACCGGCACCAGCGTCATGGTGTCGTTCCCGAAGATGTCGATCACCTTTACCGCGATGGTGTAGCGCCCCGGCTTGGTGTAGCGATGCACCGCGCTGATGAGCTCCAGGTCGCGGTCCCGGCGCGTCCGGAAGCTCTGCCACAGGTTCTCGAAGATGTAGCCGCCGGTCCATTGCTCTACGAACTCAGTGAACTGACCGGGACGCGGCTGCACGCCGGGGATCTCATCTTCCACGCCGATGGTGCGTGCCACCTTGATTACCTCCTTGCGGCTCTCGTAGTCGAAGTCCACGGCCCAGTAGTCCACCCAATCCGTCCACTGCTTGGTGAGCTTCTCCTCCTTGAACACGCCCTGCTTGCTGCGGCTCACCTTGTACAGGTGGCCCTGCTTGCAGATCACCTCGCTCTTGCCCTCCTTCAGGTTGGCCAGCAGTTCATCGGCGATGCCCTGATTGTAGTACACGCTGAAGTCGGACAGTTCGATCTTCACGCTCAACTTCTCCTTCTTATCGAACCGGGGTGTGGCCTCGATGAAGCTGATGTCCGCGAAGCGCACCTGGCCGCGCTCCACCGCGCGCTTGTCGAAGACCTCGGGCGGAATGAACTTCGGGGCCAGGTCGATGCCTTTGCCCTTGGCCTCGTTGAGCACGGCGGGGAAGAGGCCCATCTCGAACTCGAAGGCCAGGATGTCCGCACGGGCCGCGCCGCGCTTGCGGCATTCCATGATCACCTCCTCCACGAAGAGGCGGCCCACCGGCAGGTTGATGGGCCCGATGGCCAC
>CAYMXP010000123.1:0-3674 GCA_964394425.1 uncultured Chryseobacterium sp. | reverse complement strand
CGAGTGTGGGCATTGATCTTCCGAGGCGACGAACGGTGATTCGGAGGCCTAACGTCTAAGGTAACCGGCGCGTGCCGAGCCCGCCGAAGGACGGGCGACGGACACGCGTCCGGTTGACCGCAATGATAGGCGTCACTCGCTACCTCACTGCTGTAAGCCCCTGAACACCGTGTCGCTCGATCGAGCGGGCGACAAACCCGGAGGCATTCATTTCTGCGACGAACGCCTTGAGATACTCCGCCGCGGCGCGACGCGAGCGTTGAGTGCCAAAACCGTGATTCACGATCATGAACCTACCTTCAAGCATCCGCACCTGCGGCATCTTGTCCGTTGCCTTGAGTAAGTCCGGCTTCAGTCCCGCCACGGCGTCGGCGCGGCGCCCCATGAAGAGATCGAACGCGGCCTTGCCTCCCTTCGTACGAATGAGCGTTGCGCTGCGCAGGGTGTCTGTCAGATAGAGCTCATATCCTGCTTTTTCCGGTGCGGCGATGCGGACGCCGGACGCGTCGACCTCCGCTACGGACCTAAGGGCCGAATCGTTGTGAACGATATAGGTCGCTTCGATCTCAGTCATCGCGGGGGAAAACGCGATCGTTTGTGCACGCGCCTGAGCGATGGCGAGAATGGCTACATCCCAAGCGTCCTTGTCCACTGCGTCCGCTACATCGCCCGGACTAGCGTAGATGACGAAGGTCACAGGAACCCCAAGACGAGATGCCAGTTCGCGCATTAAGTCCACGCCTACACCGCGCAGCTCGCCGGTAGCCGCGTCCTTCGTTGTGAACAACACATTGCCAAGGTTCATTCCAGCACGGAGCTCGCCAGTGGGAGCCAGTTCCGAGCGCGCCGCATCGGGCACACGTGGCGACGACGTGCAGCCCGCGATGAATGAGAGGCCAAGTGCCGCGACGAGGGATCTGAGCATCCTTGTCCTCACGATCAGTGGTCCATGTACTGCGAGCGGCGACATCGTAACCTGTGACGCCTAACGTTCAAGGTAGCCGGCGCGTGCCAGCGGCCGCCGAAAGACGGCCGCGGGACACGCGTCCGGTTGAGCGCCGGGTTAGGCCGCAGATTCAAGGGGCACTTCCCAACCTGGAAACACCAGCACGGCTGGGTGACACTTGAGCGCCCGGGCAAGTGCCTTTGCGCGTTCAACACCCAGATTCACTCGGCCGTTCTCGATTGCGGAAATGGTGGCCTGCGAGATTCCCGTCAGATCAGCGAGTTGGCTCTGGCTCAGTTCCTGAAGCTCGCGCAGGATCCGCACAGACTCACCAGGAGTGACATCGATACGATTCTTGGCAGGACGAAATGATTTCATATCAAGGCTTTCGATAATCGTGCGGAGTGACGTGAATCACTTGAATCAATAGCACTTCAGCAGAGACGCGATAGATCACGCGCCACTGCAAGCCAAGTCGAGATGAACGATGACCCTTCCATTCACCCGACAGGGCCTCGTCGTGGAATCCCTTAATCATTCTCAGCCCGGGAGGTCCCGAGAGTCTGGCAACGTCCTTCCACTTTTCGTACCGCTTCAGAATCTCGATGGGGACCGCGCCAGCAAGTTGCTTGTCGACGCGACGATGCTCTTCGATCCGCCACATGCCATATTATGTATATATCTAATATGGCATGTCAAGCTCGCGGCGCGGCTCCAGTGCCGTTCGGCCTAACGTTCGAGCTAAGCTGGCGCCAACGGCGGGCCACGCGGGCCCGGTTGGCGAAAATGTACCGTGTACCGCCGACCGGGCCCGCGTGGCCCGCCGTTGGCGCTCAGCTTGAGCGAGGGGTTAGGCGCCACGCGAGCAGGGCCTCAATTGCCCAGCGCCTTGGCGATCTTGTCGATTCCAACCTGGGCACAAGCGGCGTCCTTGTCACCTCCAGGTGCGCCTGAAATGCCAACTGCGCCGACAAGCTCTTTGCCTGCAAAGATCGGTAGCCCACCGTCAAGTGGGCTGATCTTCTCGAGCAACATGAAACCAGCCAAGGCTGGCTGCGGGCGCTTAGCCATTTCTACCGTTGCCGTCCGCGTCGTGAACGCGGTATACGCCTTGCGCAAGCTGTTTTCGATCGTGTGCGGATTGGCCCCGTCGTCACTCAAAACGACAGCCGGGCGGGTGTGTCTGTTAATGACTGTGATCGTCACTTTGTAGCCGTCGGCGCGGCATCGCTCGAGCGCGGCTGATGCCAGCTCAAGTGCTGCGGCTACCGAAATGCTGCGCTCTGTGACCAGCGCTTGTGCGGTGGCAAACGAAGCTACCGAGGCGACTAGCGAAAACGTGGCAAGTCGTGTGATGAAGCGCATACGGATCTCCTTTGAGTAGAACGACGTTGGCGGACTGAATCCGCAAGTATCTCGCCTCTTTGGCCGAGCGAGCTGCAAATTCCGCAGGCCAAGACTTTCGGGTCGCCAGGGGATGCCCCACGAGGAGGCTTGTGGCGCCTAACGATCTAGCTAACCGGCGGGCCGCGTCGACGTTCGCCAAGTTTAGACACGTGCTGGCCCGTCCGGTTGAGCGCAGGGTTGGGCGTCAATCTTCACGGCATACTCAAGGTCGAATTCGGTAATCAGCGGGCATGCGCAAGCGGTCACTCGAACACCCTGTCCACACGCAGCAGCAGTGATTGCGGGATGCTGAGGCCCAACGCTTTGGCGGTCCTGCCGTTAATGAACAGTTCGAACGTTGTGATTTGTTCCACCGGCAGCTCGCCCGGCTTGGCGCCCTTGAAGATCTTGTCTACATAGGTGGCCGCGCGCCTGAACTGCTCGGCGAGGTTCGGCCCGTAGCTCATCAGACCGCCAGCCTCTGCATATTCCCGAATTGTTGATGATGACGGCAACCGATTCTTCGTCGCCAGCTCTGCGATCTTGCGGCAGTGTTGAATCAATAACGCGTCAGTCGCCACAATGGCCGCCTCGGCCTTCGCCTGAAGCATCACGGGAAACGCATTCTCGATTTCCTGAACCGTACGTACTTCCACTGGCAGGACCTGCACGCTGCCTACCTGCGCTGCGGACTGAACGTTCTTCAGAAACGTACCCAGAGCCGGATTGACCGGATTCACCAGAACGGCGACTCGCGAGAGCTTGGGCATCATGGCGAACAGCAACTCCAGCTGCTTGGTGCCAATGTCACTGCTGAGGTTCGAGAACCCGGTGATGTTCCCACCCGGCCGCGCGAGGCTCTTGACAAAGCCACTACCGATCGGATCACCGGATGTCGCCATTACGATAGGAATCGTCGTCGTTGCTCTCTGCAGCGCACTGATGGCTTGCGACGATCCAGAAACAATCACGTCCACCTTTAGCTCCACCAATTCTGCCGCCAGGTCTGGAAGGCGCTCGCTCCTGTCGTCAAAGCGCCACTCGATCACCAGATTGCTGCCTTCGACATAACCGAGCTCGCGCATTCCCCGGGGGAATGCGCCGATGAAGTCGGCGTCAATCGAGTCCGGCCGACGCCGCTGTGTCAAAAAGCCGACGCGCCAGACCTTGCCTGGCGGTTGAGCACGGGAGACCAGCGGGGCCGCACCGAGAGCAAGGAGCGCGAAAACCGTGTTACGCCTGTTCATTCGAATCCGACGAACCGCACGCTGCATCGACTTGACGCCCAACGTTCGAGTTCACTCGCAGCCGGAAGCAGGCGAAGCCTGCTGGAGGCTGTCGG
>CAYMXP010000122.1:0-3787 GCA_964394425.1 uncultured Chryseobacterium sp. | reverse complement strand
ATCGGCCAGCGTGTAGGCCAGTTCCAGGTCCGCCGGCGCGCCGGCCTCGTGCATGTGATAGCCGCTCACGCTGATCGAGTTGAACTTCGGCATGCGGCGCGCGCACCAGGAGAAGATGTCGCCCACGATGCGCATGCTGGGCCCCGGCGGATAGATGTAGGTGTTGCGCACCATGAACTCCTTGAGGATGTCGTTCTGGATGGTGCCCTGCAACTGTTCGGGCTTCACGCCCTGCTCCTCCGCCGCGACGATGAAGAAGGCCAGGATGGGCAGCACGGCGCCGTTCATGGTCATGCTCACGCTCATCCTGTCGAGCGGGATGCCGTCGAAGAGGATCTTCATGTCCTCCACGCTGCTGATCGCGACGCCGGCCTTGCCCACGTCGCCCTTCACGCGCGGGTGATCGCTGTCGTAGCCGCGGTGCGTGGCCAGGTCGAACGCCACGCTGAGGCCCATCTGGCCGGCGGCGAGGTTGCGGCGGTAAAAGGCGTTGCTTTCCTCGGCCGTGCTGAAGCCCGCATACTGGCGGATGGTCCAGGGCCGCGCGGTGTACATGCTGGCGTAAGGGCCGCGCAGGTAGGGGGGGGCGCCGGCGCCGAACTTCAGGTGCTCGATCGCCTTGGTGTCGGCGGCGGTGTAGAAGGACTTGAGGGGGATCTCTTCGCGGTTGGGGAGTGAAGCTTCAAGGTTCAAGCTCCAAGCTTCAAGCTTGCCCGAGTTGGAGCTTGAAGCTTGGAGCTTGAGACTTGAAACCAGTACGTCGGCCAGCGCTTCCACCGTGTAGCTCCCCCCCAACGGATCGGCCACGCGCGCGAGGAAGGACTCGTCGCGGAGCAGCAGGGCGATGTTGCGTGCGATGCGGCGTCCGAGCGCCTCGCCTTCGGGCAGGGTCGGCGCGGGGATCGTCAGTCCATCGCAACCGCCGGTGATCGCGCTGATCGCCTGCAGCGTGGCGCGGATGGCCTGATCGTAAGGTGAAGCGGCCCCGGAGGGATATTGCACCATGCACTGCACCCAGGCGTTGTGCGAACAGCGGTGTTCCGGGTCAAAGCCGCTGACGACTTCAGCCCATGCCTCCCGGAACGCCCGGATGCGCGCCGCCTCCAGGAGCAGGTCGTCGCCGAGGTGCAGGCGGAACTGGATGCGCGCCGCGGCATCGTCGATCGCGAAGCCCTGATCGAGCATGGTCTTCACCAGTGCACGTCCGCGATCGATCAAGGTCCGCGTGGGACCGACGACCGAGGTGCCGTCTGGCAGCCGTTCGTCGCTCACCTCGAAGAGGCGGACCAATGGATGGGCGCGGACGACCTCCATGAGCGACGACACCTCCGCATCGTGCGGCAGTCCGGCGCACAGGCTCAGGGACGCGGGGGCGATCCCCATTCTTCCGGCTTCCGCCATCAGCCACTTCAGGCCTTCGATGCTTCCGGTGCGCACCTGCAGGTCGATCGCATCGAGGCGCACATCCTTCAGCACCTCGGGCAGGTCGTTCACCGGGCCGTGCAGTTCCGCGCCGTCGGCGCCGCCCATCAGCGCCTCCAGCAGCAGGTCGTTCGCGTCGGGATCGGTCGCGTTCACCGGCACGGTGATGCGCCAGGCGTTGTTCGCGCGCTTCACGCCGCGACGCCAGCCATCGCTCGTGCCGGCATCGCACGCGGTGTGGAAGGGCTTGATCCGCGTGCCGTCCAGTTCCACCTCCAGGCTCGCCGGATCGCGGCCCTTCAGTTCCTTGCGGATCAGCGCCTCCCATTGCGCGGGGTCGGGCGCGGTGAACGCGCCGAAAAGGTTTTCGCGGGCCATCCATCAGTCGTCGAAGCACCCTGCCGCGGCGACGGGGCGAAGATCGGCAGCGGGAGCCTTCGACTTTTCCACGGATCGTCCGGGCACCGTCATTCAGGTTACTTTCACGCCCCTTTCGCACCCCGCCATGCAGATCAAGAAGAACTCGGTGGTCTCCTTCCACTACGCCCTCAGCGACAACGACGGCAAATTGCTGGACAGCAGCCACGGCAACGATCCCTTCGCCTACCTGCACGGCAGCGGCATGATCGTGCCCGGGCTGGAGAGCCGGATGGAAGGGAAGAAAGCCGGCGACCGGTTCAAGGCGGTGGTCCCGCCGGCCGAAGGCTACGGGGAGTTCAACGCGCGGTTGCTGCAACGCGTGCCGATCGAGAAGTTCGGCAGGCAGAAGGTGGAGGAGGGGATGCAGTTCCAGGGCGGCGACCACGGCGTGTTCACCGTGAAGGAGGTGACGGAGAAGCATGTGCTGCTGGATGGCAACCATCCCCTGGCCGGCGTCACGCTGAACTTCAACGTCGAGGTGACGGATGTACGCGAAGCGACGGCCGAGGAACTATCGCACGGCCACGTGCATGGGCCGGGGGGGCATCACCACTGATCTACTTCTCCGGCACCAGCACGAAGATCTCCTCGTTCTCCCGCTTCATGAGGTAGCGCTCGCGGGCGAACTTCTCCAGCAGGGCGGTGTTGCTGTTCAGTTCGTGCAGTTGCTCGCGCGTGGTCTGGATCTCCCGCGCGTACCAGGCGTGCTGCTCCTTCATGTCGCCCAGTTCGCGCCGCAGTTTCCAGGTGGTGTACAGGTCGTAGTCGTCGAAGAAGGCGATCCAACCGATGAGCACCAAAGCCGAGGCACCATGGCGGTTGCGCAGCCAATGGGGAACGTATCGCAGGACCTTCTCCTTCACGGCGCCAAGGTGCGGACCCTTGAGGCGGCCCGGCCCCGGCGCGCGGGGGAAGCGGCCAACGATCGATCGTGAGTATCCCGCGGGCGCCTGGGAGCGTCCGTTCAGCGCAGCTTCTTCATGCTCCAGCCGTGGCGCTGCTCGGCGATGCGCATGGACTCCTTGAAGGCCGCGTGGGTGCGCAGGAAGTCGTAGCGTTCCTGCATCACCTTTTCTGCATACTTGGGCAGGGCGATCAGTTCGCTGAGCACCGGGCGGCATTTGGCGCTGGCCAGTTCGTACATGGTCTTCGACCAGTCGGCGCTGATCACCATGTCCGAGCCGTGTTCGCCGGCCCACTTCTCCAGTTCTTCGTTGTTGAGGACGGCCTGGCACATGAGCGCGTAGAGCAGCAGGCGCGCCTTGGGCAGGAAGGCGTACTTGTGCATGCCGCGTTCCACGATCTCCCGCGTGATCCGGGCCAGCCGCTCCTGCAGCTTGTAGCAGAGCACGATGTGCCGGGGATCCACCGACAGCCGCCCGGCATGGAACATCAGATCGTACACCTTGTCGTCTTCAAAGGCCGTGCGCATGGAGCGCATCTTGTCGATCTCCCCTTCGCTCGCCAGGAAGGTCTGCGCGAGCTTCAACAACCCGATGGCCTTGCTCTCCACGATGCCCAGCTCTTCAAGTTCCTCGGCGGTGTGCCCCTCGAAGGCGCGCTCCTGCCGCTCGTAGTAGATGCCCAGCTTGCGGAACTGGTCCTGAAGCTGCAGCTGGATCATGTCGTTGGCGCGCAGGTTCCAGGGCTGGATCGGGGTCTGGCGGTTGTTGTTGATCGTCACGCTCACCACAAAGCTGTCCACGCACTCGCTGATCACCTTGGCCAGCACGCGCACGTTCTTCAACCGGTCCTTGATGCGGCGGATCTCCTTGTCGTCCTCGTGGTCGGCCAGGAAGCGGCTGATGGTGGTGATGGTCTGCGTGCCGTTGAGCAGGCGCGGCTCCAGGATCTCGATCAGCCCGCCGCCGGTGCGTGCGAACCGCTCGCAGCTGAAGGTGACGCCGTTGTGGTCGAAGAGGAAGCGCGAGGCGTCGAGCGTGCC
>CAYMXP010000121.1:0-3829 GCA_964394425.1 uncultured Chryseobacterium sp. | reverse complement strand
ATGTCGTGGAAATGCAGGCCGGTGGTGGGCTCGTCGAAGATGAAGAGCGTGGGCTTTTCGTCCTGCCCTTTCACCAGGAAGGAGGCGAGCTTGATGCGTTGCGCCTCGCCGCCGGAGAGGGTGCTGCTGCTCTGGCCGAGCTTCACGTAGCCCAGACCGGTCTCCTGCATCGGCAGCAGCTTCTCCACCACCCTGCGGCAGGCGGTGCTCGTCGCGGCATGCGGTTGGAAGAAAGCGATGGCATCGTCCACGGTCAGGTCCAGCACCTCGGCCACGTCGAGGCCCGAGAACCTCACGTCGAGGATCTCCTCCTTGAATCGCTTGCCCTTGCAATGGTCGCAGGTCAGCCGGATATCGGCCATGAACTGCATCTCGATGTGCACCTCGCCCTCGCCCTGGCATACCTCGCAACGCCCGCCGTCCACGTTGAAGGAGAAGTTCGAAGGTTTGTACCCGCGCACCTTCGCCACGTCCTGTTCGCTGTACAGCTGGCGGATCTCGTCGTAAGCCTTCACGTACGTGACCGGATTGCTGCGCGAGGAGCGGCCGATCGGGTTCTGGTCCACCAGTTCCACGGCCTGGACGCGCGACAGATCGCCCTCCAGGCCCTGGTGTTCGCCGGGCCGCTCGCCGAAACCTTCCAGTTCGCGCCGGATCGCAGGATGCAGGATGCGCTTCACCAGGGTGGTCTTGCCCGAGCCGCTCACGCCGGTCACCACCGTGAGCATGTTCAGGGGGAAGGCCACGTCGATGTCCTTCAGGTTGTTCTCGCGCGCGCCGCGCAGGATGATCGTGTCCTTGACCGGCCGGCGGCGTCCGGGTAGTGCGATCCGCTCGCGCCCGGTGAGGTATTTCGCCGTGAGGCTGTCGCACTTCACCAGGTCATCGTGCGGCCCGCTGAACACCACTTCGCCGCCGAGCGATCCGGCCAGCGGCCCCATGTCGATGATGTGGTCGGCGGCACGCATCACCTCCTCGTCGTGTTCCACCACGATCACCGTGTTGCCCAGGTCGCGCAATTGAAGCAGCACATGGATCAGGCGCTGCGTATCGCGCGGATGGAGGCCGATGCTGGGTTCATCGAGGATGTACATGGAGCCCACCAGGCTGCTGCCCAGCGAGGTGGCCAGGTCGATGCGCTGGGTCTCGCCCCCGCTCAGGGTGTTGCTGCGGCGTTCGAGGGTGAGGTACCCGAGGCCGACATCGTTCAGGTACTGCAGCCGGTTGACGATCTCCTTCAACAGCCGCTCGGCGATCCTGCGATCATGCACGTCCAGTTCAAGCGCGCGGAACCAGGCCAGCAGGTCCTTCACCGGCATGCGGACGAGCTCGGTGATGTCGCGGGATCCCACTTTCACATAGGTGGCGGTGCGGCGAAGGCGCGTGCCGTTGCAGCTGGAGCAGGTGGTCTTGCCGCGGTAGCGCGCGGCCAGCACGCGGTATTGGATCTTGTAGCTCTTCGCCTCGCAATACTTGAAGAACTGGTCGATGCCATGCACGCCCCTGGCACCGTGCCACAGCAGGTCCCTCTGCTCCTTGGTGAGGTCACGGTAGGGGCGGTGGATGGGGAAGCCGTGTTTGGATGCATCCTCGATGAAGTCGTTCCGCCACTCGCCGAGGCTTTCGCCGTGCCAGGGCGCGACGCATCCATCGTACACGCTCCTGCTCCGGTCGGGGATCACCAGGTCCGGGTCGATGCCGATGATGTTCCCGAAACCCTCGCACCTGGGGCAGGCCCCCACCGGATCGTTGAAGCTGAACAGGTTCGGCGTGGGTTCATCGAACTGGATCCCATCCATTTCGAACTTGTCGCTGAAGGTGAGGCGTGGTTCGTTGTCGGTCGCGCGTTGCTTGTTGTTCGCTGCACCATCGCCGAGCAGCACCAGTTCTCCATGCCCCTCGAAGAAGGCGGTTTCCGCGCTGCCGGCGATCCGGCTTTCGTTCTCCGTGTCGCCGGGGATCACGCTCACCCGGTCGATCACCAGGTGGAGCGCGCCGTGCATGACCCCCTTTTGCGACAGCAGGTCCTCGATGCGATGCACCTGATCGCCATCGAAAACGCGCGCATAGCCCTGTTGGTGCAGCACGTCCAGATGCTGGTGCATCGAGCGGCCCTTGGGGACCATCACGGGAGCGAGGATCATCACCGTGCCGGCTTCAGGGAAGGTGTTCACCCCATCCACCACGTCCTGAACGGTGTGTCGTTTCACCTCCTGGCCGCTGTGCGGACTGAAGGTGCGGCCCACCCGTGCGAAAAGCAGCTTCAGGTGATCGTAGATCTCCGTGCTGGTGCCCACCGTGCTGCGCGGGTTGCTGGTGAGCACCTTCTGTTCGATGGCGATGGCCGGGCTGATGCCGGTGATCTTGTCCACGTCGGGTTTCTCCAGCCGGCCCATGAACTGGCGGGCGTAGCTGCTGAGGCTTTCCACGTAGCGGCGCTGGCCCTCGGCGTACAGGGTATCGAAGGCCAGGCTGCTCTTGCCGCTGCCGCTCAGGCCGGTGATCACGGTGAGCTTCCCGCGCGGGATCTCCACGGTGATGTTCTTCAGGTTGTGGACGCGCGCTCCCTCCACACGGATCGAACCGGCGACGCTCCGGCGAAGCGCTTCGGCCCGGCCGTTGCCTTCGGCCGTTGCCTTGGGATCCACCGGGGAGGAGGTGCGCGGGGTCTTGGAGCGTACGGCCAACGGTGCTGATCCCCCCTTGGAACGGGGCCGCGAAATTAGCCGGTGGCCGGGCGGTGGGGTCCGGTGCGCCTATATTTGGGGGGCCGGCCTCCGCACAATACGACCCGGGAGGCAACGTTAACGCAACAGCGCGCGTCTCCATCCCGTTCAACCGCACCGCGATCGCCCGGCCATCGGCCGGTCGCCTCCACCCCAAAAACCACGATCGATAGCAGCGACCTCTACCCCTGAGTAGATCAACCTACCGGGACCAAAACGGGTAAGGTCATGCTGACGAAGGTGCTCCAAGACCAGGAGCTTGTCCACTGCTATCAGCAAGGGGATGAGCGCGCGTTCGAGATCCTGCTGCATCGCCACAAGCGCAAGGTGTGGTCGCACATCTACCTGATGGTGCGCGACCGGCCCGCCACCGAGGACCTCTTCCAGGAGGTCTTCATCAAGGTGGTCCACACCTTGAAGGCGGGCAAGTACAACGAAGAGGGCAAATTCCTTCCCTGGGTGATGCGCATCGCCCACAACCTTGTGATCGATCACTTCAGGCGCGGCCGCAAGATGTCCCTCGCGCGCGGCAGGGAGGACCACGACATCTTCGCCACCATCGCGCAGCCCGGCCACAACGTGGAGCAGCGCCTGGTGAACGGCCAGATCGACGAGGACGTGCGCAAGCTGATCGACCACCTGCCTGAGGAGCAGCGCGAAGTGGTGATCATGCGCACCTACCTGGGCATGAGCTTCAAGGAGATCGCCGAGCACACGCAGGTGAGCATCAACACCTCGCTGGGGCGGATGCGCTACGCGCTGATCAACATGCGCAAGCTGATCGCGAAGCACCGGATGGTGCTGGAGCGGTCCTAGGCGGCCGGCACCGGATCGGAGCCCGCCAGTTGCACCCGGCTCAAGGTGTGGTACAGGCCTTCGCGGTCGGCGATCAGTTCGTCGTGCGTGCCGCTCTGCATCACCACGCCCTTGTCCAGCACGATGATCCGGTCGGCATGCTGCACGGTGCTCAACCGGTGGGCGATCACCAGGCTGGTGCGCCCCCGCATCAGCTTGTCCAGGGCTTCCTGCACCAGCCGCTCGCCGGCGGTGTCCAATGAACTGGTGGCCTCGTCGAGGATCAGGATGGCCGGGTCCTTAAGCAG
>CAYMXP010000120.1:0-4020 GCA_964394425.1 uncultured Chryseobacterium sp. | reverse complement strand
TTCATGGAGATGGAGCGCATGGTGGGCAGCAGGATGTTCCGGCGCTTCCTGCTCGGCCGCTACGTGCGCCCGCGCCGCGAGGACCGCGTGGTGATGTTCATGGACCTGGCCGGATCGACCACCCACACGGAGCGGCTGGGCGACCGCCGCTATTTCGAGATGCTCAACGAGACCTTCGACCGCATGACGGGGCCGATCCTCGCACACGACGCCGAGGTGCTCAAGTACATCGGCGACGAGGTGGTCTTCACCTGGATCGCCCGGGGCGATGAACGCGACCTGCGCTGCCTCCAGCTCTTCCTCGACATCCGGCAGGCGATCGAGCGGGACCGGTCGCACTACGAGCGGACCTACGCGATGGTGCCCCGGTTCCGCGCGGGCTGTCACCGGGGCGTGGTGATCACCGCGCAGATCGGTTCCATCAAGCGCAGCATCGACCTCAGCGGCGACGCGATGAACACCTGCGCACGGCTCGCCGGCGCCACGAAAGACCTCGATGCCGAGCTGGTCGCATCCGGTGATCTGCTCAACGGGGTGCGGGCTGCCGCATCACGGTTCCGGATCGGTGAGGCGGTGCCGCTGGATCTGAAGGGCAAGGCGGATGCGGTGCGGGCGCATGTGATCCGCTCGCTTTCGGAGTGACCATCACCACCCGCCGCTCAACCCGATGAGCGGGCCGGTCGCCAAGAATGCCAGCGCGCTCCGGTATGTGCGGATAGGTTCGCGTCCCCATTTCGTTCACGCATCGACCTGTAACATAACGACCATGACCGCGTCTCAGAACATGACGACTGCACGCTGAGCATGAGCACGTGGATGTGGACCGGGACCATTGGATCATGAAAACAGCCCTTGCCATCCTGACCTCCGTACTGCTGTTGCAATGCGCAAACAGGAACAAGGAAGCTGCGAACAGCGCCGTGCTCCCAGCGCTCGGCCTGGTGGAGGCCACCGGACAAAAATGGACGGCCGGCATCCAGGGTGGCGGTTCGGGCATTGAGTACACCTTCACCGTGGCGGTGAACAGCTCGGAGACCCTCTCGATCGATCGCGTGGTGATGGCCGATGCCGTCTACACCCCGGTGATCACCCGGCCGGGTGCCCCGATCGGGCAGCCGGTGAACCCGCAGCAGGGCGATACGCTCCTTGTGCGCGTGTCCGTGCCCGGTCCCGGTGCCACGCCGGCTACGAACGCCACCATCCATTACGCACTGAACGGCGATGCGCGCACGCTCGAAGTGCAAAGCATCACGATGCTCCCACCACTGAACAGACCTTGATCCACCCCTCACACTCTTCGACATGACACGGAACTACACGACAGCGGCCTTGATCGTGGCCCTTGCATGGACCGGCATCGCCGCCGGCCAGAACTGGACGAGCAAGCTCACCAGCGAGCGGCCCGACTTCCACGAGGTGCAGCAGGCCTTCAATTCGTTCTGGGCACCCTACGACGTGCATAACGGCTGGTACACCGATGCCGATGGCCGGCGGCACAAGGCCCCGGGCTGGAAACAATTCAAGCGTTGGGAGCAGTATTGGGAGGTACGCACCGGTCCCACGGGCAAGTTCCCCGGCAACACGATCGAGTGCGACGAGTGGGAGAAATACTCCAAAGGCGGGGCTGCGGGCAGCGCCAAGGCCGCGAGCAACTGGAGCAGTTTGGGACCCAGCACCAGCAGCAACATCGCCGGCATCGGCCGCATCAATTGCATCGCCTTCCACCCCACCAACGCCAACACCATGTGGGTGGGCACACCGGCCGGCGGGCTCTGGAAGACCACGAACGGTGGCAGCTCATGGACAACGAACACCGACGACCTGCCGGTGCTCGGTGTCAGCTCGATCGCCATCCACCCCACCACACCCAACACGATGTACATCGCCACGGGCGATGGGGATGCGGCGATCACGCTGAGCGCGTTCGGCCATACGTTCGCCGGGGATACCAAGAGCATCGGCATCCTGAAGAGCACGGACGGGGGCAACTCCTGGTCACAGGTGCTGGCGGCCGAGCAATGGGACGGCATCCTGATCCGCAAGGTGATGATCGACCCCGCCTACCCGGACTATGTGTATGCCGCTACGAGCATCGGGATCTTCCAGACCTCCGATGGGGGCGCGAACTGGTACAACATCCTGGGCGGCTACTTCATGGACCTGGAGTTCAACCCGGGGAATTCCGACATCGTGTACGCCGCCAGCTACGACCCGGGCGGCGGTGCGCAGATCTTCGTTTCCTACGATTATGGTCAGAACTGGGCACAGGCCACGGCGCTCACGGGGGTGAGCCGCATCGACCTCGCCGTGTGCCCGGCCTCCCCCAGCAGCGTCGACGCCCTCTGTGCGGATGCATCCACCAACGGCCTGCACAGCCTGTACTACAGCATGGACAACGGCGCCAACTGGGCGCCTTACTGGTTCGGCGGCGCCGGCGCCAACCTGCTGGGCTGGTACGGCGATGCATCGGACGTGGACGGTCAGGGGAAGTACGATCTCACCCTCGCCATCGATCCGGCGGACTACGATAACATCTATGTGGGCGGGGTGAACCTGTGGCGGACCACGGATGCCGGCGCCAACTGGTCGCTCAGCAACATGTGGACGGACGACCCCTGGTACTACCCGCCGCCCGGCACGCCGGTGGTGCATGCGGACAAGCACCACGTGGCGTTCCATCCGTCGCTTGCGAACACGATATTCGATTGCAACGACGGCGGAGTGTTCAAGAGCACCGACGGAGGGGATAGCTGGACCAACATCACCAACGGCATCGTGAACAGCCAGCTCTACAGCATCAGCTGCGCACAGACAACGCCGGACCTGGTGCTGGCCGGCCTGCAGGACAATGGCTCGATCGGCTACGAGCTGGGGAGCTGGGAGCAACTTACCCAGGGCGATGGCATGGTATGCCACATCGATCCCACGGACGCGAACTACCTGTACACGTCCTACTCGTTCGGCGTGATCTATCGCATCACGCTGTCGCCCCCGACTTTCACCACGATCTCCGAGAACCTTCCGGGCGGTCAGCAGGACGGAAAATGGGTGACGCCCTACCAGCTGGACCCCAACGACCCTTCGGTGATCTTCGCCTGTTACGAAGGCGTCTACCGCTCGAACGACCGTGGCGACAGCTGGAACCTCCTGGCCACGCCGGTGCCAGGTGTCAAGATCAACTACCTGGCCATCGCCCCCAGCAACAGCAACACCCTCTACATCGGCTACCAGGACGCCGTGTACCGTTCCTTCAACGGAGGGATCAACTGGGACAACGTCACCGGATCGCTGCCGACCGGCAGTGTGTACATCAGCGGCATCCAGGTCGACCCCGCCGATGCGAACGCGGTGATCATCACGCTCAGCGGCTACGATGCGGGCAACAAGGTGTACGTGAGCATCAACGCCGGCGACACGTGGGGCAATGTCACCGCCACCGGCCTGCCCAACCTGCCGGTGAACTGCGCCGAGCTCGATCCGGCCACGGGCGCCACCTACCTCGGGACGGACGCGGGTATCTATGTATGGGACGGCTCTTCATCCTCCTGGATCGAGGACAATGCCGGCCTGCCCAACGTGGTGGTGACCGACCTTGACCTGCAGCATGCTTCGGGGCTGCTTCGCGCGGGCACCTTCGGCCGTGGTCTCTGGGAGACGAGCACCTTGAACGTGGGACTGGTAAAGCCGGAAGACCAGGGAGCCATCGAAGTGTATCCGAATCCCAGCAAGGGTCGGTTCATCGTTCAACTGGGCGATCTGCTGGACGAGGTGAGGAGCGTTGAACTGGCCAACAACCTCGGCCAGGTGATCTGGCAGCAGGGCGGCTCATCCGGGCAGCGCGACCGCGTGGAGGTGGATGCCGGCGAAATACCGGCAGGCGTCTACGTGCTGAACGTGGTGACCGCGAAGGAGCGGCATGTGCGCAGGATCGTCATTGAGCGATAAGGGATCATACGGTTCAGTAACGCTGGATCTGAAGGGCAAGGCGGATGCGGTAAGGGCGCATGAGATCGGCGCGCT
>CAYMXP010000119.1:0-4043 GCA_964394425.1 uncultured Chryseobacterium sp. | reverse complement strand
CCGCATACACCTCCCTGAAGAACGGATCCCGCAGGTCCTTGATGAAGTGGATCGCTTCGCCGGTGCTCTTCATCTCGGGCCCCAGGCTCTTGTCCACGTTCGGGAACTTGTCGAAGCTGAAGACGGGCACCTATCGCGCCTTGCCTTCGCCGAAGCGGCTTCGCGTAGGCACAGTACCCGTCCAGGCGCGGCTTGAACTGGAAGTCCTTGAGCCTGCCTGTCGGCAGGCAGGCTTGGCGCCGAGCATCACCACTGGCCCAGTTCATTGGGCTCGCCGTAGACCTTGTCTCCTACGCGGCCATAGCCGCTCCGCGCTTCGCCAAAGCGCTTCGCGGCGGCGCAGTCGGCGCCGGCGCGGCGATAGGGCACGGTGCGGCTGGCGCGCTGATTGAAGGTCTATCTTTGGGCAAAGCCACATCATGCGCAGCATCCAACTCACCGCCCATATCGAGCGCGATCCAGAGACCGGTCTCTACATCGGCATGGTGCCCAGCATACCCGGCGCGCATTCGCAGGCGAAGAGCCTGGATGAACTGCAAGTGAACTTGAAGGAGGTGGTTGAACTCTGCTTCGAGGAGATGAGCGAGGAGGAGATCAAGGCATTGCCGGAGTTCGTGGGCTTGCAGTCGTTCTCCGTCGCCGTATGAGCAAACTCCCGATTGTGGATGCACGCAACATTGAGCGCATCCTGCTCAAGTGGGGTTTCCAGGTCGTTCGTCAGAAAGGCAGTCATGTGTTCTATCGGCATCCCGATGGCCGCTACACCACTTTGCCGCACCACAAAGGCCAGGACATCAGCCGCCCGTTGATCCGCAAGATCCTGAACGAGTTACAGGTGACGCCGGATGCCTTCGTGCAAGCCCTGAACGACTGAGCTGAAGACGGGAACCTATCGCGTAGCCATGGGCGCTGCTTGAACTGGAAGTCCTTGAGCTTGCCTGCCGAAGGCATGGCTTGGCGCCGAGCATCGCCTCTGGCCCAGCTCATTGGGTTCGCCGTAGGCTGTAGTACTCCCCAAAAACTGGACAGTTAGCTAAGGCGGCTAACCTTGTCCGAACACTGCTGTCCGGTTAAAAGTCGAACAAAATCAACTGGTCCGGAGAGCCGGTCAAGTGCACCTGGGGCGGAACCTTCTGGAAGGCTTGTTGGATGGGCATTTTCTCGAATGGCATGACCGAGCAGATCTGTAGAATGGAGTGCAAGGATGCCTCCATGCCCAGGCGCTTGCGAACAATGGCCACCAGCAGGTACACCGAAACAGCGATCCAGATCTGGCACTTGACGGCGTTCTCCGAGAGGCCGTAGAACTTCTTGATCCGCAGATGCTGCTTGATCCCTTGTTCGCGCTCGCGTGTTTCGCGAGTGCGGTTCAGCATAGGTCCTCCGGCCCGACTATCCTTGCGGCGGGCCGGAGGCCCTAAAGCAATGCGACACTCGGCAAACAGCCGAGCGTCAACTCGAAGGGATGTATGAACGAGCCGATACGAAGACCAAGCGCATCTCTGAGGCGTACGACCGGACATTGAAACACCTGCAATGAGAACGGGAGTTCTTGTCTTTGCAATGACCGGTATTCTCCTGGGCACTGTGCCAGGAGGCTGCGGTAGACCCGATATGCCCAGTGAACCAGTCGATTGCCCCTGGGTGGATTACCCTGACCCCACGAGCATGCGCGCAATCGCCCTGCCGGATAGTGGATGGAGGGTCTTCTGGGACAAACTGCCCCACGAGATTGGGGGCTTGGACACCCTTGGCCCCCTTGAGCATGGAACGCATTACCCCCAATGGTCCCTTAGGTCTTTTTCGCTGGAGCGGCGCCCTCGACGCCCATGTATTGAGTGGGACACTACGATTGCCCGCCCGCTCAATGCCACGCTCGAGTTCGGGGCCAGAAGGCCCTTCGGGGATACCTGTTTGCATGTCACGTCCTATAGAGGTCCGCATGGGGACCATCTTGATGTTGGCCTGTCGTTCACTCGTATGAACACCAGAATGCGGGAGAATGCGCTTGTCGTCTTCTCGTACTCGAACACTTTCCGAAGTGCGCCTGATAGCGCCGAGGCAGTGTCCGTGGCAACTGCAATATTCCGAAGGTTCGCTCAGAATCAAGAACTCCTTGAAATGCTGGATCCCCGGCGGTGATGGTGGTGCTTTATGTGTTCAACTACGACAAGAGTGCCCTTATGAACATCATTTTTCATCCACCTCGGCACTTGGTACATGAAGCGGAACCAGCGCTATGCCCAAGCCATTGGTCTGATGAACTCCTTTGGCCCGGTGCATGTGATGCCGCTTCACACCGTACTGCTGCACGAGTTGAACGTGAATACCACCGGTTCGCTCCTTCCCCAAGGAGACACCCATATCGATGTGGACGACACTGAGCTTGCTTGGGAGCAGGTGAGCACATCCCACGGTTTCACGCTTATGAACAAAGCAAAGGACGTCGAGGACGATCTCTACCAATGCGCCAGAGACATCACCGCCGTGTTTTGCGCAGCCTTCATACGCTGGTCAAAACGATAGGGATGCTGCTGCGATGCATTGGCTCTGCGGCCATTCTTCTGCTGATGTGTGGAGCGCGTGGGCAGTCTTCGTCGATGCCAGTTTTCTGCCATACGCCTCTGGACCTATGCGCCGACACGAATGAGGTTTTCACTTTGGTTGTACCGACAAGTGAGAGTGAGTTTCAAGTTCTTCTGCCCGTGCTGGCTTGCGATAGTGTTGTGCATGGGCAACTTTATTTTCCTGCCGACGACATGGATGCACTGGATGTACGTGATGCCGATACTTGGCGTAAGAAAGGAACCTCAGCATACAGATTCACTCATACGGTAGATATCGATTGCACTCTGAACCTAGCCCTCATCCGCTGTCGGTTCAGTGCCTGGAAAAAAGGGCTGGTCATGCGTAAGAACGTACGGATTGAACAAGTCGGAGCAATTTCGAGAGTTATTGTCTTCCAGTTCATCCATGAGCAAGAGTAACAGCGTACTTCAAGATCTTCCACGTGGCCGTTGCAGGGCATCATACCCTTTCTTCCTACCAGATCGCCCGGCTATGACCAATCGTGTCCGGATCCTGTGCACGGCCATCGGCCTGTCAAACCCGGGAATCTACGCCTGGCACGTCTGGCGCGTTTGGTCTTGGGGCGTAGTGGTACTGCGCACCCCAATTACTGACGGATATACTGTGGACGTGCCGTTGGACTTTCCCATAACGTTGATTACGATCAGCTCTATCGCACTCGTTTTCCTTGGTGCGTTCCCGCTTGTTCCGGGATTCCACAATCGTTGGCGGGGATGGGCTTGGTTACTGATGATGATTGTCATTGGCTTGTTTGCCCTGAGCGAGTTGCCACATTCTGGGCGACTTCCAGGCATGGCGATCGAATTCTGGCTATGGGCGTTCTGTTTAGGGATTGTTTGGCTGACGGTCAGCCATCCTATCTGGATGAAGCGAGTACGCGACCGTAATCACCATTCAGTACGATGAAGATGGAAACGAAGCACGAGGCGTGAAAGTCGTATAATGGAGCGGACCGGGTTGGGTCAGACATTCCGCAGCCTATCTGCTCAAGTACATGCTCCGCTCTCCGTACACCTGCCTGAAGAACGGATCCTTCAGGTCCTTGATGAAGTAGATCGCCTCGCCGGTCGATTTCATTTCCGGGCCAAGCGACTTATCTACGTTCGGGAACTTATCGAACGAGAACACCGGGACTTTAATGGCGTACCCATCCAACCTGGGTTTGAATGCGAAGTCCTTGAGCTTGGCACCGAGCATGACTTTCGTCGCCCAATTCACGTAGGGTTCACCGTACGCTTTCGCTATGAAAGGCACGGTGCGGCTGGCGCGCGGGTTGGCCTCGATCACGTACACCTTGTCGTCCTTCACCACGAACTGGATGTTCACCAGGCCCACGGTCTTCAGTGCCAGCGCGATCTTGTGCGTGTGCTCGCGGATCTGCTGGATCACTTTCTCGCTGAGGTCGAAGGGCGGCAGCACGGCGTTGCTGTCGCCGCTGTGGATGCCCGCCGGCT
>CAYMXP010000118.1:0-4166 GCA_964394425.1 uncultured Chryseobacterium sp. | reverse complement strand
CGTGCTCCACCACCTGGTCCTGGCCGATGATCACCTTGTTCACTTCGGCCTTCAGCCGTGCGTACTGCCTGTTGAACTGCTCAACGGCCTTGACGTCGCTTGCTTGATCGCTCATGGGGGTGCGAAGATCGGGGGGAAAGGAGGGTTTGCAGTTGGCAGTCGGCAGTTGGCAGTTGGCAGTTGGAGGCTTGAGACTTGAAGCTTGAGACTTGAAGCTTGAGACTTGAAGCTTGAGACTTGAATCTTGAGACTTGAAGCTTGAGACTTGAAGGCTTGAGACTTGAAGCTTGACCCATGGCGCTTCACTCCTTCTTTTCCATCCAGGGGTGCTTGAAGGAGCAGGTGGCGTACCGCTCGTTCACGCTCACGTGCGTCTCGCGGGTCTTCTCGTCCACCCATTCGTCAACGGCCTTCTGGCGGAACTCGTTCTCGGCGGCCTGCAGCAGCAGCTGGTAATCGTCCTTCATGTTGGCGCGGTGGGGCTCGGTGCGCAGGTCCAGGCGGATGATGCGGTAGGCGCGGCCACCGTCGGGCAGGGCGAAGGGCACCGGGTCACTGATCTCGCCGGGCTTCAGCTTGTCGATCACGAAAAAATCCTGCTGGTCCAGATCGCCCATGGCCCAGCGCGGGCCGTTGCTGTTGGGTTCGATCACCGTGCCCCGGTTGGCGCGGCTCTCTTCGTCGTCGCTGTGCAGGGCGGCGGCTTCGCTGAACTCGATGCGGCCCAGGCGCACCTCGGCGGCCAGGCTGTCGAGGAAGTCGCGCGTGGCCTGTTGTTCGGCCTGGCCCACGGGCGGCTTCAGCAGGATGTGGCGGGCGTTGTACTGCTCGCCCCGCCGCTCGATCATCTGCATGAGGTGGTATCCGTACTGCGTCTTGAAGACCTGCGAGATCTCGCCTTCCTTGAGGCTGAGGGCCACCGCGTCGAACTCGGGCACCATCACGCCCTGGGGCACCAGGCCAAGTTCGCCGCAGTTGTCCTTGGAACCCGGGTCCTCGCTGTATAGGGTGGCCAGCACGCAGAAGTCCTTCTTCCCGGCGCCAAGGTCGGCGCGGAACTCCTCGAGCCGCTTCTTCACGCGGCGGTCTTCCGCGTCGGACGCCTTGGGCACGCGGGTGATCTGCGAGAACTCCACCTGCGCGTTGATCAGCGGGACGCTGTCGGCGGGGATGCGGTCGAAGAAGCGCTGCACCTCGCGCGGGGTCACGCGCACGCCGCCCACCACGGTCTGCTGCATCTGCTGCACCATCAGCTGGTCGGAGATCTGGTCGTGGAACTCGGCCTTGATCTCGGTGATGGTCTTGCCATAGAACTCCTCGAGCTTCTGTTCGGAGCCCAGTTGCTGGACGAAATACCGCACGCGGCGGTCGAGCTCGGCTTCCACCTGGGCCTCATCGACCGCCACGCTGTCGATGCGCGCCTGGTCGAGCAGGAGCTTCTCGTAGAGCATGTCCTCGAGCATGAAGCAGGCATCGCCTTCCGCGGCGCGTTCGCCGGCCTGGCGGGCCTGCTCCAGGCGCTGGGCCAGCTCGCTGTACAGCACGGCCTCGTCGCCCACCACCGCGATGATGCGGTCGATGAGGATGCCTTGCGGCTGGGCCGCGGCGGCGCCGGCCAGGAGCAACAGGGCGGCCAGGGCCTCAGAGCGCCTCGATCTCCTTCTTGTTCCAGGCATCGCGGTAAAGATCGTCGTGCATCCGTTCGATCAGCAGGAGCTTGCGCTGGTTGAGCAGCACGCCGCGGATCTCACCGCGCACCATCTCCAGGGGCGTGGTGCCTTGCTCCAGGCGGTGCTCCATGATCTCCACGAGATAGGTGTTCATCTCGTCCTTCACCACCAGCTTGCGGTCGGCCGGGGCTCCCAGGAAGTCGGTGGGGTTCGCCGCCACGATGGGCACCTCCTTTTGCAGGTCGGAGAAGAGCATCCAATGTTCGCGTGGGTCGGCGCCGGGCGCGGGTGCCGGGGCGGGCTGCTGCACCACCCCATGGCGCGCCAGCCAGATCTCCAGTTCGCGCCGGTCCTCGTCGCGGTCGCTGTTCCACCACCCGGTCAGCTTGCGGAGCATGCGCGGATCCTCCTCCCGAAGCTTGAACCAGCGTGCGCGGACGATGTTGTCCTTCAGTTCGAAATTGCCGGGGTTCTCCTCGTAATAGCGCCGGATGGCGTCGGCGCTCACGTGGGTGTCGAGCTTCTGCTCCACCAGGGCGCGTTCGTAGGCATAGATGATGAGCGAGTTGCGGTAGTCGCGCAGCTGGGCCTCGAAATCCTTGTCGGCCTCGCTCAGGTTCTCCTCGGCCTTGTGGATCACCACCTGCTTGCGCAGCCAGCCGTCGACGATGGCCTGGGCGCGCGCGGCGCTGTCGGCGGGTGCCAGTTCGATGGGGACCATGCGGCGCAGGTCGCTCCAGCGCAGGAACTGATCGTAGGCGCGGGCCACGGGCGGATCGGGCGGGGCGGCGGGTCCCGCGCAGGCGCATAGCGCGAGGGCGGCGATCGCCGCCGCCCCCGTGATGCCCGATCGATGCCGCGCGCGCGCCTTCAGTGGATCGAGTAAAGCACGTCCTTGTTGGTGGTCACCGGGTACTTCGCGCGCAGCTCGGCGATCCATTCCTTCTCCAGCGCATCCTGGTAGGCGGCCGTCACCAGCCCGCGCGACTCCTCCAGCGGCTTGGGCGCCGGGGCGAGCACCTCGCGCACGTCCACGATCGCCACCCGGCCATCGACGGCGATGTCGCTGCTGAGGCCCTTCTGGGTGAGGCCCTGGAGGAAGGGCTTCTCCTCGGCGGTGAATTTCCCGGCGTCGATGCTCAGGTCCAGCGTCGAGCTGGTGTTGACCGCCGCGGTGAGGTCGGCGCCACGCTTGCCCTTCTTCAGCAGGCCGCGCACCTTCTTCGCCACTTCGGTGTTCGCACAGGTGTAGATGTCGCAGTCCCAGCGCGTGGGCCACATGAAGTCGGCGGTGTGCGCGTCGTAGTAGGCCTGCAGGCCGGTGCTGTCCTTCACCGCCTTGCTCCACACCTTCTGGTCGGTGAGCTCGAAGAGCAGGATGCCGTCGCGGTATTCCTTCATCAGCATGCGGAACTCCGGATACTTCTTCTCCAGGTTGCCGTCCTCGTAGGCCAGCAGCATGTCGTCCACGAAATCGTTGAAGCGCGCGTTCACGTAACCCTTGATGTCGCGCGTGGCCTCCCGCTTCTGCTTGCTTTCCAGATAGTCGAGGAACTCCAGTTGGGAGAAGCTCCTGCCATCGATGGTGAAGACCGGCTTGGTGAGCTTCGCGGCCTTCGCGCGGTCGTAGCGCCAGCCCTGTTGGATGTCGCGCACCACCACGGTGTCCTCCGGCGTGGCCGTCACCTCGTCGTGCTTCTTGCTTCGGATGTTCACCAGCTTGCCCTGGCGGATGGTGCCGTTGATCTCGCGGTCGTAGCGCATGCCGTCGTGCGTCACGGGCCCTTCGGTCACCTCCTTGCGCTGCAGCGTGTCGGTCACCGTGGTGCCTTTCTTGAAAATGGTCGTGTCCACCAGCGCATAGACCGGTTTCATGTTCTTGGGCAGGGCGGTGTAGTGGTACTCGGCCTTCAGCTTGTCGAGGAACACCTTCCTGGTGATGTCGGCGCGCGAGTCGCGGCTGATCTTGCTCTTGAGGTCGCCCTTGGCCTGGTCGTAGGTGGGCGGCGGCGTGGCGCTCAGGCGCTTGACGATGTGCCAGCCGAAACGGGTCTTGAAGGGCTGGCTGATGTCGCCGTCGTTCTTCAGGGCGAAGGCCTGGTCCTCGAACTCCTCGATCATCTTGCCGGTGCCGAACTCGGGCAGCTCGCCGCCCTTGGCGCTGGAGCCTTCGTCCTCGCTGTACTTCAGCGCGGCATCGGCGAAGGTGATCGCACCGGAGGCCACCTGCTGGTGGATCTCGCGGATCTTCTGCTCGGTGGCGGCGGCCTTCTCGGGGGAGTCGGCCTCGGCGGCGCGCAACATGATGTGCGCGGCCTTCATGGTGCCGCGCGCGGGGCGCTTGCCCGCCACCTTGATGATGTGGTAGCCGAAGCGCGTGCGCACCGGCCGGCTCAGCTCGCCCACCGGCGTGGTGTAGGCGGCGGTCTCGAAGGGGTAGACCATCTGCAGGGCGCTGAACCAGCCCAGGTCGCCTCCGTTCTTGGCGGCCGATGG
>CAYMXP010000117.1:0-4192 GCA_964394425.1 uncultured Chryseobacterium sp. | reverse complement strand
TCTGGGGCGGCGAAGTCGCGGCGGACCGGTACACGAACTACCTGAAGCCGGAGCGCATCACGATCTACCTCGACCCGGAACAGTACAGGGCGAAGCTCACCGACCTCGTCCGCCGATATCGACTTCGCCCGGATCCGAACGGCAATGTGGAAGTTCTCGAGAAGTTCTGGGACTTCCCCGGCGAGCCCGGCCAAGAGGACGTGGTTCCCCCGATCCTCGCATTCGCAGACCTGGCAGCGAGCGTCGACGGCCGCAATCTGGACGTCGCTGACCGACTCTACAGAGAGAAGATCCGTGCAGCGCTCGATGCTGCCTGAACATCCCGTCGATGCGCTGACGCTGGCGATCGTGCGTGCGGTCGCCGAAGCGGCGGATCACTGCGAAGCCCCGTTCATGATCGTCGGCGCCGCCGCCCGCGACATCATCCTCGAGAACGTCCACGGCATCGCGCCCAGGCGCGCGACCCGGGACGTCGACTTCGCCTTCGCGCTCGAGTCGTGGGTCGAATTCGACCGGCTGAAGACTCGCCTGTGCGAAACAGGGACGTTCGAGGCGGACCCGGACACGCAGCATCGCCTGTTCTTCGGTCCAGGCGCAGGCGGCAGCGACGGAAAGAGGCCCGGCGGGTTCGCGGTCGACATCGTTCCGTTCGGAACGATTGCCGGGGCCGACAACACCCTTGCCTGGCCCCCCGGCCTGGACCTCCTGATGAACCTCGCCGGCGACGCCGAAGCCATGGAGAGCGCATGTTCGGTTCAATTGGCGCCCGACCTGACGATCCGCGTCGCTTCGCTGCCCGGCCTGGCACTGATGAAGCTCTTCGCCTGGTCGGACCGCGGCGCCGCGAACTCGCACGACGCCGAAGACCTGCTTCAGCTGCTGCAGAACTACGAGCGCGCGGGAAACGCGGACCGCATCTACGACGACGAGTGCGCGGAGATCCTCGAAGAAGTCGAGCACGACCCGACGCGCACCGGCGCGTGGCTGCCGGGCGCCGACGCGGGACGGCTGGCCACGGCGGAGACCCTCGCCCTTGCGCTGCGAATCCTGAACCTCGGCCGCAACGTCGAACGGCTTGCAACGGTCATGAGTCGATCGCTCGCGACCAGGCCGGATCCGTTCGAGCACGCACGGGAACTGCTCGAACTCTTTCGTCGCGGCGTCGAAGCATCGACGCGCTGACCGGGAGGAGTCGCCGACGATGCGGTCGCGACACGGACCCGTCCGCGCGATCGGTTCGGACGCCTCGGTCCGGGAGCACGGCGATGGCCGCATGAAATCGTGGCGCGCCCGGCAGGAATCGAACCTGCGACCCTTGGCTTCGGAGGCCAATACTCTATCCCCTGAGCGACGGGCGCTGAACCGACGATTCTACCTTGATTCGCCGGACGCCCCGCGCGGCGCGGCGCGTCCGGCAGTGCGCGAAACCCGCGGCGCCGGGCGACCCGGTACAATCGTTGACTTTCATCAATCCGGGCCGGGCGGCGCGCGCCGCACGCGGGCCCCCTGAATTTCCGGATCTGAACGCAGCATGAGCGAAGCACACGAGAGTTTCATCAAGACGCCCCGGCAACTGATCACCGTCGTGGTGCTGGCCTTCGTGGTGCCGGTGCTGATCATCGCGCTGCTGACGAAGTTCGTCGGGGTCGGCGCGCGCACCGGCGCGGGCAGCGAGGGCATGACGCCGGAGGCGATCGAGGCGCGCATCCAGCCGGTGGCCGGGTTCGTGCTGAAGGGCGCCGGCGGCCCGAAGACGCTGGCCAGCGGCGCCGACGTCTACAAGACCCAGTGCAGCGCCTGCCACGCGATCGGCGCGGCGGGTGCGCCGAAGTTCGAGGACGCGGCCGCCTGGGCGCCCCGGATCAAGACCGGGCTCGAAGCCCTGGTCGCCTCGGCGCTGAAGGGCAAGAACGCGATGCCGCCGCAGGGCGGGGGGAACTTCGAGGACGTCGAGATCGCGCGCGGCGTCGTCTTCATGGCGAACGCGGCCGGGGCGAAATTCGACGAGCCGAAGGCGCCGGAAGCTGCACCCGCGGCCGCCGCGGGCGGCGCGGCACCGGCCGCCGCCGCGGGGAACGCCCCGGCGACGGCGAGTGCGGCGCCTGCAGCGGGCAAGTAGTCAGCGCTCGCTTCGCGCCTGAGGCCCGGTTGCCGAGGCAGCCGGGCCTCTTGGTTTTCGGGCAAGCGGCGGGATCGGGCGCGCGCGGGCGCGGGCCTCGGCGCGCGACGGCGAGCACGGATACCGGACACCCGTGCCGATGCGCGCGATCTGCGGTATCGTCGTTCGCAGCCGATTGCCCGCCGCCAGTTTCGCTGCCGTGACGCCCCCCGCTACCGACTCGAACACCGTCGCCCGCCGGTGGCTGCCGCTCGCCCTCGCGCTGGCCGCGACGCTCGCCGCCGCGCCGGCCGCCGCCGCGCCCGCGCGCCACGGGCCCGCCGGCGCGCATAGCCACTCGGGCGCGCGGGCGCACGCCCACGCCACAAACCGGCACCGGCCGCACGCCGCACGGCTCGCCGCGCCCGCGCGCGCGGCCGACCCGCTCCGCGGCCACGCGTCGTACTACGCTGCGCGCTTCCACGGCCGGCGCACCGCGAACGGCGAGCGCTACGACGCGGACGGGTTCACCGCGGCGCACCGCACGCTTGCGTTCGGCACCCGGGTCGAGGTCACGAACACGCTGAACCAGCGCAGCGTCGTGGTGCAGGTGAACGAGCGCGGCCCGATGCGACCCGGACGGGTCATCGACGTCTCGCGGGCGGCGGCGGCGGAGCTGGGCATCCTGGCGTCGGGCTGGGCGCCGGTCACGCTGAGGATCGCCGAGGGCGGCTCGACGGAGGCGCCCGCCGGGGGCGACGTGAGCGAAGACTCACTTACATTTGTAATGTAAGTACCTGCTCTCACGAAAACTGAAGCGGAACGGACCTTTCACTCGTCGACTGGCGAGTTCTCGACGCCCGCCACGACGTCGAGCAGCGCCTGCCCGTAGCGCTCCAGCTTCTTCGCACCGATGCCCGGCACGGTCGAGAGCGCGTCCGTCGAGCCGGGGCGCCGGCGCGCGAGCTCGAGCAGCGTGGCGTCGTGGAGGATCACGTAGGCGGGCAGCCCCTGGTCTCGCGCCTGCGCGAGCCGCCACGCCTTGAGCCGGGCGAGCAGGTCGGCGTCGACCTCGGCGTCGGCGTCGATGCCGGCCGCCGCGCTCGCGCGCCGCCCCCGCCCGGCCTTGCCCAGGCTCAGCTTCGCGCGCACCTGCCGCAGGTGCACCGGCGCCTCGCCGCGCAGCACCGGCCGGCTGGCCTCGGTGAGCTGCAGCGCGCCGTGGGCGTCGTGGTCCACGCGCGCCAGCCCGAGCGCGATCAGCTGCCGGAAGACGTTGCGCCAGGCAGTGTCGTCGAGGTCGGCCCCCACGCCGAAGACGCCGAGCTTCGCGTGGCCCCAGCGCTGCACGCGCTCGGTGTCCTTGCCGCGCAGGACGTCGATGAGGTGGACGACGCCGAAGCGCTGACCGGTGCGGTAGATGCACGACAGCGCCTTGCGCACGGCTTCGGTCGCGTCCCAGGTCTGCGGCGGGTTCAGGCAGTTGTCGCAGTTGCCGCAGGGCGCGCTCGCCTCGCCGAAGTAGTCGAGCAGGCGCACGCGCCGGCAGGCCGCGGTCTCGGCGAGGCCGAGCAGGGCGTCGAGCTTGGCGGTGGCGACGCGCTTGAAGGTGTCGTCGGCCTCGGATTCGTCGATCATCCGCCGCTGCTGGACCAGGTCCTGCAGGCCGTACGTCATCCAGGCATCGGCCGGCTCGCCGTCGCGGCCGGCGCGGCCGGTTTCCTGGTAGTAGCCCTCGACGCTCTTGGGGAGGTCGAGGTGCGCGACGAAGCGGACGTCGGGCTTGTCGATGCCCATGCCGAACGCGATGGTGGCGACGACGACGACGCCGTCTTCGCGCTGGAAGCGCGCCTGGTTCTCCGCTCGCGCGGCGGTGTCCATGCCCGCGTGATAGGGCAGCGCGCGCACCCCCTGCGCGCAGAGCCACTGCGCGGTCTCGTCGACCTTCTTGCGTGACAGGCAGTAGACGATGCCGGCGTCGCCCGCGTGAGACTCGCGGATGAAGCGCAGCAGCTGCGTGCGCGGGTCGTCCTTGTCGACGATGGTGTAGCGGATGTTGGGGCGGTCGAAGCTCGAGACGAACACGCGCGCGCC
>CAYMXP010000116.1:0-5314 GCA_964394425.1 uncultured Chryseobacterium sp. | reverse complement strand
GTACACCTCGTGACCGAAGGCGTCATGGAGGGTGATCGACACCTGCTTGGGATCGTCGGCTTCGCCGGCTTCGTTCCGCCAGTATACCATTTGCGCATTCAAGGTCGGCCAAGAGATGCGCCGCGATCTTTTCGGAGGCCGATACGCGGAACAGGTGGCGTAGCGGGGCCTACGGAACCTGTTCTGCGGAGAAGTCATCCGGAAAGAGGGCAAGCAGATCGGCCGATATTGAGTGCGTAGATGGCATTAGGCAATTGGACGATCGTTGAACCGGCAATTGGCCGCTTATATAACCGTCAATTGGACGCATGCCAAACCGGCAATTGGACGCTATCTTCGTCGGCCATCCGAATGCCATGCGCGACTATCCCCGCCACCTGGCCGCCAGCCTGCGGCTCGCACTGAGCGATACGCCGGTGGTGTGCATCCTGGGTCCGCGCCAATGCGGCAAGACCACGCTGGCGCGCACGCTGGAGCCGGGTTATGCCTACCTGAGCTTCGATGAGGCGGCCACGCTGGCCTTCGCGCAGCAGGATCCCACGGGCTTTGTGGCGGCCTTGCCGGAACGGGCCATCCTGGATGAAGTGCAACGCGTGCCGGAACTGCTGCGCACCCTGAAACTGGCCGTTGACCGCGACCGGCGTCCCGGACGTTTCGTCCTCACCGGCTCAGCCAACCTCTTGCTGCTGCCCAAGCTGGGCGACTCGCTGGCCGGGCGCATGGAAGTGCTTCAGCTGGAACCGCTCACCGCCGCCGAGTTGGCCCGCAAGCCGGGCCGCTTCCTGGCACAGATGCTCGCAGGCGAACTGAAGCCCAGGCTGGTCTCCACATCCAAGGGCGATAGCACGGGCATAGCGCGGCGCGTGGTGGCCGGTGGTTTCCCCGAAGCCGTGGCACGCACGGAGGTTCGCGCACGCGCGTGGCATCGTTCCTACTTGCGCACGTTGCTGGAGCGTGATGTGCAGGATGTGACCCGCGTTCGTGATGTGGCCGTGGTGGGCCGCCTGATGGAATTGCTCGCGCTGCGCACGGCCGAACTGCTCAATGTGGCAGGCCTCAGCAACGATCTGGACATGCGTCGTGAGACGGTGGATCGGTACCTGGCCGTATGCGAACGGCTGTACCTGATCCGTCGCCTGCCGCCGTGGCACCGCAACGAAGCCACGCGATTGATCAAGACCCCGAAAGTGCATGTGCTGGATAGCGGGTTGGCAGCCACCCTCTCCGGCCTGGGCACTGCGGACCATAACGCACGACGCGAGCGTTTCGGCCACCTGCTGGAGACCTACGTGGTGCAGCAACTCATGGCACAGGGCGCTTGCACCGACCCCGACCTCCGCTTCTGGCATTACCGGGACAAGGACCAGGTGGAGGTGGACCTGGTGATCACCAAGGGGCGCAAGACCTGGGGCGTGGAAGTGAAGGCCGGCGCGACCGCAATGCCCGCCGATGGGCAAGGGCTGCGACGGCTTGCCGATCGTGCCGGACGCGATTGGCAAGGTGGCGTACTGCTCTACGCGGGCCAGAGCGCATTCCCGATGGATGGAGCGCATAACCTGGCCATCCCCTTGGCCTGGTTGTGGGATCGATGACCACGCGCTGACGACCAGGAGCCGGATCACCCCACCACCGCCCACTCCATGCTCACGGGGGTGCCCTTGCCCGGCGCACCGGGGGCACACGATCGCGGCGAGTTCCTGGAACGGCAACGCCGTTGCACCAGTGCCCATGGGGTAGCGCAGGGCACCTGGGTACACCACCCAGATCTCATCCAGGCGCAGGTCCTCCGTGGCCACGCGCATGCCGCGCGTCAGGCGCGGCGCATCCTCGCGCTTGAACTCCACGCCGATGCGCTTGCCCCGGTGCATGAAGAACAGGTCCAGTTCGGTGCCGCTGTGAACATGGTAGAAATACGGCGTAACAGCGGGCAGTAGTGTGAGCAGTTGCTCCATCGCGAAGCCCTCCCACGAAGCGCCCATCTTCGGGTGGTGGGTGAGTTCCTGCCGTGTGCGCACATGTTGGTGCGCGTGGAGGATACCGCTGTCGCCCACGTAGATCTCCGGGCTCTTCACGAGCCGCTTCCCCACGTTCTCGTGCCAAGGGAGCAAGCGGCGCACCATGTAGGTCTGCTCCAGTGCGTCCAGGTAGCGCCCCACGGTTTTGGCCGTTACACCCATGGCGGCAGCGATCTCCGAAGCGTTCCAGATCTGGGCGTGGTAGTGGGCGAGCATGGCCCAGAAACGGCCCAAGGCGGGGGCACCGTATCCGAAGCCGAGCAGGCCCAGGTCGCGCTCCAAGAAGGTGCGGATGAACTCTTCGCGCCAACTCATGCTGTTCTCGTCGTTCGCTGCCAGGAACGACCCTAGTTCGCGCTCGCGTGTTCTCTAGACTTGGTCCGGCAGTAAGTTGAAGCAACTTGCGGGAAAGATCTCCGAAGAGGACTGGGGAAGACTCTAGACTTGGTCCGGCAGTAAGTTGAAGCAACTTGCGGGAAAGATCTCCGAAGAGGACTGGGGAAGAGCTCAGGTGAACCAATCGCGTTGAGAGGCTTTGGGCCTAATCGCGTGTTAAGGACCTGTGCTCTTCTCGGGTCTGAGGCTCAGATAGCAGTTCAGGCGCAAGGCCTATTAGAGTTGCCGAGCACCAGGACCCTTTACCCAGCCCCCTCGGGATCATGTGTGTCACCCAAAAGTAGATGAACATGAAGCATTGGATCGGCATCGATGTGAGCAAGGAACACCTGGATGTGGTCCTGCTCGACGGGGAGGGGACTCCCCTTGAAGGCGAACGGATCGCCAATGAACGCCCGGCGATCGGGCGGCTGTGGAAGTCTTGGTCGCAGGGGCATGGGATGGAAGCAAGTGCCACGTTGGTCTGCCTTGAACCGACGGGCCACTACCACTACAAGCTTTTGCATTGGTTGCTGGATGCGGGCCTGTCCACCTGGTTGCCCAACCCGCTGGACATCATCCAGAGCGGGGGCATGCAACGTGGGAAGTGTGACAAGGTGGATGCCCTGCGCATCGCCCGGTATGCGCTGCGCTTTCAGGACAAGGCTCGCTTGATCGGACCTGACCATCTGCGCATGCTCAAATTGCGTCAACTGCTCTCCAAGCGGGAACTGCTGGTGCGCGACAAGGCCAAACGGGCCAAGCAGATCACCGACATGAACAAGTACATGGAAGAGGGCCTTCGCAAGGTGTTCGATGCCATGGATAGGAAACTGGAGCGAGCCCTTCGGCAGGCCCTTGAACGCATCGATGCGCTGATCGAGGAGGAGATCGGCAAGACGCCCAGGACCAAGCAGCGTTATGACCTGATCCGCAGTGTCTACGGCATTGGTCCGGTCCTGGCACAGCACCTTCTCGCGCTCACCGATGATCTTACCCGTTTCTCAACGCCAAGATCGCTGGCTTGCCATGCCGGGGTCGCGCCCTTCGAGCGCACATCAGGAAAGAGCTTGAACGGAAAACCGCGTGTGTCTCCCAGGGCCAACAAAAAGCTCAAGATGCTACTGCATCTCTCGGCAATGCGCGTGATCCGCGAGCAGGGCGAACTGCGCGACTACTACCAACGCAAGGTGGCTGAAGGAAAGAACCGCATGCTCGTGCTGAACAACGTCCGCAATAAGATCGTCCACCGCGTCTTCGCCGTTCTCCAACGAGGTACCCCTTACCAACTCAAAACCGATTTGCAGATGTCATAGCAATACGCGAGTGCCGCATGGTGTAGGGCCTCCGGCCCGTCTGCGGAAGGCCCCGACTATTTTGGGCACATGTCCGAACATCTCAAGGCCAATGAAGAGGGCGCCACCTACTTCGTCACCCTTACCACGGTGGGCTGGATGGAAGTGTTCACACGCAAGGAGCACGTGGAGATCCTGTTCAACAACCTGGACTACTGCCGGGCCGGCAAGGGCCTGGAGATCTTCGAATACGTGGTGATGCCGAGCCATGTACATCTGATCCTGCGGCGCAAGGAGGGTCTGCTGGCCGATCTGCCGCACGACTTCAAGAGCTTCACGGCCAAGGGGCTGCCGGAAGCCATCGGCAAGCACCCCTCAGAAAGCCGGCGGGAATGGATGATGGAGATGTTCGAGCGGGCCGGTGCGGCTTCAGCGCAGAACAGCCGTTGCATGTTCCGGCAGAAGACCAGCCATCCCGAAGAACTGACCAGCCAGGCATTCTACGACCAGAAGGCCGACTACATTCGCAACAACCCCGTTGAAGCCGGACTGGTCACCGATCCGGAGCACCATGCTTGGAGCAGCGCGCATCCCGATCCCATGTTGAGAACGGATGAGGAATGATGAAAGAGGCGGGCCGGAGGCCCCATGCGATCACGCACTCGCGGAACACGCGAGCGCGAACGGGGGGAGGTTGACTTCCGTCCGTTCTATATTTGGTTTTAGAAGTAGAACGCTGTCATGACCACCTTGGACCTGCGTGCGGAGATCAGCAAGCTCCTGGAGCAAGAGCGCGACATGAGCATCCTGGAGGCGATCCGCAACCTGCTGCGCAAGACGACGCTCGACCCGGTGCTGAAGGAGAAGCTCACCAGCCGCGCCCTCCGCGCCGAGGAAGAGATCAGGGCAGGCCAGGGACACTCTCGCCAGGACCTCGAGCGCGATACCGACCACTTGACCCGCGAGTGAAGCTCGTCTACCTGCCGAGCGCCAGGAAGCACTTTCGCGAAGCGATGGAATATCTCCATCGTGAAGCCGGCCCCAGGGTGGTCGCCAAGATCCGGGCAAAGATCCTTGATGAGGTCGAACGAATGAAGCAGTTCCCTAAAGGCCCACAGGAGGAAGAGTACCTGACCCACCTGGGGCTCGGGCATCGGCGAGCTGTGGTCGGGAACTACAAGATCATCTACCGCACGGAAGGCGACACGATCTACGTGACCGATATCTTCGATGCACGCCAGGATCCCGCCAAGATGAGCGGGTAGCCATGCCCCCCAACTGGCGCGAGACTTCCCCATGGAACCTGGCGCCGGTGTTAGGCGTGTGCGGGGTTGTGGGGAGAAAGGCCGTCCACCGGTGCCCCTGACATGGCGCGGGTCTTCCGTGGATCCTGGTTCGAGTGTTAGGCGTGTGCGGGCAGGTGCGCGGGCAAGCCGTCCACTCGGACCTCGGAGAGGATCATCGATCGCAGGCCGATCGTTGTGGCGGTCTCTGACCGCCTGCAGGTTCTTCAGGCGTAAGCCGGTCGTTCAGGTCACAGAAGAGGTGGATAGGTCACAGCGGAGAAAAGTTCTGGGTCTGTGAAGATATGAGTGGGTTGTTGCCTGGTTGATCTTGCTTTGCGCAAAG
>CAYMXP010000115.1:0-5519 GCA_964394425.1 uncultured Chryseobacterium sp. | reverse complement strand
GGCGGCGGCGGCGGCGCCGGCCAGGCCCGTACCCACCACGATCACGTCGATACGACGCTTGTTGGCGGGGTTCACGATGCGGATGTGGCCCTTGTGGTGGGTCCACTTCTTGTCGATGGGACCGGGGGGGATCTTGCTGTCGAGCTTGCTCATGGATGGAAGAAGAGGTCTATGGTCCGAGGTCTGAGGTCAAAGGCCAATCCACGCTCAGGCCTTGGACTTTGGACCATGGATCTTGGACGTTCGTTGGGCTTGCGCGCGGACATCATTGGATCCACTTGAAATACATGCTCACCGGCATCGCTGCGAAGACCACCGAGATGATGATGCTGAAGGCCGCGCCGGCGAGTTTGATGATCGGCGTGTAGCGCTTGTGGTTGAGGCCGAGGCTCTGAAACGCGCTCTGGAAGCCATGCAGCAGATGCCAGTACAGGCTGAAGCAGCCCAGCACATAGATGACCACGGGTACGGGATCCCGGAACACCTCCACCATCACGGCATAAAGGTTCTCATGGCCCCTTGCATCGTGGCCCCAGTGCTCCAGGCCGGTGATGCGGCTCTTCACCCAGAAGTGCCACAGGTGGATGATGAGGAACAGAAGGATCAGGCTGCCCAGGATGCCCATGCTGGCGCTGTACCACGTGCGACCGGCGCCGCCTCTTTCCATGCTGTATTTCACCGGGCGTGCCGCGCGGTTCTCGCGCCAGAGGACCAGCCCGTCGACGACGTGCGCGATGAGGCCGATGAAGAGCACCACCTCCATCGCGCGGATCAGGATGTTGGTGCCGAAGAAGTGGGCCCAGGTGTTGAAGGTCACGCCGCCGTCGTTCCAGAAGATCTGGGCGTTCACCGTGGCATGCACCACGAGGAAGGTGACCAGGAAAAGGCCCGTGAGGGCCATCCAGTACTTCTTGACGATGGAGGAGCCGAAGAGTCCTTTGCTGGCCATGTGAACGCGTTGGGAACGGCGGCAAACTTACAGGCGGGGCTTTTGGCGCGGAAGTGAGAAATGCACGGATCCCTGTTCGGCAATGAGGCGGTCCAGGATACGCCGTGCATTCAGGGATAGGCCTTCTTTACCGCCGCGATCGACTTCTTAAAGAGCGCGGCCAGCACCTTCAGGTCGATGTCGGCGAGGCGCTTGATGTACACGCAGCCCTTGGTGGCCCTGTGCTTGCCCAGCTTGGAGAGGAGCTCCGGGCCCACCACCTCCTGATACAGGTAGATCACCAGTTCCGGTTTGCGCGGGCTGAACGCGAGCAGGGGCGCAACGCCCTCGTGGCCGCTGGCATACTTGTAATGGTAGGTGCCGTAGCCGATGATGCTCGACCCGTACATGTGCGGCACTTCGCCCGTGATCTCGTGCATCACCTTCATCAGCGCGCGGCAGTCGTCGCGCACCTCCTCCTTCGGCTGCTTGTCGATGAAGGCCACGACGGAAGCGGCGGTGGCTTTGGTCCTGTTGGGTTTGGAGGGCATGGCGGAATGATCGTTCGCTAGGTCCGAGGCCCGGCTACTGCACCAGCACGAACTCCACCCGGCGGTTGCGCTCCTTGCCTTCCGCTGTGTTGTTGTCCCCGACCGGCTTGGATTCGCCCCAGCCCTTGGTGGTCAGTCGCGCGGCATCGATGCCATCCTTCACCAGCGCCGCCTTCACCGCATCGGCGCGGCCTTGGGAGAGCTTCATGTTCGCATCGTCGGCACCATCGGCATCGGTGTGGCCTTCGATGGACACCTTGATCTCCGGATGCTCGCGCAGCATGCTGGCGATCTCCTCCAGGGTCTTGCGGCTCTCGGGTTTGATGTCCGTTTTGTTCACGTCGAAGGTGATGCCGTAGGTGGCGAAGCGGCCGTCGGTCATCAACCGGTCGTAGAGCGGCATGCCGCACTCGGCCAGGCGCACGTTGCGGATCATCGCCGGGAAGCCCGTCGGGCCATTGTGGTTCAGCGCGCTCAGTTCGATCGAGTATGGTTTCTCCGTCGCGTTCGGGATGTTCACCAGCCGCTCGCCGTTCAGGTAGATCTTCACCGCGCGCTTGTTGAAGGAGAGGGCGACCTTGCGCCAGCCTGGCGCGGTGCCGGTCTTATCGGAGCGGCTGCTGTTCTCGCCCTTGTACTGGATATAGTTCACGTTGATCCGGACCTGGATCGGCGCATCGCCTTTCAGGTCCAGGTAGTAGCCCTCGTTGCCCTTGTAGAAGAAGTAGCACTCGAACTCCAGGGTGAATTGCTCGGGCAGGTACTTCGCTTCGCGCATCAGCGGCTTGATCACCGCCTGGTTGCTCGCCCAGGCTATCGCCTTCGCGCCCTCGAAGTCCGTCACCTCCATGGAACCCTTGACCAGGTCCCACTTGGAAGGGAACTCACCCAGCGTCTCGTTCTTCAGGCTGTCGAAGAAGATCACCCGGTCGCCCGGGATGAAGTCCATTTTCCCGGACGATTGCGCCGAGGCGCCGGCAAACGTGATGCACAGACCGAGAAGGAGCGATGGGCGGAGGAGTTGTTCCATGATCAGGGTGGTTTGGAAACATGGCAAGTTGCGAGATCCGGGCGTGGTGGGCGTCAATTCCAAAGCAGTATCCCGGGGTGAGGGTCATGGCGCATTCGGATATTTGCAACGCCATGGGCACACTTGCCGACATCCTCGCCGTGCTGCGCCGCGAACGCGCCCGCCTTTTTGCCAAGTACGGGCTGAAGAGCATGGCCGTCTTCGGCTCCGCCACGCGCGATGACTTTCGGCCGGACAGCGACGTGGACATCATAGTGGAGTTCGAACGGCCCATCGGGATCGAGTTCGTGAGTCTAGCCGATGAACTTGAAACGATCGTTCAGCGCAAGGTCGATCTTGTGACCCGCGGATCGATCAAGGAGCGCTACATGCCCTACATCCTGCCCGACCTGAAGTATGTCTGATCGCAGCGACAAGGAATTGCTGCTCGACATGCTCGAAGCGATCGAGCGCGCTGTCCGCTATACCAAGGGCATGACCATGGAGCAGTTCGTGAAGGACGAACTGGTCTGTGATGCGGTGATGCGCAACATCCAGATCATTGGGGAAGCGGCCAGCCGCACGAGCAAGGCCCTCCGCGAGGGAATGGCTCACCTCGAATGGCCCAAGATCATCGGCATGCGCCATCGCCTGGTCCACGACTACTTCGAGATCGAAGAGAGCATCGTGTGGCGCGTGGTGAACGATTACCTGCCGCCGTTGGCGGAAGAGCTGAAGAAGATCCTGGCGGGCGGGGTGGAGTAGCTGGAAGGGGCGAACAGGTTGTAGTCGCCCTTGCCCCGGACCTGGCAATGAGCGTCTTCGGACCACGCTCCGCCCAAGCCGCTTCGGCGACGGCGCGCGTTGACGGCGAATGCGTCAAGGGCGGGGAGAACAAGATGGAAGCGGGCTCAGAGCGAATTGTAGTACCGCTTGATCTTATTGGCCATGAGTTGCTTCCGTTCTTGGACGAAGCCCTCGTATGCCTTCAAGCCCGCGTTGAAAACGGAATCCGGAACGCAGTTCTGCCGCAGGTTAGCCAATAGGTCCTCCTCGTTCTCCATACCCCCAATTGAGGCCTTCTTACCCTTGCGAACCTGGTCGCGCACGGCGTTGAAGTAGCCTTCTGGCGGCTTGTTGCTGATCTTGATATTCGATGGCTGGTCAATGAAGCAGAGGTTCGGCAATCTATTGTACTGGGAGCGTCCCAGACCCGCTTTTTTGAGAAGGTCTTTCGGGAAGATGTGATGCACATCGCCCCGTGTCTTGATCAGATTCTCGATGGTGTCGTGTTTGCTGAACAGGCCGTGGTCCTTCGCCTTCACCTGGGAGGCCAGAAAGACCCCGAAGAACGGACTACTGGCAACGGAGGTGTCTAGCTTTCCAGGAAGAACGGCGTTCCAAAAACTATCCGAGAGTTGACCTTCTTCGATCTCGGCCAAGTAGCCTTCAACATCGCGGTTGTTCAGTTGCTTGATGTCAAAGTCGAAGGTGCTCTCGAAAGAACCGGTCGCCCTTTCTGTCAGAATGGACATGACGTACCACCGTCGTACCAAGCTGTCAATGCTCGACTTGTCCCGGCCCTGCTTGCGCAGGTGCAGGTAGAGCATGTAGGCGAAGTTCACCGCGTTCTGGCTGCGGATGAGGCTGCGGTCGATGAAACCCGCCGATAGCAGTGTCTTCGTAAAGTGCTTGAAGTCGCTCTCGTTGATGAAGCGCATGACGCTTTCGTTCATTCGAGCGAAGGAATCCTTCACGATGTGCTCCTCGAAGGTTCTCTTCTCGAAGTCACGTCCGCTTAACAGACTTACCAGGTCCGCGAGCTTTCCCCGGCCGAACTCGACGCCAAATGTCACGCGGAGGACATCCGTGTAGTCGGGGTCATACAGGTCTTCGCTGTCGTGCCGCAGCCAGCCCATTTTGGCGAACGCATCGGTCTTCGCGAACTCCTTGTCATGGTCTCGTATCTGGTCGAAGTACTGTGGCTCTTTGCTTAGGTGGCAGAAGTAGTCGATGCTCTTGCGAAGCGTTGGACCTCCATATTTCTCCATGGACGCGATCTTGCTCATGGCGAAATCCGCCTGGCTCAGTACCACGCCCTTCGAGTTGATACGGATGAAGATCTCAGTGACCGTCTCGATGTCCAAGTCGCTCTTCAGCTCGATCATCCCGATCTGCTGCTTGGCGAGCCCAGCCATTCTGCTCAGACTGCGTTCCACCTGCGTCGGGTCCACATCCGGGTTGCTCGTCATGTACTCCCTGTTCAATTGAAACAGACTGAAGTCTTGTTGAAAGAAGATGCTGATATCCGGTATCCAGGCTTTGTCCTTCAGGATGATCGGGGTCTGTACTTCGAACTTGCTCTTGGTCTCTTCCATGAGCGGGTGGAAGGCGATCTTGATCTTGACCCGTTCATAGTCCTTGTCCACTACGTATTCATCCATCAACGCGGCCTGAAGGGAGGTGATCCGTTGCTGGCCATCTATCAGGACTCTCTTGCCTTCGCTGATCTTGCCGTCCTTGAGGCGAACATCCGGGTTCTTCCAAGTGATGATGAAACCGATCGGGTAGCCCTTGTAGATGCTGTCCATGAGGTCTCGCACCTTGCTCCTGTCCCATACGAATGGGCGCTGGATCTCCGGCACCGCGATGTCCTTTGTCTTGATCCAGGACAGGATGTCATCAATCTGTGGCTGCTGGATCGTGTAACGTTGGGTCTGCATTGGGCTTCGGTTGAGGATAAAAGTCGCGGTTCTGACGGATTCCGCGTGAGCGATCGAAGTGGAAACCCCGCAAGCCCGGTTATCCGGGCGCGGAGTTGCAGCGGAAAGCGCGACGGTGTGCATTCAACACCGGCACGCCCATCCCTCGACTCCGCTCGGGATGACACGCGCCTTGCTCTCGCACCCTTTCACCCCTCTACCTTCGCACTTCACTTTCCCGCAAATGCGTTACACCCCGCTCTCAGCGTCCACCTACCGCGAGCACCGCGCCCGTTTCCGCCAGGCCATGGAGAAAGGCGGGCTGGCCG
>CAYMXP010000114.1:0-5593 GCA_964394425.1 uncultured Chryseobacterium sp. | reverse complement strand
GTTTTATGTTGTCTTTTCATTCTTGGTGCGGTTTGTTAGCATTGCCACTAACGGATGAGGCTATGCGCAGCGCCCTTTGTGCGTGGGCTTTGTGTTGAGGGGGCGTTGCGCATAGCCGATGTTAGGTGCCGTCGCGTCTTCGTATTCGTCCCGCCCATTGCTGCAAGGTATTGGCTTGCTGTCAGTGGACAAGCGGGACTCAGAACCCGGCCCGGCTGTTCATTTCCCCAATTTCAAGAGGGTCTTTGAAGAAATTCTCTGTTCGATATTCCGAAGAATGTCTTCCAGTTCTACTCTTGACGATGCTTGTAGTCCAAGGCACTTTTCTATGCCAATCGCGTCAGTGCTAAGTCGAAGGGTCAGTTCCAACTTGAACTTGGTCTCTTTCAGCCCAAGACTATAAGCATGTAAGTGCATTGAATCACCAAGACGCGCTTCGCGAAATGGAGAGAAGTCGAAATTCGCTTGCATATACTCTTCAAGCCGGTCTTGAACTACGAGGACCAAGCGCTTGTTCAGTGTTTCAAACGTTCCAATCTTATGGTGCAATTGAACGAGAATAGTTTTTGCAGTCATCTTCCAATTCATCCCAAAAGATTTCACCGACTTGAGGTCCTTCTGACTTATCGAAAGCCCGATACTGCTGGCTAATTTTTGTCGCGCAGGCCATATTGAGCCTGTGCTATCTAAGGTTTGAAGCTCGATACCAACAAAGTCTTCGACTTTGCCGTTCTTCACACTGGCCAACACATAGTCAATGCTACCACCTGGAACCGTTATCTCGGGCACTATGTGAATCTCGTTGCCCGGCTGGTGTGAAGTTAGAAGATGAATACAGTCAATGAAAATCTGACTGTTCTGAATTAATCGGTGCGGGCAGATGATGATAGGTTCAGAACCGTGAGAGACTGTGCAGGTTCCAATAGTTTTCTCTGGAGAACTCTTTCTATTCTTCAGGCATCGACGGTTTATGAATGGACAGTGCTCCCGCTTGATGGCGGCGTACAACTCATCCTTGGTAGCCTTGGCTGGTACCCCGTAGATTTCAAAAATCTTGTCAGACATCAAGCAGTTGCTTTTTGGTGCTCCACGAAACCACCTTCTGAGAAACCCTTCTTCTCTCGTATCCGCTTTCGGCGGCAGCCTTGATGTCTGCTTCAATAAGACTTGAGTCACGGGGAAGTACATCCTCGACTGAATCTGGCTTAAGACCCAGTAAATCAAGTATGTGCTCGCCAATTGCTTTTCCAAGGAATGGTGGGACTGCGTTTCCAACCATTCGATTGCCATGCCACTTCACAGGGTGGAAGAGGAACCAATCGGGGAATGTTTGGATGCGCGCACATTCACGTGTGGTCAACACACGGTTTTGATACGGATGCAGCGGTCTTGGCGCGGACCAAGAGCCACGATCTTTTGTTGTGCCTGCCCGGATGGTTGTTGAAATATCACTAGGGTCGAGTCGGCGAATTCCACAAACGGGATCAGCTTGTCCGAAACCTAACTTGCTAAGGCGTGCTGTTAGGTCAGGTCCGTGTTGGGTCCGACGCAAGTTCGTGCATATCCGGTGATCCCATTGTGGTTGTATGCTTGTGAAGGAGTTCAGTTCACGAGTGCCGCGCATCCATTCTTGGAACAATGATTCTGGTGCACGGTCGTATGCTACTCGGTCGCCACTAATCAGCTCTTCAAAAAGGTCAACCTCAGGAATATCTGAAATCGCCTCCCATGAGGTGGGTGTCCGATGCAAGAACAGGTTTGCCCCTTCGGTTGGTCGATAGTGTGTGGGAGATGGAAGTGTCGGAGTTATTCCTAATCCCTTCTCTATGCCGAGAATGAACACACGCTGTCTCATCTGCGGCACTCCAAAATGCCATGCCTTCAACGTTTCAGGACCGATGACTTGATAGCGCTTTTCAAGTTGTTTCAGTGCTCGGCCAAGCATTGGTGAGTCAGAGGTCTTCAGTCCTGGGACATTCTCCATTAGGAAGACCGGGGGCATGAAGTCCAAGACCACACGAGCAAACTCGGCGACAAGATGATTCAACGGATCGTCTTGCCGTCTCTTACCGGCAAGAGAGAATCCTTGGCAAGGCGGACCGCCCGCTATCAGAAGCACATCCTGCTTACGCAAGCCAAGGGACTGAAGACGCTGAGGATTGAAGTTGTATACATCTCCAGCCGTTTCACCAAAGAGTACGTTGGTGCTTGGGAAGTTGTACTGAGCATATCGACCGGCGGTCTCTTCAATCTCAACGTCAACGCCAACTTGAATGCCAGCCATCTTTAGCCCTAAGCTGAGGCCACCAACACCACTAAAGAGGTCGATTGCGAATGGCTTGGAGTTGCTGTTACTCCGTCTTTTCTTCGACTGATTCATGTACGCTGTTCCTGTGATTCTGGGCTTTGGTCGACCGTTGGTTGACGGGAAGATTGGCACCCCAATGAGCCCAAGGTAACCATCAGCAGCGAGTGTATTTCTTCGGGCCGGGTTCTGTTGGACTTCCGTCGAGCGTGGGCCTTGGTAGCGTTGGCGTATTCTCGTGCGAGGGCTTTGCGCGTTGGCTTTTTCGCGATGGCACCTAACGTACAGGGCTATGCGCAGCGCCCTTTGTGCGTGGGCTTGTGTTGGGAGGGCGTTGCGTATAGCTGTTGTTGTACCACGGCGCGTCCTCTTTCACCCCGCCCATTGCACCAAGGTATCGGCTTGGGGTCAGTGGAGCAAGCGGGGTTGCATTGGAACGCGGCCCGGCTGTTCGCTTTAGGGCTTTCCCGGTAAGGCGCAGTGGGCACCATTGCGCAAAGGGAATCCGGTGAAAGTTTAAGATGCTACTTATAGGCTGTAGACTTATAGTGTTCATGTCGCGTGATTTGCGATATGGCAAAGCATCTGCTTCGGGCAATTGGACTGAAGATACGTGAGCGCCGATTGGAGCGCGGGTTTTCGCAAGAAGAGCTTGCTGAACGGTGCGGGTTACATAGAACCTATGTAGGTAGTGTTGAACGGGGGGAGCGGAACATCACAATCCAGTCGCTCAGTGCAATTGCACAGGCATTGGACATGCCCCTCTCCACAATCGTTCAAATACCCTGATCGATGTACGAGGCACACGCAGAGCAACAGTTCGAGCGCTATCAAATGGCGCGCGCGCATTTCACTAAGTACCCTGAGGCTCTCATCGAGTTAGAGGAGTACATCATGAAGATACTTGAGTCATTTCTTCTGGCGTGCAAGGACGAGATAATAGAGGATTACAACGAAGCCAGTTATTTATACCCATTCTGGAAGAACTATCCGCCTGAAGAGCGAGGAAGGCAACCCAGAGGCGATCAATACCCTTGGATTGAAGTCGGAGAGCATGTCCTAAGCCCCAAACTTGGGCGCTTTCTGGCAGCGCGTTATTCAACGAGGGATTGTGGCATTCCTAGTGGACCAGATGCACGGTTCGTTATCAAGGCTGAGAACATCCAGGAAATTACTGGCGTTACGGATGCGTGCTGGATTTTTGTGGATATCAAGAGTGTCGGTCCACGTGATGAGTTTGACCATGCAGTAATGTCGCACAACCAGATTTCTGGTAGTGGTATTTGGCTCAAGCCGGAAGACGGAGTGAGGAATGATGTCATGATAGCCAAGGGTAGGTCGGCAACGCATGATTTCCATTGTGCTACTCCGCCGGTTTACATTCTTAGTGATGGAACCATTTGCCCAGTTGTGCACTTCGTCTTGAAGCCCATTTACACAATGCTAGGTTTGGACGCAGCTGCTGTGGACAAGGGGCAGCCCTTGAAGAAATTAGTCCTGGTTTCTATCCCCAACGGTCTTTTGCTTTCCGGCAATGAGGGCCTTCTGGAGAAGCATCCCGGCTTGCTATATCCCGGCAAGGACGACAAATCAAAAGACCCGCGAAAACTAAGGGCACGAGTGAGCTTCGAGAAAATCAAGCAAATCGCGACTTGGCGGTACTGCGAAATAGACACGCTACAGGTCTAGCCTGAGTTGTTCTAAAGCAGTGCTGACATTCTTCCTGCTTAGAGCAACATACTTGTCCTCTTTCTCGAACCCTAGGTAATTGCGCTTATTGAGAACGGCCGCAACTGCTGTGGTTCCGCTACCCATAAAGGGGTCAAGCACTGTATCCCCTTCATCTGTATAGAGCCGAATGACTCTTGTGGCAAGGGCCAAGGGAAACTTAGCTTCATGGTCATCGTTCTTTCTGACACTAGCAATGTCCCAAATCTGGCGATAGCCCCATTCCTTCCATTCGCGCGGGGAGAGCCTTTCCCGATTGACCTCATATTGACCCGGCTTCCAAAAGATATAAAGGTCTTCGGTTTCGCTCACTGACTTTAAGGTCGAAGTGGTCCACTTCGAGTTGGCCCATGCGGGATCCTTCTTCCAAATTCTCTTGTCGTAGAGATACAAGCCGACTTCATACGCGTACTCTTCGAGGGGACCACCGACTAGCATATATCTCGACTGTACACTGTGTTTGCCCCCCCTGATATTGTTACCGTTCAAACGGCGATCAATAGTTTGTTCACTGCATCCTAACAGCTTTGCGAGTTGGTCGCGATTGATGCCAGGGTTCTGCTCCTTTGCTTGAAGGATTGATTCTCTCGTGATGTTAATCCTCTGTTGCTGTTTGTTTAGAGCTTGATATCTCGGGATTGCTGGATCAGCGAATGCCATGATATCCGCAATGTTGATCACTAAGAATCCTCCCGGGCGGAGAGCATTGGCATGTAGCTGGATAACGCGCCTCAGCATGGTCTGCCATGACTTGTACGTTGCTTCCTTCTCATACTCTTTTCCAACAAAATACGGGGGCGACCAGAAGCTAAGTGCGATTGACTCTTCTGGAATACGGAGCATTAAATCTTCGCTCCTGCCATGGTAGATCTCATTGACTTCGAGGCAAAGATCAATGGCTGGTCTCTGTACACTTAGAACGCTTTCCATCGGGAGCATTACCAGGCTTTAGGGGGTGGGTATTAGGCTGACGTCATTCTTGTCAACCGACTCGGCGGTAATTGTTGACAGGGCAAGTCTATTGCATTACTAACGCATGAGCAAGAATTACTTATTCACATTGCGCTGTCGGCCGCGCTTCTTCTTGCCCTTAGCGACGTACTCCACGAGTGCCTCCGCAACTATCAGGTGGTCTCTGCCAACCTTATCAGCCTTGAGGCGCTCCTCACCGATGAGTTGACGAACGCGAGAAGGTGAGACACGCAAGTACTCAGCCGCCTCGTCGGTTGTGTAGAACTTCTCTTGTGGTTGCTTCTTACTCATGTCAGGCTAGCAAAAGTAGCCAGACCCTGTGTCTCCGCTCTGTCACTATCTACTCATGGCACACAGGTCACGTTTGGTTGCCGCCTTTTCAAGTCCTTCCCCACGGAGCCGGTTCTTTTTCTTCAGTCCACCGAAGTTCTCGGGCGGCATTGGCTGCCGCCCTTTTCTGGGTTCTCAGCCGGGCCGGGTTCTTTTTCTTTCAGCGCGTTAGCTTTGAGCGTTGGCGCATTCGCGCTGTGGTACAACTGATCATTGCCGCATTGCGTCAATTTCCTGCCTTGTCCGGAGGTCTTCGAT
>CAYMXP010000113.1:0-5778 GCA_964394425.1 uncultured Chryseobacterium sp. | reverse complement strand
AAATGCCAGCTGATGGCCTCCCCTTCGCGGTCTTCGTCGGTCGCGAGCCACACGATGGCGGCGCCTTCGGCGGCTTTCTTCAACTCGGCGAGCCTTCCCTTCTTGTCATCGGGGATCACGTAGGTGGGCTCGAAATCCTTCTCCACATCCACGCTCAGGTCGCGTTCGGGCAGGTCCCGCACGTGGCCGTAGCTGCTGAGCACGGTGTAACCGCCACCGAGGTATTTGCCGATGGTCTTGGCCTTGGCCGGTGACTCCACGATCACCAGATCACCCGAGACTTTTTTGGCCATGCCTGCCGCTTGACGGCCGCAAAGGAAAAGGCGGGCGCGCAGGTATTTGCAAATCCGGCCCGTTCCGATGGCGTGCTTCCCCTTCGGGGAAGGAAGTTTTCAACATACCGAACATGCACCATGATCACGTGCTCGATCCAACCCTGGATCATGATCGCGCGAAACCAGCACATGATCGATGCGCCCGGAATGCCGTGCCTGTCACAAAGTCAGTCGCCAAGGGGCTGAGTAGTTTTGTGCCCCGTGAAGAAGAAGGTCTACATCGAGAGCTACGGCTGCCAGATGAACTTCAGCGACAGCGAGATCGTCGCGAGCATCCTGGTCAAAGAGGGTTATGAGACCACCACCAGTCCCGAGGGGGCGGATCTGGTCCTGCTGAACACCTGCAGCATCCGGGAAAAGGCCGAGCAGACCGTGCTCCAGCGGATCGACGGGCTGCACGGCTTCAAGCGGAAGTATCCGGACCTGAAGGTGGGCGTGCTGGGCTGCATGGCCGAGCGGATGCGGGGCGATCTGCTCGAGAAGAAGAAGCTGGTGGACCTGGTGGTCGGTCCTGATGCCTACCGCAGCCTGCCTGGTCTGCTGGGTGGGGTGGAAGGCGGGCAGAAAGCGGTGAACGTTCTCCTCAGCCGCGAGGAGACCTACGACGACATCGAACCGGTGCGGCTGAACAGCAACGGGGTAACGGCCTTCATCAGCATCATGCGGGGGTGCGACAACATGTGCGCCTTCTGCGTGGTGCCCTTCACGCGTGGCCGCGAGCGCAGCCGCGATCCGCGGACCATCGTTACCGAGGCCAGAACCCTTGTCGAGCAGGGTTATCGCGAGGTGACACTGCTCGGCCAGAACGTCGACAGTTATCACTGGAAGGAGAACAGAACGGACTTCGCGGATCTATTGGCCATGACCGCCGAGGCATCGCCGCTGCTGCGTGTGCGCTTCAGCACCAGCCATCCCAAGGACATGACCGACAAGGTGCTGGAGACGATGGCGCGCCAACCCAACATTTGCAAGAACATCCACCTGCCGGTGCAAAGCGGGAGCGGCGACGTGCTCCATCGCATGAACCGGGGCTACACGCGCGAGTGGTACTTGGACCGCATCGCGGCCATCCGGCACTTCATGCCCGATTGCGCCATCAGCACCGACGTGATCACGGGTTTCTGCGGCGAGACCGAGGAGGACCATCAGCAGACCTTGAGCCTGATGGAACAGGTGCGCTTCGACATGGCCTTCATGTTCAAATACAGCGAGCGGCCAAGGACCATGGCCGCGAGGACGTACCCCGACGATGTTCCAGACGAGGTCAAGGGACGGCGTCTACAGGAAGTGATCGATCTGCAGATGACGCATGCCGCCGAACGCAACAGGCGATACATCGGCCAGGTGCAGGACGTCCTGATCGAAGGCACCAGCAAGCGAAGCGTGGACCATGTGTTCGGGCGCAACTCGCAGAACGCGGTGGTGATCCTGCCAAAAGCGGAACACCGCCCGGGCCAATGCGTCAAGGCCCGCATTTTGAGCGCGACCAGCGGATCGCTCCAGGGAGCGGAAGCAGGGAAGACCGAAGGACCCACCGCAATGGCATGAACATCCAACCGATCAAGCAACGCTATGGGATCATCGGCGGCTCGCCGCTGCTGGACCGCGCCATCGCCGTGGCCATGCGTGTGGCGCCCACCGAACTCACCGTGCTGGTGACCGGTGAGAGCGGCAGCGGCAAGGAGGTGATGCCGCAGATCATCCATCAGAACAGCCGCCGCAAGCACGGTCCGTATTCCGCGGTGAACTGCGGCGCGATCCCCGAAGGCACCGTGGACAGCGAACTCTTCGGCCACGAGAAAGGGGCCTTCACCGGCGCGCACGAAGCGCGCAAGGGCTATTTCGAGACCAGCGATGGGGGAACCCTGTTCCTGGACGAGGTGGGCGAGCTGCCCTTGAGCACGCAGGCGCGCCTGCTGCGCGTGCTGGAGACCGGCGAGTTCATCCGGGTGGGCAGCAGCAAGACGCAGAAGACCAACGTGCGCGTGGTGGCGGCGACCAACGTGAACATGCTCGAGGCGGTGAAGCGCGGCCGCTTCCGCGAGGACCTGTTCTACCGCCTCAACACCGTCTCGATCCACGTGCCCTCGCTGCGCGAACGGCCCGAGGACATCCACCTGCTCTTCCGCAAGTTCGCCACCGACATCGCCGACCAGTACCGCATGCCCCCCATCATGCTGAAGCCGGACGCGGTCCAACTGCTCAGCACCTACACCTGGCCCGGCAACGTGCGCCAGTTGAAGAACGTGGCCGAACAGATGAGCGTGGTGGAACAGACGCGGGAGATCGATGCGGCCACCCTGCGCAAATACCTGCCCGATGGCGGCAGTGCCACCGTGCTGCCCGCCGTGGCCGGCGGCATGAGCGAACGCGAGCTTTTCCTCAAGCTCTTCCTGGAAGTGAAACATGAACTGGACCGGCTGAAGGAAGGGCTCTCCGACCTGCGTGCCGGCCATCCGGCGGCGCGGATCATCCAGCCCGCCGCCTTTCATGAGGAGGACATGCTGACCGACCAGCCGCCGGCGGGAACGGTCAGCATCGTGCCCGCCCCCCAGCCGGAAGGCCCGCAGGACGTGGACCACACCGAGGTGGAGGAGTCGCTCAGTCTGGTGGACAAGGAGAAGGAGCTGATCCAGAAAGCCCTGGTGAAGCACCGCAACCGCCGCAAGAGCGCGGCGGCCGAACTGGGCATCAGCGAGCGCACGCTGTATCGAAAGATCAAGGAGTACGACATCCAGTGAGCAGTTCGCAGTTGACGGTTGGAGGTTGGCGGTCGCGCTCGCGCCTGCTCCTGCTCCTGCCGCTGACCGGTTGTACGGTGAACTACGGCTTCACCGGGGGCGACGTGGGCCAGGCGAAGACCTTCAGCGTGGTCCCCTTCCAGCCGCGCGCGCCGCTGGCCAGTGCGCTCAGTGCCCAGACCTTCACCGAAACCCTGCGCGACCTGCTGCAGGCGCAGACATCGCTGGACCAGATGAAGGAAAAAGGGGACGTGACCTACGAAGGCGAGATCGTCGCCTACGACGTGCAACCCGTCGCGATCCAGGCCAGCGAGACCGCCGCGCTCAACCGCCTGACCATCGCGGTGAACGTGCGCTACACCAATGCCACCGACAAGAACAAGAACAGCGAGTTCAACGTGAGCCGCTTCGCCGATTACGACAGCGGCCAGGACCTCTCCGCCGTGGAGGAGGCCCTGGTGCAGGAGATCAGCCGGCAGCTCGCACAGGATATTTTTGACCGGACCCTGGGCAACTGGTGATCCCCAGCGATCATGAACAAGGACCGCATCGCCGCCCTGCTGAAGGATCCCGCCCGCGTGGCGCGGGAGGATCTGGCCGGCTTGCGCGAGTTCAGGGACCGCTACCCCTGGTTCAGCGGCGCGCACCTGCTGATCGCCCTTGGCGAACATGCCGAAGGCGAGGTGCTGTTCGAGGAAACGCTGAAGACCACCGCGGCCCATATCCCGAGCCGCGAGCTTTTGTGGGATCGCGTCCAAGGGACAGGGCACGATCCAAAGGATGCGGCCCAGGTCGCGCAAGCGCCGGAGGCGGGATCGCATCAGGCCGCACCCCCTGCCGGGCCTTCCCAGGCGGAGGCGCCCTCCGGGACCATGGATCCGCCACCCTTCGCCAACGAGGACATCGCACAACGCATCCTGGACCAGCAGATCCTGGAGGCGGCCGCGGCAGGCGCTTACGTGCTTGAGCAGCAGGTTGCCTCGACGCCACCAGCGTTCCGACCGCCCCCACCCCCTGAGCCCCCCACCCTTCCCCCTTCACCTCCCGGACCTGCGGAAACGCTCAACGCTCCGCGGTCCTTCACCAGCTGGCTCGATGCGGCGCCCGTGGCCCCGCTGCCCGACCTGCGGTCCGATCGATCACCGGTGGCCAACGAAGAGGCCGCCGACCCGCTGAGGCATTCCGGGGCTGAAGGTGGGAACTCGCCCGAGGCGACCAGGCCCGCCACCACCCCGGGCCTCACTCGCGACCTGATCGACCGCTTCCTGGTGCGCACTGCTCCGGAGCCGCGCAAGGCCGAATTCTTCGACCCCCAACAGGCCGCCAAACGCAGCCTGGCCGACCATGCCGACCTGGTGACCGAGACCCTGGCGCGCATCCACGAAAAGCAGGGGCGTTGGGCCAAGGCCGCGGCGGCCTACCGCCATCTGGCCGTCAAACATCCCGGGAAAAGCGGTTACTTCGCGGCCCTTGCGAAAAAAGCCGAGGAACAACTGAACAAGTAGTCAACACCCAAGCTCCGACCTGTCGGGGCCTCCAAGCAATGGTCGTCATTTCCATCCTCATCGTGATCGTGTGCGGGTTGCTGGCCCTCTTCGTGCTGGCCCAGAATCCCAAAGGCGGCGGACTGGCCGCGGGCTTCACCGGCGCCCAACAGATCGGCGGCGTGCAGCGCACCGCCGATTTCCTGGAAAAAGGGACCTGGACCCTGGCCGGCGCCCTGATCGTGCTCTGCCTGGTCTCCGCCGGCATCCAGAGCCAGCCCACCGCGGTGGACGAACTGGACACCCCCACGGAGGCCATCACTTCCGGGGACGTGAACCCCGAGGACGTGACCGAGGCACCCGCTGAAGAAGGCACCGGTGAAGAAGTCCCGCCCGCGGACGCACCATGAGACCGGACCCTGCCCGGGAAGCGAATTTTTTTCCGCTCCGGTGAAATTCTGGCAGGATCCGGTCGATCCGATCCCACTGGCACATGGGTTGACCGGCGCGCGAAAACCGAAAAGCCCCATTCCCAACCACTGAACATCCCCCAACCTCAACAGCTATGGCAGCGAAAGTGAAACCCCTGGCCGACCGCGTGCTCGTGGAAGCCGCCGACGCCGAGACCACCACCAAGGGTGGCATCATCATCCCCGACACCGCCAAGGAGAAACCCCAGCGCGGCAAGATCATCGCCGTGGGCACCGGCCGCGTGGCCGACGACGGCAAGGTGACCCCCCTGAGCGTGAAGGCCGGTGACGAGATCCTGTACGGCAAGTACAGCGGCACCGAGCTGAACCTCGATGGCAAGGACTACCTGATCATGCGCGAGAGCGACATCTACGCCATCCTGAACTAAGCCCGAGCCCACCCCCGACCATGTACAGGCGCATCATGATGCGCCCCCAACCAACCTCAAAAACCAACCAACTGCAATGGCAGCCAAGAACATCCAATTCGAAGTGGACGCCCGTGACCGCCTCAAGCGCGGCGTGGACGCCATGTCGAACGCCGTGAAAGTGACCCTCGGTCCCAAGGGCCGCAACGTGATCATCGACAAGAAATTCGGCGCTCCCACCGTCACCAAGGACGGGGTGAGCGTGGCCAAGGAGATCGAGCTGAAGGACCCCGTGGAGAACATGGGCGCCCAGATGCTCAAGGAGGTGGCCAGCAAGACCAGCGACGCCGCCGGCGATGGCACCACCACCGCCACCGTGC
>CAYMXP010000112.1:0-5850 GCA_964394425.1 uncultured Chryseobacterium sp. | reverse complement strand
GGATGTTGTTCTTCAGCTCGGCGCCGTAGGGGCCGTAGTCGTAGGTGGCGCTCAGTCCGTCGTAGATCTCGCTGCTGGGGAAGACGAAGCCGTATTCCTTGCAATGCGCGATGATGTTCTTGAGGCGGTCTTCTCCTGTGCTCATGCTTCGTCCGCCGAAGCTTTATGCGTAGGCGGAATAACTACCACCCTGGAAACCTTCGACGGGGCGGCGGGCAAAGATGCGCAGCAGGGGTCAACCGCAACGACGCGACGACGCAACGCATGCGGGCTTCAACGGAGCCGTTCGTTCCACTCTCGTGGCGTCATTGCGCCGTGGTGGTTCCATTGTTCGGTGGAGCGGTCCTCCCCGATCGCTCGTCGGCTCCGTCACTCCTTCACCCACTTCACGGTCCAACAACCTCTGCCTGCATCGCAGACCCGTACCAGATGCACGCCGGAAGCGAGACCGGTCGAGGGGATCCGGTGAATGGTGGTGCCGCGCGGGATCAGTGCTTCCGCACGTACCCGACCGCTGATGTCAAGCAGCTGTAACTGAAAGTCGGTGGTCGTGGGGGAGTGGAACCGCAATTCCAGCGCATGGCCATCCTGCACCAGCACGAAGGGCGGGGCCGCGGTCAATTCCTCCAGACCAAGCACGATGTGCACGCTGTCGCAGGCGAGGTTGTCGCTCTGGTCGCGGTCGTAGATCGAGTTAGGGCTGAGCGCTCCGATGCAGACCTCCTGATCGGGGTTGAGAGCGATCCAACTCCAAGGGGCGAAGCCCAGCCAGATCTCGTTCAAGGTGGCGTCGATCGAACCGCCTGGGGCAAGGGCCAAGTTTTCCAGATGCAATGTTGTGCCGACATTGGAGCAAACGCCAGTGAACGATTGCCAGTGGTTCACCACTACGTGATCCAGGAGCGAACCCCCTTCATTGCTGACCATTACCGTTACCCTGGCTTTGGGATAGACCATCATGCCCATGAGATCGTACCAGACGCTATCCACGGTCAGAATTTCGATCGATACATCCTCGGTGTGTTGTGGTGTGCTGCCATCGGTGAGCACGCTGCGGATCGATCCCGCGGGCCGTTGAGCGGTCATCGGGTTCCCGACCATGGTTATCGTATCGCCATCCACGGCGAAGTCCTGGAAGGCCAGATCACCGAAGATGTCATCGGGATCCAGGACGACGGTCCTGATGATCGCCAGGCTGTCATCCAGTTCGGTCGCTTCGATGTTCCCAATGACCCAGATGGTGCTGTCATCGATCACAATGCTTCCCTTGTCGTAAGGCGCTCCGAGATCAACGGCGATCAGTTCCACCAGATCGTCATCCAGGGAGTGCACGATGCCATCCTCACCGATCACAAGGCGATGATCCAGCCAGCGCACCACATCCTGGATGTCGGCCAGGGAGGTGCTCGCTAGAACTTCAGCCTGCAGATCGCGGCGTTCCAGCTGGCCGTTGTAGCGCACGAGCATCATGGTACTGTCGCTGTCCCACACGCACCAGCTGGCAGCTGGAAAACCCAGGCTGTCCAGTCCGATGGTCGCGAGGCTGTCGCCGAATTGATCCAGAAGCTTCACCATCTGGCTTCCCGAAACGAGAATGCGACCATCTGGGGCGAGATCGATATGTTCGGCCCAGGTCAGCCATAGATCTTTCGACCAGATCACATTCCCTGCGGGATCGAGGAGCGCAACCTCGCTGGTGGGTTGCAAGAGGTCGCATGCTAGATGCGGACCGGTGACGAGCACACCCGTTCCCGGCACTTGGGTCATGTCCATGACGATACCCATGGAGGGGATCTCCCAAACCGGTTGCCCAAGGCCATTGAAGCCGGTCAGGAAGTGCTCAATGTAGTTGCCGTTCTCATGACCTGCCTCTCCACCGACGATCCACACGCCTGCTGCGCGCGCACAGGCCACATGGGAAACCTGATGCGTCCGCTGGTCGGCGAACTCGAACGGTGATTGCGCGACGGCGAGCACGACGGAGAACTCGAACCACGCGAGAGCAATGTGGCGCATATTGCAGGCAAGTTATGCCCGTTAGACACGCGATCCGCGGCGTCCGCTGCCTGTGGTCAGTGGTAGCTTGGCCGCATGATCCACCACCGCGGCACCCTGCTCAGCGAGGACCTCTTCGAGAAGCGCTTCGTCTGCGACCTGAACGCCTGCAAGGGGGCCTGTTGCGAGCGCGGGGACAGCGGCGCACCCCTGGAAGCGGAAGAGGCGCGGCTGATCAGGAAGCACCTGAAGCGGATCCTGCCCTACATGAACGAGGCGGGAAAGAAGGCCGTGAAGGAACAAGGCACCAGCGTCGTGGACATGGACGATGAACTGGTGACGCCGCTGATCGCCGAGTACCAGCATTGCGCCTATGCCAGGAAGAACGCGCAGGGCGTGTGGCGCTGCGGCATCGAACACGCGCACACGGACGGGAAGATCGACTTCCACAAGCCGATCAGCTGCCACCTCTACCCGATCCGGGTGGAGAAGCTCAAGACCGGCGAGGCGCTGAACTACCACGCCTGGGAGATCTGCAAGCCGGCCTGTTCCTGCGGCGCGCAGCTCGACGTGCCCGTGTTCCGATTCCTCAAAAGCGCACTCGTCAGGAAATATGGGAGCGAGTGGTACGACGAACTCGAAGTGCTCTACACCGAGTGGTCGAAGCATGATCGCCGCGTCCGGCGCGGGAAGAGTTTCGTTCGGTGAGCTTCTTTTCCGATCCCTTGCGGGTTTGCCGCCGGCGCGTCAACGGATCGTTGCGCCGTTGCTTCGTCCGCCTTCGCGAAGCCGCGGAAAGTCCTTTTCCGGCGCGGGATCCGGCGCGACCGGGACGTGGATCCGCCCTACGGCCGCGCCCTCCGCGCGTTGTTAGGCGATCGTGAACAAGTCACCCTTGCTTTTCTCGCGAACGCGGCTCGCCCAGATCCGGCGCGACCAACGGGGCCATGTTCACAACTTGGGGATCAAGGAGGCCTTTCGCTCTTGATGAGGGTGGGGTCGCCGAACATCTTTGTTGGCCCGGGGACGACCCATCGCGATCCGATCCGGGAGCCGAAAGTCAAGTCGAAGAAGTAAAAGAACGGGTGCTGCCACCCTTGAGAAAGCCTTGTCCCTGACCGAACCTTCAGCCGATGGATCCACGCTCCGCCACCGACCAGCAGACCAGCCTTGACGACGTGCTTCCGCGCGTGAACGCGGCCGAACACGAGCCGCTCCTGCGCGAGAACAAGGACCGATTCGTCATCTTCCCCATCCAGCACAACGACATCTGGAGCTTCTACAAGAAGCACGAAGCCAGCTTCTGGACCGCCGAGGAGATCGACCTGGGCGCCGACCTGGTGGACTGGAACAGCAAGCTCAACGACGACGAGCGATACTTCATCAAGCACGTGCTGGCCTTCTTCGCCGCCAGCGACGGCATCGTGAACGAGAACCTGGCCGAGAACTTCCTGCACGAGGTGCAATACACCGAGGCCCGCTTTTTCTACGGCTTCCAGATCGCCATCGAGAACATCCACAGCGAGACCTACAGCCTGCTGATCGACACCTACATCAAGGACCCGGTGGAGAAGGACCGGCTCCTGCACGCCATCGACACGGTGCCCTGCGTGAAGAAGAAGGCCGACTGGGCCCTGCGCTGGATCAGCAAGGGCAGCTTCGCCGAGCGCCTGGTGGCCTTCGCCGCCGTGGAGGGCATCTTCTTCAGCGGCAGCTTCTGCTCCATCTTCTGGCTGAAGAAGCGCGGCCTGATGCCCGGCCTCAGCTTCAGCAACGAGCTGATCAGCCGCGACGAGGGCCTGCACTGCGATTTCGCCTGCCTGCTCTACACCCGCCACCTGCTGAACAAACTGCCCAAGAAGACCGTCGAGACCATCATCCGCGACGCGGTGGAGATCGAGAAGGAATTCGTTACCGACGCGCTGCCGGTGAACCTGATCGGCATGAACGCCCGCCTCATGCAGCAGTACATCGAGTTCGTGGCCGACCGCCTGCTGGTGGAACTGGGCAACGAGAAGGTGTACAACGCCGCCAACCCCTTCGACTTCATGGAGATGATCTCCCTCCAGGGCAAGACCAATTTCTTCGAGAAGCGCGTGGCCGAGTACCAGAAGGCCGGCGTGATGGCGAAGAAGGAGGAGAACACATTCACGTTGGACGCGGAATTCTGAGATGAGCACCCGCAAGGCCAGCGCTCGTTACATGTTGACGTGTTGCGTGTTGCGCGTTGGGTGTAGCGCGAACCCGTAACCCACAACTCGTCAACACGCAACGCATTCGATATCTCCCCGGAACCCTCAATACGCTCCCAGCATGTACGTCATCAAACGGGATGGTCGCCGCGAAGCGGTCAAGTTCGACAAGATCACCGCCCGCGTGAAGAAGCTCTGCTACGGGCTGGATCCCATCGTGGAGCCCACCGTGCTCACCCTGAAGGTGATCGAGGGCATCTACGACGGGGTGACCACCACCGAGCTGGACAACCTCACCGCCGAGGTGGCCGCCACCCTCACGGTGAAGCACCCCGACTACGCGCAGCTCGCCAGCCGCATCGCGGTGAGCAACCTGCACAAGAACACGAAAAAGATCTTCAGCGAGGTGATGCGCGACCTCCACGAATTCGTGGATCCCAAGACCGGCAAGGCCGCCAGCCTGATCGCCCAGGACGTGTGGGAGATCATCTCGGAGAACGCCGAGCTCTTCGACAGCAGCATCATCTACGACCGCGACTTCCAGTACGACTACTTCGGCTTCAAGACCCTGGAGCGCAGCTACCTGCTCAAGCTCAACGGCCGCGTGGTGGAACGCCCGCAGCACATGCTCATGCGCGTGGCCATCGGCATCCACAAGCGCGACATCGACAGCGCCATCCAGACCTACAACGACCTGAGCGAGGGCTGGTACACCCACGCCACGCCCACGCTCTTCAACGCCGGAACGCCCAAGCCGCAGATGAGCTCCTGCTTCCTCCTTCAGTTGAAGGACGACAGCATCCCCGGCATCTACGACACGCTGAAGCAGTGCGCCCAGATCAGCCAGAGCGCCGGCGGCATCGGCCTCAGCATCCACAACCTGCGCGCGAAGGGCAGCTACATCAAGGGCACCAACGGCACCAGCAACGGCATCGTGCCCATGCTGCGCGTGTACAACGACACCGCCCGCTACGTGGACCAGGGCGGCGGCAAGCGCAAGGGCAGCTTCGCCATCTACCTGGAGCCCTGGCACGCCGACGTGGAGGATTTCCTCGAACTGAAGAAGAACCACGGCAAGGAGGAGATGCGCGCGCGCGACCTCTTCTACGCCATGTGGATCCCCGACCTCTTCATGAAGCGCGTGGAGCAGGGCGGCACCTGGACGCTGATGTGCCCCAACGAATGCCCCGGCCTCTGCGACACCTGGGGCGACGCCTTCGAGGAGCTGTACGAGAAATACGAACAGGAGGGCCGCGGCCGCAAGACCATGGACGCGCAGGACCTCTGGTTCCGCATCCTGGAGAGCCAGATCGAGACCGGCACGCCCTACATCCTGTACAAGGACGCCGCCAACCGCAAGAGCAACCAGCAGAACCTGGGCACGATCAAGAGCTCCAACCTCTGCACGGAGATCATCGAGTACACCAGCCCCGACGAGGTGGCCGTGTGCAACCTGGGTTCCATCGCGCTCCCCAAGTTCGTCGAGAAGGGCCGCTTCGACCACCAGAAGCTCTTCGAGATGACGGTGCAGCTCACCAAGAACCTGAACCGGATCATCGACCACAACTACTACCCGATCCCCGAGGCGCGCCGCAGCAACCTGCGCCACCGCCCCATCGGCATCGGCGTGCAGGGCCTGGCCGACGCCTTCATCCTCATGCGC
>CAYMXP010000111.1:0-5877 GCA_964394425.1 uncultured Chryseobacterium sp. | reverse complement strand
TGACCAGAAAATAAATGGAGAATAAAACGAGTTGCAGGTATGATTATTTTTCCCAAATCACACTGAGTGTATAATTAAATGATCTGGCATATAAACAGTATTCGAAAAACCTGGTATCTTTTTCGTTATCATCCTTCATGCGAAACCAATCCGACTTCCAGATATCCTGTTTAGCTTCATCACCCACATAGGATTTTTTGCCAGCGAAGATCTCATTAGCAACAGTCCCTGGGGGCGGGGGAGCATCGCACTGAAATATTTCACAAAAATGATAGAAGTCGTCAGACTTTTTCCACCATTTCATTTTATTGTCCTTGCAAAAAACAACAAACACCGGATGATTACCTCTTTTAACGAATCGTAAAATAGCTGCCGTCTTGCTGACCAAGAAGCGGTTGGCCAGGTGGTCAATGACCTTAGGTTCAAATTTTTTTCGTTCACATTCTTTGTGAAATATTTCCGAAGGCATTAAAAACTCTGCAGCAAATTCATTGGCCTGCATTTCCTGCGGCCCCGCCTGGTACCAATTCATCAAGTCTTCTTCCGTGTCCGAAAAAATGGGTCTCAAGTCACGGTGCATTTCGTAATGACCGAGTTCATGGGCGCCCGCAAATCTTTTTTTTGTCTCGAACTGAATATTTGAGTTAATAGTTATTATTGATCTTCCTCCAACAGATACGATTTCACCTTCCTTGCCCACCAGGGGTGCCTCTTCGTAAAAAGCTTTCCGGCCCATAATTATCTTATAAAGCGGAAATCCAACAGGATCACTAAGTCCGCAGTCATCCAGGACTTTTTTTGCTTTTACCTCTGCTTCTGAAAACCTGAAATTCATTGTTGATTATCCTTCTGTTGGTTTAGGAACTTCAATGTAAAGTGACGGATAAGAATGACCCTTATATCTTCCTGGCTTAAGTGCTCTACATTGCGAAAGCTTACTGTAAGTTCTTCTTTCCTTACCAACTCTGGCAAGGAAAAATCAACTTTGCTTAATAACTCATCTACCCATTGGGTCGCCTGGGCTTTTATTTTTTCGGATGCAAACATTTCCTGCTCCGTTTTTTTTGCTTCGGCAATCATTTGCATTTGTTTAATCCTTTTCAGCCCATCTGATACCATGCGGTCTACATTTACTCCTTCGGATGCAAGAAATTCTCGGGCCATTCCTTTATCACTGCTTTCGTTGTCCGCTGCCTGCAAAAAAAGATTTACAAAATCAGATTTGCTTTGACTTTTTTTCCTGCTCATGCGTTTGTTTGTTTGGATTGAATTGAGAAGCGGCGCGGCTTATCACTGTGTCAAGCCGCCGCACACCGTTGTTGTAATCATTCACACTCATCTTGAACTCTTCAATTATCTTCTCCCTTTTCATGCCATAGTGGTATAAACCCAGGAAGATATCCTCGACGACGGCATCGCCCCGGATTTGATTCTCGATATATTCTTTAACAGCTTCATAGTCTATTTCATCGCTGAACAATGGCAGTACAGCAGGAAGCAGGCGTTCTTTATAGGACGATTGCTCACTATCTGGCTCATCATTGCCATTGCCGCCATAAATAACATCTGTGAGATGATTCTCTCCGCTTCGGACGTCATTGGAAACAAGAGAACGAAGAATGTTCCATTTTAAATAACTAACCAGGTCTCCTTTCGTAGGATCAAATTTCTCAGGGTTTTCGAGATACCGGCCGATTGTTTCGTAGACATAGTCATCTATTTCTTTCCCGGATAGAAAAGAAACAGGGTTGCTGCCTCTGAACCAGACTCCTTTATGGGTCAGGTAGCGGGCGAAGGCTTGTAGTTCTACAATTATATCCTCCCAGACAATCTCCATTGGTATGGCTTCATAAATTGTATATGTTGGTAAAGTATTGGTTTTTGCAGGTAGTTGCTCAAAAAACTGTAGAAAATTTTTTTCGATGACCTGCAAAAAAGGAAACACCATCAACAGTTTATAGGTATAAACAAAAAAGTAAAAGATGGAAAACGAATTAATTATTGATTTAGAAGCATTTACAAAAGAGGATAAAAAGCCTCCTCATGGAAAAAAGTACAAAGTGAAGGTTGGCGATCACTACTTCGTATTTGATCACCACATCGTTACCGGTAAAGAAATTCTCGAAAAAGCCGGTATTGCGCCTGTTGAATGCTACTGGTTGTACCAGAAGTTAAAAGGCTGTGATTTTGAAAAAATAGACCTTGCCGAACCAGTTGATCTCGCCAAAGGCGGGATTGAACAGTTTGTGATCAGGCCAACGGAAGTTTTTCACTATTTCGTGGATGGGGAACCCGAAACCACTGACCAGAAGGAATTGACCCCAAACCAGATACTGGAAAATGCCGGTATTACCCCCGTGAAAGACTACTATCTGGTAAGGATTAACCCAGACGGCAGCCAGGATTCTTTCAAAGACACGCCTGATAAGCCAATTAAAATGGTCTGTCCTGCTGTAAAGTTTGTATCCGCATTCAGGGGAGAAACACCCGTATCATAAACATTTCTGTATGGCTAAATCAGATTTCATTGACCAGTTACAGGCTCTTGGGTATAGTGTCCAGGAGCCTAAACATGGTTTTTTGACATTTGCGTATGAAATTCCAGTTGGAAAATTTGCCGGGCAGGTTGTTCAAATGGGCTTACAGGTACACGATAACTTCCCAATGGCCCCACCACCGGGCCCTCATTTTAATCCCCACCTGCTACCTGTAACCGGGGGTGGTGGTTCACATCCTTATGGAGCTATTCATAATAGCCCGTTGGGTGCGGAATGGCAGTATTGGAGCAGACCCTTTGCTGCTGAGTGGAACAGAACAGACCGTACTGTGAAAACCTATCTGGCTCATATCAGAAACTTATTCGCTACCATTTTATGAAAAGCTATAGTATCATAATGACCGATGACGTTCACCGTGAACTTGTCAATCATCTCGTCAGAGCAGATAAACAGGAAGATCTGTGCTTTGCCACTTATGTACCCGGTACAGGCAGCAATCGGTCAACAGCGATTATTTCGCAGGTTATTCTGCCGGTAAAAGGTGACAGAGAAGTACATGGGAATGTAGGGTTCCTGCCACAATATTTTGAAAGAGTTTTAAAAATTGCAGGCAACAGAAAAGAAGGTATTGCCTTCCTACACTCACATCCAGCGAAAGGCTGGCAGGGAATGAGTGAAGACGATATTGTTGCTGAAACAAGAATGTCGCCAACGGTAATGGGAGTAACCGGTATACCACTGGTGGGGCTTACGTTGGGAACGGATGGTGCCTGGAGTGGCAGGTTTTGGGTGAAGGATGAGACCCAAAAGAGAAAGTATGACCGACGCTGGTGTGAGAATGTCCGGGTGATCGGAAAAGGGCTTTCTATTACTTATAATGACAACTTGGTGGCCCCTGTGTTTGATAGTTCTAAACAATTACGCACAATATCGGCATGGGGTAGCCGGACACAAGAGGACTTATCAAGGCTGAGGATATGCATTGCTGGACTCGGAAGTGTAGGAAGCATTGTTGCAGAGATATTGGCCCGCTCAGGAATTTCAAAGTTTACCCTGATTGACTTTGACAGTGTTGAAGAAAAGAACCTGGACCGCCTTACCAATGTTTTTGTATCAGATACCGGTAGGGCAAAGGTACTAGCAGTAGCCGATGGCATCCGGCGCAGTGCTACTGCCCCCAATGTAGAAATAGATTGCTGTGAGTACAGTATTTGTGAACCGCAGGGTTTCCAGGCTGCTTTGAATTGTGATATCATTTTTAGTTGCGTAGACCGTCCCTGGCCAAGACAGGTTCTTAATTTTATTTCCTATGCTCACTTAATCCCTGTTATTGATGGTGGTATCCTGGTGCGTACTAATAAAGCTAATACGAAGATCATTGGAGCAGACTGGAAGGCGCAAACAGTAGGTTATAAAAGAGCCTGTCTTGAATGTCTTGGCCAGTATAAAACGGAGAATGCCGTCCTTGAAATGGATGGAAAGTTCGATGACCCCGAATACATCAAGGGGCTGGATAAACAAATATTTGAAGATGCCCATGAAAATGTATTTGTATTCAGCAGCCATCTCGCATCAATGGAAGTTCTACAAATGCTCAGTCTATTTATATCGCCCTCAGGTGTGAATGATGTGGGCCAGCAATTGCATCATTTTGTATTAGGAACTATGGATGTTGATACCAGCCATCAATGCCACGAAAATTGTTATTTCCAATCTATAATTGGATGTGGTGATTTTTCCGGTGTTAAGGTCACTCATTGGCATCCGATAGCGGAGAAAGCTAGGAACCAGCGGGCTGCTTCAAAACAAGGTAGCAAACGGGAAAATTATTTTATCAGGATATTCAAAAAGTATTTTCATACTATTATTAGAAAATGAGACATGAAGCAGCTAAATAAAAGGGCAACTTTTATGAAAATTCAGCAAAATATTCTTCAGCAGAAACTTTCTTATAAAGAACTGAAAGCCATGTAAATGTATGACAACTGTAAAAATAATTTGATTCTTTCCATTAAAATAGCTTTACTTTTGATGTAGGCGAATTCATGAAAAAGATTCTGGCAGTCATATTAGCGGTCATATACCTTGGTACTTCTACCGGGGCTACAGTTCATATGCATTACTGCATGGGCAAACTGGCCGATTGGGGGCTTGGACATAATAAGTCCAAAACCTGTGGTGAATGCGGGATGGAGAAAACCGAGGAAAAAGATAATGGCTGCTGTAAGGACGAACACAAATTTGTAAAGAACGATGGCGACCAAAAAATCGCTGAAGCCGGGTTCCAGATGATGCAGTTAGCATCGGTCGCTCTTCCGGTATCTTTTGTTGAAATACCTGATAATAACATCCCTTCCGTTACTGAGGAAAATCCAATCAGCCATGCACCTCCCCGAAGTACTGGCGTTGCCGTTTATATCCTCCATCGCAGTTTCCTGATTTAAAGATTACTCCCTTTTTGAAGCCGGACAAATCATTTGTCGGGCTATTGGCATTTCCTTATGCCACGGAAAATAGTTTCTCAACATACTAAAACCATAAATATGAATGCAATTAAAATGCTGATGATGGCAGTTTTAACCATCCTCTCTGTAACGGTATTTGCCCAAAGTAAAACGGAATCTTTCAAAGTATTTGGCAACTGTGGCATGTGTAAAAAGAGAATTGAAAAAGCAGCACTAACCGAAGGAGTATCCAGTGCAGCGTGGGATAAGGATACTAAAATAATGACGGTTGTTTATGATAGCGCCAAAATTTCAAATGATCAGATTCAGAAAAATATAGCAACAGTAGGACACGACACTGAAAAAATGAGTGCAGATGATAAAGTGTATAATAAGCTGCCCGGCTGCTGCCTCTATGAAAGAAAAAAAGCAGGTACGCATCAACCCGCAAATCACAAACATTAATCTCAACTAAACTACAATTCAATGAAAAAGATTTTCTTCAGCCTTTTAGTCATCAGTGCCATTGTGTTTGCAGCCTGCAATAGTGGTGGCAGCAAAAATGAACACGAAGGGCATGATATGAGTAAAGACACTACACAACACATTACCACTACAGATGACAATGATGTAAAAGCTATTGCAGTGGTTTATACAAATGTGGATGCAACTGCTGCCGCCTCCATCAAAGCAATTGTTGCCCATTACCTGCATATCAAAAATGCACTGGCAAATGATAATGCCGGTGAAGCAGCAAACGGTGCTCAAGCAATGGAAGATGCGATGGGCAAACTGGATAAATCATTGTTAACCGCTGAACAAAAAACTGCTTACGTTACAAATGAAGAAGAAATGAAAGAACATGCTGAACATATTGCCAAAAATGGTGATAACATAAAACATCAGCGTTCACATTTTGTACAGATGAGTGAAGT
>CAYMXP010000110.1:0-6232 GCA_964394425.1 uncultured Chryseobacterium sp. | reverse complement strand
CGCCGGCGCCGCAATCGGTGTACTCGGCATCCATCGTGGAGTTCACGGTCGTTCCTCCAACGGGCGTCGGAGTGCATGCGATGGTGATGGCCGCCGAGCAGGCATCGTTGGGAGGCGGCGGCGCCAGCGTGGTGAAGGTGATGCCCGAGGAATTGGAGCTGTACACGCCGGCACCGCAATCGCGGCGCACGAAATAGCGGTAGCCCGTTGAGGGGGTGAGCCCGGTGATGGCCTGCGGTGAACCGGAGGAAACGATGATCGTCCCGTTCAAGCCGGGAGTTCCCGCCGTCCCCGGGGTGGTGAAGATGGCGCTGGGTCCGTACTCCACCAGCCAGGTGCCCGGAGGGCACGAGGTCGTGTAGTTGGCGTTGGCCGTGGTGCTGGTGATCGCGGTCGCCGCGGATGCCGTGGGCGTGATGCAACCTGCGAAGGGTGTGCTTAGAAGTTCCCAGTTGAATCCGGTAGGGCTCCAGCGGTTGTCCCATTGGATGTAGATGGTCTGCCCCGCACACACGGTGAACGGTCCGGTGTCGGATGCATAGCCGTTGCCAGGGGTGCTGCATGCATCATCATCACTGTCCAGGCAGGCGAACCCGGTGCAGGGGCTGGTCACCGAGAAGACTGATACACGGGTGTCCACGCCGGTCGGCACCATGTTGCAGCTTCGCACCTGCACGGTTTCGGTGGTGGCTCCCGCGGTGTACACGAACCACTTCGCACGTGGGCCCGTCGGTGCCGCATAACAACCGGTCTGGTAGGTGCTTCCGGCAACAAGGCCGGCGGTGGTGTTGGTGCCCACGACGGCAACGGTGGCCGCGGCGCAATTGTCCCCACCTTGTGCATTGGCTTTTCCCGCCGACAGTAACGCGGCAAGAATGGTCACGGTGCCCAACAGGGGGCGTATCGTTCGGTTCATGGGTTCCTGGATCTGGTTGGTTTTCGGATCGACAGCCAATCTATCAGGATCCATTGGATCGGAAAGGCGATCGTGGAAAACTTTTTTGGCGATGGGCAAGGGTCGGGACTCGTTGGAGCCGCCTCAGTGGTCGACGAGCGGACGAGGGTCCATGGGTTCCAACGGCACGAGCACCGGGAGCTACACCCTCATGCCTATCCCAGGAGTGGGTGGGAGCAGGACCAATTGGGCGGCTATGTGGGTGGCGGTCATGAACGGCGAAGCCCCCCGGATCGCCGGGGGGCTTCGCACCAAAAGGGGATGGAACGGCCTACTGGATGGCCAGCCGCTCCATGTGGTCCTTGCCGTTCACGTTGAGGTATACCTGGTACATGCCCGCGGCGATGTCGCCGCCCAGGTCCAGCACCGTGTTGAACACCTCGCCGCTGTTGTCGAACGCGCGGGCCAGCACGCGCTTGCCGTAGGTGTCGAACACCTCCACGGTGATGCGCTGCTGCTCATCGGTAAGGCCCTCCATCAGCAGCTGCACGCGGCCATCGCGCGAGGGGTTGGGCCAGAGCTGCACGCCGTTCATCGCTTCCATGGGCGCGCTGTTCAGCGAGCCGCCGCCCATGGGTGGGTTCAGGATGGTCAACGAGCAATCGGCGCCGCAGAAGCCGCTCCAGACGCCGTTCACCAGCACCTCCACGCGCACCGCATAGGTCGAACCGTTCTGCAGGGGCAGGGTGGCCCAGTTCAACAGGCACACGTAGTTGGGCCGCAGCACGTTGCGCAGGTAGCCCTCGCCCACGTTCTCGAACTGGAAGCGGTACTGGGTGCCGCCCACCACGGGATCCGCCCAGATCTTGTCGCCGCCGCCGAAGGAGCGCACCGCGCCGCATGACCAGGTGTTGGGCGGGAAGGCCGGGTCGCCCATGGCGATCAGCTGCGTGCAGCCGGGCACCACCGTGTTGCTGATGGCCATTTCGCAGCCCGTGCCGAAGGCGTCGTCCCCATACCCCGGGAGGCCCTGGTCCACGCGCATGCGGCAGAAGTAGACCACGCCCGGGGTGAGCGGCGGGTTGACCATCTCCCCGAAGGCGACCCAGGGCTGCGGCCTGGCGATGCGGCGGTGGTAGCCCGCGTCGGGATCGGCGAACTCGAACTGGTAGCCGCCCGCGGCGGCCACCTGCGTGCAGTACACCTTGCTCTGCAGCGTGTTGGTCATCACCCCGCACTCGGAGGCCAGTGGCGCGGCGGGGCCGTGTGGCAGGCGCACTTCGTGGCCGTTGATGTAATCGGGCGACGCCGGGGTGAGCGAGGGCGACTGCGTGGTGAACTGGCCGTTGTCGCGCAGCATCACCTGGCCCTGCGCGTCCAGCAGTTCCCAGGCGCCCATGCCGTTGCCGCAGCAGATGCCGTCGCCGAAGCTGTCGTACAGGAAGAAGCTGAAGGTGTTGCCGAAGGCGGTGGGCAGGCAGTGCGTGGTGGTCACGTCCGCGTTGTTCGCGTAGGGGCCGCCGCTTTCCACCAGGAAGGCGAAGGCATCGTAGATCTCCCAGGTGGTCTGCGCGCCGGCGTTGTCGCTCACGATGCGCACCTTGATCTCCTCGCCGCTGGCGTCGTAGGCCGAGGAGGCCAGGTCGTTCGCCGCGATCTCGTCGGTGGCGCCATTGGGCGTATGCACCGTCACGTTCAGCACGTGCGCGCCGGGAGGCGTGGCGATCGCCGGCAGGTTCACCACGGTGGTGCCCAGGTAGGGCAGCGCCGGGCCGGTCCAGGTGTAGGAAAGCAGCGGCGGTCCCGCATCGATCGACACGTCGATGATCGCCGAGGTGAGCGGGGCCTCGCCGTGGTTCTTCAAGGTGACCACCGGGGCGAGCAGCGTACCGCAGATCAGGCCCGCGGGCGCGCTCACGGCGCTGATGCCCGCGTCGTTCATGCCCGGATGCTCCAGCAGCAGCCCGAAGGTGCCGGCCACGCCGATGCCGCCCATGTTGTAGACCAGCAATTGGATGGGGGTGCCGGTGGGCAGCAGCGGCAGTTCCGTGGTGCCTTCACCGGCCGTCACGCATCCCAGTTCGCCGGCGGCGCCCATGCCCGAGCATCCCCCGGCGTACACCGCGTAGCTCAGCGCGGTGGCGGTGTAAGCGGGGTTGGTCGCGTTGCCGTGCAGGGTGAGGCGGTGGTGGGTGAAGGCTCCGGAGTTGAAGCTGTACCACGCGCCCTGCACCGGGAGGGCGCCGGAGCAGGCGGTGGGCGCGTCCACGTGCGCGCAGCCGTTGTCCTGCGTGCTCATCACGCCCAGGCCATCGGCCGGCACCGAGGCGATGGGCACGGCCGATCCACACTGGTCGTTGCCCACCGCCGGCGCGCAGGCGGCCGCGCAGGTGAGGGCGATGGTGTAGGTGCCGGTGGCCGCGCCGCCGCCATGCACGGCGATCAGGTAGGTCTGTCCTCCCGTGGCTGCGAAGCCCACCTCGGAGGAATTGCCGCCGCAGCCGGGCGTGTCGTCGTTCATGGCCAGGCAGGTCAGGGCGTTGCACGTGGGGCTCATGGCGAACACCGAGAGGCGCGTGTCGAAGGAGGACATGCCGCAGGTGCTGGCCGTCACCTCGCCGGTGGTGGCCGCCGTGTACGACCACCAATGCACGCCGCCGCTGGAGGGCGCACCGTTGAAGGGGCAGGCGCCCGAGGGCAGCGACATCGGATAGCCGGCCGTGCTGTTCACCGTGCGCGTGTCGCCGCAGGCGATCGCGCGCGGAGCGCAGGGATCCTCGGCGCCGCGGGTCACGAAGTTGAGGCGCACGAACTTCAGCGCGCCGGTGAGCAAGATGCCCTCATCGCAGATGCGCAGCGTCCACAGGCCGTTGGGGTCGCCGGTGTAGCCGGCCAGGGCCTGCTCGGGCGCGTAGCTGCCGCTCGCGTTGTTGGTGGTGGCGTTGGTGAGGGCCGCGCCGCCGTCGATCAGCCGCAGGAAGGTGGCGGGGCAGGTGGCGGGGTTGCCGATGTTGGTGCCCGAGCCGAAGCGGTTGATCATCAGGTTGCGCGATTGCCCGCCGGGGCTGATCAAGCGCACCTCGAAGTCGCCGTTGTTGAAGGTGGACGACATGATCAGGTCCACCGAATAGAGCAGCACGTCGGTGCCCATCGCCGTGCCGGGGTGGGCGATCGGGATCGATACGTCCAGGTGGGTGTTCGACCCGCAGCCGTTGGTGGGCACCGCCAGGGTGGGGGTGAGGCAGGTGCCGCTGCACACCACGTCGGGATCGAAGGGACCGTAGGCCACGTTGCACAGGCCGTTGCCGTTGTGCGTCATCGTGATGGTGGCCGCGGTGCCCAGGGGGATCGGGGCGCTGGCGTAGGTGCCCAGGCCCACGTCGTCAGCGAAGGGACCGCCCACGCTGCTGGAGAGGTCCACGTTGGGCGCGTCGCCCAGGTCGGTCACCGTCATCTGCACCTGGTAGGTGCCGTTGGCGCAGTCGTAGGTCAGCGCCGGGGTGGCCGCCGGCGGATCGCACGATGGCCCTTCGGACACGCATACCGCGTCGATGGCCATGTCGCTCTCGAAGCCGGGACCCGTCACGCCGGTGAAGCGGAAGCGGACCACCGGACCGGTGAGGCCGCTCAGCAGGATGTTGCCGCTGCCCAGCCATGCCGATGCCTCGGTGGGTTGCTGCGGGCCGGCGATGGAGTAGACCGTGGTGAAGCTGTTCGAGCCGGCGGGATCCTCCACCTGCACCGACAGGCTGCCCATGTCCGAGCCGCACAGGTGGTACATGAAGCTGATCTGCGGGTCGTTGGCCATGGCGCTGATGTCGAAGGCGCGCGTGAGCAGGTATCCGGTGGAATTGAAACAGGAGCTGGCCTCGGTGTAGAGGTAGTTGCCGCTCCCGCTCGCATCGGTGCTGGGCCCGGTGTTCGACGAGGGCGTGCCTCCGAAGTCGGTGCGCCAGTCCAGGTCGTCGCCCGTGGCGTTGGTCCAGCCTTCCTGCGCGGTGCAGCTCAGCCCGCAGTTGGTCGTCGTGCTGCACGTGCTCCAGGTGTCGAAGTCCTCGCAATGCGGATAGGTCGTCACCGGACAGGTGTAGGCGTCCGGGTTGAAGGTGCCCAGCCCCAGGTTGCAGGCCGCGCTGCCGTTATGCACCACGGTGATGGTGGTGGGCGTGCCCAACGGGATGGCGGGCGTGGTGTAGGAACCCGTCCCCACGTCGTCGCCGCCGGGGATCACCCCGCCGTTGGCGCTGCTGGTGATGTCCACGTTCGGCGCGCTGCCCAGGCCGGATACCACCACCGTCACGGTATAGGTGCCGCCGGTGCAGTTCATCGTGATGCCCGGCGTGGCGGCCGGTTGCGTGCAGTTGGGCGTGAAGGTGTAGGTCTGTCCGTTGGTGAAGGACTTGGCCGGCGCCGCGTTGGTGAAGCGCAGCTGGCTGTTGTTCGCCGTGCCCGCCAGGCTGGTGTTCCAGTTCTCCGCGCCGGTGCCCACCAGGCGGTTGTTCACGTTGGTGGCGAAGGTGTTGTCGGGCCCGCGCAGGCCCACCTCGGGCTGGCTGGTGAGGCCGGAGTTCAGGCTGCCCAGCGAGCCATAGATGAAGCGGATCACCCCGTTGCCGGTGTTCAGGCGGATCTGGAAGTTGAAGTTCTCGCTGCCCAGGTTGTAGCGCCGCACGCCGCGCCATTGGATCACCACCTCGCCGCTCACCGTCTGCCAGCGCACGTCGCGCGTGTTGAAGCCCGTGCGGTTCTGCAGGTCGGCGCCGAAGGCCGCGATGGCACCCGCGTAGGCGGCCAGGCTGCTCAGCGGCGTGTAGTCGGTGCCGGCCGGCGCCGCCCCGAAGGTGATGTAGCCGTTGGCCGACACGTACATCGTGGTGTACGCCGTGCCGTCGTAGTTGAACGAGGGGATGGTCTGCGCCCCGGAGACGTTGTCGTCGAAGCTCCCAAGAAAGCCCCCCCACAGCAGGGTGCCTCCGGTGATCTCCGTGTAGCTGCCCGCGCTTTGGGTGAAGGCGTAGGCGGTGGCCACCTGCGCGGCGGCTGGGGCGCTGAGGAACAGGGCTGCGAAGGCCGGCAGGGCCGGGCGGAGGATGGAACGATGCATGGCGGGGGCGGTTCAATGCCTGCGCGAAGGTCCAGGGCCGCCTCCGACAAGTCAACTTTTTTCATCGACGAACCGGAACATTGCATGGACCGAACTCGCGAGGCGGGCCGGGCCTCGAGCGCCATGAAATGCGAAGCCCCCCGGATCGCCGGGGGGCTTCGCACCAAAAGGGGATGGAACGGCCTACTGGATGGCCAGCCGCTCCATGTGGTCCTTGCCGTTCACGTTGAGGT
>CAYMXP010000109.1:0-6431 GCA_964394425.1 uncultured Chryseobacterium sp. | reverse complement strand
CGAGGTACTTGCGCAGCACACGGTAGAAGATCTCGATCGAGGTCTCGAACTCCTCGGGGATCACTTCGTTGGCGCCGGCCTCCAGGTTGGCGGCGATCTCATGCACGTACCGGGTGCGCACGATGAGGTAGGCGGTGCTCATCGCGCGCACGCCGGCCACGATCTTGCGCGTGGCCTCCGGGTCGCTGATGGCGACCACCGCCACGCGCGCGCTGCCCACGTGCGCCTGTTCGAGCATGTGGGGGTTGGTGGCATCGCCCTGCACCACGTGCAGCCCCTGCTCGACGGCGCGATGCACGAGCCCGGGATCCTCCTCGATCACCGAGCAGCGGATGCGCGCGCTCTGCGCCGCGCGCGCCACGTTCTGCCCGTTCAGCCCGAACCCGATGATCACCACGTGGTCCTTCAACCTGCGCGCGACCTGCTGTTCCTGCTGGCGCCTGACGCGCATGAACTTCTCCAGGCGTGCCTGCACGGCGAGCGGCATGAAGGCGGTGAACAGCCGCCGCGTGATCCGATCGGCGTACTCCAGCGCGAACGGCGTGGCGCCCATGGTGATGATGGACACCGCCAGGAAGAGCTGGTACTGCGGCGCGCTGAGCAACCCCAGGTCCATGCCCGCAACGGCGAGCACGAAGGCGAATTCCCCGACCTGGAAGAGCGCCAGCGAACTGAGCATCGCCGTGCGCAACGGATAGCGCAACACCCACACGGCCGTGAACGCGGCGACGACCTTCAGGATGGTGACCAGCAGCACCAGGCCCAGGACGGTGAAGGGCCGCGCGGCCACCTGCGCCGGATCCACCAGCATGCCGATGGACACGAAGAAGAAGCTCATGAACAGCCCGTGGAAGGGTTCCACGATGCCCGTGGCCTGATAGGCCTCGTCGGTCTCGCTGACGATCAGCCCGGCGAAGAAGGCACCCAATGCCAGCGAAAGCCCCAGGGCCGATGTGAACCAGGCGGCCGCCATGCACAGGCTCACGATGGTGATCAGGAAGAGCTCCCGGTTGTGTCCGCGCGCGACGGCCTTCAGCAGGCGCGGCACCACGAACCGGCCGCTGAGGTAGACGGCCACCAGCAGCAGCAGCACCTTGCCCAGCAGAAGCAGCAGGTCCATGCCGATGGCGGTGGAGCGCCCGGCGAGCAGCGGGGTCACCAGCATCATGGGCACGATCATCACGTCCTGGAAGATCAGGATGGCGGTGCTCAACCGGCCGAAAGGCGCGTCGGTGCGGCCCTTCTCCTTGAGGACGCGCAGCACGATGGCCGTGCTGCTGAGGGAGACCAGGAACCCGATGAAGACGGCGGAGGGCCAGGAGGACCCTAGCAGATGCGCCACCACCGCCACGCCGCCGATGGTGAGGCCCGTTTGCAGTGAGCCGCCGATGAACACCGCCGCGCCCAGCGAGGCGAGCTTTTTCAGCGAGAACTCCATGCCGATGACGAAGAGCAGGAAGATGACCCCGATCTCCGCCAGCATCATCACGCTCTCCGTCTCCTTGACCAGTCCGGATACGTGCGGCCCCGCGATGATGCCCGTGATGATGAAGCCCAGTACCGAGGGCACCTTGAAACGCCGGAACAACAGGATGATGCCCACCGCCAGGGCGAGCACCACGATCAATTCCTCCAGCAGTTCGAAGTGCATGCCGCATGCGCTTCCCAGCAGCCGACGCCGGCGAACCGGGGCACGTGGACAAATTTCCCATCGCCTCCATCGCGGTCGATGCGGCGCGGCTCATTTTGCGAACAATGCGCTTCGAACACCGCCACGAGCCGCTGCTGGACCGGATGACGTTCCTCCGGCGGCAGTTGAAATTCCTCGCCGGCGCCACGTTGTTCATCGGTGTTTCGCTCGGGCTGGGAATGGCCGGATACATGCACTTCGCGGGCTTCGCTCCCACGGATGCCTTCCTCAACGCATCGATGATCCTCAGCGGGATGGGACCGGTGGGGGCCCTTCCGAACGAGGGCGCCAAGTACTTCGCATCCTTCTACGCGCTGTACAGCAGCATCGCGCTCATGGGCACCGTGGCGGTGATGCTGGCCCCGCTGGCGCACCGCCTGCTGCATGCGCTGCACCTGGAGGATGATGCCGAACGGGCCGGCCGTTGACCCGGACCGGGTGGGCGGCCGCTGATCTAAGCCAACGTTAAATCTCCGTTATGCCTCGGCCCCGGCGGGGATCGGAGGAACCCGCCCGGATAGTTTCGGCCCGCGGAACCGCAACCTCCCTCCCCATGATCGGATCCTTCTTCCGGATGTTCAAGCCGCGCGACCGCGTGTTCTTCTACCACTTCGAGGCCTCGGCCAGCAACGTGCTGAAGATGAGCGAGGACCTGATGCTGATCATGGGCACCAGCCCCGGCGCGCAGCGGGCGGCGATGCTCGAGCGGCTGCAACAGGCCGAGCATGCCAACGACGACCTGACGCATACCATCTTCACCGACCTGGCGCGCAATTTCATCACGCCCATCGACCGCGAGGACATCCACTCCCTGGCGGTGGCGCTGGACGACATCGCCGACTACATCCTCTCCTCCGGGAAGAACCTCGAATTGTACGACGTGGGCGAACCCGACGACACCTGCCGCGAACTGGCCCGCCTGGTGAACGAGGGCTGCAAGATCGTGCAGCTGGCCGTGCAGAGCCTGCGCAACATGCACAAGAGCACCGGCCAGAACGAGTTCGTGGTGCAGATCAACAGCATGGAGAACGAGGCCGACAGCGTGCATGACGAGGGCATCTCCCGCCTGTTCCGCCAGGAGAAGGACACCCTGCGGCTGATGAAGTACCGGTTGATGTACCGCGACCTGGAACTGGCCACCGACAAGTGCGAGGACGCCGGCAACGTGATCGAATCGATCTTCCTCAAGTACGCCTGAGCACATGACGCTGCTCTTCGTGGTCATCGCCCTGGCGCTGATCTTCGATTACATCAACGGCTTCCACGACGCGGCGAACTCCATCGCCACGGTGGTGAGCACCAAGGTGCTCACCCCCTTCCAGGCGGTGCTTTGGGCGGCCTTCTTCAACTTCATCGCCTTCTTCATCTTCAAGGACCACGCGGTGGCCAACACCATCGGCAAGACGGTGCATGCCCAGTTCATCACCCTCCAGGTGATCCTCTCCGGCCTGATCGCCGCCATCTGCTGGAACCTGCTCACCTGGTGGTATGGCATCCCGTCCTCCAGTTCGCACACGCTGATCGGAGGCTTCGCCGGCGCCGCGATCGCCCACGCGCTGGCGGTCGCCGATGGCTTCCAGCTCAAGGACGTGGTGGAAGGCAGCAAGATCACCTGGACGCTGCTGTTCATCTTCCTGGCCCCCCTGATGGGCATGGTGATCTCCATCTGCATCACCCTGGTCACCATCATGCGCGACGTCTGGGCCCGCGTGGGTCTGATGGTCCTCTCCGGCGTGGCGATCTGGATGGCGTTCGGGTATTTCATGCATCAGAAGCAGGAGGAGGTCCTCTCCAAGCACTTCGAGCTGAAGGAACTGGAACAGGCCGCGGAGACCGACCCCGCCGCGGCGGCCGATCACCAGAAGGCGCTCGCCCGGTTCGACGCCGCGCGGATCCACCTCGATGACTTCGTGCCGGGTGGCGGGGCGCGCACCGCGGCGCGGATCAAGGCCTCCGATCCGCTGGTGGACGAAAGCAGGCTGGGCAGGGACCTGGATCGGGCGGACAATCACGTCCTGCGCTATTGCATCATGGCGGGCCTGTTGATCTTCATCCTGGCTTACATCTATGTCGAACGGGTGAAGACCCCGACGGCGCACAGCATCGCCAACATGTTCAAGCGCCTGCAACTGCTGACCTCCGCCTCGTTCAGCGTCGGCCACGGCGGCAACGATGCCCAGAAGGTCATGGGCATCATCGCCGCCGCGCTGGTGGCCAACGGCGACATCGGCGACATCAAGGAGATGCCGTTCTGGGTGCCGTTCGCCTGCTATACGGCCATCGGCCTGGGCACCCTGAGCGGCGGCTGGCGCATCGTGAAGACCATGGGCACGCGCATCACGAAAGTGACCCCGCTGGAAGGGGTGTGCGCCGAGACCAGCGGCGCCTTCACGCTGTTCTTCACCGAGCAGGCCGGCATCCCGGTGAGCACCACGCACACCATCACCGGGTCGATCATTGGCGTGGGCGCCGTGAAACGCACCAGCGCCGTGCGCTGGGGCATCACGATCCGGCTGCTCTGGGCCTGGATCCTCACCATCCCCGTGAGCGCGCTGCTGGCCGGCTTCTGCTACTGGCTCACCAACTTCTGGATGTGATCCCCGGAGGGTGAAGGCGGGATCTTCCCATCTTCACCTCCGCAATGTCGATCCTGCTCTCCGACGCCGGACTGCACCGCCGGCTGCAGCCGCTCACCTTCACGCGCCCCGTTGGCGCGCTGCGACCGGGCATCCTCACGATCGCCGAGGCCTGGGGGCGCATGACCGAACTGCCCGTGGGCTGGCGCACGGAAACCTACCTGCAGCAAAAATTCCCGGCCGTTCAAGGCGAGGTGGTCCGCGAGGTGAACGGCGGCCTGCTGCCATCACCCGACCTGGTGACGGCCGTGCTGGACATGGAACCCGGTCAGGTGCTGGTGAGCAACGGCAGGCCCCTCGCCTTCTGTGAGGGCGGCGGGGCATCGCCCTCGGACTTCGATTGGTCGGACCCGCCCGCATTCCTCAAGCCGGTCGCCTTCCAGGGCGAAGTGAATGCGATCGATCGTCCCTGGCACCTGTTCCAGCATTGCGGCCATGCGCTGCTCAACGATTTCGTCCTGCTCACCGATGGACGCCGCTCCGAAAGCATCAGCGCCTTCAACACCGTGATCGGCGACCCGAACCTGCTCTTCGTTGAACCCGGCGCCGTGGTGGAGGCCAGCGTGTTCAACACGACCAACGGCCCCATCCACATCGGCGAAGGCGCCGAGGTGATGGAAGGCTGCCTGATCCGCGGACCGTTCGCGCTCGGGGAACATGCCCAGTTGAAGATGGGCGCCAAGATCTACGGACCCACGGCCATCGGTCCACATTGTCGCGTGGGAGGCGAAGTGACCAACAGCGTGATCCTCGGCTTCAGCAACAAGGCGCACGATGGGTTCCTGGGCAACAGCGTGCTGGGTGAATGGTGCAACCTGGGCGCAGACACCAATACCAGCAACCTGAAGAACACCTATGGCGAGGTGCGAACGTGGAGCTACGCCGAGGAGGCGATGATCGGAACGGGCGCTACGTTCTGCGGCCTGATCATGGGCGATCACTCCAAGTGCGGCATCAACACCATGTTCAACACCGGCACGGTGGTGGGCGTGTGCGCCAACGTGTTCGGCGGCGGGTTCCCCCCGAAGCACATCCCGAGCTTCGGCTGGGGTGGAGCCGACGGCCTTGATGAACACGAACTGGAAAAGGCCCTGGACACGGCGCGCCGGGTGATGGATCGGCGTGGCAGGAAAATGGACGCCGTGGAAGAGGGGATCCTCCGCCGGGTCTTCGAACAGGCCGGCCACTGACCGTGGACATCCACCATCGCGCCTGCTGACAGACTTTCCTTTTCCTCCACCGGCACGGTCATTGGCCCTCGCGCGACGCCGTCGTGGAACGCCACCTCGGGCCGCACCTGCGGGTGCGGAGTAGTTTTGTCCCTGACTTTCTGGCACCGCACCACCCGATGAAAGAACTCCTGCCGAGCGAATCCCTCTTCTCCTCCGAACAGATCGAGAACGAGACCGAGCTGATCCCTCTGATCACCGCGGAAGACGAGGAACAGATGAACGCCGAGCGCACGCCGCCGGAGCTCCCGATCCTTCCGCTGCGCAACACCGTGCTCTTTCCCGGGGTCGTGATCCCCATCACCGTGGGGCGCGACCGCAGCATCCGCCTGATCCAGGACGTGTACAAGGGCAACCGCACCCTGGGCGTGGTGAGCCAGAAGGACAGCCGGATCGAAGAGCCGCGGCCGGACGATCTGAACAAGGTGGGCACCATCGCCCAGATCATCCGCATGCTGCGCATGCCCGACGGAAGCACCACGGCCATCATCCAGGGCAAGAAACGCTTCGAGATCATCGAGATGGCCAGGCTCGATCCCTACTTCACCGCGAAGGTGAAGGAGTTCGCCGAGCTGCGGCCCGACAAGAGCGACAAGGAGTTCGATGCGCTGGTGAGCTCGCTGAAGGACCTGGCCATGGAGATCATCAAGCAGAGCCCCCACATCCCCAGCGAGGCCCAGTTCGCCATCAAGAACATCGACTCGCCCAGCTTCCTGGTGAATTTCATCAGCAGCAACATGAACGCCGAGGTCGCCGAGAAGCAGAAGATGCTCGAAGTGGCCGACCTGCGCGAACGCGCCAAGCTGCTGCTGGCCCACCTCACCAAGGAGTTGCAGATGCTGGAGATGAAGAACGAGATCCAAAGCAAGGTGCGCA
>CAYMXP010000108.1:0-6482 GCA_964394425.1 uncultured Chryseobacterium sp. | reverse complement strand
CCGCGAGGATCACATGCCTCGACCGCGAGGATCACATGCCTCGACCGCGAGGATCGCATGCCTCGACCGCGAGGATCACATGCATCGACCGCGAGGATCACATGCCTTGCCCTCAAGGCTCACATGCCTGGACGGCGGGGATCCGCACACCGGCCCGGCTGGACCGGACCCCGATGGGGCGCCGTCTACTCCCGCTTCGGGACCGGCCGGCCCTCGTCGTCCACCACCTCGCTCAGCTTCCGGCCCATGACCTGCAGCATGGCCATCACGGAGTGGAAGCCGGGGTCCAGCTCGCCGTTCTCCATGCGGCTCACGTCGCTCTGGCACATGCCGGCCACGCTGCCCAGGATGCTTTGCTTCAACTCTTTCTCGCGACGGAACAGGCGCAGGCGCTTCCCTATCCAGTACTTCATTGTCGAGAAGGTTAGGGCCGCCCGCAGGAGCACCCCGTGGGTGCGTGCGACGATCAAATGTGCATGCGCGCGGGCAGAAGGCGACGGCGGCCGGTGAAGGGTTTTCAACCGGGGGCGGGGGGAAAGGGGGGGCTGGGCGATGGGTGCGGCGCGAGGGCACGAAAACCGCGACCCGCCTTTCGGCGGGCCGCGGTAAGCCTTGAAGCTTAGTTCTCACAACGGAATCATCCTTATTGTGAAAGACTTCAGGTCGCCACAAGTGTAGAAAAAGAAAGGATATTTTCAACGCCGTTCGCCTGCCGTTGAGGTTCTGCTCCGGCCGCTGCTACAGGCGAACATTAACTCCTTACCGCGATGGAAAACAACAACGAACTGATCGTAGGGCTCGATATCGGCAGTAACAGCGTCGGCTGGGCCGTGGTGGAAATGAAGGGCAATGATCTGAAGAAGCTGCATGGCATGGGTTCGCGGATCATTCCCAGCAACGACGACACCCGGAACTTCGAGCAGGGCAAGGCCCAGACGCGCAACGCGGATCGGCGGCGTTACCGAAGCATGCGCCGGAACAACCAGCGGTACAAGCTGCGCCGGGCCAACCTGGTGAAGGTGCTCAAGCTGATCGGCGCATGGCCTGACAAGCTCGGCGAGCCGCTCACCACCGCCTCCCCGATGCTCACCGCGCTTGAACTCTATGGCCTGCGCGCCAGTGCCGTTGAAAAGGCCATCAACCTTCAGGACCTGGGCCGCGTGCTCTACCACATGAACCAGCGCCGGGGCTACAAGGACATCGGCGACCTGATGGACGAGTTGAAAGGCCAGGACAACAAGGCCGAGGAGAAGGAGTCCGGAACCACAACGGAGGTGAAGAAGGTCAAGGTGCTCTCGTGGAGCGTGGAGGATGCCAAAGGGAAGAAGGAGATCCTGCGCGTGGAAGTGGACCATGAAGGTGAAGTGATCAGCGGGACCACCACCCATACGTCGTTCAAGGAGGTTGAAGGGCAGGAGCTGTACATCCAGATCAAGACCAAGCAGACCTCCAAGGGGCCTTCGACCACCTTTTACCGCGTGAACGTGAGCGACTGGCTGAAGGGCAAGGATGAACTCGACAAGAAGCTGGAAGAAAGCGGACTGCACCCAGGGCAATACTTCCACCGCGAGCTGGTGGAGAACCCATCGCAGCCTCCCCGCTTTCGCGAGCGCGTGGTGCTGCGCGAACGCTACCGCGCGGAGTTCGATGCCATCTGGAAACGGCAGGTCGATGCCCATCCTGAGTTGAAGGAGTCTGCGCTACGCGATCGCGTGTTGGAAACGCTCATCCCGCGCAATCTGTCGTTACGCTCTCAATGGGCCAGCAAGGAGCTCGGCACCATCCTTCGCGATTTCGTGATCTACTACCAGCGCCAGCTGAAAAGCCAGGCCGCGAACAAGGGTGAGTGCCGCTTCGAGCGCAAGCCGGTGGCACCGGTGAGCTCCCCGGTCTATCAGCTCTTCCGCATCTGGCAGCAGGTGAACAACATCAAGCTGCGCGACAAGTACATGCGCGAGGTACCGCTCACACCCGAGCAACGGCTCGACGTGGTGAGCCAGACGATGGAACAGGAGAAGATCACCGAAGGTGGGCTGCTCCAAAAGCTGAAGCTGAAGAAGAGCGGAAAGGAGTGGAACCTGCGCGCCGACCTGCCGGGGCATATCACGCTCACCAAACTGCGCAAGGTGCTGGGCGAGCATCCTTCATGGGAGCAGCTCGTCGCACAGGCCCAAGACGTTCACGCCCTCGAAGGCACCTTGCTCTTCAAGCTCTGGCATGTGCTCTATGCAACTCCCGAGTTCGAACACCGCAAGGGTGCGGTGAAGAAGCTCCTCGACCTGGACGATGCCACCGCCGAGGCCCTGGCCAGGGTGCGCTTCGAGCGCAAGCATGGCGCGGTCTCATCGCGCGCGGCCGGGCGCATCGCGCAGCTCATGGTCTGTGGACCTTCATGGAGCGAGACGAATTGGCCGCCGGGCCTGCAGAAGCGCGTGCAGCACGTGATCGACCACCGTGGCAGCGAGGACATGAAGCAGGAGATGCGCGACGCCGTGACCGGGCTCACCTCCATCGAGCAGTTCCAGGGACTGCCGTACTGGCTCGCGGCTTCCGTGGCCTACGGGGATCACCGCGCACGGAGCGGCGAACGGCTGAACGCACCCGAGGACATCAGGTCCATGCCGCGCGGCTTCCTGCGCAACCCCACCGTGGAACAGGTGGTGAATGAAGCGCTGATGGTGGTGCGTGACATCTGGAAAGACCTGCTCAGTGGTGAGCGACCCACCAGCTTCCGGATCGAACTGGCGCGCGAGCTGCGGCAGAGCATCGGCGAGAGGGAGAAAGCCACTGCGAACAACCGTACACGCGAAGCCGCCCGCAAGAAAGTGGTGGAGCGCCTGCAGGAGGACTTCGGCAAGGCACGGCCCACCGGCAAGGACATCGAGCGCTACGAGCTTTGGGAACAGCAGAAGCACCAGTGCATGTACAGCGGCAAGCCGATCGAGGCCAGCCAGCTCTTCAGCCGGGAAACAGATGTGGACCACATCATCCCCAAGACGCTGTTCTACGACGACAGCCTGACCAACAAGGTGCTCTGCCTGCGCACGGAGAACGCGGCCAAGGGCAATGCGCTGGGCGCTGTTTACATGAAGAGCAAGGGCGAAACAGCCTTCGAGCAGTACGTCAAGCGGATCAACGACCTGGAATTGTCCTTCGGCAAGCGGAAGAAGCTGATGGCCACCGAAGTGCCCGAGAGCTTCATCGCCCGGCAGATGAACGAGACGCGCTACATCGGCACCGAATTGCGCAAGCTGCTGGAGCGCATCGCCCCTGTGAACACCAGTGTGGGCCAGGTGACCGATGCCTTGAAGAACGAATGGGGCCTCACCGCCGTGTACAAGGAAGTGCTGTTGCCCCGCTTCCGCAGGCTGGAAGGCATCGTGGGCCGCGAGCTCATCACCGAACTGCACCGCACCAACGGCGCCACTCACACCGACTACCGTATCGAGGGCTATGACAAGCGGATCGATCACCGGCACCACGCGCTGGACGCGCTGGTGGTGGCGCTCACCCGGCAGAAGTACATCCAGAAGGTGGCGCAGCTCAAGCAGAAAGGCGACCCCTTGAGCGAGGAGGAACGCGCCGGCGGCCTCACCTGGTGGCCCCTGCCCCACCGCGAACTGCGACAACTGGTGAAGGACCAGTTGGAGCGCACCATCCCCAGCATCAAGAACCGCCAGCGGCTGGTGACCAAGACCAGCAACCGCACGGCCTACCTCGACCCGGCCACCGGTGTGGTGCGTACCGGTAGAAAGGGTCGGCCGCAGGTGATGCCCGATGGCAAGCGCCTGCTCGCCGTGCGCGGCAAGCTCCACGAGGAACAGCCCATGGGCGAGGTGCGCCGGCAGGAACGCATGCCCATCGACAAGGTGTTCAAACGGCTGGCCGAGATCAGCGGCAAGGAAGGTCCCTTGCACGAGATACGCCCCATCGCGAAAGGGGAACCGGGCTACAATACGCGCTTCCTTTCCCATGAACGTGAACGTGAATGGCTGCACGAGCGCCTGGCCAAATTCAACGGCGACACGAAGGCCGCGTTGAAGGCCTGGAAGAAGTACCCGCCCCGCAAGTGGAGCAAAAAGAAAAAGGCCGAGGTGGATGTGATGGAACTGACCGTGCTGGTGCCGTACTACGTGAGCACACAGGCCGTGGGCGGGCTGTCAACGAAAATGATGACCAAGGTGCTGGATACCGGCGTGGCACGCGCCCTGGACGCACACGTGGCCGCGCACAACGGCGATCACGAGCTGGCCCTCACCGACGACGGCCTCACCCAGTTGAACGATGGACGTACCATGCCGCTCAAGCGGGTGCGCATCAAGAAGCACGACACACCGGTGTGGGATACCGATGGCCACCGGCAACTGCTCCGGCCCGGATCGAGCAACGAGCGACTGCACATCAAGATGGGTGAGAACTACGCCCTGGCCGTGCATGTGCATGAGGAGACGGGCGTGCGGGCCTTCGACATCATCCCCTTCTACGATGCCGTGCTGCGCACCCGCGAGGGCCTGCCGTTGTACGAACCTCGCCCATGGCACCGCACCTTCCTCCTGCGCAAGAAGGACCCCGTGTACGTGCCGCGTCCGGGGGAGCAGCTTCGCGATATCCCGTGGGCCGATCAGGAGGCGATCTGGGAGCGATTGTACATGACGGTGAAGTTCTCTGGTGATGCACACTACTTCATCCATACAAGCGTGAGCGCGATCGCAGATGGCTTCGAGGCCAAGGAATTCGGTAGCCAGAACTGTACGGTATTTGAAGATCGCGATGATCCACGAACCAAGATCTCGCACGTTGCCATCCCGGTCAAGGTTGATCGTCTCGGCCGCGTGAGCCCCCTTTGGCAATGATCAAGCGCACCATCCATATCGGCAGCCCTTGCACCTTGCGGCGGCGCGAGGGCCAGCTGGTGGTGCAATACCCGAAGGAACTGGGCCTGGAGGACAAGACCGTGCCCATCGAGGACATCGGCGTGCTGATCATGGACCACGAACGCGTGGTGGTGACGCAGTTGTTGCTGGCGGCTCTGCTGGACAACAATGCGGCGGTGATCACCTGCAACGAGCAGCACCTGCCCACGGGTCTTCTCCTCAATCTCGATGGGCACACCGTGCAGACCGAGCTCTTCCGCGCGCAGATCGAGGCCAGCGAACCGCTGAAGAAGAACCTGTGGATGCAGTGCGTGCAGGCCAAATTGCGCAACCAGGCCGCCGTGCTGGAACAGATCGGTGTACCGGGCGACGTACTGCGCGAGTTCGCGCGCAACACCCGCAGTGGGGATCCGGACAACTTGGAGGCGCGCGGCGCCGCGCATTACTGGAAGCACCTCTTCCCGGCGCACCTGCGTTTCATCCGCCACCGCTTCGGCGATCCGCCCAACAACCTGCTCAACTACGGCTACGCCATCCTGCGGGCCGTGGTGGCGCGTTCGCTCGTGGGCAGCGGCCTGCTGCCCACCCTGGGCATCCACCACCGCAACAAGTACAACGCCTATTGCCTGGCCGACGACATCATGGAGCCCTACCGCCCCTGGGTGGACGAGGTCGTGCTGGAACTGCTGGTGAAGGAGCGCATCGACCCGAAGGAATTGACCACGGAGATCAAGGGCCACCTGCTGAGGATCCCCACCCTGGATGTGCGGATCGAGGACCAGCGCAGTCCGCTGCTGGTGGCCGTGCAGCGCACCACCGCGAGCGTGGCCCAATGCTTCGGCGAAGGCGAGCGCAAGGCCCTCTGGCCCGAACGCGCATGAGCCGATGGGCCGGCTCGATGAATACCGCATCATGTGGGTCTTCGTCTTTTTCGACCTGCCCACCGAGACCAGCCAGCACCGGCGCGATCACGCGCGGTTCCGCAAGGAGCTCAAAGGGGACGGCTTCACCATGATGCAGTACAGCATCTACACCCGGCACTGCAACAGCGCGGAGAACGCCGGGGTCCACATCAAGCGGGTGAAGCGCCTGCTGCCCGCGGAGGGCGAGGTGATCGTGTTCACGCTCACCGACAGGCAATTCGGCATGATGGAGTTCTTTCGCGGTCAAAAGCCCAGCGAGCGGCCCGATACCCCGCAGCAATTGGAACTCTTCTGAGATCGGTAAAACGAAAGGCCCCCCGATATCGGAGGGCCTTCGCTGCCGTGGCTGTTTTTCCCATCGTCCCGTTGGCCCTGAAACCGCGTGGTTGTAGCGGTTCAAGAGGGGTCTGGTGTCACAGCTTGTCAAAGATCTTGACCTGAAAGCCTTTCACAACACGCGATAGACGACCCACGAGTGATCGAAGGGTGTCACAGCTTGTCAAAGATCTTGACCTGAAAGCCTTTCACAACGCCATGTCCACCCGTCGCGACCGTCGCGGGGGTGTCACAGCTTGTCAAAGATCTTGACCTGAAAGCCTTTCACAACCATGCTCGAAAAGCTGGCCGACGTGCAATTGGTGTCACAGCTTGTCAAAGATCTTGACCTGAAAGCCTTTCACAACTG
>CAYMXP010000107.1:0-6529 GCA_964394425.1 uncultured Chryseobacterium sp. | reverse complement strand
CAGCAGCTGCCACTGGTGCCACGTGATGGAGCGCGAGAGCTTCGAGAACGATACCATCGCCGCGCTGATGAACGACCGCTTCGTGTGCATCAAGGTGGATCGCGAAGAGCGGCCCGACGTGGACCAGGTGTACATGACCGCCGTGCAACTGATGACCGGCCGCGGGGGCTGGCCGCTCAACTGCTTCACGCTTCCCGATGGAAGACCCGTGTACGGCGGCACCTACTATCCGCCGGAGCAATGGAAGCAGGTGGTCCAGGACCTGGCGGAGACCTGGAAGCGCGATCCTCAACGCGTGATCCGCCATGCCGGACAACTGCACGAAGGCGTGAAGGGTGCCGACCTGGTGCAGCTCAACGAGGATCCGCCGGTCTTCACGCGCCGGCAACTTGCCGAACTGGTCGACGCCTGGGAAAAGGAATTCGACCACGCCTATGGAGGGCCCGACCGGGCGCCCAAGTTCCCCATGCCCAACAACCTGCAATTCCTCCTGCGGCAGGGCACGCTCACCGACGAAGCGGCCCTGCTGGACCACGTGGAGCTCACCCTCGACCGGATGGCCATGGGCGGGATCTATGACCAGGTGGGTGGCGGCTTCGCGCGTTACAGCACCGACGTGCTCTGGAAGGTGCCGCACTTCGAGAAGATGCTCTACGACAACGCGCAGCTTGTCTCGCTTTACAGCCAGGCGTACCAGGCTTTCAAGAAACCGCTGTACCAGGAGGTGGTGCGACAGACGATCGCCTGGATCGACCGGGAGATGACCTCGCCCGAGGGCGCGTTCTACAGCGCGCTGGACGCCGACAGCGAAGGCGAGGAGGGAAAATTCTACGTGTGGACCCGGGAGGAATTGCAGCGCGTGCTGGGCAACGACTTTCCGGCAGCCGAGGTGATGTACGACGTGAACGCAAAGGGCCTGTGGGAGCACGGCAACTACATCCTGCTGCGCGCACCGGATGCGGACCCGGAACAAAGGGCGGTCCTGAACGCACGCCTGCTCGCTGAACGGGGAAAGCGCGTGCGGCCCGGTCTTGATGACAAGAGCCTCACCAGCTGGAACGCCATGATGGTGACCGGCCTCTGCGACGCCTACGCGGCCTTTGGCGACGAAGCCTGGCTCGCCCCGGCGCGAAGGAACATGGAGCTGCTGCTGAAGGTGGCCCGGCGCGCCGACGGCGGGCTCTGGCACGGCTACAAAGCCGGCAAGTCGGCGATCAACGGCTACCTGGAGGACTACGCCTTCACCATCGAAGCGCTGTTGAGCCTGTACTCGGTGACCTTCGAGGAGCGTTGGTTGAACGAGGCGCGCACCCTCGCTGATCATGCGATCACCCACTTCCACGACAAGGCCACCGGCATGTTCTGGTTCACCAGCGACCAGGACCCGCCGCTGATCGCACGCACGATGGAGACCGCCGACAACGTGATCCCCGCGAGCAATTCGACGATGGCGCGGAACCTCTTCGCCCTGGGCCATCTGTTCGATGAGCGGCGCTTCCTCGACATCAGCACCGGCATGCTGAACAACGTGAAGGACCGGATGGCCGACCATCCCCAGGGCCACAGCAACTGGGCCCAGCTCATGCTCGGCCATGTGTTCCCCTTCCACGAGATCGCCATCACCGGACCCGAATGCCTGGAACGCCGGCGGGGCTTTGGCGCGCACTACCTGCCCAACGCGATGTTCCTCGGAAGCCGGGCGGAAAGCACCCTGCCCCTGCTGGAAGGGAAGCTGCTCGGCAACGGCACGACCATCTTCGTGTGCGAGAACAAGGTGTGCCGGCTGCCGGTGGCCACCGTGGATGAAGCCTTGAAGCAGTTGCGATAGCCCCCCATGAATTCCAACCACGACGACCGTGCCTGCGCGAAGCCGCTTCGGCGAAGGCAAGGCGCGACGACGCGACGGGAACACGAGGCAGGCCCGCGGACAACGGAATACCTCCTTCACCGGATGCCAGCCCTCCGTGTTCATTGGGTGGCGCGCTCGTTGCGTTGTCGCGTCGTTGCGGTACGAAGCATCGCCCTGTGGGCCCTGTGTCTCTGTGGTGAAGGAGCGTTCTCACAGGTGCTCCTGATCGAGCCGGGCACCGACGATCCCGCGACGTTGCGTTTCAACCCGGCGTTCATCGCGCGCAACGGCATCGCCTCCATCCACGGACAGCCCATGGTGAAGCGCGAGAACGAGCCGATGCGCGAAAGGAGCGGCGGGATCCTGTACCAGTTCGATGAGCAGGGGCGCACCACCTACCGCAACCATTCCTTCGGCCGGCCGGGCACCGGTCACGACACCGCATCGATCATCTTCAGCTACGACCCCCAAGGCCGGGTGACCGGCGAACTGCACAACGACCTCAACGGCCATTTCACCCTGGACCGCGAACTTGATGCGGAGGGCCGTGTGACAAGGGAGACCTACGCCCGCGTCGAGAATCTGGGCACCGACCGGTACAAGCTGTCACCCGGCCGTCGCACGGAGATCAGCGATGAGCGCTTCGTACACGGCACGATCAACGACACCGCCTGGAGCACCACCTTCCTGAACAGCGCGGGCCTGCCCTACCGCGAGCGCTCGTGGCACCGGGACCGCTGGGGTTACCTGCGCGCCATCGAGGATCGTTGGATCGTCACCGGTCGCCGCGGGCGCATCACCTTCCGGTACGATGAGAAGGGCAGGCTCGCCGAGCGCATCGACCAGCCCGACCTGGACGCTCCGGGCAAGGCACGGCACGAGTGGAGGTACGATGCCGCGGGCAACGTGACGGTCTGCGATCAATGGCGCGACCAGGTGCAGGTGGCCCACCAGGAGTTCCTTTATGAGGAGACGACCATGCTGCTGAAAGCGACGGTGATGAAGGCGATGGATACGGGGTTGATCCACATCGTGCGCTATTCGACCACGCGGCGATGATCCTCCGACGATCCGCCGCCTGTTGCCTGCTTGCCGGCCTGTTCGTCACCGGCCATGCGAAGGCACAGCAAGCGGTCATCCGCTGGGCCTACGGCCCCTTCGCCACGCCCGGTGATGCGGCCTTCGTGGTCGAAGGCGACAGGATCTTCCAGGCCTGCGGACCGTTCGGCTCGCGTGGCCCATGCATCTATGTGCTGGACGAGGACGACGCGGTGTGGCACGCGGCCGATGCGTTCGGGCGGCGGGGCTCCTGCGCCTTCGTGGCGGAAGGCGACCGCTTCATGCGCTGCCAGGGCACCCTGGGAACGAACGCTTCCTGCGCGCTGCTGCTCGAAGGCCACAAGGTGTTCCGCGCCGATGGCGCTTTCTGCAACAAACAGGAGGGCGCCTTCGTGCTGGACGGGAACGACGTGTTCCTTGCCGAGGGCCCCTTCGGCATGAAGGGCGATGCGATCCTCCACGTGGAAGGCGACCTGCCCATGGTGGCCCTGCTGGCGATCCTGGCGGGCTTATGAGCCCGAAGCGGGTCGCGTGACCCTGGCCTCCTTGCCATAGTTCGGCACCAGATAGGCCAGGTCATCGAAGCGCTTCTCCGCCGACCGCGCCATCGCGATGGGCGCCATGGCGCGCGCCCAGGGCTTGATGCCTGGCACATGGATGATCGCCGGGTGCGATTTCCACAGGTCCGCCGCCTTGTCCGCCCCATCCCCGAAAACGAGGTGTGTCCGTGCGGGATCCCGCGAGGCGATCCAGCCTTCATCCAGCACCACCGGCCGCGGTGGGTCGCCGGTGAAGACCTCCATCCTTCGCGCATCGATCATCGGGTGAAGGATCCCGGCACCCGCGGACCCTCGACCGTCATCCGTCATCCGGAACGCCGCGGCAAGGGTGTCGAGCGTGCCGATGCCGATGATCGGGATCCGCAGCGCGTAACAGAAGCCCTTCGCGGCGCTGAGCCCGATGCGCAGCCCGGTGTAGCTGCCCGGACCGACGCCCACGGCCACCGCATCCAGTTCGCGCATGGCAAGGCCGGCTTCCTTCATCACATCATCCACCATCACGTTCAGGCGTTCGGCATGGATGAAGCGATCGCGCTCCTCCGCGTCGCGTTCGGCGAGCAGGCGGTGGCCATCGGCGAGCGCCACGCTGCAGAGGTGGGTGGCTGTTTCGATGCAGAGGATGCGCGCCACCGCTCAGAGGGTCACCGGCAGTCCCTGCAGGATGTCGAGCGCCTTGGCGGCCATCACCCAGGCATAGCGGGCGTTGATCACGTCGGCGGTGGAACGGGCCAGGTTGTTCTTCGCGATGTTCAATTCGGCGGAGGTGATCGCGCCGGCCGAGAAACGCTCTTCCGCGTAGCGCGAGGATTCCTCCGCGGCTTCCAGCGCCGTGCGGGCCGCCACGTACTGCCGGTAGGCCGCCCGTTGTTGCAGCAGGGCGTCCTGCACGTCGCGCTGCACGCGCTGCTTCTCGCCGTCGCGCACCAGTTCGGCCTGGGCCAGCTGAACGCGCGCCTGGTCGATCGCCAGGCGGTTGCGCATGTTGTTGAAGAGCGGGACGCTCAGGGTCCAGGAGGTTGAGTAGTTCACGTTGTCCTCCAGTTGATCGCCAAAATCCCGCGTCTTCACATCATAGCTCACGTTGTCGGTGAACACTTCCTCGCCGGAAGTGGTGTAGCCGATGGGGATCGGCTCGCCCACGATCGGATCGCCCACGAACTCGGTGTTGCTCCCGGAATAGCCGCTTCCCACCGATGCGCTGAAGATCAGGGATGGGATGCCGCCGCTGCGGGCGATGCTTTCGTCGCGGTCGGCGCTTTGCACCTTCAGCTGCGCTTCGGCGAAGGCTGGATCGGCGGCGAGGACGGCGGCCAGCACTTCATCGACGCTTCGATCGGGTTCGGTGATCGCCAGCGATGCGAGCGATGGCGCGGCGATGTCAAAAACACGCTGCTCGTCCGGCGTGAGGAAGAGGAGCTGCCCGAACCGGAGCAGCGCCTGTTCGTGCTGGTTCTGCAGGTCCACGATGTTCATCTCCTCCTGCGCGAGTTGCGCCTTGAGGTCGAAGAGCTGCGCGCGGGCCACCCTGCCGGCGTCCACGAGCGCCGTGGTCACCTCGACCTGCGTGCGGGTGCTGCCGGCCTGGGCTTCCGCCGCATGGATCTTCTCGCGCAACCCAAGCACCTCGAGGAAGCTGTTCACCACCTCTTTCCGGATGGTGTTGCGCTGGGCCTCCAGCCCCTTGAGCGAGGCCTGGGCATCGAGATCGGCCTTCTTTCGCTCGTTCTGCAGGCGCATGCCCTGGAAGAGCGTCCAGTTGCTGCCCAGCCAGAGGTTGTTGGTGCGCACGCGATCGGTGGCGAAGGTGTTGGTGTAGCGGTCGATGGCCTGGCCCCAGTTGTAGCCGTGCGTGGCGCCGGCGTTCAGGTCGGGCAGCAGGGCCCAGCGGCTCTGGTCGCTCGCCTTGTCGGCGAGGTCGGCCTGGAGTTGGGCGTTGCGGTAGGTGAGGTTCTGCTGCTCGGCGCGCTGCAGGCATTGGTCCAGGGTCCAGGGCTGCTGGGCGGCGGCGTGGAATGCCACCAGGATGGCGGGCAGGATGAATGCTCTCATGGCGATGGACCCGCTGAACATGCGGGACGGACAAAACTATCGGTGGGTCCCGGGCTGCCCGGCCGATCGGGATGAGCGGTGGAATGGGAAAGCGAGCGGGCTCAATTGCTCAGCACCTTCACCACCACCCGGCGGTTCGCCTCGCTCTGCTCCTTGTTCTTGGGCTCGGGGAAGAGCATCTCGCTGTTGCCCTTGCCCACGTAAGTCATGCGCGAAGGTTCCACGTCGTTCACCACCAGGAAATCATAGACGGTCTTCGCGCGGCCGGTGCTCAGCTCGATGAATTCCTTCGTGTTCTTGTAGGTGGGCCCGTTCACGTGGCCCTGGATCTCCACGCGCACCCGGGGGTTGGCCTGCATGAAGCGCATCAGCAGCAGCATCGATCCTTCCGAGGAGCGCAACACCTTGGTGTCGTTCCCTACGAAGTTGATGTCCTCCAGCACCACGCGTTCGCCGGCGGTGATCGGCAGCAGCTTCACCTCCACCTTCACCTCCGGATCGGTGCTGCCCTTCACCTTGGCGCTGAAGAACATGTAGCCCTCGCGCACGCAGCCCAGCTTCAGGTTGCGGTAGGTGTCCATGGAGAATTCATAACCGCTTTTCCCCTTCGCCTCCACGATCGAGTCGAACAGCATGCCCTGGATGGTGAGGGTGGCATCGACCGGCTTGCCGCTTTTCGCATCGCTCACGGTGATCAGCAGTTTCTGCTGGCTGGCCTTTTTCTCCGGTTCAGGGGGCTTGGGCGGCGGATCGTAGTGGAAGCGGATGGTGTATCCGTCGAGCGGGCGGTCCTGGTAGTCGATCACCAGGTAGAGCAGCTGGCCCTCCTGCACCTGCAGGGCGCTGCTGTAGCTGGCGCCCACGCCGCTGCGCACGAAGGGATCGGGGGCGTCCTTGCTCAGCCCGCACGTGCTCCGCAGCGCCTTGTCGTTGCGGCTGATGTTGCTTCGGATGGGCTGCACCTGCTCGCTGATGATCTTGTCGCAGATGCCGGGGATGGCGCCTTCGAACA
>CAYMXP010000106.1:1874-6584 GCA_964394425.1 uncultured Chryseobacterium sp. | reverse complement strand
TAGCGGGCGGCGCCGGCGATGTGCAACAGGGTGCCATCCTCCTCCAGGATGGGCAGCCAGCCCAGGCGCCCCACGAACTGGTTGTCGTAGGAGGAGAACGACTGGCCTTCGCTGAGCACATCGGTGAACCAGCCCAGGTTGTAGAGCAGCTTCTTCTCCGGGATGTAGCCGAGCCATTTCACCCCGTCGGCCAGCAGCGGCACCATGGCCACCACACTGGTGGATCGCTCCATGGTCCAGCCCGCGTAACCGACCATGATCATGTTCAGCGAGATGCCCTCCTTGGCGCGGCCGATCCAGAGGTTGCCCTTCAGCTCGGGAACGCCGATCATCACGCCGGTCTGGCGCACCAACCAGGTGTTGTTGCCCCCATCGTACATGAGGCCCGCGGACCACGTGATCGGCCGCTTGGTGTGGATACGGCCGTTCAGCAGCACGCGGCTGTCGCGCACCTGCCAGTCGGGCTCCAGGTCCCGGAACTGCTCGTGGCTGTCATGATCCTGAAGGAAGGTTCCGGCATCCACGATGATCCCCGCGCTCACCCGTAACCAGAAGAACTTGTTGTCGAACTCGTTCCACTTGAGCAGGGAACGCTTGGGCTGGTCGGTCGCGGCTTCACCGGCCTTGACGGTGTCCTCCACCGCGCGCCGATCCGGCTCCTGAGCGAACGATCCGGTGCCGGACAGCACCACGGCGATCGTGATCGCAGCGCGCCGCATCATTCCTTGCTGATCCCCGGGTCGCGCTTCTCCCTCGGCACCACCTTGGCCGCTTGCGGATCGCCTTCGTAGTGCGGGCTCATGATCTGCACGTTGTTGGCGTTGAACACGTCCTGGATCGCGGCGTGCAGGGCGCTCAACGTCCTGCGGAAGGGGGCCTGGATCACGATCGTCAGGCGGTAGTCGACATAGAAGTCGCTCAAGGCGTGCTGGTTGACGATGGGCGCGGGGTCGGTGGCGATGCCCGGCGTGTTCGCGGCCGCCTCGAGGAGCATGGCCTGCACCTGGCGCCAGGGCGCGTCGTAGCCGATGGTGACCCCCGTGGTGAACAGGATGCCCTGGCCGCCGTGGCGCGAGCGGTTGGTAATCACGCTGCCGAGCACCTCGCTGTTGGGCACGGTCACGTCCTCGCCGTAGCCGGTGGTGATGATGGTGTTGAAGTAGCCGATGCGCTTCACGATGCCGGTCACCTTCTCCCCCACCGTCACGGCTTCGCCGACGCGGATCACGCGGTTGAACATGATCACCATGCCGGAGGCGGCCTGCGAGACCACGCTGCTGCTGCCCAGCGAGAGCATGAGACCCGCCAGCACGCCGATCCCCTGGAAGGCCTTCGTATCGGAGCCCGGGATGTAGGGAAAGGCGACCACGATGGCGAAGATCCAGATCACGAGGATCACGATGCGCTTGGTGGGCCCGGCGATGTTGGCGTCCAGCCAGGTGACCTCCACCTCGCCCGATGCGATGCGATCGAACATGCCGCCGACGAGCCGCGCCACCCAGCGGGTGATCAGGTAGATCAGGAGCGCGACACCAAGACCGGGCAGCGCGTCGATCACGCCTTCGAGGATCCAAAGCCCGGCCTTGGCCACGATACCGAACATCTGCTCGCTCCACGCGCGCGTCAGCGGGAAGCGGCCCAGCACCGCGGAGAGCCAGAAGTAGATCGCCACCAGCATCAGCAGCCCGATGAAGACCATCACCAGCCGTTTGCCGATCAGCATGATGGTGTTCCCGCGCGTGAGGCCGCCCTTGATCCCGCTCCGCTCCATGCTCTGCTGGATGAACCATTCCATCCGCCTCCTGATCCAGCGGCGCAGTCGCCCCATCACCCACAGCGCGGCCACGAGCAGCACGGTGTAAAGCGCGATCAGCCCGATGTTCCGAAGCATCGCGCGCGTATCGTGCAGCTCGCGATGCTCGGAGAGCGCCACCTGCAACCGTTGCTTCGTGCGTGCCAGGACCGCATCGAGCCGCTCGCCCTGTGTGGGATCCAGGTCCTGCGCGGCGATGAACATCAGCGGCTCTCCATCGACCAGGATGCCCCGACCGCCGAAAAGCACCGAATCGGTCAGCACCAGGTCGCGATCCTCCTCGAAGAGCTCGTCGAGCCGCTTCTCGATGTTCTTCACCCGCTGCGCCGGCTTGTTGCTCAGCACTTCGGCGCGCAGGGTGATGATCGGCCGGTTGGCGATCACCAGGTCGGCGGGTTCCGACGGGCGGAAGGTCCGTTCAATGCCGGTCGCGGTGGTGTCCTGGGCATGCACGATGCGCCCCGGGAGGAGCATCACCAGCAGGCACGCCCGGAGGAAGGAACGAAGGGTCGGCTTGGGCATGGCTGCGTGCGATCAGTCCTTCCCCGCACCGGAGACCGGCGTGGGGGCCGGGGCGGCCTTCGGCTTTCCCACGTTCGCCTTCTCCCAGGCGCGCACCTGCGCGCGTGCCGCGTCGAACAGCCGCTCATAGTTGCCCTTGCGGATCGCCTGACTTGTCGAGGGCTTGAGCCGGTCCCAGAAGGGCTCGTACATCTCGTACACGCGCAGGTGCTTCGCCTGCGTGGCCGGAGCGACGTTGTCCGTGCCGAAGAGGAAGCGATCGGGATACCGCTCCACCAACCGCGCCGTGCGGGCGATCGCCGTGTCGCTGCTCACCACGTACTTGGCCACCTCATCCCAGCTGATGTCGAAGTACAGGTCCTTCATGGCCGGGTCGCGCAGCATCTCGTCGATCATGCCGGCCTGCCGATCGATGGGTTGCACGATGCGGCCCAGCCCCACGTGCGCCCAGATGACCGGGGTGCCGGGGTGCCTCCTGATCAACGCTTTCATCTGCTCCAGGTAGTTGGGCGCGCCGGGCTTGGGGAAGGGGTTGTCGATGTCGTTGTGCAGGATCACCAGCAGCCCCGTCTCCTTGCAGAAGTCCAGGATGCGATCCAACGCGGGATCGTTGAGGCTGGCCACCTCGCCGCTGATCTTGCTGCTGACGAACTCCTTGTGGATGCTGAACTCGCCGATGCCGGAGAACACGCCGGGGAAGGTTTCCAGCACGCGGCGGATGTGGTCGGCGGCGTACATGTCCGAGGGGTTGAATCCCGTGATCATCGGGTCGAGGCGCTTCTGCTGCTCCGGCGGGAGCGAGCGGAACTGCATGGCGATGAAGGCATCCGTGAAGGAGTAGTAATAGAGCGGCGCGTCGGTCTCCAGGTAATAGGTGGGCGCCGCATCGCCGGTCACCCGGTGGCTCCACTGCTGCTGCAGCGGGATGCCGAACAGGGTGCTGCGGCCGACCTTGCTCCCCATGATGCTGTCCACGTAGAACTTCGCCGTGATGCCCTCCTGCACGTAGTTGGTGAGGTGGAAGTGGCTGTCGTGGAAGAGCACGGTGTCCGCCGTGGCCGGGGACCGTTTCGCCGGCACCTTGAACTGGATCTGGGCGGAGGCCGTCATCGCGATCAGCGGCAGAAGCAGGAGGGCGGGCACGGGACGTTCCATGATCAAAGGATGAGGGAGGTGCTGAACGACCAGATCATGCCGGTCATGCCCCCAAGGTAGAAACCGAAGACGCTGTTGGCCGGGCTCCCGGTCACGTGCATGGCATGGCCGTTCACGCGGAAGTAGCGCGAGCCGAAGGGATAGAAGTTGATGCCGCCGCCGTATTCGTAACAGGTGTTCCACTTGCCGTTGATGTAGGAGTGGAAGCCGTACAGCTCGATCTTCTGTTTCCAGGGAAACCCGGAAGCCTGCACCATGTAGCCGTTCTCGTTGATCTCCTTGTCCGGAAGGGGGCCGTCGGCCTCGAATTCGTTCATCAGGCGCTGGAAGTACTCCACGTGCAGGAAGAGGCCGTGGTACTTGAACCCGCCGTCGATGGCGAATTGCTGCCACATGGCTTTCTGCACCGTGACGCTGTCGGCCAGCGCGCCCACCTCGAAGAGGTTCTGCGAATCGCTGATCTTCACCTGGGTGTTGCTGCTGGTGGCGCTGTAGTCCTGGTTCAGGCGGTCCTCGCGGCTGCGGCCGTAGCCACCGCCGAAGCGCGTGGCGATCTTCTCATGCCATTCCCAGTCGCCGTAGGCCCCGCGCGGGCCGAACTCGCCCGTGGTCGGCATCCACAACAGGCTGTAGCCGTTCGCGAAGTCGCGCGTCAGTTGGCTCGCGCCGATGCCGAGCTGACTGAGGTTGTTGGTGACCACCGCGCTGTAGTGCAGCTTCGGCAGGATCTCGCCGATGGCCCACAGGCCGCTGCTGAATCCCGGCCGGAAGTATTCGTCGGCCATCACCCGGTCGTTGGCCTGCCACAATGGGTGCGATCCCTGCATGCTGCGCGTGCTGGGCAGGCCGTTGATCCCCGCCGAGAGGTTGAAGGCCTTGTGGAAGCGGTAGGTGAGCGATCCGATCAGCGCGTTCTGCCCGGTGGAGAGCACCGCCCAGCTGTTCACCTGCCACATCAGCTTCGGCGTGAAGGCCCAGCCGTTGAAGTAGAGGTAGGTGCGGTGCCACTGGATGTCGTGGCGCGGATCCATCACGCGCTCGCGGCCCAGGTGATCGGTGAAGGTCTTGCTGTCGGGCACCTGGTTGATGTAGCGCACCAGGGCGTAGATGCTGAAGTTCACCGTGCCCAGCTTGCCGTGGGCGATCTCGTAGCCCCGGCCCGGGGTGAGCTCGCCGGCCGTGAAGGTGACGCCCACCAGGGCGCGGATGCTGTCGCGCTC
>CAYMXP010000106.1:0-1774 GCA_964394425.1 uncultured Chryseobacterium sp. | reverse complement strand
CCGGGGCACACGGCGATGATGCCGCCCCCCACGCCGCTCTTGCCGGGCAGGCCCACGTGGTAGAGCCAGATGCCGCTGTCATCATAGAGCCCGGCGGTGGCCATCACCGCGAGCGTGTGCTCCACGCTGTTCGGTGATACCACGACCTTCCCCGTCACCGGGTTCATTCCGCCGTTGGCCAGCGTCGCGGCCATGGTGGCCAGGTCCTTCGCGTTCACGTTGATCGCGCACTGTTTGGTGTAGAGGTCGGTGCTCTTCACCGGGTCCCAGTACATGCGCTCGTAGGCGAAGAGCAGGTGGGCGATGGCCTGGTTGCGCTGGTTGGTCTCGGCTTCGCTCTTGTACACCGGGCCGTTCACCTCAAGCGTGCGTCCGGCGAAATCGCTGTGGGTGTTGATGATGTCGGCCCACTTCTCCTCGTAGGTGCCGCCCTTGATCATGCTCGTGGTGGCGATGGCGCCGGGGTTCACGCAGCTGTTGATCTCCTTGCCGCGCATGCGTTCCACCGCGGTGATGCTGTTGAACACCTCGCCCGTGGCGTCCACGCCCACCTTCTGCTCGATCGCGTCGGGCCCCTGCTCCTCGATCACGCGGGCCAGGGTGATGACCTTGGAGATGGACTGGATGCTCACCATCGACTGGACGTCGCCGGCGGTGTACACCTTGCCGTCGGTGGTCACCAGTCCGGCGCCGAAGAGGTCGGTGGGCACCTGGGCGAGCGCGGGGATGTAGTCGGCGTTCTTGCCCTCCTTCAGATCCTTGTATTTGTTGTACGCGTCGTTGAGGACCGTCTGGTAGTCCGGCCCGGTGGGCGTCTTGCCTTTCTGGCCGTGGGCGGCGCTCATCAGGGCCACCGTCGCCAGGGCCAGCATCGCCCGCGAGGCATGGTTCTTTGTTCTCATGGTGGGATGTTGTTCGGGGTCCGTGTGTTCGATCAAACCTTCTTCTTGCGATACAGCGTGTGGCCGAAGCTGTACTTGAAGGAGGCCTGCACCTTCACCGCGCTGTAGTCCCAGCCGTCCTTGAAGTTCTCACGGCTGCCGTATTGCACCTCCACGCCCCACATCACGCTGGGAGCGGGATAGAACATGATGTTGCCCAGGGCATAGCCGCCGGTCTTGAAGGCGCTGGAGTCGCTGTCCTCGTCCAGGTCCATGTCGATCATGGAATAGCCGATGGTGGTGCTGGCCTTCTCGCTCCAGAAATGGTCCACGAACGCCGAGACGCCGAGCATCGGGATGGCGTAGCCCTCGAAGGGGGTGTTGGAGTCGCCTTCCACCGAGCGCACGCCGATATCCACGGTGGCGTCGTTCATGTAGTTCTGGATGCCGGCGCCGTACACCACACCCAGGCGCACGGTGCTGCCCTTGTCGCCGTACTTGATGTTGCTGGTGAGGTTCGCGCCGTAGCACATGGCGCTGCCGTCCAGGTCGAGGCTGTCGGTGTCGTCTTCCCACGACGCGCTGCGCAGGATGCCGGCCAGTTCCACGTAGCCGAACTTGGTGGCGCGGTGGTATTCCGCGCTGAAGTCGGGCGCGGCCAGGCGGGGCATGATGCCGGCGGCGGTGATGGCCTCGCCGTATTGCCCCTGGTCGGCGCTGGCGCCGGGCCGCTCCAGGGCGAAGGTCAGCCGCGTGTCGCCCTGGATGGGCATGTAGCGCAACTGCACGTTGCGGAAGAAGGCCATGCCCGTGGGGCCCCAGTATTCCACGCTGTTGGGGAAGATGTCGATGTCCATGAAGGGGCTCCAGTACTGGCCCGCGCCCCACTTGCC
>CAYMXP010000105.1:0-6777 GCA_964394425.1 uncultured Chryseobacterium sp. | reverse complement strand
ACGAGGTGGAGACGCGCGAGGAGCGCAAGAACAAGGAGCTGCGCGCGCAATACCCGCTGCACAGCGTGAAGCGCAGCGCGCCGATCATGCACCGCATCCGCAGCCGCAAGACGAAGGAAGAAGTACAGCAGATCCAGAACGCCATCGCGATCACGGGCAAGGCTTTCGAGCGCGTGTGCGGTTTCGTGAAGCCCGGCGTGAAGGAGTACGAGATCGAAGCGGAGATCACGCACGAGTTCCTGCGCAATGGCTCGCGCGGGCACGCCTACACGCCGATCATCGCCAGCGGCTACAGCGCCTGCGTGCTGCACTACATCACCAACGACCGGGTGTGCAACGACGGCGACGTGATCCTGATGGACTTCGGCTGCGAGTACGGCGGCTATGCGAGCGACCTCACGCGCTGTGTCCCCGTGAACGGCCGCTTCACCAAGCGCCAGCGCGACGTGTACAACGCGGTGCTGCGCGTGAAGAACGAGGCCACGCAATTGCTTCGCCCCGGCACCCTGCTCGCTGACTATCACAAGGAGGTGGGCAAGATCATGGAGAGCGAGCTGATCGGCCTCGGTCTGTTGAGCAAGGACGATGTGGCGAAGCAGGATCCCGAGCAACCGCTCTACAAGAAGTACTTCATGCACGGCACCAGCCACTTCCTGGGCCTGGATGTACACGACGTGGGCCTATGGAACGAGATGATCCAGCCGGACATGGTCTTCACCGTGGAGCCGGGCATTTACATCCGCGAGGAGAAACTGGGCATCCGTCTGGAGAACAACATCCAGGTGACGCGCGACAACCCGATCGATCTGTTCAAGGACATCCCGGTGGAGGCCGATGAGATCGAGGGGATGATGGCCAGCAAGGGCAAAAAGGCCCTTGCCTGAGCCTGTGGCTCGCGAACGAAGGGATCGCCTGATCCCCAGGACCGATCCATTCAAGCCCGCCTGACCGGACAGGGGCCGCCGGCCTCCTCCAGACGCACCCGTTTGCCCGATCCATCCAGCGATCTATCTTCGCGGCCCGCTTTTGAAAAGCGGCCCTTTTCCATGGCTTCCACGACCTACACCACCAGCATGGCCAATGCCGCCACCCTGAACAAGGAATGGCTGCTGGTGGACGCCCAGAACGAGACCCTCGGCCGCCTGGCCAGCAAGGTGGCCATGCTGGTGCGCGGCAAGCACAAGCCCACCTTCACCCCGCACGTGGACACCGGCGACCACGTGGTGGTGATCAACGCCGAAAAGGTGAACCTCACCGGCGCCAAGTGGGAGGACAAGGAATACCAGCGGTACAGCGGCTACCCCGGTGGCCGCAGCGTGGAAAAGGCCAAGGACCTCAAGCGCCGGAAACCACAGGATCTCGTGGAGCGCGCCGTTCGCGGCATGCTGCCCAAGACCCGCCTGGGCCGCGCCCAGTTCCACAACCTGCACGTGGTGGTGGGCGCCGAGCACGCGCACGCCGCGCAGAACCCCCGCAAGATCGACCTCAACAGCATCAAGTAGCATGGCGAACGTCAACAGCATCGGCCGGCGCAAGACCTCCATCGCGCGCGTGATCCTCCGCGAAGGCAAGGGCGAGGTCTGGATCAACGGCAAGGAGGGGAAGGAGTATTTCCCCACCGGCATCCAGCAGCACAAGATCCTCCAGCCTTTCAAGCTCACCGAGACCGAGGGGAAATATGATGTGACCGCCACGATCGACGGCGGCGGCAGCAGCGGACAGGTGGAGGCCCTGCGCCTGGGCATCGCCCGCGCGCTGGTGAAGGCCAACGCGGAGTTGAAGCCCGCGCTGAAGAAGGAGGGGTTGATGACGCGCGACCCTCGCGCGGTGGAGCGCAAGAAGTTCGGACGCAAGAAGGCGCGCAAGCGCTACCAATTCAGCAAGCGTTAAGATCCCTGCGCTTGTTCAGGATCCAATCCGGCTGGACCGGTCCCTCGGGAAAGCTACCAGCGGGATGCCTGTGATAACGGGAAAAAGGAAAGTGAACTGAACCAAGGACCCATGCCTCGTACTGAATTCCAGCAACTGCTCGACGCGGGCGTTCATTTCGGCCACCTGCGCCGCAAGTGGAACCCCAACATGGCCCCCTACATCTTCGGGGAGAAGAAGGGGATCCACATCATCGACCTGAACAAGACCGTCGTGAAGCTCGATGAGGCCGCGAACGCCATGAAGAGCGTGGCCCGCAGCGGCAAGCGCATCCTCTTCGTGGCCACGAAGAAGCAGGCCAAGGACATCGTGGCCGGCAAGGTGAAGGCCACCGGCATGCCCTACGTCACCGAACGGTGGAGCGGCGGCATGCTCACCAACTTCGGCACCATCCGCCGCGCCATCAAGAAGATGGCCGCCATCGACCGGATGAAGACCGACGGCACCTTCGAGCACATGAGCAAGCGCGAGCGCCTGCAGGTGATGCGACAGCGCGAGAAGATGGAGAAGAACCTGGGCTCCATCGCCGACCTCACCCGCCTGCCCAGCGCGCTGTTCGTGGTGGACATCGTGAAGGAGAACATCGCCGTGGCCGAGGCCCGCAAGCTCAACATCCCCGTGTTCGCCATGGTGGACACCAACAGCGATCCCACCCTGGTGGACTTCCCCATCCCCGCCAACGACGACGCCACCAAGAGCATCGAACTGATCGTGGACGTGATGGTGGCCGCCGTGAACGAGGGCCTTGAAGAGCGCAAGCAGGACAAGGACCGCGTGGACGAGAGCCAGGCCGAGGCCGGTGCCGAAGCGGAAGCCGGGGAGGAAGCCACCGATGAAGAGGCCGTGACCGAGCCCACCGAAGCGGAGGGCGAGGAGGAGGAGCAGGCCTGATCAACGCGACGTTCTTCCGGATACGAACAGCACGGACGCGGGATCGCGCGCCCCAACAACGACCAATCCAATGACCACCATGACCATCACCGCAGCCGACGTCAACAAGCTCCGCCAGATCACCGGCGCGGGCATGATGGACTGCAAGCAGGCCCTCACCGAGGCCAACGGCGACTTCGACGCCGCCATCGACATCCTCCGCAAGAAGGGCCAGAAGGTGGCCGCCAAGCGCAGCGACCGCGAAGCCCGCGAGGGTCTGGTGATCGCGAAGACCAGCGCGGACAACACCCGCGGGGTGATGATCTGCCTGAACTGCGAGACCGACTTCGTGGCCAAGAACGCCGACTTCGGCGCCATGGCCGACCGCATCGCCACGATCGCCCTTGAGAAAGGGGCGGCCGGCGTGGACGCGTTGAAGGCGATGGCCTACGACACCAACGGCCTGAGCATCGCCGAGAAGATCATCGAACAGACCGGCGTGATCGGCGAGAAGCTCGACATCAGCGTGTGCGAGGAAGTGAAGGCGCCCTTCGTGTATGCATATAACCACCCCGGCAACAAAGTGGTCAGCCTGGTCGGCCTCAGCAAGGCCGGTTTTCCCGATGCCGCCAAGGACGTGGCCATGCAGGTGGCTGCGATGGCCCCGATCGCCCTGGACAAGGCCAGCGTGCCGCAGAGCGTGATCGACAAGGAGATCGAGATCGGCAAGGAACTGGCGATCCAGGAGGGCAAGCCCGCCGAGATGGCCGAGAAGATCGCCCAGGGCCGGCTGAACAAGTTCTTCAAGGAGAGCACCCTGGTCGCGCAGGAGTTCATCAAGGACAACAAGCTCAACGTGGAGCAATACCTCAAGAGCGTCGATAAGGACCTGGTGGCCACCGGCTTCAAGCGGCACTCGCTGATGCAGTGAGCGGGCGCCAGACCATGAACATGAACGGCCTCCTTCGGGAGGCCGTTCGTTTTCCGTTCCTTTGGCCTCCGGTCATCCGCACCTCCGGTCGCCTTCGCGCGACGCTTCGGCGGACTGAAAATGGCAGCGATGAACGGCACCCCCAAGTACAAACGCGTCCTGTTGAAGCTCAGCGGCGAAAGCCTCATGGGCCAGCAGGCCTTCGGCATAGACGACAGGCGCGTGGATGAGTACGCGAACGAGATCATCGCCGTGGTGAAGAGCGGCGTGCAGATCGCCGTGGTGATCGGGGGCGGCAACATCTATCGCGGAATGAAGGGAAGGGCCAACGGCGTGGACCGCGTGCAGGGCGACCACATGGGCATGCTGGCCACGATGATCAACAGCCTGGCCCTGCAAAGCGCGCTGGAAGCGAAGGGCTACTACACCCGCCTGATGAGCGCGATCAAGATGGACACGATCGCGGAACCCTTCATCCGCCGCCGCGCCGTGCGCCACCTGGAAAAGGGCCGTATCGTGATCTTCGGCGCCGGCACCGGCAATCCCTACTTCACCACCGACACGGCCGCCAGCCTGCGCGCCATCGAGATCGAGGCCCAGGTGATCCTCAAGGGCACCCGCGTGGACGGCATCTACAGCGCCGATCCCGAGAAGGACAAGAGCGCGAAGAAGTACGACCGCATCTCCTTCACCGAGGTGTACGAGAAGGGCCTGAACGTGATGGACCTCACCGCTTTCACCCTCTGCAACGAGAACAAGCTGCCCATCATCGTCTTCGACATGAACACCCCCGGCAACCTGAGCAAAGTGGTGATGGGCGAGCCGGTGGGGACGCTGGTGGAGTTCTGACCCGGATCTTTTCACCACAGAGACACGGAGGCACGGAGAATGCATGACGCGCATGTGTTCACTATGCGCTGAAGCCCGTATTTGACCGGATTTTTTGATCTGGGTTTCTCTGTGCCTCCGTGTCTCTGTGGTGAAATGCATTTCGCCCCGGCCTACTTTTGCCGCATGCCCCGCTGGTGTCTCATCGCGATCGCCGTCGTGGCCGTGGTGCTTTCCGCCACCCCGGACCTGAACGCCCAATGCGCCATGTGCAAGGCCGTGGTGGAGGAGGGGCAGGGCACCTTCGGGGGCGAGCAGGCCATTGGCAGGGGATTGAACCGCGGCATCCTCTTTCTGCTGGCCGTCCCCTACCTGCTGATCTTCCTGGTGTTCCGCAGGAAGATCCTGGGCTTTCTCAAGGAATTCGCGAGCGCACAAGGCTGACCCACGGTTGTCCGTTGTCGGTTGTCAGCTGGCTGTCCGCGCGGACAGCCTGACAACTGACGATCGACACCTACCTTTGCCCCACGTTCTTTCCATCGCTTATCAAGAAAGGCTGAGGGACTGGCCCTGTGAAGCCTTGACAACCGCCTCCCTGGTCCCACCGGGAGAAAGGTGCCAAATCCAGTCCCGCCGCAAGGCGGGAAGAGATGAGCCGGGAACAGGTCGAAGCGTTCCGCGTCAACCCCGCCCGGTCCATCCGGGTGGGGTTTTTCTTTACCCGCCATAGCGCGAAGCGCGAAGGCGGGTGTTGTTGAACGCACGAGCTGGCCATGAAGACCATCGACGACCTAGCAAGTGAACGCATCCTGATCCTGGACGGGGCCATGGGCACCATGATCCAGCGCCTCGGGCTGAAGGAGGATGATTTCAGGACACCCGCCCTGAAGGACCATGCGATCCTGCTCAAGGGCAACAACGAGCTGCTCAGCCTCTCACGGCCTGAAGCGATCAAGAGCATCCATGAGCAATACCTCGAGGCCGGCGCCGACATCATCGAGACCAACACCTTCAGCGCCACCACCATCGCACAGGCCGAGCACCGGTGCGAACACCTGGCGCGCGAAATGAACCTGGCCTCCGCACGGCTGGCTCGCGAAGTCGCGGATGCGTTCACCAGGAAGGATCCCTCGAAACCGCGTTATGTGGCGGGCGCCATCGGACCCACGAACAAGACCGCGTCGCTCAGCCCCGACGTGAACGATCCCGGCTACAGGGCGGTGCGCTTCGACGACCTGGTGGCCGCGTATGCGGAGCAGGCCGAAGCCCTGCTCGAAGGCGGTGTGGATCTCCTGCTGGTCGAGACCATCTTCGACACCCTCAACGCGAAGGCGGCGTTCTACGCCATCGATGAGGTGTTCGAGCGCGCCGGCCGCGGCGTGCCCTTGATGTGCAGCGTCACCATCACCGACGCGAGCGGGCGCACCTTGAGCGGACAGACCATCGAGGCCTTCCTGATCAGCATGGAGCACGTGCCGCTGTGGAGCATCGGCCTGAACTGCGCGCTGGGCGCCGCGCAGATGCGGCCCTACCTGCAGGTGCTGGCCGAACAGGCACCCTGCCGCGTGAGCGTCTACCCCAATGCGGGCCTTCCGAACCAGTTCGGCGAGTACGATGAGACCCCGGACATGACCGCGCGACTGGTCGGGGAGTTCATGCGCGACGGCCTGGTGAACGTCGTGGGTGGCTGCTGCGGCACCACGCCGGAACACATCGCGGCACTGGCGAATGAAGCTGTAACGTGTTCACCCCGCAACCTGCCGGTACCCGCATGAATTCCCACCGCAACGACGCGACGACGCAACGGGAGCCCAGCGGAAAGCGCATCTCAATGCGTGGCACATTCGTCGCGTCGTCGCGTCGTCGCGGTTCCGTTGCCTTTCTCTGCGTCTCTGCGCCTCTGCGGTGAAAACACCCCGATGATCCCGCACTTCTCCGGCCTCGAACCCCTCCGCCTCTTCCCCGGCGCCAACTTCCTGAACATCGGGGAGCGCACCAACGTCACGGGCAGCGCGGCCTTCCGCAAGCTGATCCAGGCCGGGAAATACGATGAGGCCGTCTCCGTGGCCCGCCAGCAGGTGGAGAACGGCGCGCAGGCCATCGACGTGAACATGGACGAGGGCCTGATCGACGGCGTGCAGGCCATGACGCGCCTGTTGAACCTGATCGCGGCCGAGCCGGACATCGCCAAGGTGCCGGTGATGGTCGACTCGTCCAAG
>CAYMXP010000104.1:0-6987 GCA_964394425.1 uncultured Chryseobacterium sp. | reverse complement strand
TCGATCGGGAAAGAATATGCGTTGCGCATTCGTTGCGTCGTTGCGTCGTTGCGGTGAAAAATGGGCTCATGACCTTTTGGCATCGCTCGAGTATGCCAGCGCATACCGCTTCATCTGATCGATCATCGCGCTCAGGCCGTTCGCCCGGTTCGGGCTCAGGTGCTCGCGCAGGCCGATGCGGTCGATGAAATCGGTGGAAGCGTCAAGGATCTCCTGTGGCGTTCGTTCGTTGTACACGCGCACCAGCAGGGCCACGATGCCCTTGGTGATCATGGCGTCGCTGTCGGCGGTGAAATGAACCGCACCACTCTCCAGTTCGGCGTTCAACCACACGCGCGACTGACAGCCTCGGACCAGGTTCGCGGCCACCTTGTGCTCCGGCGCGATCAACGGCAGGTCCTTGCCCAGCTCGATCAGGTGCTCGTACTTGTCCTGCCAGTCCGCGAATAGGGCGAACTCGTTCATGAGCTCTTGCTGGGCTTGGACCAATGTCATCTTCGTGGTCATCGCAACATCTTGACCGCCTTCTTCACTCCAGCCACCATCGCATCCACCTCCGCGATCGTATTGAAGCACGCGAAGCTCACCCGTGTCGTGCCGCTCACACCGAAGCGGTCCATCAGCGGCTGGGTGCAGTGGTGGCCCGTGCGCATGGCGATGCCTTGCTGGTCGAGCAGCGTGCCGAGGTCGTAGTGGTGAACACCTTCAATGACGAAGCTGATCACGCCCACCTTGTCCTTCGCGGTGCCGATGATGCGCAGGCCCTCGATCGTGAGCAGCTCCCTGGTCGCATGCTCCAACAGGACCTGCTCGTGCGCGGCCATCGCCGACTTGTCGTAGTCCTCCATCCAGCGGATGGCCTCGCCCATGCCGATGATGCCCGCGATGTGCGGCGTGCCGGCCTCGAACTTGAAGGGCAATTTGGCCCAGGTGCTTTTCTCCAGGGTCACCGTGTCGATCATTTCGCCGCCGCCCTGCCACGGGGGCATGCGGTCCAACAGTTCATCGCGGCCGTACAGCACGCCGGTACCGGTGGGGCCGTAAGCCTTGTGGCCGCTGAAGGCATAGAGGTCGCAGCCGAGGTCCTGCACGTCCACATCGAGGTGAGCGATCGCCTGCGCGCCATCCACTATGGTGATGATGCCCTGCTGCCTCGCCTGCGCGAGGAGCTTCTTCACCGGATTGATCGTGCCCAGCGTATTGCTCACATGCGAGATCGCGAGGATTTTGCAGCTGCCAGAATCAGCGATCAGCGAATCAGCGATCGAAGAATCCCATTCCCCGGAGTCGGTAACTGGTATCACACGCAGCTTCGCGCCATGCCTTTCACATGCGAGTTGCCAGGGCACGATGTTGCTGTGGTGCTCCATGTCGCTGATCACCACTTCATCGCCCTTCTTCAGCAGCAGCTGGCCAAGACTTGTCGCGGCGAGGTTGATGCCCGCCGTGGTGCCGCTGGTGAAGATGATCTCGTGCGCGTGCTTCGCATTGATGTGCTTGCGGACGATCTCGCGCGATAGCTCCTGCGCTTCCGTAGCCTTGGTGCTCAAGGTGTGTACCCCGCGATGCACGTTGGCATTGATCGTCGCGTAGAAGGCGCTCCCGGCCTTGATCACACGGCGAGGCTTCTGGCTGGTGGCCGCGTTGTCGAAATACACGAGCGGCCTGTCGTGAACGAGTTCCTTCAGGATCGGGAACTGTGCACGGATCTCCTCGACGTCATAAGCCTTGGCCACCGGTGCGGTCTTCGTCTTCACAGCGGATCAAGTTTGCGGTCGATCAAGCCGGAGAGGTGGGCTTTCCAGTCGGCATTGGTGATCCGCTCCAGCACATCAGCAGTGAACGCATGTGCGAGCAGTTGACGTGCTTCCGTCTCACTCACGCCTCGCGACCGCAGGTAGAAGAGCGCCTTGTCATCCAAGCGTCCGATGGTGCAACCGTGGCTGCACTTCACGTCGTCGGCGTAGATCTCCAGCTCGGGCTTGGTGTACACCTTGGCGTCATCGCCTTGCAGGATGTTGGCATTGCTCTGGTAGGCGCGCGTGCGCTGCGCGTCCTGCTTCACGTACACCTTGCCGTTGAACACGCCCGTGCCCTTGCCCGCCACGATGCCCTTGTAGAGCTCATCACTGGTGCAATCCGGTACGTCGTGACCGATGTAAGTGTGGTTGTCGCAATGCGTGGTGCCGTTCAGGAGGTATACACCGTTCAACTCGGCGTGTGCCTCAGGACCGATGAGCGCGGCATGGACCTCGTTGCGCACCAGCGATCCGTTCAAGGCCGTGGTGAAAATGCTGAAGCGGCCCTTCGCGCCGATCGTCGCACCATCCAGACCGATGTGCGCGGGACCGTGCGCTTCGTTCTGCAACAGATGCACCGTGAGGCTCGTGCCTTCGCCCACCACGCACTCGCGAACGCCGTTGATCAGCGAGGTCGTCGCATCGCCATGCGCGATGTGCTCGACGATCACTTCCACGGTAGCGCCCTCATGCAACATGATCAGGTCGCGTGGCTGGATCAGTTGGCCACCGGAGGTGGTGATGTGCAGCACATGAACGGGCTTGCTGGTGGCGCTGCCCTTGGCGGCCAGGAGGATGAGGCCGTCGGTGGGTCCGGCGGTGTTCACGGCCGTGAAGAGGCGGTCGCCGATGGGGGCGATGCGGCCATAATGCGCCAGGAGCGGGCCGTGCGACAGGTGGCCCTTGATGCTGTCGATCACGATGCCCTTGTCGACCTTCAGGTCGTCGCTCAGGTCCGCGCGGAAGTACCCGTTGACGAAGACCATGCGCGTGGCCTCGAACGGGAGCCGGGCGGGCAACACCACCTGCACATCGCCCTTCGGTGCGGTGTACGCCTGGTTGAAGAGCCTGGCGACGCGCGTGTACTTCCAGGCCTCGGTCCGTGTCGTGGGGATGGACATCGCGCGCATCTGCGCGAACGTTTTCGCGGCACCCGGCCACACGGAGCCATCCAGCAACGGCAGGATGCTCGCCTTCGGATCGGTCGCGGTAACGGTGCTCATCACGCGTGCTCCTTCACCCAGTCGTATCCCTTCTCTTCAAGCTCGAGCGCCAGTTCCTTCGGCCCGCTCTTGATGATGCGGCCGTCGGCCATCACATGCACGAAGTCCGGCACGATATGGTCCAGAAGGCGCTGGTAGTGCGTCACCACGATGAAGGCGTTCTCTTTGCTGCGCAGCTTGTTCACTCCGCCGGCCACGATGCGCAGCGCGTCGATGTCCAGGCCGCTGTCGGTCTCATCGAGGATGCCGAGTTTGGGCTGAAGCATCGCCATCTGGAAGATCTCATTGCGCTTCTTCTCGCCCCCGCTGAAGCCCACGTTGAGGTTGCGGTTCATCAGCTCGGGCTCCATCTCCACCAGCTTGGCGCGTTCACGCACCAGGGCCAGGAAGTCCTTGCCGCCGAGCTCGGCCAGGCCGTTGGCCTTGCGCGTCTCGTTCAGCGCCGTGCGCAGGAAGTTCATGTTGCTCACACCGGGGATCTCCACCGGGTATTGGAAAGCGAGGAAGATGCCCTTCCATGCGCGCACTTCCGGGGCCAGATCCAGAAGATCCTCGCCGAGGTAGATCACCGAGCCGCCGGTGACCTCGTACTCCTCGCGTCCGGCCAGCACGTTCGCCAGGGTGCTCTTGCCGCTGCCGTTCGGCCCCATGATGGCGTGTACCTCGCCGGCCTTCACCTCCAGGTCGAGGCCCTTCAGTATGTCCTTGCCCTCGATGCGGGCGGACAGATCGCGAATGCTGAGCATGGTGCTGTTCCCCAGCGGGTCGGCTTATTTAGAACAGGTCTAAATGACCTGCGGTTTCAAAAATAGCCAATGGGAGGTCAATGGAAGTGGAAGAGGGAAGTCCGGAATGTCTTGAAGCGCATGGGGAGCTCCATCGTTGCCCAATGCAAGATCCCCTTCCTTTTCGGTCGATGGAGAACGATGCGTACCACGAGCCGCTCACTTTCTTCCGCTGGTTCATCCTCTTCAATGGACCAGAAGACACCAGGACCATTTGGATCGCGAGGGAGGCCATGACCATGTACGGAGCGATCCGTACATCATCGTACCACGCGCCCCCGCGGAGCGATGTGCTCGTGATCCATCAACCAGAACAAGGGCATGGGAAACCTCTTGTGCTCCACCTCGTTCAACCGCTCCCATGAAACACACCCTTCACCTCCTCCTGTTCTGCGCGCTGTCACCGGCGGCCATGTCCCAATCGTTCATGCCCGAGCTGAACGCGATCGACCCCAAGCAATTCGGCGATCCGGTCAAGGCCGAGCTGATCACCCAGGAAATGGAGGACGCGAAGGTCCCGGCGATCCCCGTGGAGATCTCGGTGATGCTGAAGAAACCCATCGTGATGGGCTGCCAGTACATCTACCGCGTCACCAACAGATCCGCGGAACATGCGGTGGTGCTGAAGATGTACGCTGTGCCGGACCAGAAGTACGAGGAGAAGATCAAACCCGGGGAGTCCATCGATCTGCTGGCCAACACCATGTCGCGCTGTGGTGCGACCAAGGAGGAGCAGAAGGGGGACAAAGGCTGCATCGGCTGCCAGCCCAGCCTGAACATCACGGAGATCACCGCGAAATAGGCGGGCGCGCGGAAGGCGCGATGGCTTGGAACGCGTACTTCGCGTATACGGTCGGTCGCACCGGGCAAGAGCATGATCGGTTGGCACATCACCATTTTCCGCACACGGAAGATCCAGAAGGCCCCGCTTGACGCAGGGGGCAAAGGGGTCGATCGGCTCGCTACCTGGCAGGCTGGGGCGGGTGGTCTTGCCTGGATCATTGAGCTCGTGAAAGCGGGCAAGGCGCTCGACCTGGGTGGCGACGGGTTTCCTTGCCGATACGCGGTGCGGGTTCGGGATGTCCGGCCACTCGTATTGAATGGCCCGCCTGGAGCCAATAGCACATGGTTCAAGGGACCGCACGACAAGATCACCAAGGCTTGGGAGGGGTGAACCACCTTGAATGCGGATGCACTCACACGATGCGAGCAGGACGAGTGGCCCCTGGTGGAAGCCTGGGATGAGGATCGATGTGCCGCCCCCGCTTTCCCTTCGAGCACGGATACCTCAGCACCATATACCAACTTCACCAGCGCCCGGATATCGTGGGCGCAATAGGTGAGGAGGTCAGTGCGGGGTGGCGATGTCCACCTCCCCAAAAGTGGTCTTCACGCGCTTGCGCCCGTGACCGTTGCGCCGGTTGCTGCCAGGGGGCTCTTCGGCCAGGTGCGCGCTGAACTACCCGCGCAGGGTGGTTCCCATCAGCCCCTTTGCGGCCGATGACGGCCAGTGGTGCCGGCTGGATGCCATCGCGGCCATCCCTGATGATGGGCATTGCACCGCTGCGGCGCGTTGCGTTGCTTCGACGGACATTCCAAGCCCATGGTCCGCTACGCCTGCCTCATCCTCGCGACCTGCTGCACGGCGGCCGCCCGCGCCCAGCTGCCCGACGATCCCCAGCGCCCGATCGATTCGCTCGTGCGTTCGCTGGCCATCGCCCGCACCGACACCGACAGCCTGCGCACGATCATCGCGCTTTCCACCATCACCAATGGAGACGATCGCATGAGCTACGGCCGCCAGGGGCTGGCCCTCGCGGAGCGGTGCATGCGCCGGCTGCCGGATGACCGCGACAAGTTCCTTACGGCGGAGGCTATCGCGTGCTCCGGCATCGGGTTGCGGTTGCGACAAACCGGCCAGCCCGACAGCGCGACGGCCTATTACGAGAGGGGCCTGAAGGCGGCCCGTGCCGCCGGGGATCGCGCGGGGGAGGCCAACCTGATCAACGGGATGGGCGTGGTGTTCTACATGAAGGGCGACATCCCTGGCGCGCTGGAGCGCATGAACGAGGCACTTGCGATCCGCACGGCCATTGGCGACACCCTTCAACTGGGATCGTCCTGCATGAACATCGCCAGCATGTACCACATGCAGGGCAACATACCGCAGGCGCTCGCGATGTACGACCGCGCCCGACGTCTGTCCGAGAAAAACGACCCCAAGGTGCTGGCCGCGGTGCTGGTGAACCTCGGCGCGTTGCACGAAACGCAGGGGGAACTCGATTCCGCACTGGCCTGCTACCATCGGGCGATCGGACCCTTGCACGTCCAGATGAATACCGAGGGCGAGGCGATCGCCTACAACAACATGGCCACCGTGCAACTCGCCCGGAAGAACTACACGGCCGCCCTGGAAGCGGTTAGCACGGGGATCCCCATCGCGCGCGGGGGGCGGCATTACAACGTCCTGTGCGACCTGTACTTCAAACGCAGTCGCATCCACGAGGAGCAGGGCGAGCTGGACGCGGCGCTGGCGGACTGCGAGCGATCGATCCAGGTGGCCGACTCGGGATCCATCGCACGGGGCATCGCCTATGGCTACGTGCAGCTGGCCAAGATCCACGAGAAGCGCGGCGACCTGGACGCGGCGTTGCGCAGCGCACGGCTGGCCACCGAACGCGGAGGCGGTTACGACGAGCTGAACCTGAGGAAGGACCTGGCCCAGACCCTGGCCCGCGTGTACGAAGCCCGGAAGGACTACCGCAACGCGCTCGAACAGTTCCACCTCTACCGCCAGCTGGCCGACAGCATCACCAACGAGAAGAACCGCAAGGAACTCATCCGCAACGGATTCAAGTACGAGTACGACAGGAAGGAGGCGCTGCTACAGGCCGAGCAGGAGAAGCAGGACGCCGTCGCCCGCGAGGAGATCGAGAAGCAGAAGATCATGCGCAACGCCTACGCGGCCTCCGGCACGCTGGTGCTGCTGCTGCTGGCGGGTCTCTACCGCCGCTACACCTTCAAGCAGCGCACCAACCGGCAGCTGGCCGAGAAGAACGCGGTGATCACGCGCGAGAAGCAGCGCAGCGACGATCTGCTCCACAACATCCTGCCCGAGGAAGTGGCCGAGGAACTGAAGGCCACCGGCGCCGCCCAGGCCCGGCATTTCGATCAGGCCAC
>CAYMXP010000103.1:4784-7629 GCA_964394425.1 uncultured Chryseobacterium sp. | reverse complement strand
GAAGCTGCCCGCGCCGATGATGGCGGCGATGCCGAAGAAGGTGAGGTCGCGCACGCCGAGGGCGCGGCGCATGGACGAGCGGTCGTCCACGTCGTGGATCTCCGGCTCGTGGGGGCCGTGCAACACGGATCCGATCGGTTTGCGGCGGAAGAGGCGGTGGATCATCGGGGGGAAAGTAGAAAGGCGGAAGAAGCGGGCTCACACGGAGACACGGAGGCACGGAGAAAATGCCATTCCACATCCAGATGCTCGCACTTTCACCACCAGAGGCTCACACGGAGACACGGAGGCACGGAGAAAATGCCATTGTTCGCATGGAGGCGCGGAGACCAAGGACCGGCGAGCCGGCCTGCGTGCCATCGCGGCTCCGTTCGCGGTCTCTCGAATTGGTCGGGGGCGGAAGACCATCGGTCGGGCGGAAGGGGTAACCCGTCGGATCACATGGCCGTAGGAGCGCCCAATTCTTCAGACCCCTCATGCGCATTTCCCCTTCCCGTCCCGCGATCGCGACGCTCGCCGGTACGCTGTTCACCTCGTTCATGCTTCACGCCCAATACGGCGCGGAGACCTCCATTCCGGTGGAAGGCCCCACGGCGGTGGAGGTGCTGGACATGGACAACGACCAAGACAACGACGTGGTGCTGGCCTCGCGCGCGGGCCTGATGCTGATGGTGAACACCGACGGCCAGGGCACGCTGAGCGCGCCCCTGACGGTAAGCGCCGACGACTACGTGGGCCATGCCGCCGACGTGGATGGCGACGGCTACGCGGACCTGCTCGGCTCGCTGGACCTGAACGGCGGGGTGCGCTGGTACCGCAACCTGGGCACTTTCGGCTTCGGCCCGGCGATGCCGGTGGCCGTGGCGGTCACGGCCGAGCGGATCGCCAGCGGCGACCTCGATGGCGATGGCGACCTGGACGTGGTGGCGGCGATGACCGACAACGCGCTGTACTGGATGGAGAACCAGAGCGGCATGGGGCAGTTCGCCGCGATGAGCTTCGTGGCGTATGCCAATGACGTGACGGCCCTGCAGGCGATCGACCTCGATCAGGACGGCGACCTGGACCTGGCGTGGTCCACCGATGCCGATCAGGCCCTCTGGGCGGAGAACACCAATGGCGTGGGCGGATTCGCCACGCCGGTAACCCTGAACAGCACCGGCCGCGGGCGGCACGCCGACCTGGACGGCGACGGGGCGCCCGACCTGGCCACGGTGAGCCTGCTGAGCGGCTCGGCGCAGTGGCAACGCAACGACCTCGACGGACCGGGCTACGATGCGGCCGCTTCGATCGGCAGCGCACCCTTTCCGGGCCCGATCCACGCGGCCGACCTGGACGGCGACGGCGACCGCGACGTGGTGGTGGGCTCCGACGCCAACGACCTGATCACCTGGCACGAGAACCTCGACGGCCTGGGATCGTTCGGCCCCGCGCAAGTGGTGGGGGCGATGGTGGACGACCCGCTCTTCCTCAGCAGCGGCGACCTGGACCGCGACGGCGACCTGGAGATCTTCAGCGCCTCGGGGGCGCAACAGCGCGTGGTGCGCTACGACAACATGGACGGCTCCAGCGACCTGATCGCCGGCCGCGTGTTCAACGACCTCGATGGCGACGGCGCATTCAACGGCGCCGACCACGGCCTGTACCACGTGCGCGTGGACCTGGCCGGGGTGGGCAGCACCTTCACCAACCACGGCGGGGTGTACTGGTTCCAGTCCACGCCCGGCGTACACACGGTGGAACTTCCCGCGGTGCCCGGGTGGCAGAACACCACGGCCTCCACGCGTTCGGTGACGCTGGGATCGCCCAACAACGGGTCGCACGACAACGACTTCGGCCTGCAAGCCACGAGCATCGAACACCACCTGCACGCGGAGCTGACCAACGCGCCGACGCGTTGCGGCATGGCGATCACCTATTGGATCACGGTACACAACACGGGCAACCAGGTGGAGGATCTGGAGATCGCCCTGGACCTGGACGATCGCAGCGCCTTCGTGTGGGCCGAGCCCGCGCCGGCCACCAACAGCGGCGGCGTGCAGACCTGGAGCTTCGGCGGCGTGGGCCCCACGCACCACCGGCAGATCGCCCTGCAGGTGCTGATGGCCGACGCGAGCCACCTGGGCGAGACGATGCACGACGCGATCACCGTGAACGCCCATCAAGGTGGCGCGACCACCTTCACCGGTACGTGGGTGAACGACCCGGTGCTGGAATGCGCCTACGACCCCAACGACAAGACCGTGGTGCCCGTGGGCGATGGACAGAACCACCTGACGCCGATGGAGAGCAGGCTGAGCTACACGGTGCGCTTCCAGAACACCGGCACCATCGCGGCGGAGAACGTGGTGATCACCGACGCGCTGGATCCCTCGCTGGATCCCGCCTCGCTGCAGCTGATCGCCGCCAGCCATGCGGTGCATGCCTTCATCGATCAGGCCGGGATGATGACCTTCAGCTTCGAGAACATCCAGCTGCCGGCCGAGAGCGACGACGAGCCGGCCAGCCATGGCTTCGTGCGTTTCCGCGTGGCGCCCCTCGGCGGACTGCCCGACCTGACGGCGGTACACAACACGGCCGACATCCTCTTCGACGCCAACCCGGCGATCGTGACCAACACCACGCTGAACACGCTGACCTACGGCCTGGTGGGCATGGATGAGCACACCGCCGCTCCGCAGATCAACGTGGTGCCCAACCCGGCGATCGCCTCGGCCACCGTGTACCTCGGTGAAGCACTGCAGGGCCGCGTGGCGGTGAGCCTGGTGGACGCCGAAGGCCGTGAAGTGCGCCGCGTGGTGCGGCAGAGCAACACGGTGGTGATCGATCGCGGCGCGTTGCCCGA
>CAYMXP010000103.1:1157-4684 GCA_964394425.1 uncultured Chryseobacterium sp. | reverse complement strand
GGGAACCACCCCCAACCCCTCCTATTGCTCGCGGAGCCTCCCAACAGGAGGGGAGACGCCTGCTACCAAGAGCTTACGATCTGATGTCCCTGGTCCGCACCGAGGGCGAAGAGGGCGATATCGTATTTGATCGGATCGATCGGATCGAGCTGGCGGAGGATCTCCGTGAGCTCGATCACGCTTTTCCAGTCGTCCTGCTTGCGCGTGAGCAGGCCCAGTTCGCGGGCGATGCGGCCGGTATGCACGTCGAGTGGCACGTGCAACGCCGAGGTCGGTATCCTGTCCCAGAGGCCGAGGTCGATGCCGCGGTCGTCGGGCCGCACCATCCAGCGCAGGAACATGTTGATGCGCTTGGCGTTGCTGCCGCGGGAGGGGTCGGCCACGTGCTTGCGCGTGCGCGGCGGGTGATCGATGGCGAAGAAGCGCTGCTTGAAGCGCGGGATGGCCGTGGCCACATCGTCGAAGCGGCCTTCGGTCAGGAAGGCGTCCTCCAGTCCGCCGTAGGTGCGACACAGGTGGCGCAGCGCGAGGATGAAGTGCCGCAGGTCGATCGCGTTGAAGGTGCGGTGCGCGAAGCCCTCGAGGCGGGACAGGTCGCGCTCCTCCGCGTTCATCACGAAGTCGAAGGGCCGTTCGTCCATGAGACGCGCCAGGCGGCGTGCGTTGGCGATGATGGTCTCGCGACGGCCCCAGGCGATGGTGGCCGTGAGGAAGGCGATGACCTCGGCATCCTCGCGGCGGGAGAAGGAACGCGGGACCTGCACGGGATCCGTCCGGACGAATTCCGTCCGGGCGAACCGCTCGTAGGCGCCATCGAGGATCGCCTTGACCGCTCGGATGTCCGGCGAACGTTGCATGCCGCAAAGCAAGCGCAGGGAGCGGGCTACCGGCGCTCCACCGTCCAGGTCTCCTTGTAGCTCATGCCGCCGGCGTCGGTCTCCACGTAGGTCCAGGTGTACTCCTTTCCTCCCTGCTTCTCCACCGTATAGATCGCGTAGGGGGTGATGAGATCCAACACGGTGAAAAAGGTGAGGGTGCCGCCATCGACCTCGTCGGTGTACCAGCCCACGGGCCGGTCGCCGAGCGGACCGGCCACGCCGGTGTGGCTCCAGCTGGCGGGAAGCTGCGCGAGCGCGAAGACCGCGTTGTTGTACGGGTTGATGTCGTTGTCGTAGAGGCCGATCGAGCCGAAGTGGTCGATGGTGCGTGAGGAATCGGGCGAGCCACCGGTGAAATGCTCCATGCGAACGCTCGAGATCGTGTAAACGCCGTTGAACTCATGGCGCAGCAGTTTTTCCTTGCTGCAGGCGGCAAGCAGAAGGACGGCGGGGATCGCGTAGGCCGAGGACCTCATTCGTCGTTGAAGTTGATCACCAGGCTGGCGAAGCCGTAGTAATAGGTGCCCTTGAATTTCACGGCCTCTTCCACGTCGTAGCTGGGCAGCTCGTTCTGGGCAGCCAGGTCCAGCCAGAGCGCATAGTCGGTGGGCAGGTAGTCGGGATGGAAGGTCTGCACGTCGAGCGCGCGCGCCCAGTTGGGATCGGTGTAGTCCGAACCGGAGACGCCCTGGAAGGAACCGCCCACGGCGAGCCGGAACACCTTGCCGAGGGGAATGCGCACGGCCAGGTCGATCCCGCCGAACAGGCCGTAGGTCCTGTAGTTGCCATTGAGCAGGCGCTCCTTGCCGAAGCTGATGGTGCCGTCCTCGTACTCGGTCCACGATCGGAAATGCGCCTGGCTGAAACCCAGCCGGGGCTGGATCTCCACCACGCCGACGGTGATGGGAATGCCCAGGTTGAGCGGCGTGTAAAAGGTGTGCTTGAAATGGCGCAGGGTGCCGTCGTCGAGCGCGGCCGAGCAGGTGGCGTTCTGCTTCATGAAGGAGAAGGAGAGGCCGATCGCATCGGTGAGATGAACGGCCACGCCCGCCTGCCACCCGGTGGAGAGCCCGAGGTCATCGAGCTCATCGTCCAGTTGGGACCGGTTGGCCTCGTTGTACGAGGTCACGAAGGCATCGAACGACTTGAGGTTGACCCGCCCCGCGACGGCGCCCCCGAAGAGCTCGAAGCTGCCTTCCTGGGCCAGGCCGCGCGCGGCGAGGATCAGGGAAGCGATGAGCAGGGACCGGCGCATGATCACTTGTTGTTTCCCAGATCGAACAGCAGCCCGACGCTGAGGTTGGAGAAGCGGTAGTAGTAGCTGGCCCCGTCGTCACTGTCCATGGGATCGATGCCGAACCAGTCGTGGAACCAGTGGACCTGGAGGCGGAGCGGCTTCAGCAGGTTGTACTGGAGAAAGACCGAATGGCCGTACACCGAATAGGGGCTGAGCAGGCCGCCGCTCTTCTCGTAGAACAGTTCGTAGGCGGGATCCTCGTTGCCGGAATAGGCGTACTGCCGGAAGATCTTCGCCGCGCCCACATCGAGCGAGACCCCGATCCTGAACCGCTCGGCGATGGCCTCGAAGCCCAGCACGCCGAAGGTGTTGAGACGCACCTTCAGCTTCAGCTCTTCATCGAAGCCGGAAACGGGATCCACGCCGCCGGCCTCGTAGATCATGTGGTGGTTCTTCCAGTACCAGAACAGGCCCCATTTCTCGTCCTCCAGATGCAGGTCGAAGGTGAGGCCGTGGAAATACGGGGTGATGTCGAGCGGTCGGTCCCAATACGGGTGCTCGATCTCGTTCATCACGAAGGCTTCCACCTGGAGGTTCTTGAGCTGCTGGAAGTAGAAGCCGCCGTTGTAGCCCATGCCGAAGCGCACGCCCTCCTGCGCGCGCACGGCGTCGAACGCCAGCGACCCGACAGCGCCGAGCACGGCGGCATGAAGGATGGAAGGTGGCCGATACATGATCGTTCGTCGTGGCGAAGGTGGACGAGCCCCAGGGACGGGGAACTACGGTCGCGCCCGTGATCGCGCGGCCCGGCACCGTAGCTTCACCCGCCACGATCCATCGCCATGAGACCAGCCGTGCTTCCGTTCCTCCTGATCCTGCCGTGGGCCGCCCACGCGCAAGGCATGACCTGCGATCCGCAGGGCAACGTGGCCATTTTTTCCAACTACGACGGCGGCGCGCTCACCATCAGCGTGGACCAGAACATCCCCGACCTGAAGATCGGCGTGGTGAGCTACGAGTTCTCGCGGATCACCCTCACGGGCGCGTACGCATCGAACGTCACGGCCCTCTGGTACGCGGGCTTCGATGCCGGCAACGACCATTGCTCGCTGGGCGGAACGACGCTGAGCACGACGATCACCGGGGCGCCGCCGGGAACGGACAGCATCATCCTCTACCCGCCGGCCACCTATGCGAACGCGAACGGCTGGCCCTCGATCATCTGCAACCATTCCTGCGACGTGAGCACCGACCAGGGCGGTTGCAACACGGCGGACCAGATCGCGCACTGGTTCCTCACGCAATGGAACGGCACGCTGCTGTTCCACTTCACGCAGTACGGCTGCTGGGGCAATGGCTACAGCATCAGCGCCGGCGGAAATTGCTGCGAGAACCCGCTGGCGACGGGGATC
>CAYMXP010000103.1:0-1057 GCA_964394425.1 uncultured Chryseobacterium sp. | reverse complement strand
GGCATCTCGTGCATGTTCTGCTGCATCCGTTCATTGCCCTTGGCCGCGCTGCGCGCCATGTCCTCGAAGGGGGCTTTCATGTCCTCGGCCACCCAGCCGGTCCAGGTCCCATCCTCGGTGGTGACGATGTACTTGGTGCAGGCGTGCCCTTCGATCTCCCTGGTCTCGGAGGTCTTCTTCACGTCCGCCTCGGACTTCAGCTTGTCCTCATCCATCGTGATGTTCTTCTTGCGCTGCTTCATGGCGGTCTTCTTGCCATCGCTGTCGGTCATCAGCATGTATTGATGCTTGTTCTTGAGGTCGGTGAGGATCTTCATCTCCTCCCCTTCCTTCATCCCAGCGGCTTCGGTCTTCATCATGGTCATCTCCGCGCTGCTCCAGTAGCGCATGTTGGTGGGGCTGTTCTTGTCCTCCTGGCCGTTCTTGAAGTTGTGCATCTCCATGCGGAAACTTCCGATGAAGGTGTTGGGCACGAAGGGGGACTTGTCGTCCTCGACCTTCACGCCGCCGCCCTGCTGCTGCATGATCTTGCTGATGTCGATCTGGGCGGTGGCGGCGGTGAGGGCGGCCGATGTGAGAAGGAACACGGGAAGGCGCATGGTGTGAGGGGTTGGGTGTGGAAAGGTAGGGGAACGCGGTGGTTCAGATCACCCCGTCCTTGATCATCAACTTCCGGTCGGCCATGCCGGCCAGTTCCTCGTTGTGGGTCACGATCACGAAGGTCTGGCCGAGGTCCCTGCGCAATTCGAAGAACAACTGGTGCAATTCGCGGGCGTGGGCGCTGTCCAGGTTGCCGCTGGGTTCATCGGCCAGGATCACGTCAGGTGAATTGAAGAGCGCGCGGGCCACCGCCACGCGCTGCTGCTCGCCGCCGCTGAGCTGGTTGGGTTTGTGCTCCTTGCGGTCGAGGATGCCCAGTCGCGTGAGCAGCTCTTCGGAGCGCGGCGTGCATTCGCTCCGGCTCTTCCCGGCGATCAAGCCCGGCATCATCGCGTTCTCCAGTGCCGTGAACTCGGGCAGCAGATGGTGGAACTGGAACACGAAGCCGAGCGACGCG
>CAYMXP010000102.1:0-7641 GCA_964394425.1 uncultured Chryseobacterium sp. | reverse complement strand
TCTCAGCCATCAACCCGTACTGCCGATAACCCACTCCACTTTCAACAGAGGCAAAGTTCTCCACGATCGCGACCGGTCACTCGGGTCGCATAGGGTCTCTATCCTGTCCAACGAAAAAGGCCCCGCTTGCGGCGGAGCCTTTTTGTCGATCGCCTGCGCGATCAGAACACGATCTTCTGGCGGCGGATGCGGGTGCGGTACTTCTTCGAACTGCTGCGGTACTTGTAGATCTTGTAGTGCATCTGGAACTTGAAGAAGAGGTAGGCGTCCAGATCCTTGGTGTCGCCGCGCTGCTGGTCGGTGTTGGTCTGTCCGGGCACCTCGCCCAGGCTGGGATCGGCCAGGTAGGCGGCCACCGGGCCATAGGCCGCCTCGATGGCTTCGTTGTCGTAGTACACCCCGCTCACGTCGTCGATGTAGTCGGTGAAGGTCTTGGTGTACTGCAGCTCGAAGCCGCCGCTCCATTGCTTGCTGAAGGCCTTGCGCACCCCGATGCCCATGGGGATGCAGAACTGGTAGTTGGAATACTCCTCGGGCCCGCCCGGCAGCCCCTGCCCCTCGGTGCCCAGCGGCTTCAGCTGCACGTAGCCGTTGTTCAGCGGGGCCTTGGGGTTGAAGTAGAACCCGCCGACGCCGCCGAAGAGGTAGAGGCCCACGCGCGATGACTTCTGCCCGACCACCCCGCGCAGGTCGTAGATGTGGCCCAACTGTTCCTTGTAAAAATGCAGTTCGTACACCACCGAGAACTCGAAGAGGTCGGTGCGGAAGGCCAGGTTGCGGTTGTGCCGGAAATCCTCGGTGGTGAGGTTGTCGTTGCCTGCCAGCACGCCGTAGGCGATGGTGGTGCGGATCGACTGCTTCTCGAAGGTGTAGTACCGGTGGCTGATGCTGGCCGCCGGCTTGGTCTGGCTGATCTCCAGGTCCCAGATGAAGGGGGATCCGATCTGGTTGCGCCCTCCGAGCTCGCCAAGGAAGTTGGAGATGCCGAACCCGAAGCTCAGTTCGTTGCGGTGGGTCTTCCAGTAGTTGGAATTGCGGAAGTACTGCGCCTCGGCGGGCATTGCCGCCGCCGCACACACCACGAACATCGCCAGGGGTAGACGTTTCACCAAAGACCGATGGATGAGGGGTCGAGCCAAAGATAGAAGGCTTTGTCCAGCTGGATCGATGCGTGCAGGGTCCGGCCTTGTAGACCGGAGGGATCGAAAAAGGTTGCCTGTCTACGGGAGGCCTCCGGGAAGGGATACGGGGCCCGGGGGCCGGCCCGCGGCCCACCACAGCACGATCCCGGCACAGACCGAGACGTTCAGCGAGCGCTTGGCGCCGAACTGCGGGATGCACAGGCATTCGTGGCAGGCTTCGATCACCCCCTGGGAGACCCCGCGCAACTCGTTGCCGAAGATCAGGGCCAGGGGCCGGTCCGGGGGAGGGGACCAGGATCCGATGGACCGGGCATGGAGGGTCTGTTCCACGGCCACCGCGTGGCAGCCCGCCTCGATCAGGCTCCGGACCGCGAGGAGGCCGTTCTCCCGGCGTGTCCAAGGCACCGAAGCCGTCGCTCCCAAAGCGGTCTTCGCCACCTCCCGGTCCGGCGGACCGGGGGTGAAGCCGCAAAGGACCATCTCCGCCAGGCGGAAGGCATCGGCCGTGCGGAAGATCGAGCCCACGTTATGGCCGCTGCGGATGTCCTCCAGCACCACATGCACGGGCATCCGGGCCGGCCCGGCCGGCTCTCCGGAGCCCGCGCACCCCGGTTCATCAAGGGCCAGTTTGCGGTCGCCGAGCGGCATGTGCGGAAAATGTTGGCAAAAGGGGGAAGCTCGTGCGGGAGCGACCAAGGCGATGGAAGTAGCTTGCCGGCTTCCCGCCGCGGGGTGGGCGAAGGTACCGGTGATGAAGAACCGCAGTGCGAAAAGCGGCAGCGGCAGCGAGACCCCGCTGATGCTCCAATACGCACGCATCAAGGCGCAATACCCCGACGCGATCCTGCTGTTCAGGATCGGCGACTTCTACGAGACCTTCGGCGAGGACGCGGTGATCACCGCGCGCACGCTGGGCATCGTGCTCACCAAGCGCAACAACGGCGCGGCGGGCAACATGGACCTGGCCGGCTTCCCGCACCACGCCATCGAGAGCTACCTGCCCCGGCTGGTGCGGGCCGGCCACCGCGTGGCCATCTGCGATCAGCTGGAAGACCCCAAACTGGCCAAGACCGTGGTGGAACGCGGGGTGACCGAGGTGGTGACCCCCGGGGTGGCCTTCAGCGACCGCGTGGTGGACCAGCAGCGCAACAACTGGCTTGGGGCCCTCTGCGGGGAGGGCGAACGCTTCGGCCTGGCCCTCCTGGACGTGACCACCGGCGAGTTCATGCTGGGCGAGGATGGACCCACGCAGATCGCCCGGTACCTGGACGGGCATGCGCCGAGCGAGCTCCTGCATCCGCGCGGCGCGGTGGATCCCTTCCTGCTCGAATGCACCGGACGCCACAACGCATACGCGCTGGAGGATTGGGCCTTCACCGAGGACCTGGCCCGGGAACGCCTGCTGCGCCAGTTCGGCACCGGCACGCTGAAGGGCTTCGGGATCGACGGCTGCCCGCTGGGGCAGCGCGCGGCCGGCGCGATCCTGCAATACCTCGGCGACACGCGCCACGAACAGCTTTCCCACATCGGCCGCATCGCACGCCTGCGTTCGGACCGCCACCTGTCGCTGGACCGGTTCACCATCCGCAACCTGGAACTGGTGGCGCCGGTGAACGAGGGCGCGCGCACGCTGCTGCAGGCCATGGACCGCTGCGCCACGCCCATGGGCTCACGCCTGCTGCGTCGCTGGCTGCTCTTCCCCCTGCTGGACCGCGAGGCGATCGCCGGGCGGCAGGACCGGGTGGAACTCTTGATGCGGGAGGCGCGGCGATCGGAGGCCATCGGCGAAGAACTGCGGGCGGTGGGCGACCTGGAGCGGTTGCTGGGCCGCGCGGCGGCGGGCCGCTGCCAGCCGCGTGACATGCTGCAATTGCGGCGCGCGTTGGAGGCTTCCACGCGCATCGCACCCCTGCTCGGCCCGCCCGAGGGTGCCGAATGGTCCAGGGAGTTCATTCCCCCGGAAGGACTGGCGGAACGCATCGCGGCCACCATCGAACCCGACGCACCCGCCACGCTGAACAAGGATGGTGTGATCCGCGGCGGGGTACACACCGAGCTCGATGACCTGCGCCATGTCGTGACCCACGCCAAGGAAATGCTGCTGGGCATTCAGCAGCGCGAGGCCGAACGCACCGGCATCGCCTCGCTGAAGGTGGGCTTCAACAACGTGTTCGGCTACTACCTGGAGGTGCGCAACACGCACAAGGCCCGCGTGCCGCCGGACTGGGTGCGCAAGCAGACGCTCACCGGAGCAGAGCGGTACGTGACCGAGGAGCTCAAGACCCTGGAGGAGCGGATCCTGGGCGCGGAAGAGCGCATGCTGGCGCTGGGCGTCGAGATCTTCGAGGCGCTGGTGCGGGAGGCGGTGGCCCACATGGGCGGGTTGCAGCTGCTGGCGTCGCACATCGCCACCCTGGACGTGCTGCGATCCTTCGCGCTGAACGCCGCGCAATGGAACTACTGCCGCCCGCAGCTGGATGCCGATGCGGTGCTCGACATCCGCGCGGGCCGCCACCCGGTGATCGAGCAGCAGATGAAGCCGGGGGAGGCCTATGTGCCCAACGACCTGTTGCTGGACCCCGCCGATGCGCAGCTGCTGATGATCACCGGGCCGAACATGAGCGGCAAGAGCGCGTTGCTGCGCCAGACGGCGCTCACCGTGCTGATGGCCCAATGCGGCAGCTTCGTGCCCGCGGCCTCGGCGCGCATCGGCACCGTGGACCGGATCTTCACGCGCGTGGGCGCCAGCGACAACCTTTCCACCGGCGAGAGCACCTTCATGGTGGAGATGAACGAGACGGCCAGCATCCTCAACAACCTGAGCCCGCGCAGCCTGGTGCTGCTCGACGAGATCGGCCGCGGCACCAGCACCTACGACGGCATCTCGATCGCCTGGGCCATCGCCGAATACCTGCACGGGCACGACGCGCGGCCCAAGACGCTCTTCGCCACGCATTACCATGAGCTGAACGAGATGGCCGCCACCTTTCCCCGGATCCGCAACGCGAACGTGGCGGTGCGCGAGGTGGAGGGCCGCGTGCTGTTCCTGCGCAAACTGGTGCCCGGCGGGAGCGACCGCAGCTTCGGCATCCACGTGGCGCAGATGGCGGGCATGCCGCGCCGCGTGATCGAGCGGGCGCAGCACGTGCTGCAGCATCTGGAGCGCAGCCACGCGGGCGACCTGGGCGGCGACGACGGGGACCCCATGCCCCCGGCCCGCCCGATGAGCACAGCGGAACTGGGCCGCGAACTGCAGCTGAGCATCTTCCAGCTCGACGATCCGGCCCTGGAGCGCATCCGCGAGGAGATCGCCGCGATCGACATCGACACGCTCACGCCGGTGGAGGCCCTGCTGAAGCTCAACGAGATCAAGCGGCTGGTGACGGCGAAGAAGCCGAAGCGCGAGGCGCTGAAGCGGTGAGCCGGAACGCATTCCTACTTTGATCGCATGACCAGGACGGGACCGTGGTGGACACGGCACGGCTGGCCGGCGATCGCCGCGGCGGTGCTGGTCGCCTACTGGCCGCTGTCCACCTTCTCCTTCACGCTCTCGGCGCACGACACGCTGAACTGCTGGCTGCCGTGGCGTCACTTCATCGCCGAGGCGTTGCAGGACGGTTCGTTCCCGGCGTGGAACCCCTATCAGCAGATGGGCTATCCGATCCACGCCGACCTGCAGGGCCCGGCGTGGTACGTTGAAGCCCTCGCGCTAGGGGGGACGATCGGGCACGGCGTGCATGTGTTGCAGGCGCTCTTCCTGCTTTACCTGATCATCGGCGGGTGCGGGTTCCGGCGCTTCGTGCTGCACCTGCACGGGGATCCAGCGGGCGCGCTCACCGGAGGCATCGCCTATGCGCTCGGCGGCTTCTTCACCGCCCATGCCATGCACTTCTTCTCGGTGATCAGCGGGGCGTGGCTGCCGTGGCTGCTCCTGGACTGGTGGCGCACGGTCGAAGTCCCCAACGTGCGCCATGCGTTGCGCACGGCGGTCTTCCTCTTCCTGCTGCTCACGGGCGGCAATCCCACCTTCACCATCATCGCCGCCTACCTGATGGCGGCCATGTTGATGATGCGGGCGATCCAGCAGCGGCGCTCGCGCACGGCGATCCGCACACTGGCGGCCGCCTCGCTCACCACCGCCGCCGCGGCCGTCGTGCTTTCGTGCGGCGTGTTGTATTCGGCCTGGGAGGTCGCACCCTTCCTCGATCGCGCCGGGGGGATCCCCCACGACAAGGCGGCGGTGCATCCCTTTTCGGTCCAGGCTTTCGTTTCCTTCCTGTTCCCCTACGCCTCCAGCGCCGAGCCCGATCGCCTGGGCATCGATCCATCGATGTCGAACGCCTGGATCGGCACGGGGATGCTCGTGCTGGCCTTCCTCGCGTTCCTGCGACGCCGCACCGCGATCGAGAACCTGCTGTTGTCCTTTGGCGCCATCTGCCTCCTGCTCTCCATGGGGGATGCGCTGCCGCCGTACCGATGGGCCCACGCCGTCGTACCGGGCATCGACCTGTTCCGCTTCCCCTCGTACTTCACCTGGTTCACGGGCTTCGCGCTGCTGGTGGTGGCTTGTGGAACGATGCCGCGCGTTCCTGATCCGGCAGACGGTCGCTCGAAGACCTCGATGATCGTGCTGGGAACCATGGCGGCCGTGCTGGTCGCGCTGTTCGGCTTCGCATCGATGAAGGCGCTCGGTCGGCCACTGGCCATCCATGCCTGGCACGATGGCCTGTTCGATCGGATCAATGCACCGGGCCGTGCGGAGAGGGTCTTGCTGCAGGGGTTGATCACGGTCCCGCTTTTCGCGCTGTTCATTTTCTGCCTGCGGTCCGGCCGGGTGGCATGGCTGCACGGGATCATTGCCATCGAGATGATCGCCGGTGCATGGCTCTGCCAGTGGACCACGGCGATCGCGGACATCCGTCCGAACGAGCTGCAGGCGCGGATCGACGCGCAACCGCATGGCCCGGTGGTGCCGGAGCTTCATCCCATGGGCCTCGACCGCGATGGAGGCATCGCCGTGCGCCCGCTCTGGCTCAACACGCAGGACTTCACCGGAAGGCCCACGCACGATGGCTTCAATTCGTTCTGGCTGGGCCACATGAACCGCCTGGAGGCCGGTCACGCCGCGTTGTTGGAGGCCATGAAGCGGCAGCCGCTGGTCTACCTCGCCGATCGCGTGGTGGCAGCGGGTGCGTACGATCCAACGCGCGTGGACCCCTCCCGCGACAGCGGCCTGGCGGTGATCGGCGATGAGGCGTTCCGCGATCCTTTCTTGCGCCGTTCAGCGGGCGATGGGATCGAGCTCACGCATTTCCATCACAATGGCTTCACCGCGCGGGTGAAAGCGGCGTTCCCGTCGTTCATGCTGGTGCAGCAGGCCTGGTATCCGGGCTGGCGCATCCGCGTGAACGGATCGCCCGCGGAGGTGGTGCGTGCGAACGTGGCCGCGTTCGGGGCCTGGGTGCCCGCGGGGGAGAGCACCGTGGAGGCGGCCTTTGAAAAGCCGCTGCTCGGCCGGCTGTTGCTGATCTCGTACGGATGCTTTTTCGCCGTGCTCGTTTTCCTCGCGCTGGGTGGCGGACATCCGGTGCGTGACCTGATCGGGATCATCGCGCTCGCGCTGATGCTCGGATGGTCGCTGTTCGGCCACCGGCCCAAGAGCGAACGGATGAAGGAGCAGTTGGAGCAGCTCGCGTCGGACCCGGCTTTGAAGGGAGGAACGCCCGTCGTGGCGAACACCGACCGACCCGATGAACTGCGCGATCGGATCGGTGGGGCTGATCTCCGGATACTGCGCACCGATCAACCCGATGCCATCGGCCGGGTGGCGGGCCTGATGAAGACCCTCGCACACGACGAGCTGGTCTGGATCGATGCCGGGATTCCGCTCCCCGCCGCAGTGCGCGCCATGGTGCTGGATCGGTTCCCATCGGCCAATGCGATCCATCGTTCCAGTGACGTGCAGGCGGTGCGGCTGTCGCGCGAGGGTGGGGGGCCATCGTGGAAGGCGATCCATGAGGCGCCGGATACCACCTTCATCCTGTGCGGCGCTGGAACGCCGTACACGCCCGCCATGCGCCGAAGCGCCGCTGACCTGATGGATCATGACGGCGCCTGGCTGGTGGCCGATGCCGAGGTGCGCGGCGCGGGATCGGCACGGGCCTATGTGGTGATCGAGCGCCGGAAGAACGACCGCCTCACCGACTTCGAGGCCGTTCCGGTGGAGGGGGAGGCGGGTGGATGGAGGCCGGTCTATGCCGCCCAGCCGCTGTGGTTGTTGCATGATGCGGACGAAGAGGTCGGCGTGTATGTGTGGAACGATGGTGCCGATACGCTGCAGGTCCGGAAGTTCCGGGTGCGCATCATGGACCGCGACCTCTCCAGGTGGTGAACGGACGCGGGATCCCGAACGGGCCGCGAGCCTATATTTGCCGGCCCAAGCGAGAGTAGCTCAGTTGGTAGAGCACGACCTTGCCAAGGTCGGGGTCGCGGGTTCGAG
>CAYMXP010000101.1:0-7666 GCA_964394425.1 uncultured Chryseobacterium sp. | reverse complement strand
CTATTATGTAACCTTGCCAAGGTTAAGATACGGGTTCGACTCCCGTTACCCGCTCCAAGTCAATCGAACACTCCCCTTGTGGGAGTTTTTGATTGCTTTCGAGATACGGGAGGAGAAGGGCGCGAGTCGGAAACGAGCGAGCGCAGCTTCCTGTGTGTAGCGCCCAGGCTCCGAGTCGGAGCGAAGAGGACTCCCGCCTGAGTGCTGGAGGGAGAGCCCTCCGCTCAGTCGCTCAAAAACATCCTCTCCTTGGCCGTTTTTTGCGCTCTTGAAACAGAGGCTCCGTGAGCCTATACTGGAGAGACCTCTATGTGGGAACGAATCAAAGCCACGTGGTCCAAGCGAAAACTGGCGCTCGGCGGTTTGGCCGGTGCCGTGTTCGTCGGCGCCTCCCTCCTCATGCCGTGGACCTGGTTCAGCGGGGACGAGATGGAGACCGAGGCTCCCTCCCTCTTCCCGTCACTCCAGTTCTTCCCCCAATCCCCGCGTACCGCCGAGGACGACTCGTTCATTCCACCGCCGCCCATCTCGCTCGAACTGATGAAAAAGAAGGGCTGCGTGGCAGACGGCCTCCTCTCCGGCTACGGCGGCAACACCGACAAGATTGTCGACCTCATCAACCGCTCGGAGTGCGCCTACCTCCATCGCGCCCTCGAGACCTGGCTGGCCCCGCCCGACTTCGACGAAGCGGCCAAGATCATGGCCGATATTGAGAAGCCGGACATGCTCTACGGGATGTTCATCGCCGAGGCCATCGACACCAAAGCCAATTACTACTCGACCGAGCTCGGCCGCGACTTCGAATTCGACCGGATGTGCCGCCCCGGGAGCAAGAACTTCTGGGGCGAACACACGTGCAAACCGTACTTCAAACGCGAGGAGTACCGCCTCTATCTCCGCCAGATCACCCGCGAGGCCATCGACCACGGCATCACCACCTTCCTCTTCGGCCAGATCTTCTACCAGGACGAGATGGACAAACCGTGGGCCGGAGAAATCGTCCATGAGATGCGCGACTACGCCGCTTTCCAGGGTAAGTCTATTGTCATCGGCGCCCAGACCAACGATATCGACGACAAGGACTACCTCCGTCTCTTCGACTACATCGAGGGCGGCGTCGGCATCGATGCGACCGGCGATATTGAGAAAGGCCCCTGCTTCTCGCGCTGGTACCAGAAGGATGGCGACTGGTGCTGGGCGCTCCTCTGGCACAAGCGCTTCGCCGACAAGGCCAACAACGTCATCGTCCATCTCGACTGGAGCGGCCGGCACGGGGACGATATGAGCACGTTCGCCCGGATGGATCAGGAGGGCCGCCTCCGGACGCTCCGGACGCTCCACAAATACTTCACCGACAAGGATATCGGTTTCCTTGTGCCTTTCCTGGCCGTCCTCCCCAATAACAACGGTGGCTGCTACGGCACCAAGATCCGCTCTTACACCCCGGACCAGGAGTACGGCTGTCCGGATGAGGACGGCATCAACGCCATCCTGAAAAACGTTGAAATCAAAGCCACGGCCGAGACATTGCCCAGCGTTTCAGGCCCCCGATCCTAAGAGGTGGCTTCATTGAGGGAAAAAATACAATAAATACATAAATAATGGCTAATATTAGCCATTATTTTGTTTTATTCATTGACTTTATACTATTTTTATGCTATATTCTCTTGTCAGCCTGAAAGGGCTGGCCTGGCGGCTCTCCGGAGCCTCCCAGCCAATCCGGTAAGGCACGCTATGCGTACCAGTTTGATTGCCTCGGGAATGGTGCTGGCGGGACTATTGCTCATTACCCTGCCCGTCCAAGCGGAGACGATCAATACCCAAGCCGACATTAAAACCATCGCTCAAAACACGCTTTTTGAAAAAGATCCCGTCTTCATGACCTGGGCCGCCGTCCTCGCTCCCCAGCCGGAGCAGCCCAAGGAGCTCTCAGCCTACGAGAAGACGCTGGCCAAATGGAAGGCCAAACAGTCCCATCTCTGGACCAATCTGCCAGAGGGCCCTTTCACCATCAATGCCTCAGCCTATACGGCCGCGGCCGATGAGTGTGGCAAGGACGACGGTATCACCGCTTCCGGCATCAAGGTCACCGAGAACCGCACCCTCGCTTGTCCCCCGAGCTACCCGTTCGGCGTGAAGATCAAGATTGCGGGCTACGGCATCTACACCTGCGAGGACCGGGGCGGCGCCATCAAAGGCAACAAGTTCGATATCTACATGGCTACCAAGAAACAGGCCTTCGCCTTCGGGCGACGCCACCTGGTCGCCGAAGTGGTGCTCGACTAACCACAGCCCGACTAAGACCGCTCCGCTTCCGCGGAGCGGCTTTGTTTCCCGATTGACTCGCCGCTCCCCTCTTTGCTAGGCTTTGGAAGTATTCTGGTCGCGTGGCCGAGTGGTTAGGCACGGGTCTGCAAAACCCTTCACCCCGGTTCAATTCCGGGCGCGACCTCAAAACATTGTCCCTCTGGCCGAGGTGGCGGAATGGTATACGCAGCGGACTTAAAATCCGCGGGTTGCAAGACCATGAGAGTTCGAGTCTCTCCCTCGGCACCACGTAGGAAATTGCAAGGAGTTTTGGTTCGCCTCGCTTCGCTCGGCGACTAATTTGTATTCAATTTTGGGGGCAAAAACGAATTGGCGGTTTCGCATTTTGGGGGAAGAAAATTTTTTAATCATATGGAAGAAGAAAAATCTAAAATGAATAAAGGCATACTCTGGGTGATAGTTATTGCCCTTGTTGTTGGGGGTTATTTTTACTTTTTTAAAAATCAAGGGAGTAAAACGGGCGGTGAGCAGGTAACAGTTGCCTCGTTTCAGGACAACGGACAAAAATTGAGTGAGGACATCATTAACTGTGAGTTTGATGTTACCTCTGATTTTATTTATAAAAACGCTAAAGAACCTACGAGTGAGGAAAACCGAAAGGTTTACTACGAAACTTCTGATAGCAAAACCCCAAACCTTATAACTTTTGCGGGTCTTTCTACAAAGGAACCAAAAATAAAAGGCAATCAGGGAGACGCTCCTCTTATAATGCTTAAAAATGACGCGGAGAGCATTGTTTTGGTTGAGCAAAACTCTTTCGGAGATATGTTCACCTATACAATTTTCAAGCAAGATAAAGTTGCCGTTTGGCATAAAGCATATAAACTTGTAACGGCTCCTTACGCTTTGCTTTCGATGGGTTATTGTTATTAGCATTTTGTAGTTTTTAATTGCCGCAAAAGAAAAACTTAAAATTGTCATCGGTGCGGCTCCGCCGCGTTTTCGGATTTTCGCGGGGGACTTTCCTCGCCGCCGCAGGCGGCGAAATGCATTCGGACTATCTTTAGAATACTGCACAAAAAATCCCGTTCAGGCGGGATTTTTCTTTATGGCTTCAATGACTTTGGGAATCTTTTTGAAGTCCTGCATCAGCACCTCTCGCATCGATCCGTTGTACAGCGCGGCCGCCGGATGGTAGAGGGCGAAGTACACCCGCGGCCCGAGATCGGCGAAGTCGCGCCGGAATGCTTGGCCGTGCACCTGGGAAATCTTCTTGCCTGGAATAAAGCGTTCGAGAGAATGCCGGCCGAGCAATACGATGAGCGCAGGATCGATAAGCCGCACCTGTTCCCGGAGCCATGGCCAGCAGGCCTCCACTTCTTCCGGAAGCGGATCGCGGTTGTTCGGCGGACGGTACTTCACCACGTTGGTGATATAGACGTCTTCGCGCTTGAGACCGATCCCCCCGAGCATTTCAGCGAGGAACTTCCCCGCTGCCCCGACAAACGGCTTGCCCTGCTCATCCTCATTTTTACCAGGGCCCTCACCAATAAACATGATATCGGCCGTGGCACTCCCGTCACCGGGTACCGGATGGAGCGCGGTCGTCTTGAGAGCACATTGGCACTCCGCTTCCATCCGGGCGTTGAGCGCGTCCAGGGTGACTTGTTTGTCCATACGCGTACCCGAGCATGTTACACGATTTCCCACCCGCTTTCGGTCTCCCTGATCTGACCCTTCAGTTCGAAACCGCTGGCCAGGCGATGGCCGCCGCCGCCCAGGGTGTGGGCGATAGCTGATACGTCTACCCCCCGCCCCTGGTCGGAGCGGAGACTCCCCCGGATGGTCTCGTCGTCGCGTTGGAAAAAGATGAGGGAGAACTTGGTCCCCGGCACGCCGGTGAGGAGCGTTGCCACGTAGTTGACATCCTCGGTGGTGGCGGCGCATTCGTCGATATCGTGCCGCGTGAGGGCCGAAACAATCATACCCGTCGTCGGGTTGATGCGGGCCTTGGAAAGGGCGCGTCCCCAGAGCTTCAGGGTGGCGAGATTCTTGTTGGTGAAGACCGCTTCCACGATTTTCTGGAGTGGCGCCCCCTTCTGCATCAGGTTCGAAGCAATCTCGAGGACGCGGGGCGTAGTGCAGGAATGCTGGAAGTTACCCGTGTCCCCGATCAGTCCGGTCAGCAGCGCCGTGGCAGTCTCGCGCGAGATGTCGGCGCCCACGAACACCAGGTAATCGTAGACGATCTCGCAGGTCGAAGAGTACGTCGCATCGATGATGTTGACGTTGCCCGTGGCTTCGATGTCCGGATGGTGGTCGAGGAGCGCGACGAACTGCATTGCCGCGAGACGCTGACGCACTTTGTTGAATCCGCGGTCCACGCTGTCGGCCGCGATGACGACGGGATAGCTCGTGAGATCGAGCGTGTCCGGATGCCGGAAGACGGCCGGCGCCAGAGCGGACAGATATTGCGGACACTCGTCGAAACAGGCGATGTCCACCGTCTTCCCCTCCCCCGTCAGGAAATGGTAGAGCGCCACATTGGCTCCGTACGTATCGGAGTCTGGCCGCGTATGGGCGAAAAGGAGGACCCGTTCAGCCCCGGCCAGAGCTTCTCGGAGGGCGCGGAACTGGGCGGTGAAGGAAGCGGCTGGCATAAGGTTTGTATTGGTAGGTCGAGAAGTGTGGTGGCGGTTATTCTTCGTGAGCGATACGGTCGAGGAGATCCTCGACGGCCTGGGCCTGTGCTTCGGTCTCGTCCGCGACGAACTGAAGGCGCGGCAATGGCTTCATATGGAGCCGATGGTTGAGCGCGCCCTGGAGCCGGTAGAGCTCGTGTTCGAGTGTCTTCAGCGCGAACGCCTGCTCCCCCGCCGGAAACACACTCACAAGCACTCGAGTATGACGGAGATCGGGACTGGTGTCAACCCGAGTCACCGTGACGAGCATTCCCGGTTTCCAACTCACCTCACGCTCGATGAGCTGTGAGACATGGTCCCGGATGAGATCGTTCACTTTCTCAAGACGTTGCGACATAACGACAGATGAAAAATCCGATATGCGGCGCCCCCACCAGGAATCGAACCCAGATCTCCCCCTTAGGACGGGGTAGCTCTATCCATTGAGCTATGGAGGCTCCAAACTCACGATGCCTTCCCAAGGAAATTGTACTATAACGGGAATCCCGGCATTTGAAAACCCGCCTCCTGCGAGGCGGGTGAGGCAGTGGACCTGAGGAGACTCGAACTCCTGACCTCCTCCATGCCATGGAGGCGCTCTACCAACTAAGCTACAGGCCCTGCGTCTACAAAAAGTCTTCCCTATGATAGCAACTCCAAACCATCCGTCAACCTCCACACCAAAGAAAAACCTCTATGTGAACTCCGCGGACGATTGTGCCACGCTTATCAACAACAAACAATGGCTTAACAAAAGGAAAAAGGTGTACAATGGTAGTATGCCCACTTTTCTCAAAGCCGTTTCGGGGTATTTCAAAGATCAGCCGGCGCTCATATTTTTAGGCTGTTTTTTCCTTTCCTGGCCGATCACCCTCCGCTTCGAATTGGCCCGTTTCCCTGTAGAGGGACGGATCGCCACTGAATACACCACTCTTTCCCTCTATCTGTCAGATTGTTTCCTTTTGGTCTCTTTGGCAATATTGGTCGGACAGAATTATGTTTCTATTAAGAACAAAATTTGTTCCACGTGGAACAATTTTAATTTTAGAAAGTTTCACGTAGAACATAAAAATAAAACTCTGCTATCACTTCTACTCTTAATCATAGCGGCTTGGATAAGTATTTTATATTCTCAAGAAAAATCTATAAGCCTTTTTCAAAGCATAAGATTATTGGAAATGGCCCTGCTGTTCATGACAATCATATTTATTTCACGTGTAACTTTTATAAATAGTTTCCCGTGGAACATTTTCTTTATCAATGTGATGATTTTGATCGTTGGGTCTATACAATCAATTTTTGCTATTGTCCAATTCGTAAAACAAGCCTCATTGAACATACCATTCATTCCAGAAACAATAATTTCACAAAAGTTCCCTGGTATTGCAAAAATTATTTTTGACGACCAGATCTTCATTCGTGCTTATGGCACTCTACCACATCCAAATATACTGGGAGGAGTACTGACTTTGAGTCTTGTCAGTTCTTATTATTTATATAAAAAGTTTCCTGTGGAACAATTTACTCATTATTTTGTTTCTCGTGGAACAATAAATATATCAAGGCGATCAATAGTGTTTCTAATAGTCTTACAACTGGCTGCGCTTTTCTTTACATTTTCTAAGTCAGCCATTATAGCCATCTTCCTATGGTTAATTTTGCTTATAATGATGGTGAAAAGAAATGTTCCACGAGAAACAATGGATAGAAAAAATCAATCAATTTTGTTTCACGTGAAACAATATATTATTGTCATCGCTATTATAATTTTAGGTTTCTCAGCGGGATGGTATTTTCCATCAAAGATTGATGGGTACACGACTTTCGTGAAAAGTCTGGAAGAAAGGTCTCTCTATCAAGAAATGGCTGTCGGGTTAATTCAAGAGCGGCCTCTATCAGGATGGGGGATGGGATCATTTGTTCCAAGTATTCCACAAGTTTTCCACGTGGAACTTGAGCCTTGGCAATACCAGCCAGTACACAATATATTCTTTTTAGTATGGTCTGAGCTAGGAATAGTGGGCTTATTTCTCATTTTGGTTTTTCTTTGGAAAAGTATAAGCCATGTATTTGTTCCACGTGGAACAAATATTCATGGAACAGACTATTGTTTCACGCTCCTTCTGATCGGTTGGATAACGATCATGTCGTTCGATCATTACTTCTGGGATCTCCAGCAAGGGCAGATCCTCCTCTGGACGGTACTCGCGCTCGCTACTGTGGAACGTCTCAGCGTGGAACAATCCAAGGGGAAGCCGGCTACAACCGGATAACAATTCCATATCAGCGGTCCAAAAAACCTCTTCTGGTTTTCTTGAAACAAACCCGATGAGGGCTTCCCGCTTATGGAAACTTGTTCCACCGTGAAACAAAAGTTACCTACCAGAGAGTTGTCGGGGATGGAAACGCCGGCGTTCACCGCCCGTAGATTCCAACTCTGGCGTACTGAGGGGCCGGTAGAGACTTGGTACGAAGTGGCAAACTATCTGTTTCCGAACTAGACCTATCGTACCGCTGGAAATCAAAAACCGCCGGGCAGCTTTTAGCTACCCGGCGGTTTTCTTTTTTCATTTTCCCTCAAGAATGACGTCCCTTGAAAATCTCGGACGGCATCCTCGTCTGTGGTGGACGATACTGGATTCGAACCAGTGACCTCCACAATGTCAATGTGGCGCTCTAACCAACTGAGCTAATCGTCCGTGATTGTTCCGATACGC
>CAYMXP010000100.1:0-7961 GCA_964394425.1 uncultured Chryseobacterium sp. | reverse complement strand
AATTCCAGCTCTGCAGCTACAAGCGCCTGATGGACATCTACAGCAGCAGCAGCAAAACGATCGACGCGCTGATGAAACTGGAACTCCCCAGCGGCGTGGACGTGGAGATCAAAGTCTGACGAGCCATGAGCGGATTGATCGGCAAGAAGATCGGCATGACCAGCCTGTACGACAAGGACGGCAGCCTCGTGGGCTGCACCGTGATCGAGGCGGCCCCCAACGTGGTCACGCACGTGCGCACCAGGGAGAAAGACGGCTACACCGCCGTCCAGCTCAGCTATGGCGAGCGCCGCGCGAAGAGCACCTCCAAAGCGGCGCTCGCGCATTTCAAGAAGGCCGGCACCACCCCCAAGGTGCGCAGCCATGAGTTCAAGGAGTTCGAACATGAGATGAAGCTGGGCGAGACGGTGAGCATCGAGCTCTTCGAGGAGGGCAGCTTCGTGACCGTCACGGGCAACAGCAAGGGCAAGGGCTTCCAGGGCGTGGTGAAACGCCACGGCTTCAAGGGCATCGACGAGACCACCCACGGCCAGCACGACCGCGTGCGCGCGCCCGGTTCGTTGGGCGGCTCATCGTATCCCGCACGCGTGTTCAAGGGATTGCGCATGGCCGGCCGCAAGGGCGGCGACCAGCACACCACCGAGAACCTCAAGGTGGTGAAGGTGGACAAGGACAGGAACCTGTTGCTGCTCCGCGGATCGGTACCCGGGCCCAAGGGCAGCTACGTGATCATCTGGAAATAAGATGGAACTCGAGATCCACAGCAGCGACGGCAAGGCCACCGGCAAGAAGGTGAAGCTCAGCGATGCGGTCTTCGCCATCGAGCCCAACGACCACGCCATCTGGCTGGACGTTAAGCAGCACCTGGCCAACAAGCGCCAGGGCACGGCCAAGACGCTGGAGAAGAGCGAGGTGAGCGGCAGCACCAAGAAGCTGCACCGCCAGAAAGGCACCGGCGGATCGCGCAAAGGCTCCATCAAGAGCCCGCTCTTCCGCGGTGGCGCGCGCGTGTTCGGCCCCCAGCCTCGCGATCACCACTTCAAACTGAACCGGAAGGTGAAGGACCTGGCCCGCCGCAGCGCCCTCACCTACAAGGCCAAGGATGGCGCCATCACCGTGCTGGACGCGCTGACCATGAGCGCGCCCAAGACCAGGGAGTTCGCCGGGATGCTCAAGGCCTTCTCGCTCACCGACCGCAAGACGCTGGTGGTGCTGGCCGGCAAGGACAACAACGTGCTGCTCAGCGCCCGCAACATCCAGGGCGCCCGCGTGGTGAGCGCCACCGAGGTGAGCACCTACGACATCATGAACGCCCACGGGGTGCTGATCGCCCGCGACGCGATCGCTCCGCTGGAGAACACCCTCACGGCATGAAAAAGCTCCACGACATCCTCATCCGCCCGATCATCTCCGAAAAGATGACCAAACAGGGCGAAAAGCTCGGCCGGTACGGCTTCCAGGTCGATCCCAAGAGCAACAAGATCCAGATCAAGCAGGCCGTGGAGAAGGAATACAGCGTGACGGTGACCGGCGTGCGCACGATGGTCGTGCGCGGCAAGCATCGTACGCGCTACACCAAGACCAACATCCTCTCGGGCCGGACGGCGGGTTACAAGAAGGCCGTCGTGACCCTGAAGGCCGGCGATACCATCGACTTCTACAGCAGCATCTGAGCCATGGGCGTCCGCAAGTTCAACCCCGTCACTCCCGGCACCCGCCACGCGGTGGTCAACGACCACGAAGGCCTCACCACGCGCGTGCCCGAGCCCAGCCTCACCTCCGGCCGCGGCAAAAGCGGCGGGCGCAACAACCAGGGCAAGATGACCATGCGCTACATCGGCGGTGGCCACAAGCAGCGTTACCGCCAGATCGATTTCAAGCGCGACAAGCATGGCATCGCCGCCACGGTGAAGACCATCGAATACGATCCCAACCGCAGCGCGCGCATCGCCCTGCTGCACTACGCCGATGGCGAGAAGCGCTACATCCTCGCGCCCAACGGGCTGAAGGTGGGCCAGAAGCTCGTCAGCGGCCGCAGCGGCGTGGCGCCCGAGGTGGGCAACACCCTTCCGCTGAGCGAGATCCCCCTGGGCACGCTCGTTCACAACATCGAACTGCAGCCCGGCAAGGGCGGCAGCTTCGCGCGCAGCGCGGGCACCTTCGCCCAGCTCAACGCCCGCGAAGGCCGGTACGCGACCATCAAGATGCCCAGTGGCGAACTGCGCATGGTGCTGGTGAACTGCCTGGCCACCGTCGGCACGGTGGGCAACGCCGAGCACATGCTGCAGAGCTACGGCAAGGCCGGGCGCAGCCGCTGGCTTGGTCGCCGCCCGCGCACCCGCGCGGTGGCCATGAACCCGGTGGACCACCCGATGGGCGGCGGCGAAGGCAAGGCCTCCGGCGGACATCCACGCAGCCGCAAGGGCCTGTACGCAAAGGGCAAGAAGACCCGCCACCCGAAGAACCGCACCAGCCAGTTCATCATCGCGCGCCGCAAGAGCAAGTCGGCCGCCGAGAACGCCTAAGCCATGAGCCGCTCGCTTAAGAAACCCCCCTTCGTGCATTACAAGCTGGCCCGCCGCGTGGCCTCCTCGCAGGGCGCCGGCAAGAAGGCCGTGATCAAGACCTGGTCGCGCGCCAGCACCATCACCCCCGATTTCGTCGGGCTCACCTTCGCCGTTCACAACGGCAACAAGTTCATCCCCGTGTACGTGACGGAGAACATGGTGGGCCACAAGCTCGGGGAGTTCGCCCCCACGCGCACCTTCCGCGCGCACTCCGGCAACCGCAAGGAGGAAACCGCCTCCGCACCCGCATCATAAGCCATGGGAGCACGCAAGAAACACAGCGCCGACAAGCGGAAGGAAGCCATGAAGTCCGTGGCCATCGCCCGCCTCAACAAGGTGCCCACCAGCCCGCGCAAGATGCGCCAGCTGGCCGATACCATCCGCGGGGTGGAGGTGAACAAGGCGCTCGACCTGCTGCGCTTCAGCACCCGCCACAGCAGCCGCGACCTGGAGAAGCTCCTGCGCTCGGCCATCGCCAACTGGGAGGCCAAGAACGAAGGACGGAAAGCCGAGCAGGCCGGCCTGGTGGTGAAGACCGTGATGGTGGACGAAGGCACCAGCCTCAAACGCATGCTGCCCGCCCCGCAGGGCCGCGCCTACCGCATGCGCAAACGCAGCAACCACGTGACCATGATCGTTGACACCGCGCCGGTGAAGCCGGAGAAAAAGAAGGCCGAGGCCACCGCATAACCATGGGACAGAAAGCACATCCGATCGGCGCGCGCCTGGGCTACATCAAGGGCTGGGACAGCAACTGGTACGGCGGCAACAACTACGTCGACAAACTGGTGGAGGATGAGAAGATCCGCCAGTACCTCATGACGCGCCTGAAGAAGGCCAGCGTCAGCAAGATCGTGATCGAGCGCACCCTGAAGCTCGTCACCGTCACCATCAACACCGCCCGCCCCGGCGTGATCATCGGCAAGGGCGGCACCGAGGTGGACAAGCTGCGCGAGGAGCTCAAGAAGTTCACCGGCAAGGACGTGCAGATCAACATCTTCGAGATCAAGCGCCCCGAACTGGACGCCCGCCTGGTGGCCGACAGCATCGCCCGCCAGCTCGAAGGCCGCATCAGCTTCCGCCGCGCCATGAAGATGGCCGTGGCCAGCACCATGCGCATGGGCGCCGAGGGCATCAAGCTCCAGGTGAGCGGCCGCCTCAACGGCGCGGAGATCGCCCGCACCGAGAAATACCGCGACGGCCGCGTGCCCCTGCACACCCTGCGCGCCGACATCGACTTCGCCATCACCGAGGCGCACACCAAGATGGGCCGCATCGGGGTGAAGTGCTGGATCTGCCGCGGCGAAGTGTTCGGCAAGCGCGACCTCAGCCCCAACGTGGGCCAGCAGCGCGGCCCGCGCGGTGGCGGCCCCGAGCGCCGTGGTGGCGACCGGCCCGAGCGCCGCATGGGTGGCCGCGACGACCGCCGCAGTGGGGACCGCCCCGACCGCCGTGGTGCTGATCGCCGTGGGGGCGAGCGCCGTGGTGGGCCTCATCGCAGCAACGCATAAGGAACAGCGCCATGCTCCAACCCAAGCGATCCAAATTCCGGAACATGCACAAAGGCCGCATGAAGGGCGAAGCCCAGCGCGGCCATCGCGTGGCCCTCGGCTCCTTCGGCCTCAAAGCCATGGAAGGCGCGTGGCTCACCAGCCGCCAGCTGGAAGCCGCCCGCGTGGCCCTCACCCGCCACATGAAGCGCGAAGGCAACGTCTGGATCCGCGTGTTCCCCGACAAGCCCGTGACCACCAAACCCGCCGAAGTGCGCATGGGCAAGGGCAAGGGCGCCCTGGACCACTGGGTGGCCGTGGTGCATCCGGGCCGGATCATTTTCGAGGCCGACGGCGTGCCCAGCCAGACCGCCCGTGAAGCCCTGCAGCTGGCCGGCGCCAAGCTGCCCATCAAGACCAAGTTCGTGGTGCGCGAAGACTACGACGGCAACTAAGAGCGAGCCATGAAAAAGAAGAAGGGACAGGAACTCAAGGACCTCACCGTGCAGGAGCTGCAGGACAAGCTCTCCGACGAACGCTCGGCCCTGCACAAGCTGCGTTTCAGCCACGCGGTGAGCCCCATCGAGAACCCCATGCAACTGCGCTTCAAGCGCAAGGAGGTGGCCCGCATCCTCACCGAACTGCGTCAGCGCCGATCGATCACCAGCCAATGAGCACCACCACAGAGAACCTCACCGCCGCCGGGCGCAACCTGCGCAAGGAGCGCATCGGCATCGTCACCAGCGACAAGATGAACAAGAGCGTGGTGGTGACCGTGGAACGCCGCGTGATGCACCCCAAGTACGGGAAGTTCGTCAAGCGCTCCAGCACCTTCATGGCCCACGACGAGAACAAGGAGGCGCACGTGGGCGACACGGTGCGCATCATGGAGACCCGCCCCATCAGCAAGAACAAGCGCTGGCGCGTGGTGCAGATCGTTGAACGCGCCAAGTAAGACCCCGCACGAACATGATCCAACAGGAATCGCGACTGGGAGTGGCCGACAACAGCGGCGCCCGTGAAGTGCTGGTGATCCGCGTGCTGGGTGGCACCAAGCGCCGCTACGCCGGCATCGGCGACACGGTGGTGGTGAGCATCAAGGACGCCCTGCCCAACGCCAACGCCAAGAAGGGCACGGTGAGCAAGGCCGTGGTGGTGCGCACCAGCAAGGAATTGCGCCGCAAGGATGGCAGCTACATCCGCTTCGACGACAATGCCGTGGTGCTGCTCGACGCCGCCGGCGAGATGCGCGGCACGCGCATTTTCGGCCCGGTGGCCAAGGAACTGCGCGAGAAGAAGTTCATGAAGATCATCTCCCTGGCCCCCGAAGTGCTCTGAGCCATGCAGAAGAAGCTACATATCCGCAAAGGCGACATGGTGAGGGTGCTCACCGGCGAAAGCCGCGGCAAGGACGGCCGCGTGCTGGAAGTGGACCGCAAGCACATGACCGCCTTCGTCGAAGGGCTCAACCTGAAGGCCAAGCACGGCAAGCCCACCGCCGCCAACCCCCAGGGGGGCATCACCCACAAGGAAGGCGCGATCCACGTCAGCAACCTCATGCTGATCGACCCCAAGAGCGGCGAACCCACCCGCGTGGGCCGCCGCCGCGAAGGCGAACGATCGGTGCGCGTGGCCAAACGCACCGGTGAAACCATCAAGCAGTGATGAGCAACACATTCCAGCCCCGGCTCAAGACCAGGTACCGGCAGGAGATCGCCGCGAACCTCAAGAAGGAGTTCGGCTACTCCAGCGCCATGCAGGTGCCCCGCCTGGTGAAGATCAGCATCAACCAGGGCCTGGGCTCCGCCGTGGGCGACAAGAAGATCGTGGAGAACGCCGTCAACGAGCTTTCGGCCATCACCGGCCAGAAGGCCGTGCAGACGGTGAGCAAGAAGGACATCAGCAACTTCAAGCTGCGCAAGGGCATGCCCATCGGAGCGCGCGTCACCCTGCGCGGCGACCGCATGTACGAGTTCCTCGATCGACTGATCGCCGTGGCCCTGCCCCGCACGCGCGACTTCCGCGGCGTGAACGCCAAGGGGTTCGATGGCCGGGGCAATTACACCATGGGCATCAAGGAGCAGATCATCTTCCCGGAGATCGACATCGACAAGACCCCCAAGATCCAGGGCATGGACGTCACCTTCGTCACCACCGCCAACACCGATCGGGAGGCCCAGGCGCTTTTGCGCGAGTTCGGCTTTCCCTTCGCCACCAAGCAATAACGCACCAGCATGGCCAAGGAATGCATCAAAGCCCGTGAGCGCAAGCGCGCCCGCATGGTGGAGCAGTACGCCTCCCGCCGAGCCGCCCTGAAGAAGGCCGGCGAATGGGAGAAGCTCCAGCAACTGCCGGCCAACAGCAGCTACGTGCGCAAGCACAATCGCTGCCAGCTCACCGGCCGGCCCAAGGGCTACATCCGCCTCTTCGGCGTCAGCCGCAACATGTTCCGCCAGATGGCCCTGGAAGGCAAGATCCCCGGCGTCACCAAATCCAGCTGGTAATCCCTTCGATCCCATGACCACCGATCCCATCGCCGATTACCTCAGCCGCGTGCGCAACGCCATCATGGCCCGCAAGCGCGTGGTGCAGGTGCCCGCCAGCGGCCTGAAGAAGGACCTCACCCGCATCCTGTACGACAAGGGGTACATCCTCTCCTACAAGGTGGAGGAGGACGGCAAGCAGGGCGTGATCAAGATCGCCCTGAAGTACGATCCGCAAACGCGCCGCAGCGCCATCAGCCGCCTGGAGCGCGTGAGCAGCCCCGGCCTGCGCCAATACAAGCATTCCGGCGAGCTGCCGCGCGTGCTCAACGGCCTGGGCGTGGCGGTGATCAGCACCAGCAAGGGCGTGCTCACCGACAAGGAGGCGCGCCAGCTCGGGGTCGGTGGCGAAGTGATCTGTTACGTGAGCTGAAAAAAGAAAGGCAGACGATGTCACGCATTGGAAAAGCACCGATCCCCGTCCCGGGAGGCGTTCAGATCACCATCAGCGACAAGAACCTGGTGACCGTGAAAGGTCCCAAGGGCACCTTGATGCAGGTGATCGACCCCGCCATGAAGGTCAGGCAGGCTGACGGGGAGCTCACCGTGGAACGCCCCAGCGACGCCAAGCCGCACCGCGCCAAGCACGGCTTGTACCGCGCCCTGCTGGCCAACATGGTCACCGGCGTCACCACCGGCTTCGTGATCGAGCAGGAACTGGTGGGCGTGGGCTACCGCGCCACCGTGAAAGGCCAGCAGCTTCAACTGGCCCTGGGCTTCAGCCACCAGGTGGTCTTCGACATCCCCACCGAAGTGAAGGTCGCGGCCGAACAACAGAAGGGCAAGAACCCCATCATCCGCCTGGAAAGCGCCGACAAGCAATTGATCGGCGCGGTGGCCGCCAAGATCCGCGGCCTGCGCAAGCCGGAACCCTACAAGGGCAAGGGCGTGCGCTTCGTGGGCGAACAGATCCGCCGCAAGGCCGGCAAAGCCGCCGCCAGCGCGTCGGCCTCCAAATAAGATCCACCCATGGCATTCAGCAGATCCATCCGCCGGAGCAAGATCAAGCAGCGCGTTCGCCGCAAGGTGAGCGGCACCCCGGGCCGTCCGCGCCTCTCGGTGTTCCGCAGCAACAAGGACATCTACGCCCAGATCGTGAACGACGACGAGGGCCGCACCCTGGTGAGCGCCTCCAGCCTCAAGGACAAGAAGGCCCACGACGCCTCGGGCATCGAGCAGGCCAGGCTGGTGGGCACCGCCATCGGCGAGAAGGCCAAGGCCGCCGGCATCAGCACCGTGGTGTTCGACCGCAACGGATACCTCTACCACGGCCGCGTGAAGGCGCTGGCCGACGCCGCGCGCGAAGCCGGCCTCAAGTTCTGATCCGCACATGGCACGAACCAACATCAGGAAAGTCAAGA
>CAYMXP010000099.1:0-8009 GCA_964394425.1 uncultured Chryseobacterium sp. | reverse complement strand
AGATGCCCGGGGCGATCTTGTTGGGATCGGCGGGGCAGCCGTCGTTGCAATCGGCGGTGGCATCACCGTCGGTGTCCACATCGCTCACGCCGCAGCCGCAGATGCCGGGGGCGATCTTCAGCGGATCGGCCGGGCAGCCGTCGTTGCAATCGGCGGTGAGGTCACCATCGGTATCCACATCGCTCACGCCACAACCGCAGATACCGGGCGCGATCTTGTTCGGATCGGCAGGGCAGCCGTCGATCACATCGCAGGTGCCATCACCATCACTGTCGGGAGTAGGTGTGCCTGCGCAATTGCAACCGGGCGATGATTGGATCACGTCATTCGCGGTGCAAGGGTTCAGGTCATCACAGATGGTCCCGGGTTCCGGTCCACCAGGGCAGAGATCGAAACCATTGCACGTGCCATCAGCATCATCGTCGTAGCAATGCAGCCGATAGCTTACTCCGCAAGTCACATCCGACATACGCACCCTATAGATGGTGCCGGCGGGCAGGGAGGCGATGCTGAATGTGTTGGTGAGCGGAGTGGACGAACCACCTACCGGCACGGTGAACGTGCCGAAAACCGTGCCCGGGTTGTTGACCACGACCAGGTCCATGGTTCCCGCTCCGGTCCCTGAGTGCTCCGCGCTCACTGTAATGGACCATGCACCACCTGGATGCGTGAAGCCGAAGTAGTCGTTATCGGTCTGGTTATCAAAGCCGATCTGACCGGTCTGGGTGGCGTTGTCCAGGTTGATCGGTGTGTTGGTGCCACTGCTGTTGTTCGGTTCCGGATCGTTGACGAAGACGGGTGCGGTCATGGTGTACTTCCAGCGATAGGACGTTCCACAGGTCACGTCCCTGATGCGCAGATCGTAATCGATGGTGCTGCTGCGACACGGAACGCTCACGATCGAATCCAGTGGTACACCATTGGCGCCTACGGTCATGATCCACGTCTGGATGTTGGTTCCGACTGTGGTGTTCAGTGCGACCTCGATCGTTCCCGGCGTTGCGTCCGCATGCTCGGCCTCCACATGGATGTTCATGACCCCATTGAAAGGCGGAACGAGATTGTAATAATCATCATCGGTCTGGTTGTCGAAGCCGACTTGGCCGGTGTACCAGGTGTCGTGTGCTTCGGTGCTTCCGCCGGGGCCGTTGTTCGGTTCCACATCGTTCGCGAAGACCGGGGCGGTCATGGTATACTTCCAGCGATAGGACGTACCGCATGTGCTCCCCAGGAAATGCAGGTCATAGTCGATCGTGCTGCTGCGGCACGGAACCCTCAGCACCGTGTCCACAGGCACACCCCCAGCGCCGACACCAATGATCCATGCCTGGATCAATCCGCCGGTGGTGGTGTGCAACTCCACGTTAAGGATCCCTGGACCGGCCCCGGCGTGCTCCGCCTGCACCTCGATGTTCATCACCCCGTTGAAGGGCGGAACGAGGTTGTAGATATCGTCGTCCGTCGTGCTGAAGTCGATCTGCCCGTCGTAGTACGTGTCGTGGGTCTCGGTGCTTCCACCAACGTTGCCATTGGGCTCCGCGTCGGGCCCGAAGACCGGGGCGATGATCTCGTAACTGAACGAGTAGTTGGTGCATACCGTGGTGCTTGGGTTCAGGATCAAGATCCGGTGCAACGCAGTGCCCCAGCAGAGCACTTCGAACTGGCTGGCGATGGGCGTGTTGTTGGCGCCGGCCGCAACCGTGAACGAGCTCACCAATGATCCGGCGGAGGTCCGCAGTTCCATGATCACGTTCAGGTCCGTGGCCCCGCTGTTCGACATGGATGCGTTGATGCGCAGCTTGCCTTGGGAGGGGGCGGTGAAACTGAAGTAGTCCACACTGTTATCCGCGGGGCTGCAGGCTCCTGTGCTGCCCGCCATCGGGGTGTTGTAGGTCAGGGGCGTGGCCGATCCTGTGCTGTTGTTCGGCTCGATCTCCGTCTGTGCCCAGGTACAAAGCGGCACGGCCAGGGCGAGGGCGTGCGCGAGGAGTCTCCGGATCAGTCTCATGGGGAAGGGTTTTGGTTTCGTCAGGACGATGGAATTGGATCTCGGTCACACATCGGCGAGGGCCGGCCGATGTGAACGATCCATCATCGGAAAGGCCCCTCGTCCCCTACCGCTGTTCACATTCCTGCGGACATCCCGATATGCAGCCGTGGAACGGCCTGAGCCTCACGCCCCTGTTCTTTTCGTGCGCCCTGCGATCCCAATGGCGTATCATCGTGCGCCGCGACCGGTCAGCCGTGGAGCAGAGCGCCACTTACGATACCGCCGCAACACCCTCCTGGGTGGCGGGCCTTCACCGGAACGATCCGGTGACGGTCCGCGCGCTGTACAGGCAGCACTTCTCCGCCATCCGGCAGTACGTCCTGCAGAACAGCGGCACGAGCAGCGATGCGCAGGACATGTTCCAGGAGGCCATGGCCGTGCTGTGGATGAGCGTGAAGGAGGGTCGCATGGTGCCCGAAAGCGACCCCGGCGGTTTCCTCTACCGCGTCGCGAAGAACAAATGGCTGGATGTCGTACGGTCAGCAGCGCGCAAGCACATGAAGGTGGTCCAGGATGATCGGACGCTCGATCAGAGGACCGATGTTCCCGACGATCTCGAGGAGCGCATCGTACGCCTGCGCGGGGTCTATGACCGGCTCGATGACAAGTGCCGCGCGGTGCTGGACCAATACTATTTCGAGCGGAAGGATCTGGCCACCATCGCCGCGGGCATGGGGGTGGAAGAGGAGAGCATCCGGACCATCAAATACCGCTGCATGATGAAGCTTCGCGCGTTCCGCAAGGCCATCAGCGGCGAAGACAGCGAAGCGCCATGAACGAGGGTAGGCTGGACCGGGAGACGTTCGAGGCCATCGAGGCCTACGTGCTCGACCGCATGCCGGCTGAAGAGCGTGCCAAGTTTGAGCGGCGAATGGCCGAGGATGCCGCCCTTCGGGTTGAGGTGGATCTGGAGCGCGAGCACATCCGCGCGGTGGAGTTGGGCGGAGTGACGCGCATGCTCAAGGAGCTCGCAGCGGAGGAGCGATCCCATCATGGCACGGGTGGGGACCGGTCGCGCTACCTGAAGGTCGCGGCCGCGATCGCGGTGCTGGCCGCCGGTGCGGTCTGGTGGATGAGCCGCGCGCCGTTGCACGAGCGCGTGTTCGCGGAGCACTTCGTTCCGGATCCGGGGCTGCCCGTCGAGATGGGCGCCTCGGATGATCCAACTTTCCAGGATGCGATGATCTCCTATAAGGAGGGCCGGTTCGCCGAGGCGCATGCGAAATGGGCTCCGCTGCTGGAAAGGGATCCGACCAACGACACCCTGCGGTTCTACTCGGCCAGCGCGGCGCTCGCAGATGGCGATGCCCCGGCCGCTATCCCGCTCTTCAAGTCGCTCTCGGAAGAAGGATCCTCCGCCTTCCGCGACCGGTCGCGCTGGTACCTCTTCCTGTCCTATGTTCGGGCGGATCAATGGAAGGAAGCCGCCGCATTGCACCTGGAGCAGGACGCCGTCCATGGCGATCGCGCGAAAGCCGTAGCCGCCGAGCTGGGCCGCTGATGCGCTGCCTTCATTTTTTCATCCCAGCGTTCGTTGCATCCACCGCTGCCGGCCAGGTCGGGCAGCGGCTGGCACAGCGGCATGCACGCATCCAGGAAGTGTACGAGGCGGAGAACTATGCCGGGACCATCCGGGAGATCGACGCACAGCTGGTGGAAGTGCCGGGTACGGCATGGGCCGACTCGGTGCACAAGTACCTGTACAAGTACGCCCGTGCGCATCGCAAGGTGAACGATGCCGACGCCGGCGCAGCGGCAGGGGAACGCATCCTCGCCATGGTGAAGCAGCGCGGCAACGCGAAACACGAGGTGGAGGCGCTCTTCGACCTGAGCTGGTACTACTACGACATCGGCCGCATGAAGGACTGCGTGCGGGTGGACTCCACGGCGGTGGTGATCGCCGACAGCGACCCTTCCATCCCCGTGTCGCAGCGCGGCCGCGCAAGGCAATACGTGGCCTTCGACTACAGCGTGATCGGCGATCATGCCAACTCGGCGAAGTATGCGCAGGCCGCACTGGAGCAATACTCCATGAGTGACTCGGTGCTGCACACCCAGCTCGCCGAAAGCAATACGACCGTCGGCGTGGCCTACTGGCACCTGGGCCGCATCCGTCAGGCAGAGACCTACTACATGAAGGCGCTGGCGATCCTCGGTGAGCGTACCGACCTGCCGAGCCTGATCCGCAAGGTGAGCACCAACGGCAACCTCGGCGTGATGTGGCAGAACGCCGGCGACTTCGCGCGGGCAAAGACCTTCTACCACGAAAGCCTTCGTCTGAGCGACCAGGTGATCGCCGCCACCGACGATCCATTCACACGCGACGAGGCCATCGTGAACCGCTCGCGGACCTACCTCAACCTGGCCACGGTGCACCAGCAGCTGGGCGATGACGGGCGTGCGCGCGAACTGCTCGAGATCGCCTGGAAGGATCGCAGCAGCGTGCTTGAACCCGATGACCCACAACTGCTCACCGTGAAGGACCGCATGGCCGATGTGGAGCTTGCGGCCGGCGCCGTGGACAAGGCCGAGGAGATCGTGACGGCCTACGTGTCGGCGTGTGAACGGAAGTTCGGCAGGCGCAGCGAAGAGTACATCCGCGCCTGCTCCAAACTGGGCGAGATCGCGCAACGCAAGGGCGATCAAGCAAAAGCGGATTCACTGTTCAACGTCAGCATCGCCGCTGGGAAGCTCAATGCCGATGCCGCCACCGATGCGGTGCTCGCCCTCACGCTGCAGCGCCGCGCGCGCATGAACGTTGAGCGCGGCCGTACCGCGGAGGCCATCGCCGATCTGCAACAGGCTCGACAGGTGATGGTGAACGTGTACGATGGCACGCACTACAAGGTGGCCGCTTGCGATGTGCTCCTGGCGGAGACCGCGCTCGAGGGTGGCGATGCACAGGCAGCGCTGACCTTCAGCCGGTCGGCGCTCGCACTGCTGGACGGCCGCGCCCGTGCGTTGCGCGCCAGCACCGTGCCGCAGACCTTCCCCGATCCACACCTCCTGCCGGACGCGATCTATTGGAACGTGAGCGCGCAGCGCGCGCTCGCCGGGAAGGGTGCGGTGAAGCCGGAATGGAACACCGATCTCGACCTCGCCATCACCTCGCTCGCGCGCAACAAGGCCGCCGTGCTGGACGAAGCATCCAAGCTGCTGTTGATCGGCGCGCAGAAGAACCTCTTCGATCTTGCCATGGAAGTGGCGTACGATGCCCATGCCGGATCGAAGGACGAGGCAGCGATCGAACGATTCCTGGCGCTTTCCGAGGCCGATCGTTCCATCCTGCTCAAGGACCGGATCAATGGCTTCGCCGGGCTACGCTTCGCCGGAGTGCCCGACAGCATCACCACGCGCGAGCAGGAGTTGATCAACGCCCTGGACATCGACGAGGCCGACCGCGCCGCCACGACCGACATGGACCAGCGCGAGCAGGATTATGCCGACTTCGTGCGACAACTGGAGCAGCGCTATCCGCAGTACTTCGCCCTGCGCTATGGCGAGCCGAAGCTTACGCTGGCTGGCATTCGTCGCCGGCTGTTGAACAGCGACCGGCAACTGCTGTCCTATGCCTGGATCGGTGATCATATCTACGCCATGGTGGTCGGCATGAAGGATGCCGCCATCGTTCGCATGAGCAGCACGGGGATCGCGGACGTGGCGCGGACGATGAACGCGGCCATCGCCTCGCGTGATGTGTCCGGCTATCGTGCTTCGGCCTTTGCGCTGTACGAAGGGGTCTTCGCGCCGGTGGCGGATCGGATCACCGCACCGGAGCTGCTGATCATTCCCGATGGGCCGCTGCATACGGTGAGCTTCGAGGCGCTCATCACACGAGAGGGTGGAAGCGGTGGATCCGCCGGCGATCTGCTGCTCCAGCGGCATACCATGGCGTACCTCCTGTCCGCGACCACGGCTATCCAATTCGCCGATCTCGCTCGCGAACAGGCCGGGGGCGTGCTCGCCGTCGCTCCCGGGTTCGATGACGACCTGAAGGAGAGCTATGTGTCGTCCGTTGCTGATACCACCCAGATCGATCACGACTACCTGCGCTACGTGCGCCAACCCTTCGCGGTGAGCACCGCGCAAGGCTTGGGCGAGCTGCTTTCAGCGAACGTGCTGGTGGGGAACGCGGCGAACGAAAAGGACGTGCGGGAACTCGCGGTGCGATACGGCATCCTGCACCTTGGCACGCACGCCGAAATGAACGCCGCCTCGCCCATGTATTCGCGCCTGGTGCTGAGCAAGGACGGCAGCGGCGTGGACGCCGGCGCCGACGGCTATCTGCATGCCTACGAGATCTACGAGCTGGATCTGCGCGCGCAACTCGCCGTGCTCACCGCCTGCGAGACCGGCACCGGCCGGCAGGATGCGGGCGAGGGCGTGCGATCGCTCGGCTACGGCTTTGCGTATGCGGGTTGTCCGAGCCTGGTGGTCTCGCTCTGGAAGATCGATGAGCAGGCGTCCTCGAAGATCATCACGCGCTTTTACGAGCTCCTCGCCGATGGACTGCCCAAGCACAAAGCCCTGCGGCAGGCCAAGCTCGACCACCTCGCCACGGCGACCGGAGATCTGGCACAGCCGTACTACTGGGCCGGCATGGTTCTGATGGGGGATGTAGCGCCTGTCGAGGACGGGCGCGGCGTGCCGTGGTACGGGTGGGCGGCATGCGGGTTGGCGATGGCAGGCATCATCGGATGGATGATGCGGAGAGGCCGAAGCTGAACGGGCATCGATGATCGCCCTGCCCTGGCCTAGCCATCGACCCGGGCCTGGAGCATGGATCCGGTTTTGCGCGTACATGAACGCAACAAGCCCCGACTTCCGCCGGGGCTTGCTGCTTCTCGTTTTCGCAGGGTCCGATTCGCGAGACCCTGCGTGTGATCACATCATGTCCATCCCGCCGCCCATGCCGCCGGGCATGCCGGCGGGGGCCTTCTTCTCCTCCTCCTCGCTGATCACGCACTCGGTCGTCAGCAGCATGCCTCCGATCGAAGCGGCGTTCTCCAGCGCGATGCGGGTGACCTTGGTGGGGTCGATCACCCCTGCGGCCAGCAGGTTCTCGTACTCCTCGGTGCGGGCGTTGAAGCCGTAGTCGGCCTTGCCCTCGCGCACCTTCTGCACCACGATGCTGCCCTCGATGCCGGCGTTGGCCACGATCTGGCGCAGCGGCTCTTCGAGCGCGCGGCGCACGATGCCGATGCCGGTGGTCTCGTCGGCGTTGGCGCCTTCCATCTTCTCCAGCGCCTTTTGCGCGCGGATGTAGGCCACACCGCCGCCGGGCACGATGCCTTCTTCCACGGCGGCACGGGTCGCATGCAGCGCGTCGTCCACGCGGTCCTTCTTCTCCTTCATCTCCACCTCGGTGGCGGCGCCCACGTAGAGCACCGCAACACCGCCGGCCAGTTTGGCCAGACGCTCCTGCAGCTTCTCCTTGTCGTAGTCGCTGGTGGTGGTCTCGATCTGGGCCTTGATCTGGTTCACGCGCGCCACGATGTCGTTCTTCTTGCCGGCGCCGTTCACCACGGTGGTGTTGTCCTTGTCGATCGTGATCTTCTCGGCCTTGCCCAGGTAGCTGAGGTCGGCGTTCTCCAGCTTGAAGCCGCGTTCCTCGCTGATCACCTGCCCGCCGGTGAGCACCGCGATGTCTTCCAGCATGGCCTTGCGGCGGTCGCCGAAGCCGGGAGCCTTCACCGCGCACACTTTCAGCGCGCCGCGGATCTTGTTCACCACCAGGGTGGCGAGGGCTTCACCCTCCACCTCCTCGGCGATGATCAGCAGGGGCTTGCCGGTCTGGGCGCTCTTCTCCAGGATAGGCAGCAACTCCTTCATGCCGCTTATCTTCTTGTCGTAGATCAGGATGTAGGCACCCTCCAGGTCGGCTTCCATCTTCTCGGCGTTGGTGACGAAGTAGGGGCTGAGGTAGCCGCGGTCGAACTGCATGCCTTCCACCACTTCC
>CAYMXP010000098.1:0-8329 GCA_964394425.1 uncultured Chryseobacterium sp. | reverse complement strand
AGCGCGCCGCCCGCAAAGGCCGCAACCCGCAGACGGGCAAGGAGATCAAGATCGCCGCCAAGAAAGTGGTGAAGTTCAAGGCCGGTGCCGACCTCGCCACCAAGGTGCGGTAAGCATCCATCGCTTCACTGGGAAAGTCCTCCGACCGGGGGACTTTCTCATTTTCGGCCCGATCCAAGGCGCACCGCATGACCGACGCAATGCTCTACGAGGCGCTCTGCCGGTTCATCACCCCGGAGCGTCGCGCGCGCATCGAGCAGGTGGCCCCGCTGCGCACCCGCCACCTCACCGTGGTGCTGCAGGACATCTACCAGAGCCACAACGCCAGCGCGGTGGTGCGCACCTGCGACCTGCTCGGGGTGCAGGACCTGCACGTGATCGAGGAACGCAACGCCTATTCGCTCAGCGAGGAGGTCACCTTGGGTTCCTCCAAGTGGGTCGACATCCACCGGCATCGCGGCGCGGCGGACAACACCGCGGCGTGCATCGCGCGATTGCGCCGGTCGGGTTACCGCATCGTGGTCACCTCGCCGCACGCCAGGGGCCGCACTCCGAACGAGATCGCCATGGACCGCCCCATGGCCATCTGCTTCGGCACCGAGCTCACCGGCGCGAGCGCCGCGTTGATCGAGGCCGCCGACGAGCACCTGCGCATTCCCATGTACGGGTTCACCGAGAGCTACAACATCTCCGTGTCGGCGGCCATCGTGCTGTTCACCATCTCCGAGCGGCTGCGCGCGAGCCAGGTCCCATGGAAGCTGTCCCGGGAGGAGATCTTCGCCTTGCAGCTGCGCTGGGTGCGCGGCTGCGTGCGCGACGCCGCGCAGGTGGAGGAACGGATCCGGCGCGAGCACGATCGCGCGTGATCGCCACGCATCAACACGCCGTGGTTCACAAGGATCCCGGTCGCATGCATGGAGGCCGGTCCGATGTGCAGCTATGTTCGCGGCGCAACACAACCACACCAGATCATGGGCAAAGGCGACAGGAAGTCGAAGAAAGGGAAGCGCCGGATGGGCAGCCGCGGCAGGAGCCGCCCCAGCAAGCGCAGGCTCCGGGCCGCGCGGAAGTCGGCCGCACCGAAGGCGGCGAAGAAGCCGGCTCGCAAAAAGACCGGCGCGGCCAGGGCGCCCAGGAAAAAGAAGTGAACGGCATGGCGGAAAGGGCTCCCGATCCGGGGGCCCTTTCCTTTTTTGGGATCAGGGCTGCAGGCGCGCACGCGACCAGTCGCCGGAGCGCATCCGCGTGAAGAGGATGCGATCATGCATGCGGTCGTCACGGCCCTGCCAGAACTCGATCCTGGCGGGTGCCACGCGCGATCCGCCCCAATGCGCGGGGCGGGGCACCTCGCCCTCCTTGAAGCGATCCATCCAGCGGGAGTATTTCGCATCCAGCGCCGCGCGATCGGCGATGGTGCTGCTCTGGTCCGAGGCCCAGGCACCGATGCGGCTGCCGCGCGGCCTGGAGTTGAAATAGGCGTCGCTCTCCGCCGCGCTCACCCGCGAGGCGGTCCCCTCGATGCGCACCTGGCGCCCCAGCCGCGGCCAGTGGAAGGTGAGCGCCGCGCGCGCGTCACGTTCCAGTTGCATGGCCTTGCGGCTGTTGTAGTTGGTGAAGAACACGAAGCCGCGCTCGTCGAACCCGCGCAGCAGCACGATGCGGCAGCTCAGCGCCTGATCGTCCAGCGTGGCCAGCGCCATCGCGTTGGGTTCGGGCACGGCGGCGCGTTCGGCTTCGGCGAGCCAGGTCTGGAAGAGGGCGATGGGATCGGATCCGGCCGCGCGTTCCGTCAGTTCAGGAAGGTCCGGTGCGTCGTTCGCCTGTTCCGTCGGCTCCATGTTCCAGGGATGTGCGGGCGAAGATATCCGCGCGGCGCGGCCGCGGCCGGGATGCCGGTGTAGCTTGGCCTCATGATGTGGCGTTCGTGCCTGGCCATGGTGACCCTGCTGATGGGACCGTTCACCTCCGCGCAGTACTGGGCCGCAAGCATCGGTGGCCTGGGTGGCGATCATGTGGCCGACGTGGCGCTGCTGAACGACAGCATCCTGTTCATCACCGGCGAGTTCAGCAACGCCATGGAGGTGAACGGCATCACGCATTTCGCCGCGGGAGGAACGGATCTGTTCGTCGCACGCCTGGACCTGGCGGGCAACGTGCAGTGGGTCGTCACCGGCGGAGGGGTGGGGGTGGACCGTGGAACGCGCATCGCGGTGGATGCGGGCGGCGTGGCGGTGACCGGCCAGTTCATGGGCACCGCCGATCTGCTCGACAGCACCGTGACGGCGACGGGAAGCTCGCCCGACCTGTTCGTGGCCCGGCTCGATGCGGCCACGGGGAGCCTTCAATGGCTGCGCACCGGCGGCGGCCCCACGGGGCTGGATAAACCCAACGGCCTCGCGCTGGCGCCGAACGGCAACGCGATCGTGGCCGGCGAGTTCCGCGACACGGCCGACTTCAGCGGGCAGGTGATCGCGAGCATGCCCGATCCGACCACCCTGGATCCGAGCATCGACGTCTTCGTGGCCTGCTACGATGGCGCGGGCGGCCTGCTCTGGCTCCAGCAGGGTGCGGGCCAACTGACCGATCGCGCGGTGGACGTGGTGTGCGATGCGGCGGGCAACGCGTACGTGTGCGGCCAGTTCAGCGACACGATCGCCTTCGACGCGCTGCATCCCAACGCGATGTACGGCGCCGGTTTCCTGCTGAAGCTGGATGCCTCCGGCGATGAGCAATGGTTCCGCCGCATCGGGGGGGCGGCCTTCAACCAGGTGCGCGACCTTCAACTGACCGACGGCGGGGAGCTGCTGCTGGGGGGCGACCTGCAAGGGACCATGTGGTTCTTCGACGCATCGCCCGATGCCATCGCCGCGGGCCATCCCGATGCGTACTACCTCCTGCGCGCCAGCCTCGCCGGCGAGCACCTCTGGCACGCGGTGCTCGGCTCGGATGATCCCCTTGCCCTGAAAGCCATCGACCTGCGCGCCGACACCATCACGGTGCTCGGCGAGTTCCAATGCCAGTTCACCGACCTGAACGCGCTCCACGGCGGCGTCGGGTCGTTCATCGCCACGGGCGATCAGGACCTCTTCATCGCGCGGCATCTCGCCGTTGATGGATCGCTGATCGACGCACAGCAGTTCGGCGGGCAGAAAAGCAAGCGCGCCGATGGCCTGGTGACCACCGCCGCCGGCGATCCGATCTTCTGCGGAGGCTACGAGCACCTGCTGGTGATCCCCAGTGACACCGGGTTCTGGGCCGAGATGATCTCCGTGAACGCCCTCTGCGCCGATGCCATCTTCAACATGAACGATACCGCGATCAGTTGGTGCGGCGATCCGAACTATGGGCGTTTCGTGGGGTTGCGGGGGAAGGGGTTGCGCGATGGCTTCATCACGCGGGGCTTCGTGCGCGACCGCCTGCCTTACGACTTCTGGCGGCGCACCGACACGGTCTATTGCGACACCGCGTATTACGCCCCGTGCATCCAGGGCTGGTCCGGCTATTTCCAGGAATGCCCGGACTCGATGCAGTCGTGCTTCGGCTACCAGAACCTGCGCATCATGGGCATGTCCAACGGGGAGTGCTCCACCTTTTCATGGGCGGAGGAGGAGAGTTGCGATTCCATGGCCTACACCGGGCCGGACATCGACATCCTCTGGTCCAACGGCGAGACCACACGCACCACCACGGTGTACACCACCGGCTGGGTGTGGTGCATGGTGACCACCGCCAACGGCTGCCTGTCATGGACCGATTCGTTGTACGTGAGCATCGACCCCATGCCCGTGCAGCCCACGATCTCCGACATGCTCGGCTTCAACACCAACGCGACCATCGCCCAGACCATCGCCGCATGCGCGCCCACCTGGATCTGGTGCCCTTACGTGCCGCCGGGCTTCACCTGCACCTGGTCCTACGGTGGTGGCACCGTGTACAACGACAGCGTGTATGCCGACATCGGTGGATCGTACGTGGTGGAGTTCACCGACACGCTGGGTTGCACCAACACCAACGTGGTGGTGCTCCTGCTCGACTCGGTGGTGCCCTGGCCCAACATCACCGGCACCACCCTTACCCTGTTCTGGGAGGGAGATACGCTGGACATGGACACCGTCAGCGTGTGCCAGGGCGATTGCGTGTTCGGCGGCGCGTCATTCGATGTGTACGTGAACGGGGTGATCGATACGGTGCTCGCCGGGCTCACCTACAGCTACGCGCCGGATTGTCCCACGCCGTTGTCGTACACCGGGGCGTACAACGATACGGCCTTCTGGGGCGTGCAGGCCCTGGCGACCGGTTGGGCGCAGGTGGGCTTGATCGTCGGCTTGAACAACGGAGCCTGCGGCGGCTCGTCCTTCTATTCGCAGCCCCAGGACAGCATTTACCTGGAGGTGACGCCGGTGCCCTCGATCCTCCAGCTCGCGCCACTGACCATCTGCCCCGGCGATACCCTGCCCATCGCCGCCAGTTGTCCGTCCTGCGATTCGATCTCGATCCAGGGGCCCGGCGTGGTGGCGAGCAACGCCCTCGGCGACACGGCGTGGATCACCACACCCGGGTGGTATGTGTCCGTTGGGTTCATCTTCGGTGCGGAGACCACCTGCATGGCGGTCTCCTGGCTGGACGAAGTGCTGCCTCCGCAAGTTCCCGACCTGCTGGTTGAACCGCCGCTGGCCTGCCCGGGTGACACGGTGCTGCTCTACACCCCCGCGCAGGGCATGAGTTACCAATGGTACGGTCCGTTGGGTCCGATCGCCGGCAACAACGATTCGGTGATGGTGACAGACCTCGGTGAATACACCCTTGACCTGATCGACTGGAGCGGCTGCGCGGTGAGCGGTGGGCCGGTGGAAGTGGGCCCGTATGGCACCCCGTCCCTGGAGGTATACCCCAGCCAGGTGATCTGCGCCGGAGACAGCGCCATGCTGCAGGTGGTGGGTGGGGCCGCTGCCGACATCATCTGGAACGCGCCGCTCTCGGGTTCCGGCCCCATCCGGTACGTGGGACAGGGAGGGACTTACTCCTGCACGGCCGTCCTCTGTGGAGACAGCATTCCGCTGGCCATCGCGGTGCTCCAGGGCGATGCCACGGCGGACGTGGTGGAGGACGACACGATCTCGTTCTGCACGGGCGACAGCCTGGTGCTGCATGGCGTGCCCGGACAGGATGCCTACCTCTGGCTGCCCGCGCAACAATGGGCGCTCGACCTGCCGGTGAACGCGCCTGGATCCTACGCGCTCGTGGCCATGGATGAATACGGCTGCACGGACACCAGCGAGGCCGTGATCGTGCTGGAGGACCAGATCGCCGTGCCGCTCGCGGTGGAAGGTGATTCGGTCTGCGCCGGAGAGGATGCGCTGTTGAGCGCGAACGGCTCGGGAAGCATCCTGTGGTATGCCGACCCTGGCGCCACCGTACCGGTCGGTTCAGGTGGATCGCTGACGGTGAACGATGCGACGGCGGATGCGACGTACCATGTGGTGCAACACGACGGCGCATGCACCAGCGACACCCTGGCCGTGGCACTGGTGGTGTTGCCGGTGCCCACGGGCGTTGGCATCGCCGGCCCGTTTTCGGCCTGCGTGGGCGATACCATACTCTATCAGCTGGTCGGACCACCCGGCGCCACCGGTGAATGGATCACGCCCACGGGCAGCCATTCCGGCACGGACCTGCTGATCGCGCCCGTGGCTCCGGGCGATGCCGGGACGTATTCCGCGGCGGCCTTCATCGGTGATTGTCCGGGGGATACCGCGACGATCGACCTGACCGTCACCGACCCCGTGGCGTATTCGCTCGGGCCGGATTCCATCTACTGCCCGGGACAGGCACTGGTGTTGCAGCTTCCATCGGACTTCTCGCAGATCGCATGGAGCACGGGCGACAGCACGACGACCATCGGCGTGTCGGCTCCCGGCACGTGGTCGGTGCAGGCCGTGGATCCGAACGGCTGCTCCTTCGCCGACCAGATCGTGATCGGCGCGGCGGATTGCACGATCCAGGTGCCCAATGTGATCACACCCAACGGCGACGGGGTGAACGACATGCTGGTGATCCATGGCTTCGGTGAGCCGGTCACGTTGGTGATCCACAACCGCTGGGGCATGAAGGTGGCCGAGCTGCATGGCCCGGAGGTGAAGTGGAACGGGCGGACCGCGGAGAACGACGTGGTGCCCGAGGGCGTGTATTACTTCGACGTGCTGGTGCCCGTGCCGGGCTCGGCGGCGATCCAGCGGGCGGGGTATGTGCAGGTGGTGAGGTAACGGGACGCTCGCACTGTCGGCTCTATGCAGGCACCACCCTGCGGATCCTCGCCAGGGTGTGCGTGTTGCGTTTTTCCTCCTCGTTGAAGATCCCCTCTTCAACCAACTGGTCGATCCGCACACGGCCGCTGGCGTGAAGGATGGTGCGCCCTCCGTTCCCGTCCGCGATCACGATCCCCACATGCACGATTCTACCCCGCGGATCGGAGAAGAAAGCCAGATCGCCCGTGCGCGATGCGGCCAGGTCCTTCACCGGCACGCCGGTGGATACCTGTTGTGAAGCATCCCTTGGCAGCCGCACGCCGGCGAGCAGGAAGAGCATCTGCGTGAGCCCGCTGCAATCCACTCCCCAGGGCGTGCGGCCGCCCCAGAGGTAGGGGGCGCCCAGCCACAGCGGCGCCAATGCCATCACCTTCTCCACGGTGGTGCCCGCAAGATCCTCCGTGCTGCGGCCTGCGACGATGACCTTGCCGGTGATCGGGATCGGCGAACCGTCGCGATAGGAAGGCAGTACCGCTCCCATTGGAAGGTGCAGGATCGAACGGCGGGTGGTCAGCTTCAACACCGGCTCCACGGCGCGCGGGCGGTCGCTCACCACGGGGATGGACGTCGGGATGAACTGCTTGTTGTCCACCCAGCCTTCATAGCCGTCGTGGTCCAAGCGCAGGCGGCTCCACCTGTCGTGGCGCTCCAGCACGTCGGCCGTCTCACCGAAGAGCCACTGCGTGGTCATCTCCGAGCGATCATCCGGCTCCTTGCGCACGGGAACGATCGCCAGGGGGCAGAGGGCGCGGTCCACGGAACGGCTCAGAACGCCTCGATCACCATCGCGCTCGCGCCGCCGCCGCCGTTGCAGATGCCCGCGGCTCCGTAGCGCGCCTTGTTCTGCCTGAGCACGTTGATCAGCGTCACCAGGATGCGCGCTCCGCTGCAACCCAGCGGGTGGCCGAGGCTCACCGCGCCGCCGTGAACGTTCACCCGGGCGGGGTCCAGCTTCATCAATTGCATGTTCGCCAGTGCCACCACGCTGAAGGCCTCGTTGATCTCGAAGAACTGGATGTCGGACATCTTCAGCCCGGCTTTTTCCACCGCGCGCGGGATCGCCTTCGCCGGCGTCGTGGTGAACCACTCGGGCGCCTGCTCGGCATCGGCGTAGCCGCGGATGGCGGCCATGGGCTTCAGCTTCAAGGCATCGGCCTTCTCGCGGCTCATCAACACCAGGGCCGCGGCGCCGTCGTTGATCGTGCTGGCGTTGGCGGCCGTCACCGTGCCATCCTTCTGGAACACGGGCTTCAAGCCGGGGATCTTCTCGAAGCTCACGTTCCTGTACTCCTCGTCCTCGCTCACCACCACGTCGCCCTTGCGGCCCTTCACCGTCACGGGCACCACCTCGTCCTTGAAGCGGCCGTCCTTCCACGCCGCGGCGCTGCGCTTGTAGCTCTCGATGGCGAAGGCATCCTGCTGCTCGCGCGTGATGCCGTGTTTGGCGGCGCACAGTTCGGCGCTGTTGCCCATGGCGTTCTGGTGGTACACGTCGGTGAGGCCGTCCTTCACGATGCCGTCGATCAACTGGCCGTGGCCGTACCGGTATCCGTAGCGCGCCTTCTCCACATAGAAGGGCGTGCGGCTCATGCTCTCCATGCCGCCGGCTACCACCACCTCGTTGTCGCCCAGCAGGATCGACTGGGCGCCGAAGATCACCGCCTTCATTCCCGAGGCGCAGACCTTGTTCACCGTGGTGCAATGCACCTCGTCCTTCAGCCCGCCGAATTTCGCGGCCTGCCGGGCGGGCGCCTGCCCGAGGTTCGCCTGCAGCACGCTGCCCATGAGCACCTCGGTGACCAGCGCGGGATCGATGGCGGCGCGCTCCACGGCGGCCTTCACGGCGGTGGCGCCCAGTTCGGTGGCGTTCACATCAACGAGCGAACCGCCGAAGCTGCCGATGGGGGTGCGGGCGGCGGAAACGATGACGACCTCTCTGCTCATCTGCCTGTCGGGAATTGGGCGACAAATGTAGCCCGCACGGAAAAGGGTGGCGGCTATCTTTGCCGCCGCTCCCTGGAGAG
>CAYMXP010000097.1:0-8593 GCA_964394425.1 uncultured Chryseobacterium sp. | reverse complement strand
AGACTGTAAATCTGTTGTCTTACGACTTCGTAGGTTCGAATCCTGCTCTCCCCACCACGACGGAGCCAACCGGACCGGACGACGCCATCGGCTTCAACGCGGGAGTAGCTCAGTGGTAGAGCATCAGCCTTCCAAGCTGAAAGTCGCGGGTTCGAATCTCGTCTCCCGCTCCATCCGCCAGGGTCGGCACGACAACGGTGGAGCCGCCCAGGAAAGCGCATCAGGCCTTTGTAGCTCAGGGGTAGAGCACTTCCTTGGTAAGGAAGAGGTCATGGGTTCAATTCCCATCAAAGGCTCCAGGGCCGCACGGCGATCGCAGCGAAGAGGAACGCACCAGCAACGGATAAACCACAACGACCCCCATAGCGGGAAGAAACACCGACCACCATGGCAAAGGAGACCTTCAAGAGGGACAAACCCCACGTCAACATCGGCACCATCGGCCACGTGGACCATGGAAAAACCACGCTCACCGCGGCCATCACCAAGGTGCTGGCCGAGAAAGGCCTGGCCGAGGCGCGCAGCTTCGACTCCATCGATAACGCACCCGAGGAGAAGGAGCGTGGCATCACCATCAACACCGCCCACGTCGAATACCAGACGGCCAACCGCCACTATGCGCACGTGGATTGCCCGGGCCACGCCGACTACGTGAAGAACATGGTGACCGGTGCCGCCCAGATGGACGGGGCCATCCTGGTGGTGGCCGCCACCGACGGTCCCATGCCCCAGACGCGCGAGCACATCCTGCTGGGCCGCCAGGTGGGCGTGCCCCGCATCGTGGTGTTCATGAACAAGGTGGACATGGTGGATGACGCGGAACTGCTCGACCTGGTGGAGATGGAGATCCGCGAACTGCTCACCTTCTACAAGTACGACGGCGACAAGACCCCGGTGATCCGCGGCAGCGCCCTGGGCGCCCTCAACGGCGAAGCCAAGTGGGTGGACGCCCTCATGAAGCTCATGGAAGCGGTGGACACTTACATCGAGCTGCCCGTGCGCGCCATCGACAAGCCCCTGCTGATGCCCGTGGAGGACGTGTTCTCCATCACCGGTCGTGGCACGGTGGCCACCGGCCGCATCGAGCAGGGCGTGGTGAAGACCGGGGACAACCTGGACATCATCGGCATGCAGGAGCAGAAGCTCACCAGCACCTGCACGGGCGTGGAGATGTTCCGCAAGATCCTGGACCGCGGCGAGGCCGGCGACAACGTGGGCATCCTGCTGCGCGGCATCGAGAAGACCGACATCCGCCGCGGCATGGTGATCGCCGCCCCCGGCAGCATCACCCCGCACACCGAGTTCAAGGCGGAGATCTACGTGCTGAAGAAGGAGGAAGGCGGCCGCCACACCCCCTTCCACAACAAGTACCGCCCGCAGTTCTACTTCCGCACCACCGACGTCACCGGCGAGATCAACCTCGAAGCCGGCCGCGAAATGGTGATGCCGGGCGACAACGTGACCATCACCGTGAAGCTGATCGTGCCGATCGCCATGGACAAGGGCCTGCGTTTCGCCATCCGCGAGGGTGGCCGCACCGTGGGCGCCGGCCAGGTGACGGAGATCATCAAGTAGGAAGAACCACCAGGGCATGCGGGCCCCCGACGTGTCGGGGGCTTCGCGGCCTGAACGAAGTCAAGGATCCACAGGTCGTGAACGCAGCATCGAACGGGTGTAGCTCAACTGGTAGAGCGACGGTCTCCAAAACCGTAGGCTGCGGGTTCGATCCCTGCCACCCGTGCTAGGCCAATGGCAAGCATCAAGACATACTTCACCGAGAGCTACAACGAGCTCATGCACAAGGTGAGCTGGCCCACCTGGAAGGAACTCCAGGGCAGCGCCATCATCGTGCTGGTGGCCGCGCTGATCATCTCCCTGCTGGTGTTCGTCATGGACTACATCTTCGGCGTGCAGAACATGTCGGGCACCGGCTTCTGGAAGGGCATCCTGGGTTTCATCTACCAACTGATCGGCTGACCATGGCCACCGAGGTGAGCACCAAGAAGTGGTACGTGATCCGCGCCATCTCCGGCAAGGAGAAGAAGGTGAAGGAGCTGATCGAGAACGAGGTGAAACACGCCAAGATCAGCGCCTACGTGAGCCAGGTGCTCATCCCCACCGAGAAGGTCTACCAGATCCGCGAAGGCAAGAAGGTGAGCAAGGAGCGCAACTACTTCCCCGGCTACGTGCTGATGGAAGCCGACCTCACCGGCGAGATCGCGCACAGCATCAAGAACCTGCCCAACGTGATCGGCTTCCTGGGCGCCGAGAAGGGCGGCGACCCGGTGCCCCTGCGCACCACCGAGGTGAACCGCATCCTGGGCAAGGTGGATGAACTGGCCGAGACCGAGGAGGCGATCCACAACCCCTTCCACGTCGGAGAGAACGTAAAGGTGATCGACGGTCCCTTCAACGGGTTCAACGGCGTGATCGAGGAGATCAACGAGGAGAAGAAGAAGCTCAAGGTGATGGTGAAGATCTTCGGACGAAAGACCCCGCTCGAACTGAGCTTCATGCAGGTGGAGAAGGACCAGTAAGCAACTGGCAGCAGGCAGACAGCACGGACAAACGACAACGGACAACCGACAACCGGCAACCGAATTCAAACCCGTCCGAGCCCTGACCAGGGGCGCTTGAAGGACACAACACAACAGCAATGGCAAAGGAGGTGGGAGCGTTGGTGAAGCTCCAGATCAGAGGCGGGGCCGCGAACCCCGCGCCGCCCGTGGGCCCCGCGCTGGGCGCCAAGGGCGTGAACATCATGGAATTCTGCAAGCAGTTCAACGCCCGCACGCAGGACAAGGCGGGCAAGGTGCTGCCCGTGGTCATCACCGTATACACCGACAAGTCGTTCGACTTCGTGGTGAAGACCCCGCCGGCCGCCGTGCAGATCATGGAGGCGGTCAAGATCAAGGGCGGCAGTGGCAACCCCAACAGCAAGAAGGTGGGAAGCATCAGCTGGGACCAGATCAAGGTGATCGCCCAGGACAAGATGCCCGACCTGAACTGCTTCACCGTGGAGAGCGCCATGCGCATGGTGGCCGGAACCGCGCGCAGCATGGGCGTGACCGTCTCCGGGAAGAAACCCTTCAACGACTGAGCCATGGCGACCCTGAGCAAGAAGCGCAAGGCCGCGATGGCCAAGTACGATGCCTCCAAGGCCTACGGCCTGAACGAGGCCACGCAGATCGTCAAGCAGATCAGCACCACCAAGTTCGACGCCACGGTGGACATCGCCGTGCGCCTGGGCGTGGACCCCAAGAAGAGCACCGAGATGGTGCGCGGCACGGTGAGCCTGCCCCACGGCACCGGCCGCAGCGTGCGCGTGCTGGTGCTGGCCGACCCCAACAAACAGGAGGAGGCCAGGGGCGCCGGCGCCGACATGGTCGGGCTGGACGACTACGTGGAGAAGATCAAGGGCGGCTGGACCGACGTGGACGTGATCATCTGCACGCCCAACGTCATGGCCAAGGTCGGTGCGCTGGGCCGCGTGCTCGGCCCCCGCGGCCTCATGCCCAACCCCAAGACCGGTACCGTGACCATGGACGTGGCCAAGGCCGTGAAGGAGGTGAAAGCCGGCAAGATCGATTTCAAGGTGGACAAGGCCGGCATCATCCACGCGGTGATCGGCAAGGCCAGCTTCGACGCCGTGAAGCTCAGCGAGAACGCCCACGAGCTGCTGCAGACCCTGCTGAAGCTCAAGCCCTCCACCAGCAAGGGCACCTACATCAAGAGCATCTGCATCAGCAGCACCATGAGCCCCGGCGTGCATGTGGACGCCCGCACCGTGAGCGCCTGATCCCAACACCGCACCGCCATGACCCGCACCGAGAAAGACCAGCAGATCCAGGAACTCACCGACGAGATCAAGCAGGCCGGCGTGCTCTACCTGGCCGACAGCGCCGAACTGGACGCGCTCAACACCAGCAAGCTGCGCCGCGCGATGTTCGAGAACGGCATCCGCATGCGCGTGGTGAAGAACTCCCTCCTGCAAAAGGCCATGGAGCGCATCGAGGGCCGCGACTACTCCGGCCTGATCGCGACGCTCAAGGGCCAGACCTCCATCTTCTTCGCCGAGAAGGGCAACACGCCCGCGAAGGTCATCCGTGACTTCCGCAGGAAGAACAAGAAACCCGTGCTCAAAGGAGCATGGATCGATGAGGCCGTCTTCATCGGCGACGACCAGCTCGCCGTGCTGGCGAACCTGAAAGGCCGCGAAGAACTGATCGGCGACATCATCATGCTGCTGCAAAGCCCGATCAAGAACGTGATCGGCGCCCTGCAGGGCGGCGGCGGCCACAAGATCGCCGGACTGGTGAAGGCCCTTGAAGAGCGGCCCCAGGCCTGAACAAGACCCAACGCGTTACGCACGATAGCTTCCCTATCCAAACAAGTAACAAACCCCGAACGATGGCAGACATCAAAGCCCTTGGCGACCAGCTCGTGGGCCTCACCGTGAAAGAGGTGAGCGAGCTCGCCAACTACCTGAAGGACGAATACAAGATCGAGCCGGCAGCGGCCGCCGTGGCCGTGGCCGCCGGTGGCAGCGCCGCCGGTGGTGGCGAAGCCGCCGCCGCGAAAACCAGCTTCGACGTGGTGTTGAAGGCTGGTGGCCAGAACAAGCTGGCCGTGGTGAAGCTCGTCAAGGAGCTCACCGGCCTCGGTCTGAAGGAGGCCAAGGATCTCGTCGACGGTGCCCCCAAGCCGCTCAAGGAAGGCGTTTCCAAGGAGGAAGCCGAGTCCCTGAAACAGCAGCTCACGGAAGCAGGTGCCGAAGTTGAGGTCAAGTAAGGCCCTCCCGGCGCACTGACCGCCCAACGGCCCTCCCCGCGACCAGTCGGGGAGGGCCGCCAAGCGGTCGCGCGCCATTGCGGGACACCCCTTCCCGGCCCGTGCTCCAGGGGCTTATCTGGAGCGGAACCTTTGTAGTGCCCACGCAGTCCACCCGTTCATCCCCACCGCGCACCATGGCCCAGGCGAAGACCTTGTCCCGCAAAAGCAAACGGATCGATTTCGGCTCCAGCCCCCTGTCGATCGACTACCCCGACTTCCTGGACATCCAGCTCAAGAGCTTCGAGGAGTTCTTCCAGATCGAGACCCTGCCGGAGAACCGCAACACCGAGGGCCTCTACAAGGTGTTCATGGAGAACTTCCCCATCACCGACACGCGCAACCAGTTCGTCCTTGAGTTCCTCGATTACTTCATCGATCCCCCGCGCTACGCGATCGAGGAATGCATCGAGCGCGGCCTCACCTACAGCGTGCCGCTGAAGGCCAAGCTCAAGCTCTACTGCACCGACCCGGAGCACGAGGACTTCGAGACCATCGTGCAGGACGTGTACCTGGGCCAGATCCCCTACATGACCCCCAAGGGCTCCTTCGTGGTGAACGGCGCGGAGCGCGTGGTGGTGAGCCAGCTGCACCGCAGCCCCGGGGTGTTCTTCGGCCAGAGCCGCCACGCCAACGGCACCAAGCTGTACAGCGCGCGCGTGATCCCCTTCAAGGGGTCGTGGATCGAGTTCGCCACCGACATCAACGGGGTGATGTACGCCTACATCGACCGGAAGAAGAAGCTGCCCGTGACCACCCTGCTGCGCGCCATCGGCTTCGAGAGCGACAAGCAGATCCTGGAGATCTTCGGCCTGGCCGACGAGATCAAGGTGAGCAAGCCCGCCCTGAAGGAGGCCGTGGGCCGCAAGCTCGCCGCACGCGTGCTCAAGACCTGGGTGGAGGATTTCGTGGACGAGGACACCGGCGAGGTGGTGAGCATCGAGCGCAACGAGGTGCTGATCGACCGTGAAACGATCATCGAGGAGCACCACGTGGACCAGATCGCCGAGAGCGGCGCCAAGACCGTGATCCTCCACAAGAAGGGCGTGAACGCCGCGGACTACGCGCTGATCTACAACACCCTGCAGAAGGACACCTCCAACAGCGAGAAGGAGGCCGTGGAAGTGATCTACCGCCAGTTGCGCAACGCCGAACCACCCGACCTGGAGACCGCCCGCGGGGTGATCGACAAGCTGTTCTTCAGCGAGCAGCGCTACGACCTGGGCGAGGTGGGCCGCTACCGCATCAACAAGAAGCTCGGCCTGGAGAGCGAACTCAGCGTGCGCGTGCTCACCAAGGAGGACATCATCAGCATCATCCGCTACCTGATCGAGCTGGTGAACTCCAAGGCCGACGTGGACGACATCGACCACCTGAGCAACCGCCGCGTGCGCACCGTGGGCGAGCAGCTTTACAGCCAGTTCGGCGTGGGCCTGGCCCGCATGGCCCGCACCATCCGCGAGCGCATGAACGTGCGCGACAACGAGGTGTTCACCCCCACCGACCTGATCAACGCCAAGACCCTGAGCTCGGTGATCAACTCGTTCTTCGGAACGAACCAGCTCAGCCAGTTCCTGGACCAGACCAACCCGCTGGCCGAGATCACCAACAAGCGCCGCATGAGCGCCCTCGGACCCGGCGGCCTCAGCCGCGAGCGCGCCGGCTTCGAGGTGCGCGACGTGCATTACACGCACTACGGCCGCCTCTGCACCATCGAGACGCCCGAAGGCCCCAACATCGGCCTGATCAGCTCCCTGTGCGTGTACAGCAAGATCAACTCCCTGGGCTTCATCGAAACCCCCTACCGCAAGGTGGTGGAGGGCAAGGTGGATACCAAGGCGGAGGTGATCTACCTCAGCGCCGAGGAGGAGGACAACAAGGTGATCGCCCAGGCCAACGCGAAGGTCACCGCCGATGGCGAGTTCGAGACCAAGCGCGTGAAGGCCCGCCTGATGGGCGACTTCCCCGTGGTGGGCCCCAAGGAACTCCACCTGATGGACGTGGCCCCCAACCAGATCGCATCCATCGCCGCCAGCCTGATCCCCTTCCTGGAGCACAACGACGCCAACCGCGCGCTGATGGGCTCCAACATGATGCGGCAGGCCGTGCCGTTGATCCGTCCCGAATCGCCCATCGTGGGCACCGGCCTGGAAGAACTGGTGGCCCGCGACAGCCGTGTGCTGCTCACCGCCGAGGGCGACGGCACGGTGAAGTACGTGGACAGCGACCGCATCGTGATCGACTACAAGCGCAGCGAGGATGAGCGCATCGTCCGCTTCGAGGGCGACGAGAAGGAGTACAGGCTCACCAAGTTCAAGAAGACCAACCAGAGCACCTGCATGAACCTGCGCCCCCTGGTGCGCAAGGGCGAGAAGGTGACCAGGGGCCAGACCCTCTGCGAAGGCTACGGCACGCAGGACGGCGAACTGGCCATCGGCCGCAACCTCCTGGTGGCCTTCATGCCCTGGAAAGGCTACAACTTCGAGGACGCCATCGTGATCAGCGAACGCGTGGCCCGCGAGGACCTCTTCACCTCCATCCACATCGACGAGTACATCATGGAGGTGCGCGACACCAAGCGCGGCCTGGAGGAACTCACCGCCGACATCCCCAACGTCTCCGAGGAGGCCACCAAGGACCTGGACGAGAACGGCCTGATCCGCGTGGGCGCCGAGATCAAGGAGGGCGACATCCTCATCGGAAAGATCACCCCGAAGGGCGAGACCGATCCCAGTCCCGAGGAAAAGCTGTTGCGCGCCATCTTCGGCGACAAGGCCGGCGACGTGAAGGACGCCAGCCTCAAGGCGCCCCCCAGCATCCGCGGGGTGGTGATCGACAAGAAGCTCTTCAGCCGCGCCATCAAGGACAAGAAGTCCAAGGCCGGTGAGAAAGGCGTGCTCGAACAGATCGACAAGGAGTACGACAAGGAACTGGGCGACCTGAAGGAGGTGCTGATCGAGAAGCTCATGAAACTGGTGGGCGGCCTGGGCAGCCTCGGCGTGAGCAACAAGTACAAGGAGGAGGCGGTGAAGAAGGGCGTGAAGTTCACCCCCAAGGTGCTGCAGGGCATCGACTACATCACCGTGGACCCCACCGACTGGACCACCGACAAGAAGATCAACGAACTGGTGCGCCAGCTGATCCACAATTACACGATCCGCCACAGCGACATCAGCGGCGCGTACAAGCGCAAGAAGTTCCAGGTGAGCATCGGCGACGAACTGCCCGCCGGCATCGTGAAGCTGGCCAAGGTGTACGTGGCCGCCAAGCGCAAGCTGGCCATCGGCGACAAGATGGCCGGACGCCACGGCAACAAGGGCATCGTGGCCCGCATCGTGCGCGACGAGGACATGCCCTACATGGCCGACGGCACCCCGATGGACATCGTGCTGAACCCCCTGGGCGTGCCCTCGCGCATGAACCTGGGGCAGATCTATGAGACGGTGCTGGGCTGGGCCGGCCTGAAACTGGGCCGCAAGTACAGCACGCCCATCTTCGACGGCGCCACCATCGAACAGATCCACGCCGAGACCGACGCGGCCGGCCTGCCGCGCTTCGGCAAGATCCACCTGCACGACGGGGGCACCGGCGAACGCTTCCACCAGCCCGCGACGGTCGGGGTGATCTACATGCTCAAGCTCGCCCACATGGTGGACGACAAGATGCACGCCCGCTCCACCGGCCCCTACAGCCTCATCACCCAGCAGCCGCTCGGCGGCAAGGCCCAGTTCGGCGGCCAGCGCTTTGGGGAGATGGAAGTGTG
>CAYMXP010000096.1:1483-8703 GCA_964394425.1 uncultured Chryseobacterium sp. | reverse complement strand
GAAGGTGTCCAGCAACCCCGGCCGCCTCAGCCGGGTGCGCTCGATGGCCTGCTGCTGCCGCCAGTCGTGGATCCTGGCCTCGTGACCGCTCATGAGCACGTCGGGGACCTTCCACCCCCGGTAGTCCGCCGGGCGGGTGTAGACCGGCGGGGAGACCAGGCCGTCCTGGAAGCTGTCCGACAGGGCGGATGTCTCGTCGCCCAGCACCCCGGGCAGCAGGCGGATCAGGGCGTCGCTCAGCACGGCGGCCGGCAGTTCACCCCCGCTGAGCACATAGTCGCCGATGGAGATCTCGCGCGTGATCAGGTGTTCGCGCACCCGCTCATCCACTCCTTTGTAGTGCCCGCAGAGGATGATCAGGTTCTTCAATGCGCTCATGCGGTTGGCCATGGGCTGGTCCAGCAGATCGCCATCGGGGCACATGTAGATCACCTCGTCGTAGCTGCGCTGGCTTTTCAGGTGCTCGATCGCCCGGTGGATCGGTTCGATCATCATCACCATGCCGGCGCCGCCGCCGAAGGCATAGTCGTCCAGGCGCTTGTGCCGGTCGGTGGCGTAGGCGCGCAGGTCATGCACATGCACCTCGGCCAGGCCCTTGTCGCGCGCGCGCTGCAGGATGCTGTCGTTGAAGTAGCTCGTCAGCAGTTGGGGCAGGCCGGAGAGGATGTCGATGCGCATGATCGAAGATGAAGCTTCAGAAGCGAACGACGGCGCCGACCATGACCGACAGGCTGTTCCAGCCGAGGTCGACGGGCTGGCCGGTGTCGTCCTGCACCGGCACATCGCCTACGCTGAGGGTCCCGTTGCCACCGGGGGAGGCGTTGAAGCCCGCGTAAGCACCCATCGTGTTGGAGATCATGCGGAGGTAACGCGCGCCGATGCCGGCCGAAGCGCTGATCGCCTCGGCGGGCAACCGGTCTTCGGTGTCGTGCAGGGCGGTCCGGGCCGCGCCCAGGCCCAGGGTGAGTTCCAGCGCCTGCCGGTCGCGGTTCAGCAGCCGGCAGGCACCCTCCACCTCGTAGCGCGTGATGCGCACGCGGTCGATGGTCTCCGTGTAGTGGTCCGTGCCCAGGCGCTGGTAGTGGAAGCCCAGCGACCACCGCGGCGAAAAGGCATAGGCGAACGAGAAGTCGATCGCGCCGCCACCCAGGCCGCCCGCCGAAAGCGCTTCGATCCGGCTGGAGATCGCCAGCAGCGATCCGCCCGCGCCCAGATGCGCCACCAGGTTCTTCTTCCGCACCAGCTGGGCGCAGGCCGGCAGTGTACCGATGCAGAGCAGGACCGCGATGCTTCGAGCACCCCGCATGCGGTCAAAGATGGGCAACGCCCCGGCGGGTGCCGGTACCTTTGGCGGCGTGTGGCCGATCCTGCTTTCCGCGTTGGGCATCCTGCTGCTGCTGTACGTGCTGCTCTGCCTGGTCTATTATGCGATCCAGGAGCGGCTGATCTTCGTCCGGTTCCGCCTGCCCAATGGATATCGCTTCCGTTTCCCGGGCGCCTTCGAGGAACGTTTCATCCACACCGCCGATGGCGCCACATTGCACGGATTGTACTTCAAGGCCGCCGAGCCGCGCGGCGTGATCATCTATTTCCACGGCAACACCGGCAGCCTGCGACGTTGGGGCCGCCGCGCCCCCACCTTCACCGCGTCGGGTTACGATGTGCTCATGCCCGACTACCGCGGCTACGGCAAGAGCCGCGGGAGGCTGAGCGAGGCCGCATTGCTGGAGGATGCCGCGCTGTGGTACCGGCACGTGCGGCAGCACTGGCCGCAGGACCGCATCGTGCTCTATGGCCGCTCCCTGGGCTCGGGCATGGCCGTGCCGCTGGCCGCGGCCGAACACCCGCGAGCGCTGATCCTCGAATCTCCCTTCGCCAGCATGCGCGAGGCGGCCATGAACTACCTGCCCATCCTTCCGTACCGCCTCCTGCTCCGCTATCCGTTCCAGAACGACCGTGCGATCCGCTCGGTGCGCTGCCCGGTGTACATCTTCCACGGACAGCGCGACAACGTGGTGCCGCACGCCAGCGCATTGCGCCTTTATGCCGCCATCCCCGCCACGGTGGAACGGGAGATGATCACCTTTCCGCGCGCGCACCACGGCAACCTGGTGCGCTACCCGCGCTACCACCGCAAGCTGCGGCGGATCCTTCGCGATCTCGATGCGAAGGGAAGGGCTACTTTCGCGCCCCCCACACAAGCCCCACCCATCGAACGATCATGATCATGCGCACCGCCTTTGCGATCATCTGCTCCGCCCTGCTGTATGGCTGCACCCAGAACGCCACCGGCCAGAAGGATGGCGCCGACCTGACCTCGCGCAACGATTCCATCAGCTACGGACTGGGCGCCGACATCGGCCGCACCTTGAAGGAGGCGGGCATGGACTCGCTCAGCGTGCAGGCCATGGCCGCCGGGATCCAGGATGCGCTGGACAGCCAGTCGCGCATGGACGATGAGAAGATCCGCTCGATGGTGCAGGCCTATCAGATCCAGGTGCAGCAGCGCATGATGGAGAAGGAGCAGAAGGCCGGGGAGGAGAACCTGCGCAAAGGGGAGGCCTTTCTCGCGGAGAACGGCAAGAAGACGGGCGTGGTCACCACGGCATCGGGACTGCAATACGAGATCCTGAAAGCCGGCACGGGTCCAAAGCCCACCATGGAGAGCACGGTGATGGTGAACTACCGCGGCACCCTGATCGACGGGACCGAGTTCGACAGCGGCACGGGTTCCACCTTCCAGCTCGGCAACGTGATCCAGGGTTTCTCCGAGGCCCTGCAACTGATGCCCGCCGGATCGCGATGGAAGCTTTTCGTGCCCGCCGGCCTGGCCTACGGCCCCTCCCGCGGTCCGGGCGGCCAGCTTCCACCGTACAGCACGCTGATCTTCGAACTGGAGCTGGTGGAGGTGCGTTGAGCGCAGCGGAGGTTTTTTCACCACAGAGACACAGAGGCACAGAGAAAGGCGAATTCTCTGTGCCTCTGTGTCTCTGTGGTGAATGGGCTCATGGGGCCGGTGGCAGCGGCATCCAGTGCGTCACTTCATGGAAGAAGCGGTTGCTGGTGCCCTCGCCCAGCCAGAAGTGATCGCCCACGGCCTTGCCCGTCTTGCTCGGGTTCTTGAGGAAATAGTCCCGCGCGAACTTCATCACCACGGTGTTGCGCACCTCGGTGGCGCCGGTCTTGCCCGGCAGGTAGATCGTGTTATCCGGCAGCCAGCACAGCACCCGCTGTCCGTCGTCCGGCAGCCGCTCGCTGGTATGGATCCACCCGGCCTGCATGCCTGTCATGGCGACTGCGCCAATATAGACGGTGCGGCCCGGCGCGCGCGTGATCGGCACCCCAGCATGGTGCGGGTGTGCTGCCCTACTTTAGCGCGCCATTTTCGGCCCGCGATGAGAACGCCGCTCACCTTTTTGCTTGCCATGCCCGTGCTATCCGCCGCCCTGTCCGCCGGACAGGCGGGCGCGCAAACCCGCCCGCAAACGCCACCGAGGACCCGCTCGATCGAGTTCACCGAGTTCGACCTGAAGAACGGCCTGCACGTGATCCTGCACGAGGACCACACCACGCCCATCGTCGCGGTGAGCGTGATGTACCACGTGGGCAGCAAGGACGAGGCTGGGGATCGCCGCGGTTTCGCGCACTTCTTCGAGCACCTGCTGTTCGAGGGATCGGACAACATCGCGCGCGGCGAGTTCAGCAAATACGTGGAGAAGGCCGGCGGCGTGCTCAACGCCAACACCACCGGCGACCGAACCTACTATCATGAGGTGCTGCCCTCCAACCAGCTCCCGCTCGGGCTCTGGCTGGAGAGCGAGCGCATGATGCATGCGCGCGTGGACCAGAAGGGCATCGACACCCAGCGCGAGGTGGTGAAGGAGGAACGGCGCCAGCGCTACGAGAACCAGCCGTACGGCAGCCTGCTGATCGAGGTGCTCAAGCGCGCCTACCAGGAGCACCCGTACCAGTGGCCCACCATCGGATACATGGAGGACCTGAACGCCGCCAGCGAGAAGGACTATCAGGACTTCTACAAGACCTGGTACGTGCCCAACAACGCGGTGCTGGTGCTGGCCGGCGACTTCGAACCGGCGCGGGCCAAGGACCTGGTCGACCGGTACTTCGGTCCGATCCCCCAAGGGGATGCGATCGAGCGGAAGGAGATCGAGGAACCCCCGATGACCGCCGAAGTGCGCGACGTGGTGTACGACAACGTGCAGCTGCCCGCCGTGGTGCAGGCCTATCGGATCCCCGCCTACGGCACGCCGGATTTCTACGCGGTGGACATGCTCAACCGGCTGCTCTCCAATGGCAACTCATCCCGCCTGAACAAGCACGTGAAGGACCGCGACCAGAAGGCGCTCTATATCGGCGCCTTCAGCTTCCCCTTCGAGGATCCCGGCCTGGCCGTGGCCTTCGCCATCGCCAACGGCGGCGTGGATGCCGACAGCCTGGAGCGGTCCATGAACACGGAATTCGACCTGGTGCGCAAGGAACTGGTGAGCGACGCGGAACTCGCCCGCCTCAAGGCCCAGGTGGAGACCGAATTCGTGACCGACAACAGCCGCGTGGCAGGCATCGCGCACAACCTCGCCTCGGCCCATACCTTCCTGGGCAAGGCCGAGGCGATCGATCACGAGGTGGACAGCTACCTGGCCGTCACCGCCAAGGACCTGCAGCGCGTGGCCGGCCAGTATTTCGTTCCCACCAACCGCGTCGTTTTGCACTACCTCCCCAAGTCCCAGCAAAAGCCATGATCCGCATGCCCCTCGCACGAGCGATGAACGCCCTTCTGCCCGGCGCGTGCCTGTTGATGCCCGCCATGCTCACCGCACAGATCGACCGCAGCAAAGCCCCCGTGGCCGCCCCCGCGCCCGCCGTGTCCATCGGCGACCACGTGACCTTCCAACTGGACAACGGCATGCGCGTGATCGTGGTGGAGAACCACAAGCTGCCGATGGTGAGCGTGCAGCTCCGCTTCGACATCGAGCCCTTCCTGCAGGGCGAACTGGCCGGCTACACCGACCTGGCCGGCGAACTGCTGGCCAGCGGCACCCCGCGGCACACCAAGCAGCAGATCGACGAGACGGTCGACGGATTGGGCGCCTCGCTGCACACCTCCAGCGACGGGCTCTACGCGTCGTGCCTGACGAAGCACTTCGACAAGCTGTTCCCGCTGATCTTCGAGATCACCACCTCGGCCATCTTCCCGACGCAGGAGTTCGAGAAGGCGAAGAAGCGCATGCTCTCCTCGATCAAGAGCCGGCAGGACGACCCCGACGCGATCGCCGAGCAGGTGGCGCGCACGCTCACCTTCAGCAAGGGGCATCCCTACGGGGAGGTGGTCACCGAGGCGTCGGTCGAAAAGGTGCAGCGCAAGCACGTGTACGCCTACTACCAACGGTTCTTCCAGCCGCGGGATGGTTACCTGGTCTTCGTCGGCGACATCACCGAGCCGCAAGCCCGCGATCTGGCCCTGAGGACCTTCGGCATCTGGCAGGGCGCGGCGATCCAAGGCACCACCGATGCCGAAGGCAACGAGGTGGTCGATGGCCTGGGCGCGATCCGCACCACGAGCAAGCCTCCGGTGGCCGGGGGACCGCGCCGCGTGGCCTTCGTGGACCGGCCCGGATCGGCGCAGAGCGTGATCCGCGTGGTCTTCCCCGTGCATCTTCATCCCTGGGACGCCGACGCCCTCGACGCGCAGGTGCTCAACACCATCCTGGGCGGCGGCGTGTTCAACGCGCGCCTCATGCAGAACCTGCGCGAGGACAAGGCCTACACCTACGGCGCGCATTCGGAACTGGCGGCCGACCGCTGGGCGGGCCATTTCTCCGCCTCCTTCAGCGTGCGCAACGCCGTCACCGATAGCGCGATCACCGAGGCGCTCTTCGAGATCGAGAACATGCAGCTTAAGGAGGTGACCGATGCCGAACTGGACCTGGCCAAGAGCTACCTGGCCGGCAGCTTCGCCCGCTCCCTGGAGGATCCGCGCACCATCGCCCGCTTCGTGCTCAGCACCTACCTCAACCAGCTGCCCCCGGACCATTACAAGACCTACCTGCGCCGCCTGGACACGGTGAGCGCCGACGGCGTGCTGGCCGCCGCGAAAAAGTTCCTCAAGCCCGACAACGCCGCCATCCTCGTGGTGGGCGACAAGGAGGAGGTGGCCAACGGCCTGGCCGTCATCAGCTTCGACCAGCAGGTGCTCTACCTGGACAACAACGGCGACCGCTGGAAGGAGGCCGCCGAGCCGGCGCCACCGGGAGTCACCGCCGAGAGCGTGATCGAGGCCTACCTCGCCGCCTGCGGCGGGCGCGGCGCCATCAGCGCCATCAAGGACCTTTCGATCACCATGGAGGGATCGATGATGGGGCAGCCCGTGACCATGACCCAGCATTACGGCTTCCCCAACAAGTACGCGAGCGAGACGCGCAGCGGATACACCGTGATGGAAAAGACGGTCTTCGACGGCGCGCGAGGCAAAAGCACCGGCCCGATGGGCGAGAAGGAACTGGTGGACCTTGACCTGGAGTACATCCTGCAGAACGCCTATCCCTTCCCCGAGATGCACTACGCCGACTTCCACCACAAGCTGGTGCTGGGCGGGATCGTGGAGACGCTGGGGAAGAAGACCTACAAGATCACCGGCCTCACCGAGAACGGCGGCATCTTCTACGAGTATTACGACACGCAGACCGGTTTCAAGGTGCGCCGCGTGGAGCCGCGCGTCACCGAGCAGGGCCACCTCACCACCATCACCACGCTGAAGGACTACCGCCCCGAGGGCGGCGTGCAGTTCCCGCGCCTGGTCGAACAGAACGTGGGCATCGACCTGGTGTTCACCGTCACGGAGATCAAGGTGAACAAGGGATCGCCGGCGGGCGCCTTCGTCGTGGAGTAAGCACCTGTTTGGGATCTGTGGATCAAACCACGGAGACACAGAGGCACAGAGAGGCCTCATTTTCATCGATCAGGGGGTGAGCAGGGCCATCGCGTCTTCATGGTCTGGCTCCGGTGCGCCATCTGCGGATGCATGTTCTCCGCACAAACCTGGTTGACCAGCGTGGGCTCGAGACCCGATGGCCCTGGGAGGGTGAGAACTGCCTTTCTCTGTGTCTCTGTGTCTCTGTGGCGAAATGCGATCAGCTTCCAAGGCCGGATCAACAGGGCGCTGTTCGGATCTTCGTCCACGACACGCCGTTCGCGCTTGGATC
>CAYMXP010000096.1:0-1383 GCA_964394425.1 uncultured Chryseobacterium sp. | reverse complement strand
GCCGATTACGTGTTCCGCTTCTCCATGCCCGGCTATGCCACCAAGTGCTTCGGCGTGGACACGCACGGGCTGGTGTGGGAGGGCGAGGACAACGTGAAGGAGCTCTTCGTGGAGATGACCATGATCGAGACCATCCCCACCATGGACCTTGAATTCTTCGACATGCCCGTGGGGCGCCTGCGCTTCGAGCCCGCCACCGGGCTGGTCAGCTGGAACAAGGACTACGAGGCCTGGATCCGCCCGCTGGTGGAGGAGAAGATGCGCGAGTACGACCAGCGCTGGACGGAGCTGGCCTCGAACGCGGCGGTGGTGGCCGGTCCGGAGCCGCGCCGCTGAGTTTTTTTACCACGGAGACACAGAGGCACGGAGAAGAATGATCCATCCTGTTCATCGGCGTTCATCCGCGGTTCCATTGCATTGCTCCGTGTCCCTGCGGTGGTCTTTTCTGTGAAGGATCTGTGAACGCCCGGAGCACGAAATTCCGCCCCTCTAACTTCGGCGCCCTCACCATCCGCACATGCGCGCCATTCTTTACACCTGCCGCCTGCTGGTCGGCTCCCTCTTCATCGTCAGCGGCCTGATCAAGGCCAACGACACGCTGGGCTTCAGTTACAAGCTGCAGGAATACTTCGAGCCCGAGGTGCTCGGCTGGTTGATGGGCTTCATGGAGCCCTACGCGCTGCCGCTGGCCATGCTGGTGTGCGTGGGCGAGATCGTGCTGGGCGTGGCCGTGATCATGGGCGGCCGCATGGTGCTCAGTACCTGGTTCCTGCTGGCGCTCATCCTCTTCTTCACCGGGCTCACCTTCTATAGCGCGTACTTCGACAAGGTGACCGACTGCGGCTGCTTCGGCGACGCGATCAAGCTCACGCCGTGGGGATCCTTCACCAAGGACATCGCCCTGCTGGTCCTGATCCTGCCCATCTTCTGGAAGCGAAAAGAGATCGCCTTCAACACGCTGAAGGAGGATCTGTGGATGATGCCCGTCTCGCTGCTGCTGATCGCCGCCTTCAGCTTCGGCATGCTCCGCTGGGGCTTTCCGTTCACCTTCACGCTGGTGGTGTACGCCGCGGCGCTGTTCGTGAAGCGTTTCGCCGGCGGGGTCAAGGCCGAGTGGATCGCGGGAGGCGTGGCCACCCTGGCCAGCGTGCTCTTCGTGCATCACACCTACGCCCACCTGCCGGTGAAGGACTTCCGGCCTTACGCCGTTGGAAAAAGCATTCCCGAGGGCATGAAGATCCCCGAGGGCGAACAGGGCGACGTGTTCGAGTCGCGGCTCAGCTACCGCAACGTGGGCACCGGCGAAGTGAAGCAGTTCACCACGCAGGACTATCCCTGGCAGGACACGCTGAACTGGAAATGGGTGAGCACCGACAACACGCT
>CAYMXP010000095.1:0-8918 GCA_964394425.1 uncultured Chryseobacterium sp. | reverse complement strand
AGCTTCCTGGTGAACTTCATCAGCAGCAACATGAACGCCGAGGTGGCCGAGAAGCAGAAGATGCTCGAAGTGGCCGACCTGCGCGAGCGCGCCAAGCTGCTGCTGGCCCACCTCACCAAGGAGCTGCAGATGCTGGAGATGAAGAACGAGATCCAAAGCAAGGTGCGCACCGAGGTGGACCGCCAGCAGCGCGAATACTTCCTGCACCAGCAGATGAAGACCATCCAGGACGAACTGGGCGGCAATCCGCTGGAGGCGGAGATGGAGGACATGCGCAAGCGCGCGGCGAAGAAGAAATGGACGGCGAAGGTGGCCGAGGTCTTCGAGAAGGAACTGGGCAAACTGCAGCGCATGAACCCCGCCGGCGCGGAGTTCAGCGTGCAGCACAATTACGTGCAGCTGCTGCTGGAACTTCCCTGGGGCGAACACAGCACCGACAGCTTCGACCTGCGCAAGGCCCAAAAGATCCTGGACCGCGACCACTTCGGCCTGGAAAAGGTGAAGGAGCGCATCATCGAGCACCTCGCGGTGCTCAAGCTCAAGGGCGACATGAAGAGCCCGATCGTATGCCTGTACGGACCACCGGGCGTGGGCAAGACCAGCCTGGGGAAAAGCATGGCCGAGGCGCTGGGCCGCAAGTACGTGCGCATGAGCCTGGGCGGCCTGCGCGATGAGGCCGAGATCCGCGGCCACCGCAAGACCTACATCGGCGCCATGCCGGGCCGCATCATCCAGAGCCTCAAGAAGGCCGGCACCAGCAACCCGCTCTTCGTGCTCGACGAGATCGACAAGGTGGGCAGCGACTTCCACGGCGATCCAAGCAGCGCGCTGCTCGAAGTGCTCGACCCCGAACAGAACAACGCCTTCCACGACAACTTCGTGGAGGTGGAGTACGACCTCAGCCGCGTGATGTTCATCGCCACGGCCAACTCGCTCAGCACCGTGCATCCGGCCCTGCGCGACCGCATGGAGATCATCGAGGTGAACGGTTACACCCAGGAGGAGAAACTGGAGATCGCGCGCCGCCACCTGCTGCCCAAGCAATTGAAGGAGAACGGCGTGAAACCCAAGCAGCTGAAATTGGAGGAGGGACTGATCGACGCCATCATCGAGCAATACACCGACGAGAGCGGGGTGCGCACGCTGGAAAAGCGCATCGGCAAGCTGGTGCGCCACCGCGCCAAGCAGATCGCGATGGGAAAGAAACACGCCGTCACCATCGGGAAAGACGACCTGGTGAAGATCTTCGGGCCCAGCCATGCACGCGACAAATACCAGGGCAACGACGTGGCCGGCGTGGTGACCGGACTGGCCTGGACACCCACCGGCGGCGACATCCTCTTCATCGAGACGAGCATCACCCGCGGCGAAGGCAAGCTCACCCTGACGGGCAACCTGGGCGACGTGATGAAGGAAAGCGCCATGCTCGCGCTGGAATATCTGAAGGCCCATGCCGACATCATCGGCGTGGATCCCGAGGTGTTCAAACGCTGGAACGTTCACGTTCACGTGCCCGAGGGCGCCACGCCGAAGGACGGCCCATCGGCGGGCATCGCCATGCTCACCAGCATCGCCAGCGCCTTCACCCAGCAGAAGGTGCGCAAGTACCTGGCGATGACCGGCGAGATCACCCTGCGCGGCCGCGTGCTTCCGGTGGGCGGCATCAAGGAGAAGATCCTGGCCGCCCGCCGCGCCGGCATCAAGGAGATCGTGCTCAGCGCCGACAACCGGAAGGACATCGAGCAGATCGACAAACGGTACCTCGCCGGCCTGCGCTTCACCTACGTCACCGAGATGATCGACGTGGTGAGGCACGCGCTGCTCAAGGAGAAGGTGGAGCGCGCGCTGCAGGTGGCGTGAACCCCGCCCCCACGGCCATCGCGCCTTCCACGGGCCATGCGGTCCGGCCGGCCGGTCCACCGGGTGTTCAGTCCGTTAAGCCACAATTCGCATCGCCTTAACCAAGGACTAACGTGGTTCTGATCCCTTTGCGATCGATCCGACGAACGGGATCGTTCCGCCAACCCTGAACCCCAGCACCGACCATGCTCAAGAACACGCTCTCCTATCTATGCCTTGCACTCTCGCCTGGCGCGATCGCCCAGGGAACCGCCGAGCCGCTCCAGGTGAAGTTCGAACGCAACAAGGGCATCGTGCTGCAGCAGGACCAGCTCTTCAAGATGACGCTCCGGTTCCGGATGCAGAACCGTTTCGCACTGATCTCCGAGGAAGGCGACGACCCGGCCATCGGCACCACCGACATCCGCGTGCGGCGCCTGCGCCTGCGGTTCGATGGCTTCGTCCTTTCACCCAAGATCCAGTACAAGGTGCAACTGGGCTTCTCCAAGTCCGACCTGGACCTGATGGAAACGAACACCGCGCAGCCGATCCGCGACGCGATCGCCTACTACGTGCCCAACGAGCGTTGGTCCTTCGGCTTCGGCCAGACCAAACTGCCGGGCAACCGCCAGCGCGTGGTGTCATCCGGGGCGTTGCAATTGCCCGATCGTTCGATCGTGAACGCCGCGTTCACGTTGGACCGCGACTTCGGCCTGTTCGCCGCGTGGAACGCGCACGCCGCCGGGCAGGTGGTGATGGTGAAGGGTGCGATGACCAGCGGTGAAGGGCGCAACGCATCCCCGGGCGACGAAGGCATGTGCTACACGGGCCGCCTGGAATGGCTCCCGCTCGGGGAGTTCACCGATGAAGGGGACTATTTCGAAGGCGACCTGGCCCATGAACCCCGGCCGAAGGTCTCTTTGGGCGCGGTGTATTCGAACAACATCGGCGCCCGCCGCTCCGGCGGCCAGCTCGGCGAGTACTTCCCCGATGACGCGTCCCGTACGATCAACACCTTCATGGCCGATGCGCTGGTCAAATACAACGGCACGGCATGGAGCAGTGAGTACTGCAAGCGTGAGGTCATCGGCGATCCGGTGGTGGTGTCGGACGAGGACGTGGTGGTCGCCCAGGAGGGCTGGGGCTTCAACACCCAGGTGGGCAGGATGCTGGGCGCGAAGAACGAGGTGGTGGGCCGCTGGTCGATCGTGGTCCCCACCGAACGGTTGGATCAGATCCAGCACCGGAGGGAGGAGGCCTGGATCGGCTTCAACCGGTACATCAACCACCACCGCGTGAAACTGCAGACGGCGCTCAGCTATGCCTGGATCGATGGCATCGCCGACCTGGAAGGGACCGGCAACAAATGGGGCTTGTGGTTCCAGCTGGAGCTGGGCATCTGAACCGGATACTTTCCGCGGATAACTTGCGTTCCCCAGCCGTTCTCCGCATGCCGCGTTCCTGCCGTTCCCTGTTCCTGCTTCCCGCGGTCGTGATCGCCACGGGCTCCATCGCGCAATTGGGCGGCACCACCTCCTTCCGCATCCTGGACATCCCCAGCTCCGCGCGCATCGCCGCCCTGGGTGGCAGCCCCTACGCGCTCTACGACAACGACATCAACCTCGGGCTCTTCAACCCCGGCCTGCTGAACGCCTCGATGTCCAGGCAGATCGCCCTCAGCTACCTGCCTTACGCCGATGGGATCGCCATCGGCTACGCGGCATATGCGCATCATTTCGACAGCATCGGCGCCACCTTCAGCGGCAGCGTGCAGTACGTGGACTATGGCAGCTTCCAGCGCACGGACGAGACCGGCGCCGACCTCGGGACCTTCCGCGCGGGCGAATACGTCTTCCAGGTGGGCGGCGCCGTACCCATCGATACGGTCTTCAGCATCGGGGCGAACATCAAGTACCTCACCAGCACGCTGGACACCTACACCTCATCGGCCGTGGCGGCCGACCTGGGCGGGGTGTTCTTCAAGAAGAAGTACAACCTCACCATCGCGGCCACCCTGCGCAACATCGGCTACCAGACCTCCTCCTACACCGACGTGCGTGAAAAGCTCCCCTTCCAGGCGCAACTGGCCACCACCTACAAGTTCCGCCACGCTCCGTTCCGCCTGGGGCTTTCGCTGGACAACCTGCAGACCTGGGACCTGACCTACAAGGATCCCAACGCCCCGGTGCAGTTCGATCCCGCCACGGGCGAGCCGATCGTGGAGGAGGTGACCTTCTTCGACAAGGCCCGCCTGCACCTGGTGCCAAGCGCGGAGATCGTCTTCGGGAAGAATTTCATGCTCCGGGTGGCCTACAACCTGAAACGCCGTGAAGAACTGCGGCTCGACGCCAAACCGGGCCTGGTGGGCCTGAGCCTGGGCGTGGGCCTGCGCGTGAGCAAGCTCCACATCAGCTACGGGTTCGCGCAATACCACCTGGCCTTCGCCAGCAACACCTTCACCCTGGCGGTTCGCTTCGCCGACTTCAAGCGCCAGGGCTGACCCCCCGGCCTGCCGAACATTCGGGCGGCCTCGCCGTAGGAAGCGCCGACCGGTGACCGTGGAAAAGACGATCGAACACATCTACCTCATCGACGACGAGGAGGACAGCCATTTCGTGACGCGCCTGGTGCTGAAGAAAGCCGGCTATGCAGGTCGCGTGAGCGTTTTCCACACGGCGCCCGAAGCATACGAAGCGCTGCGATCGGCACCCACGCCGCCCGACCTGATCCTGGTGGACATCAACATGCCCGGAGTGAACGGCCACGAGTTCGTGCGCATGTGCGAGCAGCACGCCCTGCTGCCCAACGGCCGCACCTCGGTGGTGATGTTCTCCTCCAGCACCCGGCCGCAGGACATGGAAGCCGCGCGCGGCCATGCCTCGGTCGCCGGGTTCCTCGAAAAAGCCCTCACCGTGGACCGCTTCAACCAGATCCAACTCCTGCACCGCCAACGGGCCTGAGCCTACATTTGTCCAAGCCATGAAAAAAGTACTGATCATCGAGGACGAGACCATCATCTCCTTCGGCTACCGCCTGCAGATCGAACGCATGGGCTTCGACGTGGTGGGCGTGGCCCGCAGCAGCGAGGAGGCCGAACACATCATGGAGAGCGAAGATCCCGACCTGATCATCATGGACATCTACCTCAAGGGCACCAAGAACGGCTTGCAACTGGCCCAGGAGATCCATGCGCGCAAGCCCATTCCCATCATCTTCCTTACGGCCAGCACCAGGCCCGACAACGTGGAGGCCATCCACCGCATGGCCAACGCCTGGTACCTGGCCAAGCCGATCACTTCCGACAGCCTCACCGACGTGCTGCAGCGCGCGCTGCGCAGCAATGTCGTCAGCTGATCGCGCCGGGCGTGACCTGAAGGCCGGCGCCGCGCAGGCCGAGCGGCTCCATGCCTTTTCCCATGCCCTTCGCAACAAGCTCAACGGCCTGTTCGAGGCGCTGAAGGCCCACCAGGAGCACCCCGCCGACGTACCACCCGAGATCGCGGAATTCAGCGAGCGGCAGTACTTCAATGCCCTGCGCGACGTCGAGGACCTGCTCGACGACTTCGGCGTGGACCGCGGGATCGGCGCGATCAAGCGCCAAGCGCTGGACCTGGTCCTGCTGACGCGCTCGGCCATCGACGCCGCGGCGCCGCGTCTTGAACGGAAGGGCCAGCGGATCGAGATGCATGCCCCGTCAGCATGCACGCTCCCGGGCGACGAGCGGTACCTCTCCGACCTGTTGCACGCGCTGTTGAGCAATGCCTCGAAATTCTCGCCGCGTGGCGCTTCGATCGCCGTGGCGGTGCGGCAGGGCCCGGGATCGGTCGAGGTGTCGGTGAGCGATCCGGGCGCGGGCCTCTCGGCGGAGGACCTGGCCCGTGTGTTCGAACGCTTCGCGATGCTCGGCTCGCGAAGCACCGACGGCGAAGCCCAGGGGCGCGGCACGCTCGCACGCGCGAAGCAATGGGCCGAAGCGCATGGCGGCACCCTCACCGCCACGAGCCCCGGCCCGGACCGGGGATGCACCTTCACGCTGCGATTGCCGCTCGAGGCCTGACCGCCCTATGGCTCCACGCGCTTGATCTTCCGGGCCACGCGCTGCCCGCGTGCGTTCGTTGCCACGTGGAACTCCACCGCGTCGCCCACCAGCAGGTCGTTGAAGGAGGGTTCCAGCACATCATCGTGCAGGAAGAAAAGATTGTTCTCCGGATAGCGGATGAAGCCGTAGCCGTTGTGCAGGCTCATCACCTCGCTCTGCTTGCGGTCGTTCTCGTCCACGATCAATGAATTGGCCTGCTCAGCGCCGTTCTCCCCGGCCTCCCTGACGAACTCCTTGGCCACGAACAGCTCAGTCATCACCGGGTCGTTGCCCTTGAGCCCCTCCTCCACCAGCTCGGTCATCTGCAACGGATAGCTCACCTCGTTCCACAGGTCGCGGCTCGTGCGGGTGGTCTGCACCTCGCCGCTCGCCTCATCGGTGAACTCGAAGTCCCAGCCCAGCAGCATGGTCTTGCAGCCCAGGGCGTGCAGCTTGCGCACCAGGGGCACGTGGTCGCCGTCGCTGGCGATCAGCACCACCACGTCGTAACGCTTAAGCATGCACAGTTCATAGGTCTCCAGCGCCATCAGCACGTCGATGCCCTTCTCCTTCTTGCGTCCGGCCATGTCGCGCAGGGGCAGGTAATGCGGCTGCACCGCGTTGTACATCAGCACCTCGTCGAACACGCGGTCGTAGTAGAGCTGATTGGGTTTCTCCAGCGCGTCCTTCGCCGCGAAGCGCCCGCGGAAGAAATGCGCGTCGATGATGTGGCAGAGGTTGCTGTCGGTGCCCTCCCGTTCGGCCAGCTGGTGGCGGATGAAATCGTGCAGGCCGCCGAGGTGGATGCGTCGGCGGTGCGGATGCACGTAGTTGTAATAGTTGCTGACGTGCGTGAAATAGCTTCCGTCGTAGAACACGCCCACTTTCAGGGCGTGCCGTCCGTTCATGGCGTTCATGTCGCGAATAAGTTGGAATGGATGGCGAAGGTAGCCTCGTTCCCGGGGTGGCCGTCCTCCGGTCCGATCCTTGCCGGATACGATCCTAACTTCCCGCCGTGTCTCGCTGGCTCCCCGTCGTTCTTCTGCTGCCCGTCGCCATCGCCAACCAGGCCCAGGTGGTGGTGGCCGATACCGCCGCGGCGCTCACTTTCAACCATGCCTATTCCGTGCCCCTGGCGCGCGCCCAGGTGTTCGATGCCGCCCTGCGGGCATGGGCACAAAGCTTCGGCCGCGAACCGGGGGCCGGGCTGGGCCATACCGATCGCGAGAACGGCGTGATCGAAGGCACCGCGCGGATCAAATACCGCGGCGTTCCGCTCACCGCGCGCGAGGAAACGATGGGTGTGATCAGCTACCGCGTGATGATCCAGGCCGGGAACGGCGAATGCACCGTGATGGTCACCCACCTGGTGCATACCGGCAACCGCGGGGCCATGAACGGGGGCATGGACTTCGGCGTGCTCACCGGAGGCATCCCGGAGAAGCACCCCGGGGTGTCGCATCGCAATGCACAGCGCATCTGCGCCGACATGCGCACCCAAAGCACCGACCGGATCACCGCGCTGTTGAACGCCTTCGGGGCCTCGCTGCGCATGGCCGTGGAGCCCTGACCGCCGGGGCGCGCAGGGGCTGTAACCAGCCCCGAACGGGGCCGTTCAAGGGTGGCCTTCCATGGATCCCTCCACCCTTTCCTGGCGCGTGTGGCCGGTGATCGCCGCGGTGCTCGCCATCCTGTTCATCACCTGGGACCTGGTGCTGGTGGGCCGCGCGCGCGACGTGCAGCAGCGCATCGGCCTTGAAGTGGACCTGCTGCACGAACTGAGCGACCTGAACGCGGCCATCGATCAACTGGGGCTGATCCACAAGGTGGACGCCAACACCGGCGGGGGGAGCTGGGCGCATGAGCTGGCGCGCGTGCGCGGCGAGGTGTCGCGGATCGGCGATCGTTACGCGGGCGAACCCGGCATGCCGGAAATGCCCGGGCTGATCCTGCCGGTGCTGCAACAGGCGGACTCGCTCCACGAGGAAGTGCTTGACCGGGGCAGCCTGCCCAGCCGCACCCGCCAGGCCGAGGCGGTGTTCCAGATCATGCTTCAGAAGGCTCAGAAGGAAGTGGACCACGCCACGCGACACGTGCATGAACGGGGCCTGGGCCTGCACACCAGTTCCCTGAGCCAGCGATGGGACGAGGCGCAGGTGCTCCTGTTCATGGCCTGCATGATGGCCGTGGTCTTCGCCCTGCTCGTCGGGGTGAACCGCCGGCTGCTGGTGGAAAGCCGGATCCACTCCGCGCAGGTGAACGTGGCGCGGCGCACCCTGGAGATGAAGAACCGGGAGCTGCGCGAGACCATGTTGAGCAAGGAGGAAAAGGAGGTGATGCTGAAGGAGATCCACCACCGCGTGAAGAACAACCTGCAGATCGTCAAGAGCCTGATCCGCTTCCAGCTGGACCAGGTGCAGGACGCGCGCGTGCAGGAGATGTTCAACGAATGCATGAACCGCGTGGGCGCCATGGCCCTGGTGCATGAGCAGACCTACCTGAGCAAGGACCTGGCGAACATCGACGTGGGCACCTACCTGGACCGCCTGGTGCGCGACCTGGTGCATGCCTACACGATCAACACGCACCTGATCATGGACGTGGACATCAAGGTGAAGACGCTGGGCGTGGACACGCTGATCCCGCTGGGCCTGCTGATCAACGAGGTCATCTCCAACAGCTTCAAGTACGCCTTCGCCGGGCGAGAGGCCGGCACGATCATCGTTCACCTCACCGGGTCGGAGAGCGAAGGGCTGCACCTGCTGATCGGCGACGACGGCGTGGGCCTGCGTAGTCGCGACGGCTTCCACCGCCCCAACAGCCTGGGCATGGAACTGATCCACACCCTCTCCGGCCAGCTCGACGCGGACATCCGCCTGCTGGATGGCTCCGGAACACGGTACGAACTCACCAGCCACAAGCTCGGGAAGCGGAAGGTCGCCTGATCGGATGCATCCGCGCCCGACATTCGCGTGCGATCCGCGCTCATGCATCCCGTCCG
>CAYMXP010000094.1:2786-9192 GCA_964394425.1 uncultured Chryseobacterium sp. | reverse complement strand
GTAGCTCAGGTAGCTGTGTATGCCCAGCTCCCAGGTATCGCGGAAGGCCTTGATCATCTCGGGCTCGCCGCTCAGGTGGTCGTCCGCGCCATCCTTAACTAGTGTGTCGTTCAGCTTCACCTGCCAGTTGCTGTTGTACTTGATGCCGTAGGGCGGGTCGATGTAGATCATCTGCACGCGGCCGGCCATGCCCTCGCGCTCCAACAGGCTGGTCATGGTGAGCAGGCTGTCGCCCTGGATCAGGCGGTTGGTCCAGCCGTCGCTGTGCTGGTAGTAGGCCTGGGCTTTCTCCAGCTCGTCGCGGTCCAGCGCATTGCCGAAGGTCTCGTTCACGGTGAAGAGGTCCATCTGGTCGGCGTCGCGCTTTTCCACCACGATGCGGTGCAGTCCGTCTATCAGCTTCTCCGGCGCGATGTGCTCATGGCGGTACAAGCTGCGGATGTCGATCTTCAGGCGGTCGTCGGCATCGTCGGCGCCGTACTTGTTCATCCAGAACAGCTCGGGGTCCTGGCCGCGGTGTACCACGGGGTTCTTGGGCAGGTCCAGGGTTTCGCGCTGCCGCACGGCGGGGCTGTCGCTTTCGTAGCCGGCCTCTTCGCGGCTGGGGATGTGTGCGCGCTGGGCGGTCTTGGTGTGTTTGTAGGAGCGGGGCATGGGTTACTTGGCGGCTGCCTTGGCTTTCTTGTTCTTGGCTTCAAGCTGCTCGATCACGAAGTCGGCCATCGCTTTCGATATGCCATAGCGGGTCTGCCTGAACGTATGCTTTGACTTGAATTTCTTGTTGATCTCCGGTGCGCGCACGGCTTGTTCCTGTTGCGTGTCCGGGTCAAGATGGAGTTTCCACTTCACATCCACATAGTGCTCCTCATCGCCGACCCCGGACCACGGAGCCTTCTTCATCTGTGAGTCCACCTTGCCGTACGCGATCGCACCCACGCCGGTGTGATAAAGGAAAACGGTGTCGCCCCTGTTGATCGCGTTGATGGTGTTCTTGCGACCTCCGTAGGCGGAAACCCGCTTGTTGTTGATCATGTGCTTCCATCCATCCTTGTCGAAGCGGGAATTGCTGTTCACGAAGTAGTAGCCCGAGAGCACCACGGCATAGTCATCCGGTGTTGGGGAGAAGGAGTGGAATTCGAGCAGGAACTCATCACCTTTCTTGTAAACGTGATAGGTCAGCGCCGCTATCGGCATCTTCTTCTCCTTCCAGTAGTCGATGGCATCGAGCGTGGAAGAATCGATCCCGGCGGTTACGACCACGAAGCGCTGCTCTCTGTTGAACCCTCCCTTGGGTAACGCGGCATCGAGCTCGAAGTAGTCCTTATGGAATGCGTCCAAGCTCAAGGTTGGTGTCTTCTTCTGGTTGCGCAGCATTCCCTCCAGCTCATCGTATGTGGAACGCCCGAAGAGCTGCCCGTAGCGGATCACCTGAAGCAGGCTGTCCTTATTGCCATCCTGTCGTTTCAGTTCAAAAATGTAGAGCGCTCCCTCGCTATCCAGCGCCATGATATCCGGGTGCTCCTGATAGGCCACTTCTTGAAAAATGGGCAGCAGCTTGTTCTCCTTGAAGAGCAGTTCGGGTTTGTTGGCAAGCAGGTTCTCCAGGTCCTTCTCTTCCCAACCGGCTGCTGCCAATGAGGACAGCTCAATGTCTCCCAGCTTCAGGTCTTCCTTCTGGTTCTTGGACTTGGTGCGTTTGGGAATGGTGTAGATCATATTGCGATCACTTTCGGGACCATATTGCCGGCACCGGCAGAATGGTCCACAGTAGACTACTGTGTTGAACGGTTATCACTTTGCCGGCGCCGGCAATATGATGCGTTCGAGCAGTGCTCATTGGCCTTTGGGCTTGGCTGCATCCGCCTGATCCGCCCCATCCGGCGGATGAGCCTGCCTGGATGGTGGCGGATCGAATTTGCGGGTTCCCTTGCACTCCGGATAACCGGTACAGCCCCAGAATTGGCTGCCCGCATTGCTGCCCTGTTTGGCGGTTCGCAGGCGCATGGGCTTGCCACACTTGGGGCATTGGGGCACTTCCTCCGTTGCTACTACAGACAGGCCTGCCTGCCGATCACGCTCCGTCAGGCGCGCCTTGGTAAGCTGCTCGCGGTAGCCCCCCTCTTTGATGATGTCCTGCTCCAGGCGCGTGATCAAGTGGTCAAGCAGGTAATTGGCTTGATGGATCAGGCAGATCAGGCAATTCGCCTGTTGCGCTGCATCCTCCTGGTCGAGCCAGCGCGTGTAGTCTTCGTATTTGAGCGGGACGTTGTCCGGGCGCTTCGCGATGACACGCACCTCCATCGCTTCCGGGTCATTCTTGTGCCACTGCCGCAGCTTGCGCTGCCGCAGGAAATCCATGTAGTCGTTCAGAAGCTCTTCCTGGCTGCTGCGGGCAACATTCACCAGTTTCAGTTCCGTTTCCGCGCTCGTTGCGCTGAATCGACTGCCCTCGCTGATGTTCTGTCGGCCGCTGCGCGCGGCACTCGTCATTTGCTCATGGAGCTTACGGCTCCTGATGTACTTGTCACAGAAGGCGACCGTAGCGTCGTAGATCACCGTGGTCGTCTGATACGCACGCAGGCTGTTGTAACCGCCGCTGGGGCGAAGACGACGGCGCTCGGTGCCATTGGCGTCGTTCATGCTTCGGCTTCTTCTTTTTCTGCGGGCGACACTTGTTCCTCCGGCATCTTGCTGCTGATCTCCGTGATCGCCTTTGTCAGGTCGTTCTTGATGTCGCGGATATCGCCGGCCACCTCGGTGAAGTACCAGGGGTCCATGTCGAAGTCCTTGCGCACCGCGTTCACAGCGGGCAGCCAGCGGTTCAGCACGTACCAGCGCTTCTCCTTCTTGTCGAACTCCATGCCGGTGATCTCGATCAGCAGGTTGGCCATGGTGCCGTTGGGCAGCTTGATGCGCGCGATGAAGTCCGGCCGGTAGCGGTGCTCCCTACCTTCCTTGATGTAGGGGATCTCGAAGCTGAGGAAGTGGTTCTTCACGTAACTCACCACAGCGGGCAGTTCCTCCAGCGTCTTGGCGCAGATGCCCTCCCACTTGCTGTCCATGGCCACCTTGTTCACGTGGCTCTTCTTCGTGTCGAAGGTCTCGCGGCGGGTGTGGCCGTTCACATGCACGGTGCTGCCGAAGGGGTTGTAGGGGTTCAGCACGGGGCGGATGAATTCGGTGCTGTCGCGCTCGGGGTTGATGCCCTTCATGATGTGGTCGCAGATGCGGATGGGGTCTTCGTAGTAGAGGAGCTTGAGTTGGTTGCGATCGCCGTCTTCGATGATGTTCAACAGCTTCACCCTGGTCTCGTACCATTCCTGCACGATGGCTCGCAAGCGACCGAAAAGGTGCCAGCGCTTGTTCATTTCATCCTCGGTGCCGCCGAACATGCGGCGGATGAGGTAGCTGGTGATGAGGAAGACGATCTCCTGGTGGCGCTTGGCGAGCACCTGCTCCACTTTCATCTTCTGTTCGTCGGGCGAGAAGGCACTTCCGAGGTCGGTGTTCAGCGGGAACTTGCTGCCGTCGAACTCATAGGGAGCCAGCTCGCTGAAGTCGTGGCGCAGCGTTTCCGGTGCCACCACCTTCTTGTAGCCCTCCACGTTCAGGAAGCGGACCTCGTGTTCGGCCTCGCGCTCCTCCAGCGCCATGATGTGTTCGCCCTGCGGTGGTACGACGATCGTGGCCCCCTGGCCACCGCCGCCGCGGAACATCTTGAAGGGCACGCCGATGATGTGGGCGAACTCCGGCGGGAACTTGTAGCGCTTGATCTTGCGTTGGTCATCCGTGGGCTGACCGTCCTTGTCGTAGCCCTGCAGGAAGTACTGGCGGCGACGCAGCGCGCGCCCTGCGACCTGTTCGCACAGCAACTGGCTGCCGAAGGCGCGCAGACCCATGATGTGCGTTACGGTGTTCGCGTCCCAGCCCTCGGTGAGCATGCTCACGCTCACCACGCAGCGCACGTGTCCGCCGAGCTTGCCGGGCTTGCCCACGGTGTTCACCACTTCGCGAAGCAGTTCGGCATCGGTGATCTGCTCGGCGGCGCCCTGGCCATAGAGGCGGGCGTATTCCTTCTTGAACTCCGCGATCTCCGGCGCGAAGACCTTCTTGAACTCCTCATTCACCTGGCCGCTGTTCTCCAGTGCGTCACTATCAATAAGCAGCGTAGGCGCTTTCCGCTTGGGCCGGCCCAGCTGGTCGAAATTGCTGAAGACCTCGAACTCGCCCTTGCGCCATTGGCGCGTGCCCTCCGGATCCTCCCATTCGAAGCCTGCGATGAACTTGAAGAGCTCCCGGCTCATGCTGGTGTTCTGGCACACCACGATGAAGACCGGCGGCTGGGTGAAGAGCGTCGAGGCTTCCTCGTAGGCTTTGCGCAGGCCTTTCTCATACTCGTTGTAGTGCTGGTGGAACTGGTCGAGCGCGCCTTTCACCAGCTTCGGCAGATCGGGGATGTCTTCTTCGAGTTTTCGACCTGCCTTCTTCGCCTCGCTCTTCTCTTTCTTCTGGCCCTTGCGCGGCAGATCCTTGTACGTGTGCTGGTAAAGGTTCTTCAGCACCGGTTCGGTCAGCTCCTGGGTGTCATCGGCCACGGGCAGGTAGGGGATCTTCACCAGGCCGCTCTCGATCGCTTCGATAAGGCCGAAGTCGCTGACCACCCAGCCGAAGAGGGAATACGGTTCATGTCCTGAACCCTTCAGGTAATAGGGCGTGGCGGACAGGTCATAGACCGTGGAGAGCTTGAATCGCCGGTTGATCTCGGTCAATCCCGTGAACCAGACCGCGGCGCGTTCGTTCTCGTCCTGGCCTTCGAAGTCCTCGTCCGCCTTTTTTCCCCCGCTCGGCTTGTAGCAATGGTGCGCTTCATCGTTCAAGACCAGCAAGCGACGACCGGGCTTGAACTTCCCAAGCACGCGTTTCACCACCAGGTCGAAGCTCTCGAACATCTCCTGTTTCCTCCCTTCCGCGTCGACCTTTCCATCAAAGGGGCTTTTCTTGTTGCCCTGCAGGGTGCGGGGCATGAGGGCGTGGTAGTTCGTGATCTCCACCAGCGCGTTCAGTCCGTCGATGTGGGCGATGTATTGCGGTGGCACCAGCGAGCGCTCCGTATAGTAGTCAACACTCTTCTGCTTGTTGCCGCGGTGTTCCTCATCCACCCGCAGCACACCCAGCCGGTCGCGGATGGTGATGCCGGGTGCAATGACAAGGAAATAGTCCGCGAAGCGCGTATCGCCCCGGTACTCGCGCCGGTTCAGGTAGTGGTAAAGGATCAGCGCGGCCATCACCACGGTTTTGCCGGTGCCGGTGGCCATCTTGAAGGCGATGCGTGGGAGCTGTTCTTGATCATTGTCGCTCACGGCCACTTGCTGATCACGCAATCGGCGCAGGATGTTCTGTCCAGGGTTGCTGCCGTGCGCTACTTCGTTCAGGTAGATCGCGGTCTCGATGGCTTCGCGCTGCGCGAAGAAGAGTTTGCTCGTGGGTGGTTTCTCCTCGTTGAACCAATGAACGAGCAGGTCGCGGGTGACGCGCGTCACATTGGAATAATCACCGCCGCGCCAGAGCCGGACCTCGTTGCGCAGCAGGTTCACCAGGTGGGTCTCCGTACCGGGGCTGATCTCGGCGATATCGAAGACCGAGCGTTGGCCCATGGCGCGTTCGGGTATGCTGGGGGTGTCGACGGTGAACGGCCGCCGACCTTTCGTGATCTGCTCGTAGTCAAGCCGTCCATCGCTGTCCGTGCGATAATGGACCGCCGGCTCCTGATAGGGATCGTTCAGGATCGGATCGCGATCAATGCCAGCGCTCTTGGTGGTTGCCATCGCCCCCCAAAATAACCGGTCCGTTCCACGCGGCATGCGATCTTCTGCTCCGGCAAGCCCATCATCTCCCGCGATCATCCATTGATCCTGCGCCGCGAGTCCTTCTTCTCCCGCCATCGTTCGTTGTTCACCGCCCGCGTAACGTTCATCACCCCCCGCGAGACGATCATCACCCCCCGCGTGACGTTGATCACATGGCGCGAGACGTTGATCACCCGCCGCGAGACCTTGACCACCCACCGGCATCCGTTCACCTTGACGACACCCGCGACCAGTGGCCATCCGTCGATCGCCTACGGCCTGCTCCCCACCACCCGCACCCCCACCAGCCGTTGCGCGCGCAGGCTGTGGTCCATCAGGTACACCAGCACCGTGTAGTCGTTCTCCGTGGCGTAGTGCGCTCCCTCCAGCGCGCCCAGATCGGGCGCGGTGGCGCCATCGGGCAGGAAGGCGTAGAGGTAGTCGATGATGCCCTGCTTCACCAGCGCGCGCAGCACATAGCGCTGCCCGGTCTCCTCCCATGCGCAGCGGTATTCGCGCCGGCACTGGAAGTCGGTGAAGCCGCCGTAGAGGAACACGTC
>CAYMXP010000094.1:0-2686 GCA_964394425.1 uncultured Chryseobacterium sp. | reverse complement strand
TCGAAGACCTTCAACAGATAGTTGCCGCTGATCCGGGGCCGCATGAAGGCGTTGGGAAAGTCCAGCCGGTAGTGGTGGTAGGCCTGGCGCGTGCCCCGGCTGGCCTGCGGCGCGGGCACGAAGTCGCTGAAGGCGCCCTCGATGTACATGTTCCGCACCAGGTCGCTGGATCTCCAATCCGCGTCGCAGTGCTCGATGGTGTAGGAGAGGGAGCGCACCTCGGGTGACAGATCGTCAAAATGCAGCTGCAGCCGGTCGTTCGAGCCGAGTTCCAGCACGGGCGGAGAGGTCTCGAAGCCCTCTCGGAAGAGTTGGACGGTGCGGATGGTGGGCAGGTAGGCACGGTCATCATAACGCACTTCGGCCTGGGGGCTGAAATAGTCGTCGGCCGGTTGGGGATCAGGCGCTGTCCGGGTGGCGGGTTCCGGCGCGGTGCAGGACAGGATCGTCAGGACGGACAGGACGAAATGCCTCCGCGACATGCGGCAAAGATGGCCGCGTGGCGGGGGCCGGGAGGGTTTAACTTTTTTTGCCGGCGATCGGCACGGTAGGTGCGGGCTGACGCACATCATGACCGAAGACCTGACCACCGTAGAGCGGACGATGCTCGTGGATGCCCCCCGGGAGGTGATCTGGAAGGCATTGATCGATCCGCACATCAACCGCCTGTACATGCCCTACGCCATGATGATCGGCGACAGCAGGCGTGGAAGCACCGTGCGTTGGTACGAGATGATCGAGGGCAAGCAGGTGCTCAAGGCCAAGGGCACCCTGATGGCCTTCGACCCCGGGCGCCGCCTGCGCTACACCTTTTACCTGCTGGACGGCGGCCTGCCCGACGATCCCTCCAGCCACGTGACGGTGGACCTGCGCATCAGCGCCGAGCCCGGCCGCCGCACCGCCGTACACCTGTGGATGGGCGACTTCGCCGGGCTGCCGCACGCCGTGCGCCGCGCGCGCGAGGCGGGCAAGACCTGGGTGGAGATGCTCGTGGGCCTCAAGCGCGAAGCGGAGCAGGAGGCGGGCTCGATCGCCGCCTGATCAGGAGGAGCGCACGCGGAGGCACGGAACGTTGCTGCGACAAGACCCGGATGCCGGGCGATCGAGGCGATCAAATGGCTGCGTGACCGCTGGGCGTACCGAACGATGGCCAGGCGCCTGGTTTCCGGCCGTCGGTGCGATCTTGCTGCCCCGATGAGGCCGCTGCTACCCGCCCTCCTGGTGTTCCTTGCCGCCTGTGGCGGAGCGCAACGGCGCGATGGCACCGGCCGCGTGTTGGGCACGACCTGCGCGGTGCGGTTCGGCGGCCCCGTGGATGGAGGCGTGAAGAGCGCGGTGGACAGCCTGCTGGATGTGGTGGACCGTTCGCTGAACATCCGGGATCCCTCCTCGGCCATCGCGCGCTTCAACGCCGATGCGGCTCCGGACGCCTCGACGGCCGACCCCCACGTGGTGGCGATCATGCGGCTGGCCGGCCGCCCCTGGCTGATGAGCGGAGGCGCGTTCGATCCCGTCGTCGCGGACAGCGTGGCGGGGGGCTACCACCGCCTGCGCATCGAAGGCGTGGGTGTCGAGGCGCGGGTGGTCAAGCAGGCACCGGGTCTGAAGATCGATCCGGATGCCATCGCGCCGGGTTATGCGGCCGACCTGATCGCCTCGCTGCTCGATCGCCGCGGCATCGCCGACTACCGGATCGAAGTGGGCGACGCGGTGCGCGCGCGCGGCCGGGGACCCGTGGGCAAGCCCTGGACGGTCATCATCGCCGCGCCCGGTGAAGGGGCGCCGCCGCTGGACACCCTGGTGCTGGGCGATGGCGCGCCGGCCGCTTGCGGCGCCATGGCGATCGATGAGCGCGCCGGAGAGACGGCGGGCCACCACCTCGTGGCGGCGTACGTGATCCTGGAACGCGCCTCCATGGCCGATGCCTTCGCCGCCGCGCTCCTGGCGATGGATCCCGATGCCGCGCGCACGTGGCTGAAGGAGCATGCCTTCGTGCAGGCCCTGCTGATCGAGCAGCGCGAGGGGGTGCCGCGCTCCTGGGCCACGGCGGAATGGCCGGGAAAGGCCGATGATCGGGAACGCGCCGTTGCCGATCCGCAGGCGCGGAAGATGGAACAGGAGCGGATAAGGAAGGAGAAGATGAAGAACGAACGGCCCGATCCGGGGAAGAACGTCGCGCGCGACTTCGCCCCCGACGAGCGCGGGGATGCCGGCCGCGGGAACGCCGGAAGCAAGGGAAGGGAAGCGGCCCCGGCGAAGAAGCAGCCCGTGCGCGGCCGGTGAGCGGTCGCGGCCGCAGGGCTATCGCCTCTTAGTTGCCTGAAATCCAACCGCAGAGAGCGCAGAGGCACGGAGAAATGCCCATCATTTCGTTGCCTATGCAGCAAAGATCGCAGAGGCGGCCGGAGGCCGCTAACTCAGCGCCTCTCTTTGGAGGCCGAAGGGATCCTCCGCGGCCTCTGCGCTCTCCGCGGTGAAGAACAAGACCCGATAGCCCTGGTCGCGGCCGGGAGCCGCCGAAGGTCGCGGTCTATCTTTGGCGCCTTCCGCGCGAAAGGGTATCGACAACAGGAGAGGTGCCAGAGCGGTCGATCGGGCCTGTCTCGAAAACAGGTGTGCCCTTCGGGGTACCGGGGGTTCGAATCCCTCCCTCTCCGCCTTCGCTCGCCGAAGCGCCGCAGGCGCG
>CAYMXP010000093.1:5586-9206 GCA_964394425.1 uncultured Chryseobacterium sp. | reverse complement strand
CGCAGATGCCAGGGGCGACTTTCAACGGATCAGCAGGGCACAGATCGTTGCAGTCAGCGGTTCCATCACTGTCCGTGTCGGTATCCGGGATGCCGCAGCCGCACTGGCCCGCAGCGATCTTCAACGGATCGATCGGGCAGCCGTCGTTGCAGTCAGCGGTTCCATCGCTGTCCGTGTCGGTGTCCGCCACGCCGCATCCGCAGATGCCAGGAGCGACCTTGGCGGGGTCCGTCGGACAGCCGTCATTCGCATCACATGTGCCATCGGCGTCGGTGTCCGGGCTCGGAGTTCCTGTGCATGTGCAGTTCGCGTCTATCGCATCGCCGGTCGTGCAGATATCGCCGTCGTCGCATGGTGTGCCCACAGGCGGACCGCTCGGGCAGGCGATGGGCAGGATCGATTGCGCATCGGCCACGGTGAACTCGCGAAAATCGGCGAGACCGGTGAGCAACCTCGTGTAAGGCCCTGCTCCGCTCGCGGCACCGAACGCGCTCGCCAGCCAGTTCGTGCCATCGTAACGGAACACACCGCATGCCGTGCGAACGAAGCCTGCGCCCTCATCCGCCGCGTTCCATTGCAGCTGCACGGAGGCGGTGTTGCCGCCCGGCGTGTTCTCCGTGATCACCCAGGCACGCTCCACCTGGTCGCCCGTGATCACCTGCCCGGCCGGTGTGCCAGGCGTGGAGTAGTCGCTATGAACATCGGCCTGCACACGCGCCGTGAAGCGCTCCTGCGTCCCTCCCGTGAGGCTGATCGTCGCGGGCAGGTAGCTCGTGGCCGTGCCGATGGGAAAGAGGTAGTTCGCCCCGTTCACCATGCGCTGGAACGAACCGGTTCCGTTGCTGACGAAATGGTTCGCCGCCGTGCCGCCCACCAGGCTGCCTGCCGTGTTGTTACTGAGGTAGAGGTTGCTGTTGCCCAGGGTCACCTTGCCGTTGGTGAGCGTGAGCGTGGTGGTCACCGTCTGGTCGCCGCCGAGCGTCACGCCGCTGGCGTTGTTGATGGTGAGCACGTTGATCGAGCCGGTGCCGTCCAGCATCTGTACCGCGCTTCCGGCAAAGGGCAGGTTGTTGGCCGTAACGCTGCCGTTGTTGGTGAACGCGGGTCCCGTGAAGCCCGCGATGGTCCCGGTGACCGCTCCGTTGTTGATCACCGTGCCCCCGAAGGTGTACGCCGCGCCGTTGAAGTTGAGCGACTTGCTGGCGGCCACCTGTATCGTGCCGCTGTTGGTGAACGGGCTACCGCCGAAGAACCAACCTCCATCCGTGATGTTGAAGGTGCCGGTGTTCGTCATCAAGGGCGTGCTGCCACTCGTGGCCCAGCTCCCGGCTGCCGTGTAGTTGAGCATCCCAGCATTGCTGAGGGCCACATTCTGATCCGAGCCGAAGGGACTCGTGAATGTGATGTTGAAGGTGCCACCGGCCTGGTTCGTGATGGCGCCGGTGCCGTTGATGGGGCTTCCGCTCCAGGTGGTGGTCCCCGAGTTGGTCAGCGGTGTGTTCAAGGGGTGCGAGCCGCTGGATGCGGCCACCTGCAGCGCTGCGCCGCTGCTGATGTTGACGCCGCCTGAGCCGCCCAAGTTCGTCGTGTTCCAGTGCATCGTTGCGCCGGATGACAAGCTCAGCGCATTGCCCGCAGTGGTGTTGAAAGCGCCCGCGTACATCCAGAAATGATTCGTTGAATTGGTCAGCGGCGTGTTCAGGGTAGTGGTGCCTCCGCTCACGCGGAACTCGCCCGTGCCGGTGATGGCCGTGCCCGCGTTCAGGCTCACTGTGGAGTTCATGATCATCACCTTGCCGGTGGCGATGTGCAGGGTGCCCGCATTGTTCAGCGTGTTGTTGAACTGCCACACGCCGTCGTTCACGTTCAGCACACCTGTGCTGGTGTTGGTGAAGACCGATGGGGAAACGGTGTAGAAAGAACCGGTCCCCGTGTAGTTGACCGTGCCCGAATTGGAGAGCGACACCTGCAGGCCGCTGAGGCTCGAGAAGGTGATGTCCACCACGCCGCCCGCCTGGTTCACCACGCTGCCGCTGCCGTTCATGCTTTCATGGATCCATGTGATCGTCCCTGCATTGGACAGTGTGGTATTCAGCGTGCGCGTTCCCACACCGCTCAACGTCAGGGGCACACCACTACCGATGTTGAAGCCCGCCGGGCCACCCAGGGTGCCCTGCCACCAGGCCATGGAACTGCCGGACCCCAAGCTCACCGCATTGCCGGCCGTTGTGTTCCAGGCGCCGCTCACCATCCAGAAATGATTCGTTGAATTCACGAGCGGCGTGTTCAGGGTAGTGGTGCCTCCGCTCACGCGGAACTCGCCCGTGCCGGTGATGGCCGTGCCCGCGTTCAGGCTCACTGTGGAGTTCATGATCATCACCTTGCCGGTGGCGATGTGCAGGGTGCCCGCATTGTTCAGCGTGTTGTTGAACTGCCACACGCCGTCGTTCACGTTCAGCACACCTGTGCTGGTGTTGGTGAAGACCGATGGGGAAACGGTGTAGAAAGAACCGGTCCCCGTGTAGTTGACCGTGCCCGAATTGGAGAGCGACACCTGCAGGCCGCTGAGGCTCGAGAAGGTGATGTCCACCACGCCGCCCGCCTGGTTCACCACGCTGCCGCTGCCGTTCATGCTTTCATGGATCCATGTGATCGTCCCTGCATTGGACAGTGTGGTATTCAGCGTGCGCGTTCCCACACCGCTCAACGTCAGGGGCACACCACTACCGATGTTGAAGCCCGCCGGGCCACCCAGGGTGCCCTGCCACCAGGCCATGGAACTGCCGGACCCCAAGCTCACCGCATTGCCGGCCGTTGTGTTCCAGGCGCCGCTCACCATCCAGAAATGATTCGTTGAATTCACGAGCGGCGTGTTCAGGGTAGTGGTGCCTCCGCTCACGCGGAACTCGCCCGTGCCGGTGATGGCCGTGCCCGCGTTCAAGCTCACCGTGGAGTTCATGATCATCACCTTGCTGGTGGCGATGTGCAGGGTGCCCGCATTGTCCAGCGTGTTGTTGAACTGCCACATGCCGTCGTTCACGTTCAGCACACCCGTGCTGGTGTTGGTGAAGATCGATGGGGAAACGGTATAGAAGGAACTCGTTCCCGAGTAGTTCACCGTTCCCGAATTGGAGAACGGCGTTTGCAAACCGCTGAGGCTGGAGAAGGTGATGTCCACCACGCCGCCTGGCTGGTTCTGGACAGGTCCACTGCCGTTCATGTCCCCGCCGCTCCAGGTGATCGTCCCCAGGTTGCTCAACAATGTGTTCAAGGGGTGAGTGCTTGTCCCGGTGATGGTCGCAGGAACACCACTGCCGATGTTGATGCCGCCCGGCCCGCTCAAGTTGGTGGTATGCCAGAGCATTGAGCTGCCCGCGCTCAGGCCCAAGGCATTACCCGCTGTGGTGTTGAAAGCGCCCGCGTACATCCAGAAGTGGTTCGATGCGTTCACGAGCGGCGTGTTCAATGTGGTGGTACCCCCGCTCACGCGGAACTCGCCTGTGCCGGTGATCGTCGTGCCCGCGTTCAGGCTCACTGTGGAGTTCATGATCATCACCTTGCCGGGGGCGATGTGCAGGGTGCCCGCATTGTCCAGCGTGTTGTTGAACTGCCACATGCCG
>CAYMXP010000093.1:0-5486 GCA_964394425.1 uncultured Chryseobacterium sp. | reverse complement strand
GTGTTCAATGTGGTGGTACCCCCGCTCACGCGGAACTCGCCTGTGCCGGTGATCGCGGTGCCGGGGTCCAAGCCCACTGTACTGTTCAATACCAACAACCTCCCTGCGGGGAGATGCAAGGTGCCGGAATTCGTGAGCGCGCTGTTGAACTGCCATGTGCCCGCGTTCACGTTCAACGTGCCAGCATTGGTCATGGACGGTGCGCCGAAAACCGTGTTCCAAGTGCCGGACCCCGAGTAATTCAAGGTGCCATGGTTGTTCATCGCCACGTTGTGGGATGAGCCATCGGCGAAGGTGATGTCGAGCGTGCCGGTGGAACTGTTCACCAGCGTGCCGCTGCCGCCAATGCTGCCGCCGCTCCACGTAGCCGTGCCATAATTCATGAGGAAGGTGCCCAGAGATTTCGTTCCGCCGAACAGCGTGCTGGTGGCGCCAAAGCGCAGGAAGGCGGTACCCGGACCTGCGATCGTTCCGCCCGACCAGAAAAATGTACCGGTGATCACATCCACGAAGGCCCCGGCTGTGATCGACAAGGTCCCACCGGAGATATCCAGGTTTGCCAGGCTGGCAATGTCATCCACGGAAGGGCCGTTGGCCACCGTGAAGGTACCCGCAACGAGCCGCAGCGAGCCGCCCGTGCTCACCACCACTTGATCCACCGTGTGGTTGCTGGTCGCCGCCACCAGATGGAAGATCGTGATCTCTCCATCAGCGTTCGTTGGCGGTGCAACTGCGGGCACCCAGTTGGCGCCATCGTATGTCTCCCAGATGCCGGTGGTCGCCCAGTCGCCGGTCGTACTGCTGCGGAAGTCGCCGCTCGATTGCGCGTGGGTGCTGCCGCACATGCCGATGGCAAGCGCGAACAGCGTCGACCGCCAGAGGGAGGTTGGGAGGTGTCGTTCGGTTCTCATGGGTTGTAGGGATGGGTGTCGTGTCTCATGCACTGGTAAGGCGCTGCACAGCCGCCTGCGGTTGATGGATGCAGCCAAGGTTCTCGAAGGCGTCATCCGCTGCAATAGTCCGAACCGACTATTCGATGCCCCGATCGCGGTAGTTGCGCACGGCCTCGATGCGGTTGCGCGCTCCGAGCTTGGTGATGATGTGGTGTACATGGTTCTTCACGGTGTTTGGGGCGATGAAGAGGCGTTCGCCGATGGCCCTGTAGGAAAGGCCCTCGGCCAGCAAGCGCATCACCTCGTGTTCGCGCGGGCTCAAGGGTGAAGAGACCGGCGGGCCATGCGGTTCGCGCAGGTGGTCCATCCATGCGCGCAGTGCCGTTCGGTGCATCCAGGCCTGGTGATCGGCCAGGTCGCGCACGGCCGCGCCCAGGTCCTCGGCGAGGCGGCCCTCCGGCAGCACGCCGTCGGCCCCTTGGCGCACCGCGTGCTGCACCGCGGCGCCGTCCCATACGCGTGCGACCAGCAGGAAGCGCGCATGCGCCCCCATGGTGCGGGCCGACCGGATGAAATGCTCGCCCGTGCCGTCGGGTAGTTGCTGTTCCACCGCGCACACCTGGGCGTTCCACGTACTTATGGACCCCAGGGCCTCCCGGCCCGAATGGAACACGGCCACGGCATGCACCCCGGCGGCCATGGCCGCGCTCTTCATCGGCTCAGCACTTCGCCCGGGTCGGGACACGTACACGAGGCGCAACGCTTCCATGTGGCAAAACTCCCGCCATGAAGGGAGGCTCGCAATACAGCGGATGTTCAGTCGGCGCCGCGGCGCACAGGGCGCGGGGTCTACCGCCCGAAGAAGCGGTTCACCGCCTCGGTGCGGTTCTGCACGTGCAGCTTGTGGTAGATGTTGTGCACGTGGCTCTTCACCGTGCCGATGCTGATGCCCAGACGGTCGGCGATCTCCTTGTAGAACAGGCCGTCGGCGAGCAGCGCGAGCAGTTCCTGCTCGCGCTCGCCGAGCCCCGCATCGGGCAGGCGCGGGCCCATGCGCGAGGGTTTGAAATGGTCCACCACGCGGCGGGCGATGGCCGCGCTCATCGGCGCGCCGCCGGCGTGCAGCTCGCGCACCGCGCCCACCAGCTCGGCGGGCGTGCTGTTCTTCAGCACATAGCCGCTGGCCCCGCTGCGAAGCGCTTCGAACACGCGGCGGTCATCGTCGTTCACCGTGTACATCAGGAACTGGGTCTTCGGCGAGCGCGAGGTGAGTTGCCGCACGCATTCGACCCCATCGATGCCGGGCAGGTTGATGTCCATGATCACCACTTGTGGTGATGGGTGCGCCTCCTGCTCCAGCGCGTCCTCGCCGGAACCCACGGCGTACACCACGCGCAGGTCTTCGTTGCGGCCGAAGATCTCGCTCAGCAGCGCCCGGATCCCCGCGTCATCCTCCACGATGCCGATGCGCAGCGGTTCAGCGTTCATCATCGAGGCGAAGTTGGGCCGATCGGCGTTCGGCTGTGATCGAACCTTTGTTCATCGGGCCGATCAGGGGCGCGCGAAGCCACACCGTGGTGCCGCCGTCCGGTCCGGCTTCCATCGTCACCGATCCGCCCAGCACGGCCGCACGCTTGCGCATGATGCGCAGGCCGTTGCCGCCGGATGGCCCATCGGTGCGCATGCCGCTGCCATCATCCGTTATCCGCACTTCCAGACCGTCCTCGTGACGGAAAGACAAGGTCACCATCCGAGCACAGGCGTGCTTCACCACGTTATGCAAGGCCTCCTTCACGATCAGGAACACATTGCGCCGTGTTGTGGCATCGATCTCCACGGCGGGCAGGTCGGTCGGGACCTCCAGCGCGAGGGTGATATTCCGGCCATCGAGCACCTGTCGGGCCTGAACCCCGATGAAGCGCGCCAGGTCGGGCAAGGTGGTGTGCTCCGTGCCCATGGCCCACAGGATCTGGCGCATGTTGCCCACCAGTGCATCGGCTGATTCCATGATCTGCCTGAGCCGGTCGTTCATTCCGTTGCCGTCGGCCTGCTCCAACGCCAGGGCGCTGCGGAGCTTCAAGGCCGAAAGTCCGGCTCCGAGGTCATCGTGCAGATCGTCGGCGATGCGGAGACGCTCATGGAGCACGGCTTGTTCCTGTTCGTAGCGCAAGCGGCGGCGGCGCCGATCGATGTACCAGAGCGTGGCCGTGGCGCTCAAAAGGAAGAGGACCGACCCGCCCACGATGATCCACCTGCGGCGTTGGCGCTCTCCCGCCAGGTGGTCGCGCAATTCCCGGGTTGCTTGCGCGATGCGCCCGGCCGTCGCCGTGCTGTCCAGGAGCCGTGTGCGTTCCAGGTCGTGGCGGAGAACGGCATCCAGTCCTTCACGTGCGGTGATGCTGTCCCCCAGCGTCGCCCAGTACGTGGTCATCCCAAGAGCCTCGCGCAGGCGACCCTGCCGGGCATAGAGGTCCTTCAAAACCCCGGCCGCCTTGAACATGGACCCGTCCTCGCCGCTTTCACGACAAAGTCCAACGTAGCCCCATTGCTTTGAAAGCTTCAGCGCCCGGAGCAGCTGGTCCTCGGCCTGGACCTCGTCACCCGATCGCTCAGCGGCCATGCCGGCGATCACGCGGCAGCCGCACTCCACGGCCTCGTCACCGAGACGCTCGGCGATGCCGATGCAATGCCGTGCCGTGCGCAAGGCCTCCTCCGCACGGCCGGTGATCCAATACGTGCGTGCCAGAGGCTCCAGGGTGATGATCATGTTCCAAGCATGGGCCGTGTCCACGGCGCTCACCGCCTTCTCCGACAGGGCGATGGCCGCTGCCGTATCCCCCTTGATCAGTGCCAGCCTGGACCGTTCCAGCAATACCAATGACGTCGTGCTCCAATCCGGCGTCTCGCAACTGTCCAATACCGCTCGCGCCCGCGCCGTATCGCCCAGGTCGTTGTAGGCCGCCGCGATGTGGATGCGGGCCTGGGTGCGCAGCGCGGCCTCGCCGGTGCGCTCGGCCTGGCGATATTCCTCCCGAAAATGCACGATCGCCGCACGCGGCATCCCGATGGCCCTGTACACAAGCCCCATACCGTCATGGTCGAACACGAGTTGCCGTGGGTCATCCAGCCGGCCATGCAGTTCGACCGCCTGGCCGAACTGGCCCAACGCCTCGCGCATGCGACGTTGGTATTTCGCCTGGTATCCCCTGTGGAAATGGAGTCCAGCGCGCCGCACCATGGCATAGCGCCGGATCCCGTCGTCCGGATGATCGGCCAGTTCGCGCGTGATCGAATCCACACGATCCAGGTACTGGCGCGCCTGTGCTGATACGGTATGCCGGGTGATGATCGCATCCAGGATCCGCAACCGGGCGGTGTCGGTGCTCGAATTCTCCAATAGTCCGCGCAACGAATCCATCTCCGTCGCGGTGGACCACTGGCAGCGCGCCATGTGTGCCGAACACAGCGCGATGATCAGCAGGACCGGTCTGAGCGCCATGTCCGAAAGTTACACGACGCTATCGTTCACGAACCCAACGGTGCGGTATGGGAGGTACGACCGCCCTCCAAGTATGCGGAGGTGTTCTCTCGATGTGCTACGGCAACTGCTCCACCCGCGCATTGTTCGGCGTGGTGCTCCCCACGTTCACTAGGATCGGATCACGGTCGTTGCCTCCGCCCGTGTATTTCACCTCGCCGTTCAGGTTCACATCGCGCGTGCTGTACGTGTTGCTCACCGTGTTGTTCGGCGTGGTGCTGCCCACGGACACCAGGATCGGATCACGGTCGTTACCGCCGCCGGTGTATTTGATCGTGTGGTTGAAGGTGACGTCGCCGGACCATAGCAATTGCATGATGATGGCACCGGTGGATGGTTTGCGGGCATTGGTCCCGTAGGTGCTCGTCGCATTCGACGTGAAGTCTACGGACGTGATGGGACCGCTGAACGCGACCGGGTTGAGCGTCACACAGCGGAGTTGGATCCCATGCCGCACGGCCACGGGGTAGTTGCCCGCAGGTTGTGTGAACGTCGGGGACGGTGTGCCGCAGGCCGACATCACATCCCCATCGCGCTGAACGAGCGCACTGCGCGTGGTGAGCACCATGCTGGGAGTCACCGCATTGCGCGGTAATGCTTGTTTCATGTAGCCATGGGTTCAATGGGGCGGGGTATGGCCGTGAAGTTTTGCCGGGGCCTTTTCGTTGCATGGGTGCCGTCTTCACCGGAACCGATTTCAACATCGCTTCTTGGAACGTACACGATTCCTGGATTCGATCGCTCATCTCCCTCCTCGGCTCCCATCGGACCGCGCGACGGATGAAAATGCATCGACCCTCGCGCGCGAAGGTTCAGGTCCTGGGAGGGGTTCGGTTCGTTCTCGAAAGGCAAACATTAAAAGTGCTGTATTCAATCCGCAAATGATCTTGAGGAGGGAAGGGATCCATGCCGCCAAGCCTCCGCATCATGCCTCGATCCTCCCTTGCCGGGCCGGTGCCTGATCCCATGGTCAAGAAGTTCTTTGCGGCCGCCCCACTTACATGCAGAAAGCCCCCCGACCTGCGCCGGGGGGCTTTCGCTTGAGCGGTCAGGCG
>CAYMXP010000092.1:0-9569 GCA_964394425.1 uncultured Chryseobacterium sp. | reverse complement strand
TTCAGCCGGCCGATCTCGGCAAAGAGCTTCTCGGGGTCCAGACCACCTGGCATGGTCGAGGCCGCCCTCGGGGACCCTTCAAAGACCCCAGGGGCGTTCTCGGCCAACTGCCTCTTCCACGAGGTGATCTGCGCCGAGGTGATCTCGTAGCGCATGGCCAACTCGGCCAGTGTGTGCCGCTCCTTCACGGCTTCCAATGCCACCTGCGCTTTGAACGCCGGGGTGAATCTCCTTCTACTTCTTCTGCTCATCTTCGGACAAGGTTAGCCGCCTTAGCTAACTGTCCAGTTTTTGGGGAGTACTACAGCCTGGTCGGACCAGGAAGTATTGACAACATCATAGGCTTTTACCCAGGATGAAGTTTTCAGTGCCAGGCAATAGAACGAATTCGGTGCTGCAGCGCTTGTTTCAACCGTGGCTGCTGATATGCTCGCATCGATTGCGGGTTGATTTGCGATTTCGGTCCAGTATGATCCATTGTCAGTGGACAGCATGAACCGCCAGGCTGAAAAGGGTCCACCAGTAGCAACGCCGGAGAACTTCATGGATGCGCACAACGTGCTGGTGCCCGAGATCGGCAGGTATTCAATGTCTTCCACATGCACATCATATACTATCGCACCTGGATAAGCGACATCTATGCTCGCGGGAGGAAAAATTGTGATCGGGTACCACGATGGGTTTGCTGCGATAGGATTTTCACAAGCGTATAGACCCGCTGAAGTTCCTAAGAATAGCTTATGGTCTCCATTGATGAGCTTCTCATCAAATAAGAGCTTGGTCAACTTTATCTGAGCACCAGCAAGATTTGACTGGTCGGCGACCCACTCCCACGAAGTCCCTGCATCTGTGGTCCGGTAGACCCCGCCCACATAGGAGATCTTACCATAGCCGTAGGCGCATAGTGCGAACCACGCATTCGGTTCTCCAGGATAATACTCTGCGTGCTGGCCTCCTGTCTGCGGCCAACCCAAGTCCGTTCCTGCATTGTGCCATTCGTCCCCCCCATTGATCGTATAGAACAGACCCCCAGGAGTTCCCGTGCATAGCATATGGTCCGGATCGTCTTTGGAGATCGTGATCTTTCGAATCGGTCCGATGCCTCCCATGTTATTCCTTCTCCGCTTCGGGCCAAGCTCCAACCATGGATCGTTGTTCGATTTGAAGGAACTGCCATCGTGGAATTTTGCATCACAGTAGCTCTTCATCAATTGTCCGTAGACATCAAAGTCTCCATGCGGCGCCAGCCGGATCTCCCAATGCCTGAACCACTTCTGGAACTCAGCATACTCGCCGCCTTCGTGATAGAACTCTTCCTCGGTCATTTGTCCACGCAGCACGTCAAAGTAGGTCTGCTGATCCTGCCAGATCTGATAAAGCTCACCAGTGGGCGGTGAGTAGGTCTGTGCCCATGTTACCGTGGATGTGACTAGCAACGATGCAAAAAGGCCTTGCCGGCCAGGACCGCTCATGCTCTTCATGACGGGTTATCGTTGAGACGTTTCGAGGGCCTTCAACCGCTGCTCCATTCCGGCCAGGCTTGCCTTCATTCCTTCCACGCTTTCTTCCAGTTCCAGGATGTACAGCACTTGTTCCTCCACCACCTGCACCAGGCGCCGCTGCATCTCGCCCAGCTCGAAGCCGTCTTTCTCTTCCAACTCCATAGCCGAAGGAATGCCCGGCAGGTGGCTGTGCTCGCTCAGGAAGGCTCGCAGCTCCTTCAGCGGCATCAGCCCATAACCATCATCGAACACGAAGTCCGGCCAGGTGCCCAGCTTCACCAGCACGTCGCGGGTCACGATGCCATCCTCAACGAAGAGACGGTACTGATCCACAGCCCCCGGCGGAGGTGTCGTGCCAATGCCCATCTTTCCATCCGCATCGATCAATACGCGTTGCTGTGCATCGGTTTTCAGCACCAGCGCTCGCGCGTTGTTGGTCCCGAGGTATTGATCGGGAGCGATGTAGTTCCCGCATAGGGTCCACGGTAAACGGTCTTGTGCTGGACAACCATCAGGCACTTCGCTGCCTGGACCCGTGGAAAGCCAGCGCAACGTTCCATCAGGGTCGGATGCCAGCAGGCGTGTTTCACCAGCGCTCGCGAGCGAGGATGCCTTGAGTTGGCCGCTTGATAGAAGCCTGAATCGCTCTATGTTGTTCGTCTTGAACACCACATCCTTGTTATCGCTGGTGCCGATGTATTGGGTGGGCGGGTTGGTGCCCGCGTTGCCGCCCATGGTCCAGTCGTCGCGCTCCGGCTCGGTGAGGTAGATGGAGCCGCCATCCACCTCGCAGCCGTTCGCGTCGGTCACCGTCACCTTGTAGCTGCCCGCGCCCAGGTTGCTCCGATCCTCTGTGCTGGGCCCATCGCTCCAGGCGTACGCGTATGGGGCGACCCCTCCGGCCACGCCCAGGTCGATGCTGCCGTTGTAGCAGCCGTTGCAATAGATGTTGTATCCGCTGGGCCATTCGTAAGCCACCAGCGCGGAGGTGAGCTTTTCGGGTTCGGTGAGGGTGATCTCGGCCGAACCGCTCAGGCCGGCGTTGTCGGTCACTCCCACGCGGTAGTATCCGGCGGAGAGGTTGGTGACATCCTCGGTGGTGGCGCCGGTGCTCCATTCGATCGTGTACGGGGGCGTTCCGCCGGTGATGGCCAGGTCGATGGCCCCGTCCTTGCCGCCGTTGCAGCTGACGTTGAAGCCGTTGAACGTGCTGGGCTCCATCTCGAGGGTCAGGGCCTGGGTGTGGGCATCGAAGCCTGCAAGGATCCATGCCGTGGACAGGGCGAGGGAGAGTTGATCGCGGGTGCGCATCCGGTGGGGTGGTTTCGTGTTCGGCTCGGCCTGTGAACCCATTTCAGGACGTTGCGCATCGAAGTTGCCCCCCCCCCCCCCGGTATTTCCAAATTATTTCATGTAGAGTTTTCCACCGATCATCAACCGGTCTTGCACAACGACAGGCTCGATCCACTGGCATGAGCTCGCATCAATACGCTATATGATCAGTGACACCGGTGGCAACAAGCACTCATGGACCAACCACGACAACTTGGTCCGTGAGCATTCGTGCAGGCGCACGAGGGCCTTGGTGCGTTCGACTTGCGCCCGTCGGTTTTCCAGGTTCAGAACGTCCCCATCGGCCGATCCGGCGCACGGGAGAAAAGCGTGGAGAAACCCAGCCCGAAGCTTAGGAACTGCAACGGACCGACCGGATCCCGTTCCGTGCGCCCGGGATAACTGTCCAGGCAGAGCAGCTGCGGATACACCTCGCTCTGATCGCTCTCGAAGCCCATGAGCAATCCGAACGCGAGGTTCTCGGTGGCGTGTATGTAATAGCTGAAGGCCAGCGACCAGTTCAGCGCGGTCTGCTGGATGTCCTCCTCGCAGGTGGATGCGTTCCAGGTGAGGTAGCTCTGCCCCACTTTGGCGCTGAACTCGTAGTAGTTGCGCTCGGCGGTGTACTGCTCATACTGGAGCTTGCCGTACCAGCCGAACTTGGTCACGTCGCCGCTCACCACGGAAGCCAGCCCGCGTTCGTCGAGGGTGAAGTAGGTGCCCTTCCCTCCCACCCCGATGCCCAGCCCCTTGAACAGCGGCAGGTTCACCCCGAGATCCAGCTGGCCGATCGTCTCGGTGATGTCGCCGAACACCTCCGGACCGGTGGTTACCGGCAGCACGAGGGTGAACTTGAACGTGGGCTTCACCTCGGGGACCTTTTGCGCGGCGGCGCAGGACACCGCGAACAATGCACCGGCGAAAAAGATCGTGCGTCCGGTCATGCCTGCTGAAGACGGAAACGGCGCACGGTGCGTTGCGTGCCGCTGCTCAATTCGAAGTGATAGAGGCCGTCGGCGCGATCCACCAGGGGGCGCTCGATCCAATGCTCGCCCGCGCGCAGTTCGGCCGCGGGCCATTCATGCAGGCGCGCATGGTGCTCATCGAGCAGGGAGGTGCCGATCGACCGGTCGGACGGGATCTTCACCCAGGCCCGCACGCGCGGTGGATGGTACGCCACCTCCAGACCGATGAGTTCGGCATGCGAAGGCGCCGGGCGGTCGCGCAACATGGTGCGCCTTTGGAACCGCCGGTAGATCATGATCGCCACCAGCACCGACAGGCTGATCAGCAGCGCGATGCGGAGGTCGTCCAGGTCGAAGCGCATGGTTCAGAGGGTGGTTGCAATTTCACCACAGAGGCACAGAGGCACAGAGGCACGGAGAATGCTCTTGCTCAAAATTCTGATGGGTTCTCTGTGCCTCTGTGTCTCTGTGGTCATGGACTTTGAAGACAGCTTCTCAGAGCACGATCACGCCTTCCACCTCGGAGGCTTTGTCATAGCGGTCCACCACTTCGCGCGCGCTCAGCATCACCTCCTTGATGGTGAGGCTGAGGTATTTCCCGCCGGTGGAATAGCGGCGCAGCATTTCGCTTTCCGGCGGGAACAGCGCCGCGATGCGGTCCAGCCTCTCCTGAGTGGGCTCGAAGATGAACTTGAACATGTACAGGCTCGGCCACTGGTGTACCTGGTCCAGCCGGTCCATCAGGCGCTGCTTGGTTTCCGCGGTCAACATCAGCGATCCGTTCCAGGGATGATCACCTTTGCAAAAGTAGCGGCCCATGCCCCCGGCCCCGTGCCTGAACCCGGAGGGTCCTGGTGTGTACCGCGTGAAGAAGTTCCCCTCATGCATCGTCCTGCGATCATCCTTCTCCTCCTCGCCATCGCTTCGAACGCGCGCGCGCAGGCGGAGAGCCCTCCCCCTCCGGCCGCCGACGCTTACCAGGGCGCCTTCAAGGCCGAGGAGCAGCAGCGCGCCGCCGACCTGTGGAAGGCGCTCTTGAAGGAAGAACCAGATAACACCACCGCGCAGTGGAACTACTTCGTCAGCTCCCGCAACGCGTCCATGGCCCGGAACGACGGGCGGCTGCCGGAAAGCGACCAGAAGCAGCTCAAGACCATCGCCGAGGGCATCAGCAGTTCGGCCCCGAACAGTTTTGAGGCGCACATGGCGAGGTTCCACCTGCAGTTCCCGGAACGCGAGGCCTTCGCTGAATTGAACAAGGCGGCCGCGATAGCGCCCACCCGCCCGGAGATCTTCGGGCCCCAACTGGCGCGCGCCATGATGGATGGCGATGAGCGCGCCATCGGCCGCTGGACGAAGGAGATGGACGAGCGCGGCAACGTCTCGCCCGCGTTGCTGGCGGTGGCCAGCGACCTGCTGCACTCGATCGATCCCGAAGGCATCGTGTTCACCAACGGCGAGATGGACACCTATCCCACGCTCGTGCGCCAGCGCGTGTTCGGCTACCGCAAGGACGTTCTGGTGATCGATCAGCGCCTGCTCGCCGACGCATCCTATCGCCAGCGGTGCTGGGGCCAGGCGCGGGCCGGCGGATCGCCTCCGGGCCCGGGCGTGGGTTTCGTGAAGGCGCTGCTCAACGCCACCACGCGCCCGGTGTTCCTGGCCCTGAGCCTGGATCCCTCCTGGACCGAGGCGCTGCGCGACGAGCTGTACGCAACGGGCATCGCCCTGCGGTACAGCCACAGCCACGTCGAAAACATCCCCGAACTGGACGCGCGCTGGCGTGACCTGCACAAGCCCCTGTCGGCCGGTCCGCTTTCCATGAACTACCTGCTGCCCGGCTCGGTGCTGCTGCTGCACTATCGCGCCGTGGGTGACGAAGCACGGGCCGCGCGCATCGAATACGAATTGCGGGGACTGGCCGAGGCGTTGAAGGCCATGCCGCGCCTGTACCAACTGGGCATCATCGAGCATTGACCCCATGGGCCTGATGCGCACCCCGCACGAGACGCTGAGCGACGAGCGCCTGATGGAACTGGTGGTGCGCGGTGACGAGCGTGCTTTCGGAGCGCTGTACGACCGGTGGAAGCACAGGCTGTTGAGCTATTTCCACCGCATGCTCTGGCAGGACCGCGAACGCGCGCAGGACTTCCTCCAGGACCTGTTCATGAAGCTGGCGAAGAACCCCGCCGGCTACGATCCGGCCAGGCCCTTCAGCACCTGGCTGTACAGCGTGGCCAACAACATGTGCAAGAACGAATACCGCCGCGAAGAGGTACGCCGCAATGCACGACCCTTCATCGACACCGGCAACGGGATCACCACGGCGGTGGAAGGCGACGGCGTGGATCGCGACCGTTTCCGCCGCCGGCTGAACGAGGAGCTGGACCGCCTGGAGGCCGACCAGCGCGGCACCTTCGTGATGCGCTACCACCAGGACATGGCGATCAAGGAGATCGCCGCGGTGTTCGGCATCTCCGAAGGCACGGTGAAGTCGCGCCTGTTCTACACCCTGAAAAAACTCGCGGAACGAATGAGGGAATTCGACCCGCGCATCCTGCACGATCATGGAACGCCGTGAACATTACGAACCCGAGGACATCGAGGCGCTGCTGCACGAGCGCGGCTTCGATGAGCTGCTGGCCGAGGAGCGGGCCTTCGTGCTGCGCCACCTGAGCGGGCGCGAGGAATACGAAGCCATGCGCGCGCTGCTGCATCGCGCGCGCATCGACGACCGCGATGTCGCGCCGCTCACCGCCGATCCGGCCATCCGCGAACAGCTCATGACCACCTTCCGCGAGCGGCAGGTGCCCGTGTGGCGCATCTGGCTCAACAGCGTGAAGGCCTTCCTGCTCCCCGATCGGGCATCGGCCTTCTGGCGCCCCGCGCTGGCCGTGGCCGGCGTGCTGGTGCTCGTGCTGGCGGGCGTCAGGATCGCGCGGCTGGCCGGAGGAGGAGGCCCGGCGGAACTGGCCGCGGTGCATGAGGATCCCGCGCACGCGCATGCCGCCTCGGGAACTGAAGAGAGCGGGAAGAGCGGATCGCTGTCTTCGGCCACCACCGATCGGCCCGCATCGAACCGCGATGCGCAGGTGGATGCGGCGCAGGAACGTGCCATCATCACCAACGGGCTGGCGGAACTGAAGGAAACACTGGTCCCCACGCCCTCCCCGGCCGAACAGCCCGCGACGAAGGACCTGGACGCGGGCTACGTGGGACCGGAGCGCATGGTGGCGATGGATGTCGCGGCGGACAGCGCGACATCGGCATCAGCGGCCAATTACGTGGAGAAGGAGGCGCTCCCGACGACCCAGGTACTGGCCGGCACCTCCGAAGCCGCGACACGGGAGAAGGTCGTGACCGACAAAGGGAGCAGGGATCGCGACGTATCGCGCGACGAGCGCGCCCGCATGGGCGGCGATGCGATGGCCGGCAGCCGGAGCATGGCCGAGGATGGCGAGCTGATCGAACTGCTGCACGCCGCTTGGTGAATCGCCCGCGCGGAGGGCATGAACGCGATCACACGCGGGCACGCAGCGATGCGACCGCATTCCGGCCGAGTGCCGAAGCGCGATGGATCTCCACGATGCCACCATGGATCCGTGTGAACCTTACTTCTTCTCCCATTCACGCTCGAAGGTGGCATCCGCAAGGACCTCCTGATCCGGCGTGCGAAGCGCGTAGGTGAACCCCTTGTAAATGCTCCACGCACCGTGGACCCCATCGTTGCGCAACGCGAGCAAGCCGACCTGGTGACCGGTGAGGCCAGGATGCTTGCGGATGATGCGGCCGATCACCTGCCGGCACGCTTCCGTGGGATCAACGCCCTGGCGCATCAGTTCCACCACGCCGTGGCTGCCGGCCACGCGGATCACCAGTTCGCCGGTGCCCGTGGCGCACGCGGCGCCGACCTCCCCGTCAACGAAGAGGCCCGCGCCGATGATGGGTGAATCACCCACCCGGCCGTGGATCTTCCATGCAAGACCGCTGGTGGTGCAGCTACCCGCCAGTTTTCCCGCGGCATCCATCGCCACCATGCCGATCGTGTCGTGGTTCTCGATGTTCACCACGGGCTTGTAGTCGCTCGTCACCTTCCACTTCTCCCAGGCTTCGCGAACGCCTTCGGCCATGGGCACATCCACCGGGTTGAATCCGTTTTCCCTCGCCCAGCGTTCGGCGCCCTCGCCCACGAGCATCACGTGCGGCGTACGCTCCATCACCGCTCGTGCAATGCTGATCGGATGCTCGAACCGTTGCACGAAGGCCACCGCACCGGCGCGGCCGTCGTGGTCCTGGATGCAGGCGTCGAGCGTGGTGTGGCCATCCCGGTCGGGCAGGCCTCCCAGCCCGACGCTGCGGTTGGTGAAGTCGCTCTCCACCACGCCCACGCCCTGTTCCACAGCGTCGAGCACCGAACCACCCGCGGCCAGCACCTCCCAGGCCTTCTTGTTGGCCGGCATGCCATGGTCCCAGGTGCTGATGATCACCGGACCCTTGACCGGAGCAGAGGTGGCCGCCGGCTTTGCGACCTGTCCGGACGGGTCGGCGTTCGCGCAGCCGGTCATCAACGCGGCGCTGCCGGCCAGGCTCAGTTTGAGGAAATCGCGGCGGTCCTGGCTCATGGCGTGGAGGTTGGCGATCGAAGTAAATGAAAAGGTCCCGGCGCGCGGGACCTTCTCATGGACCGGGGAACGATCAGTGGGTGATGGCCACGCCTTGCGTCAGGCGCTGTCCGCCCAGCTCAACGCTCACGGTATACACGCCATCGGCCAGGGCATGCGTATCGAGGGTGAAGATGCGCCGGTTCACCTCGTTCAGCTGCTGGCTTGAAACCACGCGGCCATCGCTGGAGATCATGCTCACCACCGCGGCGCCGCGCATGGCGTTGAAGTTCATGGTGATGGCCTCGCTCGCGGGATTGGGATACACCTGGAAGCCGGGCAGCGCCTCGTTCTCGAAAAGGCCGATGATGATCGTGCCGTCCACGCGAAGGGCGACGTCATCCACCAGCCCATTGAAAACGGCGGTGCCGTTCTCCTTGCCTTCGATCTTCACGGCGTGGGCCAGGTCGTCCCCGGAACCGGTGATATCGATGGCCCACTCGGTGTAGTCGGCATAGGTTGCGCTGTCTTCGGCCGTGACGGCGCCGACCTCGGTCCCGTCGATGTAAGCCTTGACGTAGTTCGCCGAGGTCCCATCCCCCGTGGTGGGGATCTTGACCATCATGATCAGTTCCACCAGCGTCCCGCTGGGTATGACGGCGGATTGCTCCACCGAGCCGATCTCGGCGGCATCGCCGGAGCCGCCGAACCAGGCGTAGATGTCGCCCGTGTTGGGAACACAGGGCCCGCCGCAAGTGCCGCACGAACCGATGTCGCAAAGCGGTGTTCCGAAGGTGACGGAGGCTTCGGTCCATGTTCCCGCGCCGATACCGGCCTCGAAGCTGCCATCGGTGATCTGTGCGGAAAGGGGGAAAGACAATGCCGACAGGGCGGCGAGAAGGGTAAGGTGTTTCATGTGGATCGGATTTGCCCGAAAGATATCCCCGATCCCCCGCCCGCCGGTCCGACAGGCCGCTATTATTGCTCTCCTTCGCGATCATGCACCTCCGCACGTTCCGTCCCATGGCGGTCCTTACTGTGCTCTTCTTCATGTGGGGCTTCATCACCGTGCTCAACGACGTGCTGGTGCCGCATTGGAAGGCGCTGTTCCGTTTGAACTACGCGGAAAGCCTGCTGGTGCAGTTCTGCTTCTTCGGCGCCTACTTCAT
>CAYMXP010000091.1:0-9802 GCA_964394425.1 uncultured Chryseobacterium sp. | reverse complement strand
TCGGCGATGCGCTGGTAGCCGCGGTCGATCTGCTCGATGTTGTGGATGGTGCTGGTGCCCTCGGCGCTGAGGGCGGCGATCAGCAGGGCCACCCCGGCGCGGATATCCGGGCTGCTCATGGTCACCGCGCGCAGCGGCCTCTCGCGGTCCAGGCCGATCACCAGGGCGCGGTGGGGGTCGCAGAGCGTGATCTGGGCGCCCATCTCCAGCAGGCGGTCCACGAAGAAGAGGCGGCTCTCGAACATCTTCTGGTGGATCAGCACGCTGCCTTTCGCCTGCGTGGCCGTCACCAGCACGATGCTCAGCAGGTCGGGGGTGAAGCCCGGCCAGGGGTGGTCGGTGATCACCATGTTCGAGCCATCGATGAAGCGCTGGATGGTGTAGTGCTCCTGCGCCGGGATGTGGATGTCGTCGCCCCGGCGCTCGAAGCCGATGCCCAGCTTGCGGAACACGTCGGGGATCAAGCCAAGATGTTCATAGCCGACCCCCCGGATGGTGATCTCGCTGCGTGTCATGGCCGCCATGCCGATGAAGGAGCCGATCTCAATCATGTCCGGCAGCAGGGTGTGGTCGGTGCCGTGCAGCTCCTTCACGCCATCGATGTGCAGCAGGTTGCTGCCGATGCCCTGGATCTTCGCGCCCATGCGCACGAGCATGGCGCAGAGCTGCTGCAGGTAGGGCTCGCAGGCCGCGTTGAAGATCGTGGTGCGCCCCGCGGCCATCACCGCGGCCATGACGATGTTGGCCGTACCGGTGACGCTGGCCTCGTCGAGCAGCATGTAGCGGCCGGTGAGCTTCTTCGCCTCCACCTTGTAGAACTGTTCGGCCTGGTCGTAGCGGAAGGTGGCCCCGAGGTTCTCGAAGCCGATGAAGTGCGTGTCGAGCCGGCGCCGCCCGATCTTGTCGCCTCCGGGCGTGGGGATGTACCCCCGGCCGAAGCGCGCCAGCAACGGGCCCACGATCATCACGCTGCCGCGCAGTCCGCCGCCCATCTTCCTGAACTCGGGGCGCAGGAAGAACTCGATGTCGACCTCCTTCGCCGTGAACCGGAAGACGCCGTCGCCGAGCTTTTCCACCTTCACGCCGAGCGCCCGGAGGAGGTCGATCAGCTTGTTCACGTCCACGATGTCCGGCACGTTGCGGATCGTGACCGGCTCGCTGGTGAGCAGCACGGCGCAGAGCACCTGCAGGGCCTCGTTCTTGGCACCCTGCGGCACCAGTTCGCCCTTCAGCCTGCGGCCGCCCTTGATCTTGAAGGAACCCATGCGGGATGGAACGGCATCAAAGCAACGTTCCCGTGGAACTCGAACGTGAAAGAGCCCGGCCCTTGTATGAACGCCGGGGTGTTATTCACTGAGAGGTTGAAGGTTGAATGGTTGAGAGGTTGAAAGTTGAATGGTTGAGAGGCCAAGGGTTTCAAGGCCGCCAGGAACTCAACGACCGACAGCCGACAACCAACAACCGACAACCTCTCAACCAACAACCACAAACCGCCTCAATACCTCTTCTTCCCGCGATTGCGGTTGCGGTTGCGCTTGTTGCGGCCGCCGCCGCGGCGTTCGAAGCCCACGTCGTTGCGCGGACCGGTCTGCTGGGTGCGCAGCAGGTCGGCGGTGTTCACCAGCACGGTGCCATCGGCCAGCTTCAGGCGGCCCTCGCTCAGTTCCTTCAGGTCCTTGATGATCACCTCGTCGCCCACGCTGTCGCGGTTCCAGGCGATGAACTGGCGCTTCATCAGGTTGGCCACCGAGGCGATGGCGTTCGCCTTCTCCGGACCGTCCTTCATCTCCGCCACGGTGTCGATGAAGCGCTCCACGATCTTGCCGTAGTGGCCGTAGCGGATCTTCTGCTTGGGATACGCGATGCGGTCGGGCTTGCTCTCCAGCGAGGCGGCCGTGGGCATGGGGAAGGGCGCGTCCACGTCGAGCTTGAAGTCGCTCATGATGTAGAGGTGGTCCCAGAGGGTGCGGTCGCCGTCCTCGCTGTTGCGCAGCAGGGGGTTCAAGCGGCCGATGACGGCGATGATGGCCTTGGCCACGCGGGTGCGCTCGGCGCGGTCCTCGATCCCCATGCAATGTTCCACCATGCGCTGCACGTGGCGGCCGTATTCGGGGATGATCAGGCGCGGGCGCTGGGTATTGTAGTCGAAGGAGGGAAGATCCTTTTCGGGTTCTCGTGTTCTAGCCATGCTGCGATGCGTATCGGTCACCGGCGCGAACCGCCGGTCGAGCCCGGGGAACGGGCGGGTTGGGGATGGCCAAATGTATCCAAACCGAGGCCGCGAACTCACTCCTCCACCACCCTCAACCGGGCGAACCGCAGCAGCAGGTGCTTCTGCCCCGCCGTGGGGAAGAACACCGTGGCCTTCAGGTCGGGCGCCTTGCCTTCGAGCTTGACCACCCGGCCTTTGCCGAAGCGCTCGTGTTCCACGGTGGCGCCCTCGGCAATGCCCTCTGGCGCGGCGTTCCCAAGCGTGGAGGTGGCCTCGACCGGCGAGCCTTCGGTGCTGATGCGCTTGAGGTTCTTCCTGCGGGCGGGGGTGGAGGGTGCGAGGGAGCGTGGGGGCGCGGGTTCCGAAACTTCGGATGAGCCGCGCGGGCCCCGTCCGCCGTTCCCGAACGATCCGCCGCGCGACTTCCACGGCGGAGCGGAGCGGTCCGGTTCCATCCAGGGCCTGTCGTGCAGCGCGGGCAGTTGCAGGTACTTCGGGTCGATCTCCTCGATGAAGCGGCTGGGCTCGGCGGCGGTGAGGTTGCCCCAGCGGTAGCGGCTGATGGCGTAGGTGAGGGTGGCCCGCTTCTGCGCGCGGGTGAGCGCCACGTAGAAGAGGCGGCGCTCCTCCTCCAGGTCGGCGCGGCTCTGGATGGCGAGCTGGTTGGGGAAGAGGTCCTCCTCCAGCCCCACGACATACACGTAGGGGAACTCGAGGCCTTTCGCGCTATGCACGGTCATCAGGCTCACGCGGTCGTCGTCGCCTTCCTCGTTCTTCTGGTCGGCGTCGGTGAGCAGGGCCACGTCGATCAGGAAGTCGGGCAGGGTGCGGGGCACGTCGCCTTCGCCCGAGTCGCTGAACTCCTTGATCGCGTTGAGCAGTTCCTGGATGTTCTCATAGCGGCTGATGCCCTCGGGCGTCTTGTCGGTGTAGAGATCCTTGAGCAGCCCGCTGCCGCGCGCGATGTGCTCCCCAAGGGCGTAGGCGCTGGCGGTCGTCAGCATCGTCTGGAAGCTCCGGATCATCGTCGCGAAATCGCCCAGCGCCTTCATCGTGCCGCCGTGGAAGCCGAGCCAGCCCTGGTGTGCGGTGATCAGCTCCCAGATCGACACCTTGCGCTCCGCGGCCAGCACCGTGAGTTTCTCGACAGTGGTCTGCCCGATGCCGCGCGTGGGATAATTGATGATCCGCTTGAGCGCCTCCTCGTCGCGCGGGTTGCACACCAGGCGGTAGTAGGCCAGCAGGTCCTTGATCTCCTTGCGCTGGTAGAAACTGAGGCCGCCGTAGATGCGGTAGGGGATGTTGAGCTTGCGCAGCGCCTCTTCCATCGCGCGGCTCTGCGCGTTGGTGCGGTACAGGATCGCGAAGCCCTTGTTGGGCACCTGCTCCTGCATCCGGGTCTCGAAGATGCCGTGCGCCACGTAAGTGCCTTCCTCGTTGTCGCTGATGGTGCGGTGCACCTTGATCGGAGCCCCCTCGGCGTTCTCCGTCCAGATGGTCTTGGGGATCTGGTCCCTGTTCTTCTCGATCAGGCTGTTGGCCGCGCCGACGATGTTCTTCGTGCTGCGGTAATTCTGCTCGAGCTTGAAGAGCTTGTGGTCGGGGTAGTCCTTCTTGAAATTGAGGATGTTCTGGATGTTGGCCCCGCGGAAGGCATAGATGCTCTGCTGGTCGTCGCCCACCACGGTGATGTTCTCGTGGCGCGCGGCCAGCGTGCGGATGATCTGGTACTGCACCAGGTTGGTGTCCTGGTATTCGTCCACCAGGATGTAGTGAAAGCGCTCCTGGTACTTGAGCATCGCCTCCGGGTGGTCGCGGAAGAGCAATGCGGTGTTGAAGAGCAGGTCGTCGAAGTCCATCGCGCCGGCGCGGAAGCAGCGTTCGGCATAGGCCGTGTAAAGCTGCCCGAGCTTGTCGCGGCCGCTTGCGGCGTCGCCGGCCATGAGTTCCTCATCGCGCAGGTATTCCTCCGGACCGATCAGGTTGTTCTTGCAGATGCTGATGCGGTGATGCACCTGCGCGGGCTTGTACACCTTGTCGTCCAGCTTCCACTCCCTGAGGATGCCCTTGATCACCGAGCGGCTGTCGTCGGTGTCGTAGATGGTGAAGTCGTTGGGGTAGCCCAGCTTGTGCGCCTCGGCGCGCAACACGCGGGCGAAGACGCTGTGGAAGGTGCCCATCCACAGGCTGGCCGCCTCGCTTTTCCCCACGATGGCCGCGATGCGCTCCTTCATCTCCCGCGCGGCCTTGTTGGTGAAGGTGAGGGCCAGGATGCGAAAGGGATCGACCTTCTTCACGGCCATCAGGTGGGCGATGCGCACGGTGAGCACGCGCGTCTTGCCCGAGCCCGCGCCTGCGATCACCATGTTGGGTCCGTCGGTGTTCTCCACCGCCGCGCGCTGCGCGTCGTTCGATCCCTTCAAATGATCCATGGAGCGGCGAAGGTAGGCCGGGGGAAAGGGGGCGAACTGACATCGCACGGTCGCGGTGACGCGGATGAGCGGTGTTCGACAAGGCTGCGAACACGCGCTGGGCCATCACACCTCCGGTCCCGGTGCTCACCGACGGATCAACCACTGCCAGCTGGCGCCGAAGCCCGCCGACAATGGGATGAAGGCGATGCCGCGGCCGTGGTGCCAGTCCAGACCGTTCCCAAGCAGGAGGCATCCTTCCACATCAAGCCGACGTGCGATCCGGAAGCCCCATCCTCCCTTGAGCCAGAAGCGCAGCGTGGTGATGCCCACGGCCTTCGCGGATGTGGCGGCTGAAAAGCCGCTCGACCACTCGGCGTACTCCTTGTAACGGCTCATATTGGTGTCAAAGGCCGAGGCCACGGTGGTCGCCAGGTCCATACGGCCGGAATAGGTGAGGTAGAAGCTCCTGGTGCCGCGCGACCTCCACGAGTACCCGATCCCCAGGGCGATCTGCATGTTCCGCAGATCATGCTGGAAGGACAGGTGATAGGACGTGTCCCCCGAGGTGGAATCCTTGTAAGCGGAGAAATAGCTCCACCGCTGGTCCAACCCCAGATGCAGGCTCAGGTACTTCCTGGTGCCCAGGTTGCTGAGGCTGTCATGGTTCAAGGTGGCTGACAATTCAATGCGCGACAGGTCGGTGGACGATGGAATGAACGTCGTATAACCCGAGAGCGATGGATGGGGCACGGAGGCTGGATCGCGCGCGTACCTGGTGAACTCATCATAGGTGATCGCATCGGAATGATCGACCCAGCCCGCGGCGCCCATGCCGGCGGATCGAAAGCGCCACCCTTCATCCTCTGCCGGCCAGTAGCCATGGGTTTGCGCGTCCGTCGCACTGACGCGCAGAATGACGGCCAGGAGCGAGCCGATATACCGGAAGCCATCCACCGGAGCGGGCAACGTCATCGTCGTATCAGCCATTGCGCGTGCAGCAGGAACGCATACGAGGCCAGGACGGGGTGCGGGCCCTGACCATGGATCCACATGATCCCCGTGCCCAGCTGGTAGCGGAAGCCGAGGTCCACGCGCTTGCGGATGCGGAAGCCCGCCTCGCCCACCAGGAAGCCGCGCAGGTAGGTGCAACCGCGCGAGCCGCCTCGTTCCTCGAGCAGCGTGGTGCTTTGTTCCCAGGTGCCCGCCGTGGCGGTGCGCGTGCCGGTCACGGAGAGAATGCCCGGCGGGGCCAGACCGAGCTCGATCAAGGGCGATCCGAGCAGGTAGAAACTGCGCGTGGGCCGCGTGCGCCAGTGCCGGCCCGCGCCGAAGGCGAATTCCAGCTGGCCCATCAGGTAGAGGTATTCGGTGGTGAAGAGCGTGTCGGTGGTGGCGCTGTCCAGGTAGTAGTACTGGTAGAAGAACCGCGGATCGATGCCGAAGTGGAAGTTCCAGCCGTTCTCGCCCACCAGCCCATTGCGTTCGCGGGCCAGGGTGATCCGCGGACCGAGCAGGATCCCGATGGAACTGCTGTTGATGCCGAAGTAGTAGGACCCCACGCCACCCGGCGGTTCGGGCAGGGGCTCGGTGGCAAGCCGGCTGAAGTCGTCCAGGTCCATGGCGCCGTGGTTGTCGATGCCCACGCCGAGGAAGCCACCCACGGAACGCAGCACCCATTGATCCTCCCCGCTCCAATAGGCCTGTTGCTCCTGTGCCCCGGCTTGCTGGACCGCGAGCAGCAACGGAAGGACGATGGTGCGCCCCACGAGCATGGTGGAAATTAATTGATACGGCTGATGAATGCTTGGATCCGCGAGAGGCTCACACGGAGCCACGGAGGCACGGAGTTACGCCGGCTTCGCCGGCGTGTACGACCCTCCGTGTCCCCGTGTGCGAAGAGTTCATCTCATGAAGCGCTATCGGAACGTTGGCCTGCCGTCTCAACAGGGATCACCCACCCGGGCGCCTGTCCGCGAGTTCAACCCACGTAGCGCAGGGATCGTCCGGGGTAGCGCGCGGCCTTGCTCAGCTGCTCCTCGATGCGCAGCAGCTGGTTGTACTTGGCGATCCGGTCGCTGCGCGACAGGGAGCCGGTCTTGATCATGCCGCAGTTGGTGGCCACGGCCAGGTCGGCGATCGTGCTGTCCTCGGTCTCGCCGCTGCGGTGGCTCATCACGGCGGTGTAGGCGGCTTTGTGCGCCATGTTCACCGCTTCAAGGGTCTCGGTGAGGGTGCCGATCTGGTTCACCTTCACCAGGATCGAATTGGCGATGCCCTTGTCGATGCCCTCCTTGAGCCGGATGGTGTTGGTCACGAAGAGGTCGTCGCCCACCAGCTGCACTTTGGCACCGATCGCCGTGGTCAGCTTCTTCCAGCCGTCCCAATCATCCTCCGCCAGTCCGTCCTCGATGCTCACGATGGGATACTTCGCGCACCACGACTTCCATAGGGTCACCAGTTCATCGCTGGTCAACGCGTCGCCCGTGCTTTCCAATACGTAGCGCTTCTTCTTCGCGTCGTAGAATTCGGTGCTGGCCGCGTCGAGGGCGATCACCACGTCGTCGCCGGGAGCGTATCCGGCCTTTTCGATCGCCTGCATCACCAGTTTCAGCGCGTCCTCGTTGCTTTTCAGATCGGGAGCGAAGCCGCCCTCGTCGCCCACGTTGGTGCTGAGGCCCTTCGCCTTCAACACGGCCCTGAGCTGGTGGAAGATCTCCGCGCCCATGCGCAGGCCCTCGCTGAAGCGTTCGGCGCCCACGGGCATGATCATGAACTCCTGCACGTCCACCTTGTTATCCGCGTGCGCGCCGCCGTTGAGGATGTTCATCATGGGAACCGGCAGGGTGCATGCGCCCACGCCGCCCACGTAGCGGTACAGCGGCAGGCCCGCCTCGCTCGCGGCCGCCTTGGCCACGGCCAGGCTCACGCCCAGGATGGCGTTGGCGCCGAGGTTGCCCTTGTTCGGGGTGCTGTCCAGACCCATCATCGCGCGATCGATCATGGCCTGGTCGCTGATCAGCGCGCCGTGCAGTTCGGTGTTCAGCGTTTCGTTCACGTGTTCCACGGCCTTCATCACGCCCTTGCCACCGTAACGCTTCTTGTCGCCGTCGCGCAATTCGACGGCTTCGTGCGCGCCGGTGCTGGCGCCGCTGGGCACGGCGGCGCGGCCCATGTGGCCGCTGTCGGCGTACACGTCCACTTCAAGGGTCGGATTGCCGCGGGAGTCGAGGATCTCGCGGGCCTGGATCTTGGCGATGACGCCCATGGTCGGGGGTTATGCGTTCTGCAGGCGCGTACGTTGCGTGCCCACGTGTTCGTTCATGTCGGCCACGAAGCGGTCGAAGAGGTGGCGCGCGTCGTGCGGGCCGGGACCGGCTTCCGGGTGGTACTGTACGCTGAACACCGGACGGTCCTTCAAGCGGATGCCCGCGATGGTGCCGTCGTTCAGGTGGACATGGGTGATCTCGACGTCCTTCCTGTTCTCCGCCTCCGCGCGCTTCACCACGAAGCCATGGTTCTGGCTGGTCACTTCATCGCGACCGGTCAGCAGGTCCTTGACGGGATGGTTGATGCCGCGGTGGCCGTGGTGCATCTTTTCCGTGCGGATGCCCTGGCTTTCGGCGAGCAACTGATGCCCGAGGCAGATGCCGAACACGGGGCGTTGGCTGTCCACGATGGCCTTGACCAGGGCCACACTGGAAGGCATGGCCGAGGGGTCGCCCGGGCCGTTGCTCAACAGGAACCCGTGCGGATCCCACGCCAGGATCTCCGACAGCGGGGTGGACATGGGGAACACGCGCACCAGGCAGCCGCGCCCGGTGAGGCAGCGTTCGATGCTGGTCTTCACGCCGAAGTCGATCAGGGCGACGCGCAACGGCGCATGGGGATCGCCGGTGGTGTAGGACGTGCGCGTGCTGACGGTGCTGCTCAATTCCAGCCCTTCCATGGGGGGGACCGCGGCGAGCTTTTGTTTCAGTACGGCCACATCCATTTCCGTCGAACTGATCAGCGCGTTCTGGGCGCCCCTGTCGCGGATGTGGCGCACGAGCATGCGCGTGTCCACGTCGCTGATGCCGCTGATGCCGTGGGCCATGAGGAAGTCGTCGAGCGATCCGCTACCGCCGGGCCGGCTCCAGGTTTCGCTGAACTTCTTCACCACCAGCCCGGCGATCTGTACGGCGCCGCTTTCCACCTCATCGGCCTTCACGCCGTAGTTGCCCACGTGCGCGGTGGCCATCGCCATGATCTGGCCCTTGTAGCTGGGGTCGGTGAAGATCTCCTGGTAGCCGGTCATGCCGGTGTTGAAGCAGATCTCGCCGGTGGTGATGCCCGGCGCGCCGATCGCCCGCCCTTCGAACAGGGAGCCGTCGGCCAGTAGCAGGAGCGCCTTGGGTCGATGGCTGATCAGCATGCGCAACGGGGGTTCGGGTGCGCGGCAAAAGTACCCGGGCGCGAAAAAGAAGAGGCGCCCCGGGGCGCCTCGTTCTTCACAGGGGTTGATGGCGTGGTCACTCGGGCTTGTTTTCCTCCGGTGCCGCCCCGGAAGCTGATGCGGTGGCGTCCGTCGTGGAGGGCGCGGCTTCCTTCTTCGCGCCGCCCCGGCGGCCGCGGCGGGTCTTCTTCACCTCGCCGCCGGACTGGGCCTCCTTGCGGTACACCTCGTTGAAGTCCACCAGTTCGATCATGGCCATCTCGCCGGCGTCGCCCCAGCGGTTGCCCAGCTTGAGGATGCGGGTGTAGCCTCCGGGCCGGGCGGTGATCTTGGGCGCCACGTCGCGGAACAGCGTGCTCACCGCGTCCTTGTCCTGCAGGTAGCTGAACACCACGCGACGGCTGTGGGTGCTGTCGGTCTTGCATTTGGTGATCAGCGGCTCCACGTAACGGCGCAGGGTGCGCGCCTTGGCCAGGGTGGTGTTGATGCGCTTGTGGGCGATCAGCGAGCAGGCCATGTTGGCCAGCATCGCCTCGCGGTGCCCCTTCTTGCGGCTGAGCGCGTTGTTCTTGTTGCCGTGTCTCATGTCAGTTGTCGGTTGTCAGTTGTCGGTGGCCAGTGTGAGCGGGCAGGCGCGACTGCCAACTGCCGACTGCCAACTGCCAACTGGATCTCACTCCTTGTCCAGTTTGTATTTGGTCACGTTCATGCCGAAGCTCAGGCCCTTGTTCTCCACCAGGTCCT
>CAYMXP010000090.1:0-9809 GCA_964394425.1 uncultured Chryseobacterium sp. | reverse complement strand
AGTTGATCCGATCTTATTATTTCTATTCTTGTAAAATCAACTTTCCTTGGAGTTAGGGGCAATGGCAGGACGACCCCAACCGACAGGCAGACACCCGACTAAACGAAACTGAACGACACGGAAAAAATAAAAAAGCCAACCGCACAAGGAAAAAATTTTTGAGCTAACGCATTTGGCACATTTGGTTTTGCCCGACACTCAAAACCAACGCTTCGCAAAACCAAAAGAGCCAAGCCAGACTAAGCCCCCGTTTTATTCAAAGCAAACCCCTTAATTCAAATTCCGATACTCATTGGGCGTTACACCTGTTTTCTGTTTAAACAGTCTTGTGAAATGTTGCGGATATTTAAAGCCCAATTCATAAGCAACTTCGCTGATAGACTTACTGTCGTCAAAAATGCGTTCTTTGGCAACTTCAATGACTTTGGACTGTATGTATTCCTGTGCTGTTTTTCCTGTTTCTTTTTTGATTAAATCACCAAAATAATTGGCGGATAAATGCAGTTCATCCGCACAACCCGAAACAGACGGTAAACCAATATCGACAGGTCTATCAGACGAAAAATAGTTGTTCAGCAAATCCTCAAACCGTTCTAAAATTCCCTTATTTATATGTTCTCTTGTGATAAATTGACGGTCGTAAAACCTTGTGGAATAATTTAAGAGTAACTGTAAATGTGAAATGACCAATGTTTTGCTGTGCTTGTCAAGATTTTGCTGCAATTCGTTTTCGATGGTATTGAACATATTCACAACCATATCCTTTTCTTTTATCGAAAGGTGCAACGCTTCGTTAACCGAATAGGAAAAAAATCTATAATCATTCATAATATGATTTAATGCTGTTCCCCGCAGGAAATCAGGATGAAATATCAACACTTTGCCTTTTGGTTTTATGCCGGGCAAATATTTTTCAACGGTTAATATTTGTCCAGGCGCAACAAACACCAAACTTTCCTCTTGGTAATCGTAGGTTTCTTTGCCATAGCGTAAATCACCGCATTTTGTTTCTTTCAAAAAGATACAATAGAAGCTGAAATTGTAGGATGCAGGTTCTAAAAATTTCAGATTGTCATAATCCAATACATTAATTAAAGGATGCAGGGTTTCAGCACCTCTAATCTTACTGTATTCACCTACACTTTTTATTTGCTTGATGCCCATTTTTAAATGTTTTGTTGTACAAATTTATTCAAAAAAAGATGTTGCAGAAAGCCAATGACTTCCATTCTGTAATAATGGTAAGTAAAAAAGTAATTGGTATAAGCCAACAGGTTATATGGGAAATAGTTTGTTGTCAAAAAATGAGTAATCGGTAATATTGGTATAAACATCAGTAATCGGTATAACAAAACTACTTCTATTCAAAAATACCTTTGTATCATTAATTTAAATCAAGGAAAATGAATACTAAAAAAGACGTCATCGTATTGACAGGAGCAGGACAGCTCGGCATGGCCATTGTAAGAAGAATGGCTTACGGTAATAAAATATTTGTTGCCGATTGGAAATTGGAAAACGCACAAGCCATTACCAAAACATTGGTGGAAGCAGGCTTTGATGCAGTTCCTTTTAAAACAGATATTTCATCACGAACTTCTGTTTTAGAATTGATTGCAGCCGCAAGGAAAGAAGGCGAAATTTCGATGTTCATCAATGCGGCAGGTTTGTCGCCCAGCCAATCTACCAAAGAACATATTTTAGCGGTTGACCTTTACGGAACAGCAGTTTTGTTAGAGGAGTTTGGAAAAGTAATTAAACAAGGCGGAACATGCGTAATCATCTCCAGCCAATCTGGTTACAGAATGCCCGCACTAACTGCCGAAGAAGACCGATTATTAGCAACCACGCCAACCGAAGAATTGTTGGGCTTGGAAATGCTAAAACCCGAAAACATCAAAGATACTTTGCACGCCTATCAAATGTCAAAACGTTGCAACGGCAAACGGGTAATGGCAGAAGCGGTAAAATGGGGCGAAAAGGGTGCAAGGGTAAATTCCATTTCTCCGGGTATTGTTATTACCCCTTTAGCTTTAGACGAAATAAATGGATTACATGCCGAATTTTATAGAAACATGTTTGCAAAATCTCCGGCAGGTCGCCCAGGAATGGCAGACGAAATAGCCAATGTAGCCGAGTTATTACTGTCAGAAAAAGGAGCATTCATCACTGGTTCCGACTTCTTAATTGACGGTGGTGCAACGGCTTCTTATTTCTATGGACCGCTTCAACCCGTAAAAAATTAAAACTATGGCAAGTTCAAAATTCCACTACGGTTACGTTATCGTATTTTGTTGTTGCCTTATAATGGGAGTTATTATTGGTTTGGTAATGAGTTGTGCCGGCATTTTCTATTCCCCCGTAAGCACTGAGCTTGGCGTTTCTAAAGGCGACTTCGGATTGTATATGACTTTCGTTTATGCCTGTTCGTTTTTAATGCTTTCGGTTGCGGGGAAACTGATGGATAATTACAGCGCAAGGTGGTTGTTGGCAATAAGCAGTGGTGTTGTTGGAATTGTTTATTTGGCTATGTCGGGTTTTAATGCCGTTTGGCAATTTTATTTGGCAGGTTCAATTATCGGAATTGCACTTTCTTTTTTACTTTATTTAAGTTACCCGGTACTCATCAATCGCTGGTTTAATGCAAGAGTTGGTTTCTTCATTGGGCTTTGCAGTGCAGCATCAGGCATTGGTGGTATTTTGTTTAATCCGTTGGGTGGATATTTAATTGAAACCTACGGTTGGCGAACAACCTACATAATTTTCGGCATCATCATTCTTGTTGTGGTTACGCCATTACTTGGAGTGTTGTTGAGAAATCACCCTTCGGATAAAGGCTTAAAACCTTACGGTGAAAAAGCTGAAACCACAGAAGCACAACAAAGGGGAATGGACTATGCACTTGCCATTAAATCACCGGTGTTTTATGCCTTATTGGTGTTTTCACTATTTATGATTGCCGTTTCCACCCTCAATTTGTTTTTACCAACTTATGTTACCAGCGTTGGTTTTAGCGTGGAGCAATCTGCCTTTGTGGCTTCTGCGGTAATGTTAGGTGTTACCATTGGCAAAGTGGCTTTGGGCTCCATCAATGATAAAAGTGCATTGGCAGGGGTATTGACTTCAACAGGTTTGGGGATTATAGGATTTATATTTCTGTTAATGGGAAAAGAAGGAATGAGTTTGATGACCATTGGAGCTTTCTTGTTCGGATGGGCGTATGCCGGAGTTACCGTAGAAACCGCTTTATTGGTAAGGAGCGTTTTTGGGACAAAAGACTATTCCAAAATATTTTCCAACATCTCCATTGCCCTGGCACTTGGCGGAGCCATTATGGCCGGTGGTTGGGGTTATCTCGCTGACTTTCTGGATTTCAAAATCATACTTTCAACGGGAATATTGCTTTTATTGATTTCAGGATTTATCGGATTTTATGCGTTGAGAAGAATGAAAACAACACTGCAATAAATGTGATTTTAACAGAAGCCACCAATTATAAACCATAAGAAATTAAAATCTATGTTCATCACACGAAATCTTAAAACCGACAACCTGTTTAACTGGTTAGGCAAATACGTTTTGTTATTGTTTGTTTTCAATGGAATTGTTGCCATAGCGTATGGATATTTTCATTTTAAATTTTCATTGCCGGGCATGTTTACTTCTGTGGTGGGTACTGCCGTAGCCTTCTTTATTGGTTTCAAAAACAATCAGGCCTATGACCGCATGTGGGAAGCCCGCAAAATATGGGGAAGCATCGTTAACGACAGCCGTTCCTGGGGTATGCGTATCGCAAACTTTGTCCAATCAAAAGAGCAAAAAAGAGAATTGATATATCGGCATATCGCATGGATGTATTTACATCGTCACGCATTGCTTCAACCGGCTGCATGGGAGCAGGTAAGTGCCAATGGTTTGATAGGAGATGTAGCAAAAGGCTATAGCAAGAAGTATGGTTTAGGACAAGTGAACGATGACCTCTCTTTAAAAGATATTCATGCATATATTTCTGCGGAAGAAGAAGCGTTTATACAAACCGTAGCCAATCCCGCTACACAATTAATCAACCGCCAATCGGCTGAAATAAAAAAACTGAAAGACAGCGGTGCAATTGATACGTTTGAGCATCTGCAACTAGAAAATCTGCTTCAAAATTTCAATACCTACCAGGGACAAAACGAACGCATCAAAAAATTTCCTTTCCCAAGAGATTATTCCACAATGAGCAGGGCATTCATCTATATCTTTATTTTTTTGCTCCCCTTTAGCTTATTCCCCGAGTTACTAAAACTGGGTCACTGGGAAATCTGGCTTGGTGTTCCTGCGGCAGTTCTTATCGGTTTGTTGTTTTTTATTATGGAAGATGTAGGCGATTATAACGAAAACCCTTACATGGCGACACCCCACGCTATGCCCATGCTTTCCATCAGCAGAACCATAGAAATTGATTTGAAAGAAATGCTGAAAGATGAACAAATACCCGAACCAATCAAATCGGTGAATGGCGTATTGATGTAATGCAAGGATTTGGGGCAGCCGAAACACCTGGCCACTACAACAAAAAATGCAGTTGGAAAAGCGAAATGGTAAGTGGATTATTCTAAAATCCGTTGCCACAACTTTCTAGGCAGGCAGTGATTTATCCGTAAAACTGGTAAGCAAAGCAGTAATCTGTATAACAACCATAACGTATGGATTGCTGAATTTTGTTGTATCAAAAAATAAAAAATTATGGAAACGAACAATCAAAACAACAGACGAGATTTTCTTGTAAAATCGGCATTAGCAGGAGCTGGATTAGCTTTCGGAGGTTCAATCTTTGCTTCGGCTGCAAGCTCCAATAAACAAGCAAAAACAAACAACACTCAAAAATTAAATTCAGAGATGAAAAAAAGAAAATTAGGAAAATTAGAAGTAACCGAACTTGGTTACGGCTGTATGAATATCGCTTGGGCGTATGGCGGTCCAACTTCTAAAAAAGATGCCATTCAATTAATCCAAAGAGCTTATGAAAGCGGTATTCGCTTTTTTGATACCGCAGAAATTTACGGACCTTTTTACAGTGAAGAAATTGTTGGCGAAGCATTAAAAGCTTATAGAAATGAAGTGGTCATTGCCACCAAATTTGGTTTTGATATTGACCCAACTTCTGGAGTTAGGGGTGGATTGAAAAGTGAACCCAAACATATCAAATCTGTAGTAGAACGTATGTTGAAACGTTTGCAAACCGACCACATTGACCTTTTGTACCAACACCGTATTGACCCGAATGTTCCGATTGAAGATGTTGCAGGTGCCGTTGCCGATTTGGTAAGAGAAGGAAAAGTAAAACATTTTGGATTGTCTGAAGCGGGTGAAGCCACCATTCGCAGGGCACACAAAGAATTTGAGGTTACAGCCGTTCAAAACGAATATTCTTTTTGGACAAGAGACCCTGAAAATGAAGTATTGGCAACTTGCGAAGAGTTGGGAATTGGTCTTGTGCCTTGGAGTCCGCTTGGTATGGGTTATTTATCAGGACAATTTGCACAAGGTTTTCCGTTCCGTGATAACGACTTGCGTGTAACAGCACAGTTTCCTCGTTTTACTGATGAAAATATGATGCGAAACCGTCCTATTGCGAACATTCTGCAAAAAATGGCTCACGAAAAAAATGCAACGCCTGTCCAAATCAGTTTGGCTTGGCTGTTGGCAAAAAAACCGTTTATCGTTCCAATTCCCGGAACTATCAACCTAAATCACCTCGATGAAAACAATGCTTCAGTAAATGTACAAGTGACAGCGGCAGATATGAAAAATTTGGAAGATGCTTTTGCCAAAGAAACTATTTACGGAAAACGAGCTCCTGAAATGCTGATAGAAGCCCACGATATAGGGGCAAATCTTGGAACAAGCTCAAAAGGAACAAACGGGAAATCACCTTTACGAAAAAAATAAAAAATTATGAATAAGAATATCAATCGCAGAGATTTTCTGCAAAACAGTGCATTGCTTTCGGGCGGATTACTTTTGGGAAGTATGGGACTTTTTTCATTTAACGGCAACGGAAATGAAAAACTCAATGAGCTTAATATTTCACATTCCAACAAAAAGAAACGCAAAATTGGTTCGTTGAAAGTATCGGCTATTGGATTGGGTTGTATGAGTATGGCAGGCGTGTATAATCCACGACAAGACAAAGCTGAAATGGTAAAACTAATTCGTCAGGCGTATGATAATGGCGTTGATTTTTTTGATACTGCCGAGGTATATGGACCATTTTTTAGTGAAGAAATTGTTGGTGAAGCGCTAAAACCATTCAGGAATAAAGTAAGTATCGCTTCCAAGTTTGGATTTGATTATAACGGAAACAGCATCACAGGTAGAAACAGTAAGCCACAACACATCAAGCAAGCGGTAGAAGGAATGTTGAAACGCTTACAAACAGACACCATTGATTTGTTGTATTTACATAGAATGGATCCGAATGTGCAGATTGAAGAAATTGCAGAAACGGTAAATGATTTGATTAAAGAAGGGAAAGCCAGAAATTTTGGTTTATCGGAAGTGTCGCCCGAAACCATTAAAAAAGCATACGCCATACAACCAATTGCAGCTTTGCAAAGCGAATACTCCATGATGGAGCGTGTAATGGAATACGATATTTTACCATTGTGCGAGGAACTCGATATTGCTTTTGTGCCTTGGGGTCCCGTTTGTCGTGGTATGCTGACAGGAAGGTTTGATGAAAATTACATTCCCGAAACGGAATATCGCAGAGCAGGCGTACCCTATTTCACGCCTGAAGCATTAAAAGCCAATTTAAAGGTAACCGAATTAGCCAAAGAATGGGCGGTGAAGAAAAATGCTACACCTGCACAAATTTCATTGGCTTGGTTAGTGGCTCAAAAACCTTTTGTAGTTCCTATTCCGGGAACAACCAATGCCAATCATTTAACCGAAAACAACGGAGCATTGAATGTGAATTTTACCAATGCTGAATTAAAAGAAATCAGAACTTCTTTAGAAGTAATACCAACTATTGGTTTCAGAGAGAAAAAAACTGTTTTTGAAAACCTTTAAACAATTTATGCAATGAAAACAACAGCACTAATTTTAGTAACACTTTTATTTTTAAATGTATCAAACGCTCAAATAATGAACACTCAAAACATAGAACAACGCATTGCTATTATCGAAGATAAAATGGCAATCAAGCAAGTAGTAGATGTATTCTCTAACCTTGCTGACACAAAAGAAATTGACAAACAAGTCTTGCTTTTCACCGAAGACGGAGTTGTGGAATCATACGCTAACGGTCAACAAACCTCATCGCTTAAGGGCAGAGAACAATTGAAACAGGCATTTTCAGGTTTTCTTTCAAATTTCCACACTATCTATCATCAAAACGGACAGCAAACTATTGATGAACTAACCGAAAACACAGCAAAAACAACTTCTTATTGCCAAGTTATTCTTATTGGTAAACAAGACGGAAAAGAAATGAAAACCACAATGTTTACCATTTATAAAGACGAATTGGTAAAGCAAAACGGACAATGGCTCGTCAAACACCGAACTTCAAATTTTATCCATCGTGAAGTGGAGGAATTGAAGTAAGTTCAATAGAAGTAAAAATGAAAAAAGTACTCATCATAGGTGCAAGTGGAAGTCTTTCCAAATATGTAATAGAAGCCTTGGAAAAACAAAGCGATGTGCAGCTTACCCTATTCGTAAGAAACAAAAGCAGATTAGAAGGCAATGCTAAAAATCATCACATTATTGAGGGTGATGCAATCCATTACGATACTGTAAAAAAGGCAGTTGTGGGTCAAGACATCGTATATGTAAACCTTGCAGGCGATTTGGCTACAATGGCAATAAACATAGTGCAGGCAATGGAAGAAACAGGCGTAAAACGCATTATCGCTGTCAGTTCCATTGGTATATATGAAACACCATTAAAGCCCATATTAAAACCTTACAGAAGATTGGCAGACATCATAGAAGTTTCAAAACTTGATTATACCATTCTTCGCCCCGATTGGTTTACCAATGCTGATGAAGTAAATTATGTTATAACACAGAAAGGACAACCTGAAACAGGATCGGCTATTTCAAGAAAAAGCATTGCTGCGTTCATTGCCACAATTGTAGAAAATCCTGAACTACATAAAAGAGAAAATTTAGGAATTAGTAACCCTCAATAACAAATAAAAAAAGTATGAACTCAAAACAAATAAAAGCATTTGGCACAGATGTCGCCAAAGCACCATTAAGGGAAATCACAATCAACCGCAGAACAGTTCAAGCTCACGATGTTGAATTTGAAGTGTTGTATTGCGGTATCTGCCATTCTGATTTACACCAAATCAAAAATGATTTTGGAGGAACATTATTTCCCATAGTTCCAGGGCACGAAATTGTAGGACGAATTACAACTGTTGGCGAACACGTTAAGAACTTCAAAGTGGGCGACCTTGCCGGTGTGGGTTGCATTGTGGATAGCTGCGACCATTGTGAGTATTGCAACGAAGGAATAGAGCAGTTTTGTGATGAAGGCGTGACCTTCTCTTTCAGCAGTCCCGATAAAATTTCGGGTGGACATACATTCGGAGGTTTTTCAAAAACCTACGTTTGCAACGAAAGATATGTGTTGCATATGCCCGAATTTCAGGATTTAGCAGCGGCAGCGCCTTTACTTTGTGCCGGTATCACCGTGTACTCACCCTTGAAGCACTGGCAAGCCGGGCCTGGTAAAAAAGTAGGGATTTTAGGAATTGGCGGGTTGGGACATTTGGCTATCAAAATTGCAAAAGCAATGGGAGCAGAAGTAACCGTATTTACCACATCGCCAAGCAAAGTGGAAGATGCAAAACGCTTGGGTGCAGATTATGCTGTATTGTCAAACGATTCCGAAGAAATGAATAAGTACAGTCGCAAATTGCATTTCATTATTGATACCGTTTCCGCCAAACACGATGTAAACACTTACCTGAATTTATTATGTCACGATGGTAGTGTTGTTTTGGTTGGATTACCACCAGAGCCATTAGAAATTGGTGCATTTAGTGTCGTATCGGGCAGAAGAAGTTTTGCAGGCTCAAACATTGGCGGTATTTCCGAAACACAAGAAATGTTAGACTTCTGTTTCAAACACAACATCACAGCAGAAAGTGAAATCATCAACATTCAGGATGTAAACACAGCCTTTGAACGCTTGGAGAAAGGCGATGTGAAATATCGTTTTGTAATTGATATGGCTTCATTGAAAAACTAAAGAAATGAAAAGAATAATTGTTTTATTCATCACAGCGCTAATCCTTACAAATTGTAATACCAAAAAAGAAAAAAATATGAACACAACAGAAATTTTTCCGAAAGGACAACAATTACCTAATGAATGGTTTGTGGGAAATGCTTTTCTAACGCCATTGGTTGCTCAAGACAAGAACAATGAATTTTCCGCAGGTAGCGTAACATTTGAGCCTAATGCAAGAACAAACTGGCATACACACCCAAAAGGACAAGTGTTGCTTGTGATTGAAGGCAACGGCTTTTATCAGGAAAAAGGCAAACCTGCACAGCCCATAAAAAAGGTGATGTGGTAAATATTCCTGAAAATGTAGAACACTGGCACGGTGCAAGTGCAACTACACAAATGACACACATTGCCATAACAAACTACAAAGACGATGTTCAAGTAACTTGGCTACAACCTGTAACAGACGAGGAATACAACGAAGCGAACAAGTAAGCCAACAACACACAGGGACAAGCACATTTGCAAACCGCACAAGCCAACGCACAAACCAAAGTTTGCAAAAGAG
>CAYMXP010000089.1:0-9879 GCA_964394425.1 uncultured Chryseobacterium sp. | reverse complement strand
AGCTGAAGGTGACGCCGTTGTGGTCGAAGAGGAAGCGCGAGGCGTCGAGCGTGCCATCGACCAGGATCTGCTTGAAGGCCCGCTGCATGGCCCGGTTGGCCGGGCTGGTCTCGGGCATGCCGTAGCGGATGTTGCGCTCGAAGAAGCGGTCGCCCATGGTCTTGTGCATCTGGTACAGGTCCCAGAGGCGGATGAAGCCCACATGCATGGCCTCGTGGTCGGGGCCGCGCGCCTGCAACACCTCCTCAACGTCCACCTCGAAGCGGTGCGTCTGGTGTACGCGCGTCTCGCTGCTGCGGCCGGTGGCGGAGTGGTAGACCACGGCCATGGTCACGCGGCGGCCGCCGAAGAAGGCGTTGATCAGGTATTGCTTGTTCTCCAGGTCCTCGCGCAGTTTCTCCAACACGGTGCTGCGTTCGGCCTCCGCCGGGTCGCCCAGGAATACGAACTGGAACTGCACGCGGTCGATGGACACGGGATCGTTCTGCAGCTTGCGCTTCAGGCGGCTCACCAGCAGGTCGCGCGCGGCGGCATCGCCGAACAATTGCTCCAGGCCGCCGCCCAGCAGCCGGTCGTACGCTTCGCGGAAGTTGTCGTGCGCGCGCTGGTGGCGGAACACGAAGAGGTGCAGGGTCTTCTTCCGCTCGTCGATGTGGTAGGCGTCGATGCCGCTCTCGTGCGGGCCGAAGGCGATCTGTTCCACGGCCTCCTCGCGGGGCAGGCTCATCTCTTCCTCCAGGTACACGAGGCCGAAGTAGTCGTTCTGCACGCCGCCGTGGCGCGACTTCAGTTCCTTGAAGGCGGAGGCGATCTTGGCACCGGTGACTGCCATGGGTGGATGGGTTTGACGGGGTGAAAGTCGGAAGCCGGACGCGATCCTTGCAAACAGGCCCCCAAGAACCCGGCCCCGGGCCGGGTCGGGACCCATCGAACCGTCCGGAACCCTTGCCCAACATGGCTTCCAGGCCTTGGCACGGCCGTTGCAAACCGCCCCCACGATCCAGAACCAAGGACCATGAAAAAGCTCATCGCATCCCTCTCCCTGATGGCCGTCCTGCCCGCCGCGCGGGCTCAGTTCCAGGTGAACCCCCAGATGGGGCTTACCTTCCAGGACATGACCGGTTCCACCGAAACCACCCGGTACAAGGCCGCGCTCGGCTACCAGGTGGGCGCCGACCTGCGCTTCGGCGACCGGCTGTACTTCCAACCGGGCGCCTTCCTCGGCCGCAACGCCACGGTGGTGACCGTGGACGACTTCGAGCATGCCGCCATCGAGAAGGACCTGATCCGCACCAGCCTGAAGCTGCGCGCGCTGGCCGGCTACCGCATCATCGACAGCTACCAGTTCGACCTGCGCCTGGCCGCCGGCCCCAGCTACGACGTGCTGCTGAGCGTGGACGACAAGGACGAAGGCATCGGCTGGAACGAAGGCGACTTCAACAAGGGCTCCTTCAACATCGACGCGGGCCTGGGCTTCGACATGGGCTACTTCACCCTCGAACCCGGCGTGAGCTTCGGCCTGAGCCGCGCCTTCAGCGATGCCGACGGCGTGAGTTCCATCGACAGCAAGTACCTCACCTACGGCCTCACCATCGGGGTGAACTTCGGCAACGACGACTGATCGCGAGCGCGATCATGCGGGAAGCCGCTCCCTCACAGGGGCGGCTTTCCTTTTCTCCGGTCAGCCTTCCGTTCGTGGATCCGGCCGTGCGCCTTCCAAGGTCGCCGCATAGCTTCACCCCATGAACAAGAACCTGAGGGCCGTCGAGATCTTCCATTACGTCTACGGCGCGCTGACCTGTTTCGGCGGACTGTTCGTGCTGCTGCTGGTGGCGCTCGGCGGCTTCCTCGGCAGCGACTGGATGATGGAGAACGCCACGGAGGCGCCTCCGCCCTGGCTGGGCTCGCTGCTGAGCGGCGTCGGGCTGGGCCTCTTCCTCTTCATCGAGGCCATCGGCATCCTCAACATCTACAGCGGCCGCTGCATCGCGAAACGGAAGCACCGCACCCTGAGCATGGTGGTGGCGGCCTTCGACTGCCTGAACATCCCGCTGGGCCTGATCCTGGGGATCTTCACCCTGGTGACCCTGAGCGACGAGGCGGTGAAACGTGAGTACGAGCTGGGGCTGCCGTTGCCCGCACCAATGACCGGCCGGACCTGATCACTCCTTCACCAGCTGCGCGTGCCTGCGCAGGCCGGGGAAGTCCAGCGTGTAGCGCCCCGGTGCGAGCCCGCCCAGGTCGAGCAGGCCGCCGACCGGAAGCGTACCGCCGCCGATGAGCAGGCCGCGCGCATCGAGCAGGAGGTAGGGTACAGCGCGATGCTCTTGGAGATCGATCCACACCAGGCCCGTGGTGGGATTGGGGGTCGCGCGCATCGGTGTCGAACGCGTGCCATCGCCCACGGCCGTGGCGCATGGGGCCACGGCTTCGATGATCACCTGGTCGTTGCTGCTGTTGGGCACGCACACCTCGCCGCGCACGGGATCGAAGTCGATGTCGGCAGGGTTGTTCAGTCCGGTGGTGATCACGTCCTGCAGCGGATCGGTGAAGCTGATGATGCGCGTGATCTTGTCGGGGCTCCACGAAGCCAGCAGGAAAAGCCCCGTGCAGTCGATCGTGATCCCGTCGATGTTGGCCAGTCCCGTGTTCATCGCCGCGCCTGGTGCGGCGGTGGCGCGATCGTAGGTCTTCACCGCCGCGTTGGTGCCCCAGAAGGCCACGGCCAGCCGGTCGCCGGCCGGATCGAACACGATGCCGTTCGGTGTTCCGTCCGTATCGGCCACCCAGGTGCTGAAGCTGTTCGCCGCCACGTCCACGCGGTAGATCTTCTCCTCGCTGAAGTCGGTGACGTAGAGAAAGGTGCCGTCGGAGGTGATGCCGTTGCAGAAGGTGCCGCCCAGGCCGAGGTCGAACACCTGCGCTCCGGTGGAAAGCAGATAGCCCTTCACGCCGCCGCCGCTGCAGGCGAAGAGCGTGTCGCCCTGGATCTCCAGGCCGTAGGGCGCGGGGCTCACGCTGGCGAAGGGCGTCACATTGCCCGCCTGGTCGCGCTGCTTGATGGTGCCATCGCCCGTGTTGGAGATGAAGTAGCGGTCGCCCGCGGCGTCGTATTCCACGCTCTCCGGACCGTCGTATTGGGCGCGCGCGGGGCCGGCGGTGCCGATCGCGGCGATGAGCGCGAGTTGCGCGAATGGCCTCATGGGGTGCGGCAACAATAGAGGACCGGGCCACGCCGCGCCGGGCGATCCGACGGAAGGGAAGCGGGGGGCGATGGAACGGTCCGGCCCGAAGATGACGGCGGGGCTTTGACAGCGATCGGTCCAACTCGTTCCTTCGTCACCAGCATGATGTGGAGAACATGAGCACGGCCGTCACCCAGGGCATCCGCGTGAGCGTGCGCGCGCGCTTCGAGCCGGGGCAGAGCGATCCCAAGGCGATGCGCTTCCTGTACAGCTACCGCATCCGCATCGAGAACACCGGTTCAAGCACCGTGCAGCTCCTGCGGCGGCATTGGATCATCCAGGACAGCCTGGGCCACCGCCGCGAGGTGGAGGGCGCCGGCGTGGTGGGCGAACATCCGGTGCTGGAGCCCGGTGAGAGCTTCACCTACACGAGCTTCTGCGACCTGCGCAGCGACCTGGGCCGCATGCGCGGCACCTACCTGATGCGGCGCGGCGAAGGCGCGACCTTCCGCGTGCGCATCCCGGAGTTCCTGCTGATGGTGCCCTACCGCGCCAACTGAAGGCGATCGGCCAACCTTAACACGGGGGCAACACACGCCGGGAGGCGGCGCCCTACTTTTGGCGCGCCATGAAGACCGCCGTCCTGCTCGCCCTGCTGCGCACCGTGGCGCTGCTGTTGAGCCTCAGCCTGGTGGTGGCGCCGCTGGCGCAAACCAACGTGCTGGTGAACTGGGCCGAGGAGTGCGGCGGCAAGCCACCCCCGGTGCTCGAGGAAGAATCGCACAAGCACCCCGCGCCTGCCGGCCGCAACGCGATCGAACGCGGCCCCGCCCGCAGCGAGGTGTTCGGCCACGACGGCCATTTCTATTTCCCGGCGCCCCTGCGCGAGGTGCTCACGCCACCGCCCGACCGCTGTTGATCCGCCGGTGACCGCGCCGGCACGGCCCGCATAGTGAAGCGGACCCCTGCTCCGTTCGGATCCCTGGTCCGCGACGTGGGCGGATGATCGTTCCATTCCCATCACAAGGCATCGATGTCCGGCACCTGCCGGCGCCGGTCCATGACACATTCCGATCCAATGAAAACCCTCTTTCAACACTGGCGGCAGGACCTGCCCTCCTCGATCGTCGTGTTCCTTGTCGCGCTACCGCTGTGCCTGGGCATCGCCCTGGCCTCGGGCGCGCCGCTGATCTCGGGCATCATCGCCGGGGTGGCCGGCGGCATCGTGGTGGGCCTGGCCAGCGGCTCGGCCCTCGGGGTGAGCGGCCCGGCCGCGGGCCTCACCGCCATCCTGCTGGCGGCCGCGATGGAACTGGGCCGCTTTGAACTGCTGCTCACCGCGGTGGTGCTCGCCGGACTGATGCAGATCCTGCTGGGCCTGTTGAAGGCCGGCGTGATCGCCTATTACTTCCCCAGCACGGTGATCCAGGGCATGCTCGCCGGCATCGGCGTGCTGATCATCCTCACCCAGGTGACCCACGCCCTGGGGTACGACGCCATGCCGCAGAGCGTGGAAGCCTACCACTTCGCCGACCTGCGGACCATGTTCGCCTTCATCACCCCCGGCGCCGTGGCGATCAGCGCGAGTTGCCTCCTGGTGCTGGTGCTTTGGGAGCGGCCGGCGATCAGGCGCCACCGCGTGCTGGCCCGCGTGCCGGGATCCATGCTGGCCGTGGTGCTGGGGATCGTGCTGGGGGTGGTGTTCCAATACGATCCCATGCTGGCCCTGGGCGCCGGGCACTTCGTGCAGCTACCCGACCTCACCGGCTGGGGCGACCTGCCGCATCCCACGCTCGCCGGGCTCGTGCAGCCGCCGGTGTGGAAGACCGCCGCGGTGATCGCCGTGGTGGCCAGCCTGGAAACGCTGCTGTGCGTGGAGGCCACCGACAAGATGGACCCCTGGAAGCGCACCACGCGCGCCAACCGCGAGCTGCACGCCCAAGGTCTGGGCAACCTGGTGAGCGGCCTGCTGGGCGGCCTGCCCGTGACGCAGGTGATCGTGCGCAGCTCGGCCAACATCCAAAGCGGCGGCCGCTCCAGGCTTTCCACGGTGCTGCACGGCACGCTGATCCTGGCCGCCGTGCTCGCCTTCCCGGGCCTGCTGCGCATGGTGCCGCTGGCCAGCCTGGCCGCGGTGCTCATCGTGGTGGGCTACAAGCTGATCAAGCCCGCGCAGTTCACGGCCCTGTGGCGCCAGGGTGCCGTGCGCTTCGTTCCGTTCGCCGTCACCGTGGCGGGCGTGGCGCTCATCGACCTGCTCACCGGCGTGGGCCTGGGCATCGCCGTGGCCGTGATCCACATCCTCTGGAAGAACTTTCGCGTGCCTTTCCACTTCGACCGCTCGAAGCACCGGCCCGGCCAGCCTATCCGCATCGAACTGAGCGAGGACGTCACTTTCCTGAACAAGGCCGGCATCAAGCGCACCCTGGAGGAACTGCCCGAGGGCGCGCGCGTGGTGATCGACGCCGGCCGCACGATGGACCTCGATCCCGACGTGCGCGAGATCATCGAGGAATTCCGTTCCGCCGCGCCCCAACGCGGCATCGAACTCCAACTGACCGGCTTCGGCGCGGCGCGCCCCCGCCCCACCCGGGTGCTCTTCCGCCAGGTGATCCTCACCGCCTCGCGCTCCCTGGCCACCGGAAGGACCTGATCCCCACCACACCATCCCCCATGAAGCACCGCGATAGTGCCCCGCCCGACGGCACCCTTACCTTGACCGCCATGGCCCCCACGATCGATCGCCCCGACCTGCACACCGAACTGCTGCGACGCAACAAGGAGTGGAGCGAGCGCATGCGCCGCGAGAACCCCGAGCTCTTCACCGAACTGGCCAGGCACCAGAAGCCCTTCTTCCTCTGGATCGGCTGCAGCGACAGCCGCGTGCCGCCCAACCAGATCACCGGCACCATGCCCGGCGACATGTTCATCCACCGCAACGTGGCCAACATGGTGGTGCATACCGACCTGAACATGCTCAGCGTGGTGGACTACGGCGTGAACGCGCTGGGCATCGACCACATCATCGTGTGCGGCCACTACGGCTGCGGCGGCGTGAAGGCGGCCATGGGCCCCGAGTTCCGCGGGCCCGCCGCCATCTGGGTGCGCGAGATCCGCGACGTGGCCCGCATCCACCGCGAAGAGCTGCGCGGCATCGCCGATGAACGCCGGCGCTTCGACCGCCTGGTGGAACTCAACGTGGCCGAGCAGGTCTACGACCTGAGCCGCACCAGCGTGCTGCGCGACGCCTGGGAGAAGGGCCGGCCCATCCACGTGCATGGCTGGGTGTACGGCCTGGAGGACGGGCTGATCAAGGACCTGGGCGTCACGCGCACCCGGTACGAGGAGGAGGAAGGCCGCGTGGTGTTGCGCTGAGACGGCACGGGCGCCGATATCTTCGCCCTGACCCCCATGAGCTACACCGTACCCCTTCCCCAGAACGAACCGGTGCTGGGCTACGCGCCCGGATCCAGGGAGCGCGAGCTGCTGCAGGCCGAACTGGACCGCCGACTGCGCGCGCGCATCGATGCGCCCTTGTGGATCGCCGGCCACGCGATCGAGACCGCCGACCAGCGGCCCATGAACCCCCCGCACAAGCACGCGCACCGGCTGGGCACCGCGCACTTCGGCGAGGCGAAGCACGTGCGCGCCGCCATCGACGCGGCGCTGAAGGCCAAGCGCGATTGGGAGAACATGCCCTTCGAGGACCGCGCCGGCGTGTTCCTCAAAGCCGCCGACCTGATCGCCGGACCCTACCGCTGGTCCATCAACGCGGCCACCATGCTGGGCCAGGGCAAGACGTGCTACCAGGCCGAGATCGACAGCGCCTGCGAGCTGATCGACTTCCTGCGCTTCAACGTCCACTACGCCCAGCAGATCCTGCGCGACCAGCCGGCCAGTTCGCCCGGCGTGTGGAACCGCATGGAATACCGCGCGCTGGAGGGCTTCGTCTTCGCCCTCACGCCCTTCAACTTCACCGCCATCGCCGGCAACCTGCCCGCCAGCTGCGCGCTGATGGGCAACACCGTGGTGTGGAAATGCGCCGACGCGCAGATCTACAGCGCGCAGGTGATCATGGAGGTCTTCCGCGAAGCCGGACTGCCCGATGGCGTCATCAATCTCCTGCACGTGGACGGGCCCACCGCCGGCGATGTGATCTTCAAGAGCCGGGACTTCGCCGGCATCCACTTCACCGGCAGCACCGCGGTGTTCCGCACCATCTGGAAGACCATCGGCGAGCACATCGCCGGCTACCGCAGCTACCCGCGCATCGTGGGCGAGACCGGCGGCAAGGATTTCGTGATCGCCCACGAGAGCGCCGACCCGCAGGTGGTGGCCACCGCGCTGAGCCGCGGCGCCTTCGAGTTCCAGGGGCAGAAGTGCAGCGCCGCCTCGCGCGCCTACATCCCCGAGAACATCTGGCCGCAGGTGAAGAAGGAACTGCTGGCCGACCTGGCCGACATGAAGATGGGCGACCCGCGCGATTTCAAGAACTTCATCGGCGCGGTGATCGACGAGAAGGCCTTCACCAAGATCAGCGGCTACATCGACCAGCTGAAGGCCGACAAGAAGCACATCCAGGTCATCGCCGGAGGGAAGTACGACCGGAAGGTGGGCTGGTTCATCGAGCCCACCGTGGCGGTGACGAAGGATCCGAAAAGCCGCACCATGTGCGAGGAGATCTTCGGGCCGGTGCTCACCATCCACGTGTACTCATCCAACCGGTGGATGGACACGCTGAAGCTGGTGGACGCCACCGGCGACTACGCCCTCACCGGCGCGGTGCTGGCCACCGACCGCGAGGCCATCGCGCAGGCCACGCAGGTGCTGCGCCACAGCGCGGGCAACTTCTACATCAACGACAAGCCCACCGGCGCGGTGGTGGGCCAGCAGCCCTTCGGCGGCGCGCGCGGCAGCGGCACCAACGACAAGGCGGGCAGCTACCTGAACCTGATCCGCTGGACCAGCCCGCGCACCATCAAGGAGACCTTCGTGCCGCCGAAGGAGCACCGGTATCCGTTCATGGGGTGAGGGGGAGCGTCGCTGCCGAAGCGCCATGATGTACAGGAAGCCGGCCGAGGTCGGCTATCGCGTCCACCTGGGAGAGGAACCGCGCTCGATCGCATCAAGGAGCATTTTGGAGCGAACCGCTAAGCGAAAAGCGAACGGTCGAGCCGGCTTTGCCGGATGATCGTCAGGAGCGTTCCGACCCGCAATTCCTTGTGATCCGTGACCGGCACGGTGAGGGTGGAGCCGGCCATGCGCTTTTGCATGATGACGTGGCTGCCGCGATGCCGCACTTGATCGAACCCGTTCGCGCGGGGGATCGCGCACACCTCCTTTCCGCTCAAGACGCGCATCAGACGGCCACTTGCACGCGCGTCACCAGCACCTCGTCGTGCAGCCGTTCACGCACCTCCGCCGGCGAAGCCGTTTCGAAGAACAATTCGAGCGCTTCCACCAGGTTCGCCCGTGCTTCCTCGATGGTCTCGCCCTGGCTGGCCACGTCCAGTTCGGGGCACAAGCTCACATAGCCGTTGCCTTCCCGTTCGATGATGGCCGTCAACTCGCGTTTGGCTTTCATGCCGTTCAGGTGATGACCAAAGATAGGCGACGGTCCGGCGTGGGAAGTCCACCGGTGCGGTGGTGGGCCAGCAGCCCTTCGGCGGCGCGCGTGGCAGCGGCAGACGACAAGGCCGGCAGCTACCTGAACCTGATCCGCTGGACCAGCCCGCGCACCATCAAGGAGACCTTCGTGCCGCCGAAGGAGCACCGGTATCCGTTCATGGGGTGAGGGGGAGCGTCGCTGCCGAAGCGCCATGATGTACAGGAAGCCGGCCGAGGTCGGCTATCGCGTCCACCTGGGAGAGGAACCGCGCTCGATCGCATCAAGGAGCATTTTGGAGCGAACCGCTAAGCGAAAAGCGAACGGTCGAGCCGGCTTTGCCGGATGATCGTCAGGAGCGTTCCGACCCGCAATTCCTTGTGATCCGTGACCGGCACGGTGAGGGTGGAGCCGGCCATGCGCTTTTGCATGATGACGTGGCTGCCGCGATGCCGCACTTGATCGAACCCGTTCGCGCGGGGGATCGCGCACACCTCCTTTCCGCTCAAGACGCGCATCAGACGGCCACTTGCACGCGCGTCACCAGCACCTCGTCGTGCAGCCGTTCACGCACCTCCGCCGGCGAAGCCGTTTCGAAGAACAATTCGAGCGCTTCCACCAGGTTCGCCCGTGCTTCCTCGATGGTCTCGCCCTGGCTGGCCACGTCCAGTTCGGGGCACAAGCTCACATAGCCGTTGCCTTCCCGTTCGATGATGGCCGTCAACTCGCGTTTGGCTTTCATGCCGTTCAGGTGATGACCAAAGATAGGCGACGGTCCGGCATGGGAATCCCACCGGCGTGGTGGTGGGCCAGCAACCTTTCGGCGGCGTGCGCGGCAGCGGCAGACGACAAGGCGGGCAGCTACCTGAACCTGATCCGCTGGGTGAGCCCGCGCACGATCAAGGAGACCTTCGTGCCGCCGAGGGAGCACCGGTATCCGTTCTTGGGGTAGGAGGGCCTATGAACTCCACCCATCGGCCAGAACCTCCGCCTGTTTCAGCACCAGGCCGATGGCGTCCTCCTGGCCTTCGGGTGGGTACTTGGTTCGGCGCTGGCGCGCTCATGAACGAGAACCCTCGTGGTACGATG
>CAYMXP010000088.1:0-9945 GCA_964394425.1 uncultured Chryseobacterium sp. | reverse complement strand
GCACGCTCTACATCCTGGACGAACCCACCACCGGCCTGCACTTCCACGACATCGCGAAGCTGCTCCACTCGTTGCAGGCCTTGATCGCCAACGGCCACAGCGTGCTGGTGATCGAGCACAACCCGGAGGTGATCAAGTGCGCCGACCACGTGATCGATCTGGGGCCGGAGGGCGGCGAAGGTGGCGGCAAGGTCGTCTTCGAGGGAACGCCTGAAGACCTGCTGTCCCGAACAGACTCCTATACCGGTGTCGCGCTCACGGGCAAACTGTAGTGCCGCTTGCGCGGCGCGCCCGCCTCAATGCAGCACGCTCACGTGGCCGAAGACGAGTTTCTCGTTCCCCTGGTCGCAGTGCGCATTGTAGGTCAACCGATACACGTACACATCCTGCTTGACCAGGGTTCCTGAATACCGGCCATCCCAGGGCTCGGTGAGCGAGGTGGTCGAATAGAGCTGTTCACCCCAGCGATCGAAGATCAACAGCTCCACCGCCTCCTCGCCAATGCCCGTGATCAGGAAGTTGTCGTTCAGTCCGTCACCGTCGGGCGTGAAGGCGTTCGGCGCATAGAGCTGAGCCTCCGCCTCCAGGGCAATCACCGTGGCCGTATCCGTGTGCGGGCAACCCAGGTCATCGATCACGGTGAAAATGTGTTCCCCCGCCCCGATCACCAGTTCGGTCTGCCCCGTGCCGCCGGTGCTCCAACTGTAGGACTGGCCGTCCAGCGGGATCGTCAGCAGGACCGGTTCCGATGGGCATGCGTTCACTTCGAAGCCAAGCTCGTACTCCGGTCCTTCGATGACCTCGACCGTGTCCGTTCCATAGCAATCCGCCGTGAAGACCTCGACGACATAGGTGCCTCCCTGATCCACGGTGATCGTCGGTGTCGTGGCCCCGGTGCTCCACAGGTAGTTGCTCACGTTGGATGTGGCGTCCAGCACGACGCTGCTATCCGGGCAGATCACCGCGTCGCTCACCAGGGGCGTGGGCAGCTCGACGATCATCGTCACCGGCATGCTGAAGCTGTCGTCCTGCCCGCAGCCCAGGTCGGTCACGGTCAGCGTCACGATGTAGGTCCCCGGTGTGTTGTACACGTGGTTGACATCCGTCGTGTTCAGCACGCTGCCATCGCCCATGTCCCAACTGTAGCTCACGCTGTCGCCGGTGCTCAGGTTGATGCCTTGCACGGTAAGCGTGGTGCAATTCCCGGTCTGCATGAGGCTGAAGTCCGCCACGACGGGATCCAGCGGGTCGATGACCACTTGCGCGGTGGCCGTATCGTTCGGGGAGCAGCCCAGCGCATCGCTCACGATCAGCGTCACGGTGTAGGTGCCCGGCAGGAGGTAGGTATGCACCACGTTGGTGTCGTTGCTCACGAAGCCGTCGCCCATGTCCCAGCTGAACACCATCGACGTTCCGGTGCTGGCGTTCACCGTGGAACCGATCAACTGCGCGCAATCGAACACCTGATCGATGGTGAACGCCGCGCTGACCGGCTGCACGGGATCCACCTGGACCTGCACCGTGGCCGTATCCGCGAGGTTGCAGGTGTTCGTGTCACTGGCGATCAGCTGGACGGTGTACAGCCCGGGAAGCAGATAGGTGTGAACGACGTTCGGGGTGAAGTAGACGGTGCCATCGCCCATGTCCCATTGGTAGGTGGGTGAAGGTCCCGCCGAGGTATTGCCGGTGGTGACGATCAGCTGCGCGCAATCGGGCTGCTGCTGGACGGTGAACGAAGCGCCCACCTGCACGGGTGGGGAGATGACGATGGTCTGCATGATCGAATCTGGCTGGCCGCAGCCCGTGGGATCGTAGACCAGCAGTTCAACGTCGTAACTGCCTGGAGCGAGGTAATCATGCACCACGTTGGTGTCGGTGTAGATCGTGCCATCACCCATGTCCCACACGAACGCCAGCGGGGCACCGGTGCTCGCGTTGGTCGCGATCACCTGGTTCAACGTGCAATCGATGTTCTGCACTGCGGTGAACTGGGCATCCAGCACGCTGCCGGCACCGACCGTCACGGGGAACTGCAGCGTATCCGCCACGTTGCAGGCCAGCGAGTCGCTGGCGATGAGGGTGACGGTGAAGGCGCCTGCCGTGGTGTAGACGTGCGAGGTGTCGTAGGCGTAGACCAGCGGCGATCCATCACCGAAGTCCCAGGACCAGTTGGTGCCCGTGCTCGAATTCAGGAAATCGACCAGCAGCGGGGCGCAACCGGTGTTCACCGACGTGCCCGCGGCCGCGTTCACGCCGGCCACCTGGAAATCGATCTTGAACACGCCGATGTCCCATCCGATCGTCTGGGTGGTGGCCCATGCCCAGGGCACGGTGGTCATGCTGCCCATGCCGCTGCATACCCCCTGGTAGATGATGCCATCCTTGTCGAACCGGCTCGTGCCCCCGTCCACGTGACTTCCACCGAAGTAGGTGCCGAAAAGCAGGCCGGTCATGTCCACGTCGAAAGCCGCCAGGTAGAAGCTGCCGGTGCTGAAAAGCGCGTCCGCCGTCAGCGGGTAGCCGCTGGAGGCATTGTAACCGGAGATGTACACGTGATCGCATACATCCACCAGGAAGGCCACCGGCGCCAGGGACCAGAAAAAACCACCACCCGGGAAACCCACGGTAGTGCTCAGTGGGACGGACGTGAGATCCTGCGTGAACCTGGCGATCACCACATCGCCACCCGCCATGCTGTAGGTACCCGCGGGCACCACGGGGATCGGCCCATCACTCTGTCCGTAGACATAAACATCGCCGGCCTGGTCGGTATCAAGGAAATTCAATCCGTCGTCACCGGTGGTCCCATAGTAGCTGCTCGCAACCAACGCGGACCCCGTGCCGGACATGCGCGTGACGTAGCCATCGCGTGTTCCACCCTGGAAGGTGGTCTGGTAGCCACCGGCCACCACGGGGAAGTTGCTGCTCTCGGTGATGCCTGTCACGAACAGGTCCCCTCCCGACGCGTAGCGCAGGCCCAGCGCATTGTCGTACGCCGATCCGCCCAGGTAGGTGGACCACAGCATGGCCGAAAGATCCAACGGCATGGAAAACACCACGCCGTCCATCATGCCCCCAAGCGTCCCTTGCAGAGCGCCGGCGGTCACCGGGAAGTCCGCCGACTCGGAAAAGCTGGCCACGCTGATGTTGCCCAGCGGATCGAGCATGATCTCCCCGCGGTAGGTATCGCCATAGTTGATGTAGATCGCATTCTGGCCATCGGTACTCGTGCCTCCCACGAAGGTGGAGCCGACCAATCCCGTGCATGCGGCGTTGAACACCGTGAGGGTGATGTCGTAGGTGCCACCGAGCGCGTTGTCGAAACAGCCGCCGCTCACCGGAAAGTTCGTGGAGGAGGTGGACCCCAGCACGCAGAGTTCCTGGTTCGCCGTCACGATCAGCGAGTGCGGGTTCTCCGCGGAATTGCCGCCCAGGTAGGTGGCCCAGATCAGGCTGCTGCCGTCGGGGTTGTATTTGCTGAACGACATGTCGGTGCCGCCGCCGCCCATCACCGTCTGGAAAGCGCCGAGGGTGACCGGATAACTGGGACCGAAGTTGCGCGCGCCGGTGTACATGTTGCCGGCATCGTCGTAGGTGGCGCAGTGCCCGTAATTGCTTGAGCCGGTGGCGCCCGAAAGGGTGCTGGCGATCAGGAGCGGGTCGATCACCACGGCCCGTTCGGCATCGCGGCCTTCGGGAAAGTGGAAGCCGACCGATCCGTTGGAAAGTCGATAGGCACACGCAAGCCGCTGGTGGTTGTCGGCGTACCAGGCCACCGGATGCATCTCGATCATTTCCCCGATGGATGTGGCAAGCCTCAGGTTGCCCTCGCCATCCACCGTCATTCCGTCGAGACCCTCGTAGTGGAGAACGATCCTCGAAGGATCTGCGCGGGGAGCCAGCAGCACGTCGTATTTCACCTGCCCATCCTGCCCGTGCCAGCGCAGATCGATGCCCGGCCAGAGCTGGCGGTATGTGACCGCGTGGAACACCGGTACGTTGCCGGCCCATTGGGAAGGGTCGTTGCCCAGGAAGTAGTTGTGGTAGTAGGGCTGCCGGTCCTCGGTGGCCATTTCGGCCGCATCACTGGCGCCAATGAATCGCACGCGCCAGGCATGCCCCTTCAACCGGAAGGCCTCCTGAACGGCTTTCGGCTGGTGGGCGATGTCGTGCATCCTGTCGTCGGCACCTTTCTCCAGCACGCTCCAGGTCACCGCGCCGGTTTCCAGGAACATCGCCGCGCCGGGAAGGTCGGCCCGGTAGCGCACCGCATCGGGCCACTGGCCCTTGTTGGCCACATACTGGATGCGGCTTGCGGGGGCATGGTCGTGGGCCTGAGCGGTGAAGGTGAGCGTGAGGGCGAAAAGTAACGTACAGTGCTTCATGGGGCGGTTCTCCTTGTTTCGATCGGAACGATCGAATGACGTTCGGAACGGTGTTCCTGTTGCATGGCGGCCCCGAAACTACCGGCGCCTGTTCCCTCATCGAGGGGGATCCGACGAGGCGGGAGAAAAGCGCGACGGGACGGGAGATCAGCGGAACTGGAGATCGTACAACTTCCTGTACGCCCCGCCCTGTGCCAGCAGCCCCTGGTGGTCGCCCTGCTCCACGATCCGCCCCTTGTCGAAGACCAGGATGCGGTCGGCGTGCTGCACGGTGCTGAGGCGGTGGGCGATCACGATGCTGGTGCGGCCCTGGGTGATCAGCTCGGTGGCGCGGACGATCAGCTGCTCGCTGAGGCTGTCCACGCTGCTGGTGGCTTCGTCCAGCACCAGGATCTTCGGCTGATGGACAAAGGCGCGGATGAAGGCCAGCAATTGCCGCTGGCCGGTGCTGAGCACCCCGCCGCGTTCGCCCACTTCGGTGTCGTAGCCCTTGGGAAGCGCCATGATGAAGCCGTCCGCACCGACAGCCTTCGCCGCGGCGATCACCTGCTCGCGCGTGATCGTGGGATCGTGCAGGGTGATGTTGTTGTGTACGGTGTCGCTGAAAAGGAACACGTCCTGCAGCACCACGCTGATGCTCTGGCGCAGCTGCTTGAGCGCATAGGAGCGGATGTCCCGTCCATCCACCAGCACGCGGCCCTTCTGGAACTCGTAGGCGCGGCTCAGCACGTTCACGATCGAGCTCTTGCCCGCGCCCGTGGCGCCCACCAGGGCGATCATCTCCCCGGCGCGCGCCTCGAAGCTCACGTCCTTCAAGACCCACTGGACCTGGTCCTGGGCGATCTCCACCCCTTCTCCCTGGGTATGGGGGCCGGGGGATGGGGACGGATCGGCGTACGCGAACCACACGTTCTCGAACCTGATGTCGCCCTTGAGCGAGAGCGTGTCGTGCGTGCCGCTGTCCTCGATCACCGCATCGGTGTCCAGCACCTTGAACACGCGCTCGGCGCCCACCATGCCCATCTGCAGGGTGTTGAACCGGTCGGCCAGCTGGCGGATCGGGCGGTAGAGCATGCCGATGAAGAGGATGTAGGCGAAGAGGTCGCCGAGGGTGGCGGTGCCGGCCAGCGCGTCCTTCACGCCCCACCACACGAGCAGCGCCATGCTCATGGCCGCGAGGATCTCCACCACGGGGAAGAAGACCGAATAGGCGAAGACCGAACGGATGTGCGCCGCCCGGTGCGCGCGGTTGATCGCCTCGAACTTGCGGAACTCCTGCTGCTCGCGCGCGAAGGTCTGCACGATCGCCATCCCTTGCAGGTGCTCCTGCACGAAGGCATTGAGCCGCGCCACCTGCGTGCGCACGTCCTGGAAGCTGCGTTGGATGCTGTTCTTGAAGATGCTGGTCGCCCAGATCAGGATCGGGACCGGCAGCAGGCTCAACAGCGCCAGCTTCCAGTTCACCACGAACATCACCACCACCACCACCACCAGCTTCAGCAGGTCGCCGAGGATCTCCAGCAGGCCCTGGGAGAAGATGTCGTCGATGGTGCCGATGTCGCTGATCACGCGCGTCACCAGCGTGCCGATCGGCGTGCGGTCGAAATAGCGCAGCCGGAAGCCGATGATCTTGCGGTAGAGCTTGTCGCGCAGGTCGAAGGTGACGGCCTGGCCCAGCCAGCTGGTCGCGTAGGTCTGCGCGAACTGCACGGCGGCCTCGATCACCAGCAGCACGCCGACGACGATGGCGAGGATGAGCAGCCCGCGGGCATCGCCTTTGAGCGCATGCTCATCGATCATGTCGCCCATCAGCAGGGGGCGCACCACGGCGATGGCCGCCAGCAGGATGGTGAGGAAAAAGGCCAGGTAGAACGGACCCCGGTACGGCTTCACGAAGGCCATCACCCGGCTGAACAGCCGCAGGTCGAAGGCCTTGCCCGTGGCGCCCGGCTTGGTGGTGGCCGGAGCGGCAGCCGGCGCGGGAGCGGTGGCCGCGCTCATGAGGTGATGTACGGATAGGTGACGCGTTCAAGGTAGAGGCCGTCCGGCGGCGCGCTCTTGCCGGCCTTCGACCGGTCGCGGGAGGCGAGCACCTTCCGCATGTGGTCCACCGGTTCCTTGCCCGTCCCGATCCGCAGGCAGGTGCCCACGACGGCGCGTACCATGTTGCGAAGGAACCGATCGGCGGTGATGGTGAAGACAAGGCCATCGGCGGCCTTCTTCCATTTGGCCGTGCTTACCTGGCAGATCGTTGTCCTGTTATCGCTCCCGGACTTCTGGAAGGCGGCGAAGTCCTTCCTTCCGATCAGCACCGCGCACGCCCTGTTCATGGCGGCGATGTTCAACGGCTGATGGAAGCGGTACGAACGGCCGCGGAGGAAGGGATCCTTGCACGTGTGAACATGATAGGTGTATGTGCGCGCCGTGGCATCGAACCGCGCGTGCGCATCCTTCCGTACGCGGATCAGGCGCTTCACCCCGATGGGGGCGGGCAGGATCCCGTTCAGGTTGCGCACCAGGCGATCGCCCAGGCCCCTGGCATCGGCATCGAAGTGCAGGAAGAACCGCCGCGCATGCACGCCGCTGTCGGTCCTTCCGCAGCCCACCACGTCGATCTCCGGCAGGCGCAAAGCCGTGGCGATGGCCTTCTCCACCTCCTCTTGCACGCTGGGATCGTTCGGCTGGTTCTGCCAGCCGCTGAAGGCGGAGCCGTCGAAGGCGATCTCGAGGAAGTAGCGGGGCATGTCGATCGGATGACCTGGAGACCGGATGGATCGGATGAACGGCGATCCGCTGAAGGTGCGCGGGTCGCGAAAGTAGCCGGCCGCGAAGGGGCAAGGCTTGAAGTATCACAAGCCCGACCTTCGCATCCGGCCCGTTGATCCATGCCGCGCATCGGCCTGCTCTCCGACACCCATGGCTGGCTGGATCCCCGCCTGGAGGTGCATTTCGCCGCCTGCGACGAGATCTGGCACGCCGGCGATATCGGCTCGTTGGAAGTGACCAACGAACTGGCGCGTTGGAAACCCCTGCGTGCGGTGCATGGGAATATCGACGACACAGGGATCCGCAAGGTTCATCCGGAACACCAACGCTTCACCCTCGACGGCGTGCGGGTCTGGATCACCCACATCGGCGGAAGGCCGCCACGCTACGACCCGCACGTGATCAACGAACTGGGCAGCGACGCTCCCACCCTCTTCATCTGCGGTCACACGCACATCTGCATGGTCAAGTTCGACGAGCGGCTCAACTTCCTCTACATGAACCCCGGCGCCGCGGGACGCTTCGGTCCGCACACCATCCGCACGGCCCTGCGCTTCACCATCGAAGCAGGAACGATGAAGGACCTGGAGGTGATCGAGCTGGGTGGGAAGATCGAGGGGTTGAAGGGTTGAAGGGTTGAGGGGTTGAAGGGTTGAGGGGTTGAAGGGTTGTGGGGTTGTTGCCTGCACGACTGCGTGACGGTCTTGCGTTCCTGGTGGCTTGATGCGGCTGCGCGCTCAACCTTCAACTCCTCAACCGGTCTTTACCTCAGCCTATCCGCGCTCTTGAGCAGCTCCTCGTCCTTTCGGATCCCACGCTCGGCCAGCCAGATCAGCACCAACATGGCGAAGGGCAGGTAGAACGGCGCAAGGATGTGGCTGGTCACGGTGCCCACCGTGCCCATGCCGCTGGCCACGGCGTTGTGGGTGAAGGCCAGACCCGCGACCATGCCCAGGGTGAACAGAAAACCCAGCCGCACCAGGCGCCGCTGCCGTACGCGTTGTTTGAAGAGGCCGATGGACACCAGCAGCAAAGCGAGCAAAAGGGCCATCAGCCACGGCAGGGGAATGGCCAGATCCTGCGCCCAAGGGGTGCCGTCGTCATGATGCAACCCGGAGAGGGTCAACACCACCGCGCCATCCACCCCGAGCTTTTCATATCGGGCGAGGGGGAACAGGTACATCAGCACCCCGAGCAGGGTCGCCACGGCCAGGTAAAGGGTCTGCTTGCGCTGCCACATCGCGCGAAGGTCGGGGTTCGCCCTGTCAGCCCCCTGCCCGACCCATGCTTGCACATTCCCTGGATCGCCTTATCCTTGTGGCGCATTCCCCCGGTCCCGCGGTTCCGCGGCACGGCACCACAAGCCTGAAGTAGGTAAGATCACCTGAAGCCCCAAGGGCTTTCCCCCGGTCCCAACGGACCATCCCTCTTCCCGCACACCCTTCCCGCAACGCATGTACAACGCATCCGAGTTGAACGAGATGAAGATCAGCGACCTGAAGGAGGTCGCCAAAAAACTCAACATCAAGAAGGCCGAGACCCTGCGCAAGCAGGACCTGGTGGACAAGATCCTGGCCGAGCAGGATCGGAAGCCCGGCCCCCAGCGCATCACCGACGATGCCATGGCCGCCATGGCCGTGGCCGATGAAGCGCCCGATCCGGTGGCCGAGGAAGGCAATGGGGAGAACGGTGCGGAGGCCGCCTCCGCGGGTGATGAGAACGGCGCGGAGGCCGCCACCGCAGAAGAGGATGCCGCTCCGGCTCCCGCCGCCGCGGAACAAGGCAACGACCGTCCCCGCGACGACCGTCCGCGCATGGAAGGCCAGCGCCCCGAACATGGATCACCCCATGGCGGCCGCGACGATCGCTGGCGCGACCGGCGCGATGACCGCTGGCGCGACCGGCGCGATGACCGCGGCGGGCCACAGCGCGATCAAGGACAGGGTCAGCAGCAGGGCGGTTACGACCGCCCACGCCGCGAGGAAGGTCCCACCTTCGATGCCTTCGTGGAGACCGAAGGCGTGCTGGAGATCATGCCCGACGGCTACGGCTTCCTGCGCAGCAGCGACTACAACTACCTCGCGTCGCCCGACGACGTGTACGTGAGCAACCAGCAGATCAAGCAGCTGGGCCTGAAGCTTGGCGACACGGTGCATGGCTACGTGCGCCCGCCGCGCGAAGGCGACAAGTTCTTCCCGCTGGTGAAGGTGGACAAGATCAACGGCCGCGATCCCGCCTGGGTCCGCGACCGCGTGCCCTTCAAGTTCCTCACCCCGCTCTTCCCCGATGAGAAGTTCACGCTGGTGAAAGGCAAGGACCAGAACCTGAGCATGCGGGTGATGGACCTCTTCTCCCCCATCGGCAAGGGGCAGCGCGGCCTGATCGTGGCGCAGCCCAAGACCGGCAAGACCATCCTGCTGAAGGATGTCGCGAACGCCATCGCCGCGCACCATCCGGAGGTGTACCTGATCGTGCTGCTGGTGGACGAGCGCCCCGAGGAAGTGACCGACATGGCCCGCAGCGTGAAGGCCGAGGTGATCGCCAGCACCTTCGACGAGCCCGCCGACCGCCACGTGAAAGTGGCCACCATGGCGCTGGAGAAGGCCAAGTGCCTCACCGAGTGCGGCCACGACGTGGTGATCCTGCTGGATTCCATCACCCGCCTGGCGCGCGCGCACAACACGGTCCAACCCGCATCGGGCAAGATCCTCTCCGGCGGCGTGGACGCCAACGCGCTGCACAAACCCAAGCGCTTCTTCGGCGCCGCGCGGAACATCGAGAACGGTGGCTCGCT
>CAYMXP010000087.1:0-9971 GCA_964394425.1 uncultured Chryseobacterium sp. | reverse complement strand
AGGTCTCCTTGAACTTCTCGTAGTCGTAGTCGATGCGCAGGCGCTCGTCCTTGCTGAGGCGTTCGTTGTAGCTGGCCAGCAGGTCCTGGGCGCTGAGTTCGATGGCCACGTAGCACTTGTAGTTGCCCTCGGCGGTCTTCATCATCTTCTCGCAGATGGTGCGCGTGCCGGCGAGCTTCTGGTCGAGCACCTCGCGGGTGAGGCCCTCGAAGCGTTCGGCCACCTCCTCCTTGTTGTTCATCTCGCGGCTGTTCACGTAGTTGTCGATCACGCCCTTGATCTGGGTGTTGATGGCGCTGGCCATGTCGGCGCGGGCGTTGGCCATGGCCTTCTTCTTGGAGGTGGCCTGGTCCATGCTCTCGCCCAGGTTGTTGGCGCGGAAGAACTTGTCGTCGGTGAAGAACTCCGGACCGGAGCACAGCACCTTCACCTCCGTTTCGCCTTCGGGCGGCTTGGCGGCCTCTTCAGCCTTCTTCTTGCTCTTGCAGGCGGTCATGGCGCCCGACAGCATCAGCGCCGTCAGCAGGAGCGTGATGGAGCGGGGAGTGTTCAGGGTTCTCATGGGGAAGTGCGTTGATGGGGTCTATGTGGAGGGTGGTTTTGCCAATGGTGTGCCAAACATGGGGAACACGGATGGATCTCACAATAGCGCGGCCAGCAGCGCCGGCGCCACGTCCTTCTTCATCTCCTGGACGGCCTTCTTGTAGGCGTCGAGCCCGGCCTTCTCGTAGCTGAGCTGGACGCCCTTCAGCGCCTGGCGGCCGCCTTCGTGGATCACCTCGCCGCTGAGGCGGTCGCGCACCGTGAGGCTCAGGTCGAGGAAGGCGGTGTAGAAGCCGTTGGACGCTCCGCCTTCGCGCGTGGCTGCCGTCAGCTTCATCACCATGTCCGCATCGCTCTCGCGGTCCACGAAGCGGAAGCCGCTGCGGGTCATCTCCGCGCGCAGGGCCGTGGCCACGCCGGCCTCGCCCACCGGGTGGCCCATGTTGCTTTCGCCGGCCTGCATGAAGACGCGCGGCATGGTGAGGTCGATCGGCGCACGTCGTTCGGGGATGGTCAGGCTGCCGACCAGCGGCCGCACGAAGGTGGGATCGAGGTCGGGGCTCACCAACGCGTTCAGATCGAGCTTCACGAGCACCTCGGGCGACAGCGCGTCCACCTGGACATGCTGCACGTTCGTGCGCACGTGACCCTCGGCGTCGGTGGCGCGGCTCTCGGTGACCTTGCCGCTGCCGCCGGGGTATTCGATCGTGAGGGGGGTCTGCACGAGGGTGTGCGTGCTCCCGCCGTTCTCGTACTCGGCGGTGATCAGCAGTTCGCGTCGGTAGTGGCCGGCATAGCCCAGCGCGCAGCGCTCGGGCAGGATCGAAATGCGTACGCCGCCGGTGAGCCGCTGCAGATCGTTGAAGATCTCGTTGGCCAGCTGCACCTGCACGCCGTGTACCTCCACCAGGTCGCTCTCGCCCCAGTATTCCTTGATCGCGAGCAGCGCCCGCAGGTCCTGATCGATCGCGCTCTTCAGGTCGCCGGAGGCCAGGCTGGTCCTGGAGCGCGCGAACAGGTCGGCGGCTTGAGCCAGGGCCTGCCGCTTCTTCTCCGCCTTGATGCGCGCATGTTCGGCCTTGTCGAGGCGGTAATAGGTCCAGTATTCGGTGCCGTTCTCCCAGCTGTCCACCAGTTCGAATCCTTCGAGCTGTTCGCTGGTCTTCGTGTTGATCGTGCTGGTGAACTGCTCGTCGAACTGGTACTTGCGATCGAGCGTGTAGAGCAGGCTGTTGCCTTCCACGCGCACGCTGATCTCGCTGGCCAGGTCGTTGAGCGCGTTCTTCTTGGCGCTCTCCTGGTAGTCGGGCCGGCTCTTGGGGCAGAGGCCGATGCCGATGTAGTTGTATTCATCCACCGGCCGCGCCTGCACCCACGAGGGGCGCGCGGCTTCCTGCGGGACTTCCACCGGGGCGGATACCGTTCCCTGCCGGCCTTTGCAGGCGAGCAAGGCCAGCATCGATATGACGACGACCTGTCTCAAGGAAGAATGGACGCCAGATGCTGCTGCAGCGCGCCCGCCATGCCGGAGCAGGAGCCACGCATCAGGTCGTTGCTGATGGTGCCGATGGGCTTCATCTCGCGCGGGGCGCCCAGCAGGGATTGCAGCGTGCGGTAGTTCCGGTCGTTGGTGTCCACCATGCCGTTGCGCGCGGGCAGCAGGTTCTCCCTCGGCCCGTCGAAGTTCGCGTAGTACATGTGGTCGCCGGCGTCCTGCTCCACCACCTTGCTCAGCAGCACCTCGCCCGTCTCCAGGCTCACGAGCTTGTAGGAGAAGGACAGGAAGACCTTGTCCTCCTTGTAGTATTCGGTGTACTTCACCGGTTTGTACTTGGTCACGTAGTGGTACTCGTTGGTCTCGGGGTTCAGCTCGCGCACGCGATAGCTCTCGAACCCGTCCTTGGTGCTCTTGCGCAGGGTGCCGGGTTCCTCGCGGTAATCCATCACCGTGCCCATCAGCACGGCCTGGGCGCCCATGAGCTTGCCGGCGCTCACCGCGGTGGCTTCGTCCACCACGCCGCTCAGTCCGAGCCGCTGCTCGGCCAGGATCCGGTCGATGTTCTCGCGGTCCACGATCTTCAGGAAGGGATCGTTCACTTCGGTGAGCGAGGTGATGGCATAGGCCTGCACGATGCCGGCCAGGTCCTTTTTCTGCCGGGCCGCGTTGTTGAAGGGCAGCACGGCGATGGAGTAGCGGCCCCTCTGCACGCACTCCTGCCGCAGGGCGCCGGCGTCCTTGTAGGTGGGGTCCTTCGCCACCACCTTGTCCAGGTCGGCGTACGCGGAGCGGTAATGCCCGGCCTCCAGGTTCGCCTTGCCACTGCGGTAGAGCGGTTCCAGGTAGGCGATGCTTTGCAAACTGCTGGCATCCTTGTACCCAGGCTCCAGTTGCGCGATGCGCGCGAAGAGGGCCTCGGCGCCCTTGAAATCCTGCTTCGCCATCAGGTCCTGGCCCTGCGTGTAGAGTTCCACCAGGTGTTCGCCTTTCACCTGCGCGAATTCGGTCTTGTAGTGATCGGGGATCTCCAGGGTGACGCCCAGCATCTGCGCACGCTCGGCGTACGACTGCGCGGCGAGGTAGGCATCGACGGCGGTTCCCTTGGCGGCGCCCATGCTGGTGGCCTTGAAGAACTCGCTGAGCTTGTCGTTGAGCACCTGCTGGCCCGTCTTCTTCAACCCGGCGATCGCGTCCACGTTCTTGCGGTTGCGCTGCAGGCTCTGGAAGTACATGTCCGCGGCCTCGGCATAAAGGCCGGCTTCGTCGAGCTTTCCGCCCTTCTTGCTGAAGGACTTGGAACCGCTGCACGCGGTCAGCAGCGCCGCGGCCAGCAGGCCGGTCCCGATGACGGTGAGGGTGCGCATGGTGCCGCTTCTTCGAACGCCGTGCCGATCAGCGTGACCGGATGTATTCGTTCAGTTCGTCAATGGACGACTCGAAGGTGAAGGCGTCGTGTACCTTGTAATAGTTGCTGATGTCGTAGGTGTGGTCGTAGGCGAACTTGGCGAAGTCCAGCTTGCTGTCCTCGAAGCTGAACAGGCCCATGACGCCCTTCACCTGGTCCACCGTCAGGCAGCGGTCGCCGGCGATCTGCTTGGCCAGGGTCATCTTGCTGTCCTCGAAGCTCTTGCTCTCGATGCTGGCTTTGGCATCGCTGAACTCGTTGGGGTTCATCGGCCAGGGGCAGCCGATCTCGCCGCTGTAGCCGGGCATGCTGTACGCGGCCGGTTCAGCAGGGCGGGTGGCCTGCTGCGTGGTCCCCACTGAACTGCTCGTGGTGGTGGTGGTATGCGTGGTGGTGGTGGTGGTCTGCGTAGAGGTGCCCGTGCCCATCATGTCGTCGTTGACGTTCACGTTCATGTTGATCCCCACGCCGTTCACGCCCATGGACATGTTCATGCTCTCACCCGTGCCGCCATCGGTGGTGGTCTGGGTCACGGTGGTGCTGGTGGTGCTTTGCACGCCACCGGCAGCCACCTGTTGCGTGGCGGTCATGTTCTCCCCGGCGGGGGCATCGTCCTGGAAGTTCGCCGGCTTCGCGCGCTCGGGCGCCGCGCTCGCGGCGGTGCCCAGGGCGGCTTCACCGGAAGGACGCAGCACGCGCTCGCCCTTCTTGTTGGTGGTGACCATCACCGTGTACTCCTTGCCGGCGGGGAAGTAGCCGCCCTTCTTGATCTCGGCGATGGCCTTGTCCTCGAAGCGGATCACGCACATCGGGGTCTCGTTCCTGATGCCCGTGGCCACCACCCGCGTGGCGGGCGCCGCGTTCTTCGGCTCGCCGTCCACGATCAGGGTGAACTTCTGGCCGTCGTCGGAAAAGAACACCAGGTCGCAGGTCTGCGCCTGGGCCATCGAGAGGGTGAAGACCGCCGCGGCGGCGAGCGTGGAAAGCTTTTTCATGCTTTGGGTGTGAAGGTGGCAAATGTAGGCGCGGACCCCAAGTCAAGGGTTGTGCCAAGTCCGGCAGGCATCCGGGCTGCGGCCTGCTTCGCACCTTCGCGCCCGATGCGTTCGATCCTGATCCTCGGTGCGGGGCGGTCCGCTTCCGCACTGGTCCATTACCTGATCACCCATGCCGACCAGCAGGAGTGGCGGATCACCGTGGCTGAGCGGAACCTCGATCTGGCGCAAGCGCTCGTGTGTGAGGGGATCGAGGTGGCGCAGGCCGTCGAACTCGACGCGACGAACGCCGAGGCCCGTGCCGCGCTGATCGCGAAGCACGACCTGGTGATCAGCATGCTGCCGGCCGCCATGCACATGGACGTGGTGAAGGACTGCCTGCGCCATGGAAAGCACGTGCTCACCCCGAGCTACGTGCCCGACGCCATGTGGCCGCTGGACGCGGAGGCGAAAAAGAGCGGCCTGGTGCTCCTGAACGAGTTGGGGCTGGATCCCGGCATCGATCACATGAGCGCCATGCGCATCATCGACCGCATCCGGGCGCAGGGCGGGACGATGGAGGCCTTCGAGAGCTATTGCGGCGGGCTGGTCGCGCCCGAGAGCGACGACAACCCCTGGGGCTACAAGTTCAGCTGGAACCCGCGCAACGTGGTGCTCGCCGGGCAGGGCGGCGCGGCGCGCTACATCCAGGATGGGATCGTTCGCTACATCCCCCAGCACCAGATCTTCCGCAGAACGGTGTCGATCGCGATCCCCGGCCACGGCACGTTCGACGGCTACGCCAACCGCGATTCGCTCAAGTACCGCTCGATCTACGGCCTCGACCGCATCCCGACGCTCATGCGAGGCACCCTGCGCAAAGGCGGCTACTGCCGGGCCTGGGACGTGTTCGTGCAACTGGGCTGCACCGACGACGGCTACAGCATGGCACTGGACGCCGATGCGACCTGGGCCGACTACCTCGACGCCTTCCTCCCCCGCTCACCGCGAGCGGTCAGGGATAACCTGGCCGATCACCTCGGCCTTGATCCCAAAGGCGGGGTGATCGCCAGACTCGACTGGCTCGGGCTCTTCGGTGACCAGGCCATCGGCATCGCCGGCGCCTCCCCGGCCGCGACGCTCCAGCACCTGCTCGAGCAGAAATGGAAACTCGGGCCCGACGACAAGGACATGGTGGTGATGTGGCATCGCTTCCGGCATGCGGTCGATGGAGCGCATCAGGAGGTCCACGCCTCGCTGGTGGTGATCGGCGAGGATCCCGTGCGAACCGCCATGGCGAAGACCGTGGGACTGCCCCTGGCGATCGCGGCGAAGCTGGTCCTGAACGGGAACGTGTCGCAGCGCGGCGTGCTCCTTCCGATCGCGAAAGCGATCTACGACCCGATCCTCTCCGAGTTGGAAAAGCACGGCGTCGTGTTCAAGGAGGAGGAGGTCGAAGCCTAGGAACTCCGGAGCAGATCGCTCACGAGGGCGGCGTATTGCCCATCCGGTTCCCCAGGGGTCATCTCCACGACGACCTCCTCATCCGTGTGCTCGATCCCGCCCCGTCGCAGTTCCAGCATCACGCGCTTCGGTCGACGGGAAGCGAGGTAGCGGACGGAACAACGCCGCGCGATGTGGAGCGATCGCTCAGCGGCCAGGACGGTGAACTCCCGCTCGCGGTTCAGCGCAAGCACCACGTTGAACCGTCCTTCGGGTGAAAGCAGGCGATCGACGGCATCGATCAACTCCGGAAAGGAAAGTTCACCGCTGTGTTTCGCCAGCGCGCGTCGATCATCCGGCGATGGTGCCTCCCCCTCGTAGTACGGCGGGTTGCAGATGATCAGGTCGTACGGTTCGCTGCTTTTCATCCGACGGACATCCATACGATGCGCGCGCAGGCGATCGGGCCATGGGCTCTCCGCGAAATTTTCCGCCGCCTGCTCCGCCGCCGCGTCGTCGATCTCCACCGCATCGATCATCGCGTTCGGGTTTTTCTGCGCGGCGATCAAGGCCAGCACGCCGCAGCCGGTTCCGATGTCCAGGATGCATTTCACAATGCTGAAGTCCGTCCAAGCACCGAGGAGCACGGCATCGGTGCCCACCTTCACGGCGCAGCGGTCGTGGCGGATACCGAAGTGCTTGAATTGGAAAACGGTGTCGGACACGACCGCTCAGCTCAATTCGCGTTCGATCTCCGCCACCGTAGGCAGCGCGTTACGGAGCTTCTTCGGCAGCGTCGCCACCAACCGGGTGCGCCATTCCGCCACTCCCATGGGTTTGCTCACATCACGCAGCGCATACTCCACCACCAGTTTGTCGTTGTCCTTGCACAAGAGCAGGCCGATGGAAGGTGCGTCATCGGGATGTCTCAACCGCTCATCCACGGCGGTGAGGTAGAAGTTCATCTTGCCCGCATGCTCCGGCTCGAAGGCTTCCATCTTCAGCTCCACGACGATGTAACACCGCAGCTTCAGGAGAAAGAACAACAGGTCGAGGAAGTAGTCCTTGCGTCCGACCTTCAACGGCACCTGTCGCCCCACGAAGGCGAAGCCGGTGCCCAGTTCCAGGAGCACCTTCTGGATGTGGTCCACGAGCGCCTGCTCCAGATCGCGCTCACGGGTTGATGCCGCGATGTTCAGGAATTCGAAGGTGTACGGATCCTTCAGGGTCTGCTGCGCCAGATCCGAGCGCCCGGCAGGCAGCGTCCGCTTGAAGTTGGTGATGGCCCGGCCCTGCCGGCGATGCGCGTGGGTGGCCACCTGCGCATCCAGCACCGACCGGCTCCAGCCATTGGCGATCGTGGCCTGCACGTACCACAGCCGGTGTTCGGACCGCTTCACCCTGTTGAGGAGCAGCACATTGTGCCCCCAGGGAATTTGTCCAACAAGCTGTTGGACAATTGAAGCCTCCGGATAGGCTTCCGCGAAGGCCCGCATGGACAGCAGGTTCGATCGCGAGAACCCCGCCATGCCCGGGAATGCCTTGTGCAGGTCGCTGGCCAGCCGGTCCACCACCTTGCTGCCCCAACCCTCCCGGCCCTGCCGCACCAGGATCTCCCTGCCCATGCTCCAGTAAAGACCTATCAGTTCATGGTTCACCGTGAGCACCGCGCGCAGCTGAGCCGCGCGGATCCGTTCCTTCAAGACGGCGAGCAAGCCGGCATATCCCTTGGGCAACGCATCCACGGCCCGGGCGCGCCGCCGCACGGCCACCTTGGAACGCTTCCTGCCCTTCTTCCTGCGCACGTTCCGAAAGTAAAGGGTGGGCGGGCACGGCAACGGCAATTGTCCAACAGGCTGTTGGACAATTACACCGGTGATGGCAGCGCTTGAGGAAGTGTCGACCGATCGGCGAACGCTTGGCGGTCCGGATGCAGGCATGTTCTCCATCTTCAATGCCGCCAAGCCCACTTTCATACCGCGCAGCGGTCGTGGCGGAGGGAGAACTGCTTGAAGCGGAACACGCGGTGAAGATCTTACCTTGTCGATCGTCCATGGACGCCAAAGCCGTCACATCCGCGAAGACGGTCCGACTTGAGCACCTGGTGCATCACGGCGTGCGTTGCATCGCCATCCTCTTCCCCTACGACCCGACGTTGAACGCCGCGGTGAAACCTACCGGTGCGAAGTGGAGCGGCACCCACCGCTGCTGGCACCTGCCCAACGCGCCGGAACACCTCAAGGCCATCTTCACCGCCTTCAAGGGCCTGGCTTGGGTGGACATGAACACCCTGCGCACCAAGGCCGGGACCGGGCCGGACCGGTCGCGGCGAACTGCGGCGGTACGGGTGGCTTCTTCCCCGATGAACATCGTTCACGAGGAGGCCCTGGCAGCGATGCGTCGCAAGCTGGAGGTGGCGCGCTACAGCCCGCGCAGCATCCAGGTCTACCTGAGCGCGACCCGGCAGCTCTTCCGGCATTTCCCGGACAAGCACCCCGAAGACATCCGTACGGAAGACATCGAGTCCTTCCAACACCACCTGGCCGCCGAACGCAAGGTGAGCAACAGCACGCTGAACCAAATGGTGAACGCCGTGCGCTACTACTACATGAACGTGGTGGGCGATGCCGGGCGGGTCATCTTCATCGAACGGCCGCGGAAGGAAAGGAAACTGCCCACCGTGCTGAGCGAGGAGGAGGTGGGCGCCCTGCTGCGCGGCGTCGACAATCTGAAACACCGCTGCATCCTCATGTTGATCTACTCCGGCGGCCTCCGGTTGAGCGAGCTCATCGGCCTGGAACGGAGCGACGTGGCCGCCGATCGCGGCCAGTTGATCGTGCGGGGCGGCAAGGGGAGGAAGGACCGGATCACCCTGCTCAGCCCCAGGGCCCTGGACACGATCAATGCCTACCTGGCCCGCTACAAGCCCCAACGCCATCTGTTCGAAGGACCGGACAACGGTCCGTATTCACCACGCAGCGTGCAGGCGATCTTCCATCGCGCGCGGGAGAGGGCCGGGATCCGGACGCCGGCAACGGTGCATACCCTGCGGCACTCGTTCGCGACGCACCTCTTGGAGAAGGGAACCGACCTGCGCTACATTCAGGCCCTGCTGGGACACAGCTCCAGCAAGACCACCGAGATCTACACCCACGTAAGCACCAAGGCCCTTGGCAAGATCCGCAGCCCGCTTGATGACCTGGACCTGTAACCCGGCCTCATTGCGTGTTCTCCTCCCTATTGGGAGCATTGACGCGATCGAAGACCTCCGGACAAGGCAGGAAATTGACGCAATGCGGCAATGATCAGTTAGGTGCCATCGCGAAAAAGCCAACGCGCCTAAAGCCGACGCACGAAAATACAACAGAACCCGGCCCGGCTAAGAACCCAGTAAAGGGCGGCAGCCAATGCCGCCCGACAACTTCGGAGGACTGACTAATCATAGGTCTTGCGCCAGCGTTGGCGGTTGCGCCACCATTTCAAAGACACGAACGACCACAGACCTTTGAGCAGGTCGAGGAGCAGCCGGTGGCGAGGGTGGATGTAGCTCACTGAAACACGCTTTGCTTTTCGAGACTTGCCCTGAATGCGACCAACCGCTCCGAAAGACTGGAGCCAGCGTCCTTCAGAGGTTTCGGAGGACTTGTGAGTTGAAAATGTTGACTTGCCAGCCTGCCCTTGATTGCTTGCCTCATGTAGAAATAGCGCCAACGCTGCATGTTGATTTGTGCAGCAAACCAGATCAGTTCTCTTGCGCTCATCTTAAAGCGCGGCGTGAGAACACGTACAGAGCTGCCACCGTTCCCGCGTGCTACAAATGGCCATGGTTGCAGCGCAGCCTGACCAAAGGCGGTCATTGTAATCGCCCCGTGCTCAAACACCTGTTCAGCCTCGATTGGCTCGACAAGGCGTACAATGCTATTCAGTGTATCGCCGCTCGACACATACGGCGTCTGACCCTCTCGAAAGTTCTTCTCGCCGGATGACTTGCCATTCCCTATTGCAAAAAAGTGACTGAGCGGAAGGGTCTTGCCATAAGGCAGTGCTGATTTCTGCCTCTGTTGAAAGTGGAGTGGGTTATCGGCAGTACGGGTTGATGGCTGAGAAG
>CAYMXP010000086.1:6192-10033 GCA_964394425.1 uncultured Chryseobacterium sp. | reverse complement strand
TGACGAAGCCGATGCGGGGCACCTTGTACTTGTTCGCCTGGCGCCAGACGGTCTCGCTCTGCGGCTCCACGCCACCGACGGCGCAGAAAAGCGCCACGGCACCGTCCAGCACGCGCAGGCTGCGTTCCACCTCCACGGTGAAGTCCACGTGGCCGGGCGTGTCGATCAAGTTGATCTTGTACTGCTCGCCACGGTAGTTCCAGAACGTGGTGGTCGCTGCGCTGGTGATCGTGATGCCACGCTCCTGCTCCTGCTCCATCCAGTCCATGGTGGCGGCACCATCGTGCACCTCGCCGATCTTGTGTACCCGACCGGTGTAATAGAGGATGCGCTCGGACGTGGTGGTCTTGCCGGCATCGATGTGCGCCATGATGCCGATGTTGCGCGTGTATGTGAGGTCCCTCTTCGACATGCTCCTGTTCTCCTCCTCGGGTTAGAATCGGAAGTGGCTGAAGGCCTTGTTGGCTTCGGCCATCTTGTGTACCTCCTCCTTTTTCTTGTAAGCCGCGCCCTCTTCCTTGGCGGCGGCCATGATCTCGTTGGCCAGCTTCTGGGCCATGCTCTTCTCGTTGCGGTCGCGGCTGTAACCGATCATCCACTTCATGGCCAGGCTCAGCTTGCGGCTGTCGCGCACCGGCTGGGGGATCTGGAAGTTGGCGCCGCCCACCCGGCGGGTGCGCACCTCCACCTGGGGGGTCACGTTGCTGATGGCCTTGCGGAAGACCTCCAGGGGCTCCTCCCCGCTCTTCTCGGCCACGATGTCCATGGCGTCATAGAAGATGTGGAAGGCCTTGGTCTTCTTGCCATCGTGCATCATGTTGTTCACGAACTTGGTCACCTGCAGGTCGCTGTATCGCGGGTCGGGCAGGGTGACCGCGTATTTGTTGGTGCTCTTCTTCCTCATGGCGCCTGGCGGTTAACCTTTCTTTTCCTTGGGCTTCTTGGTGCCGTACTTGGAGCGGCGCTGGTTGCGCCCCTCCACGCCGGCGGTGTCCAGCACGCCGCGCACGATGTGGTACTTCACACCCGGCAGGTCCTTCACCCGGCCGCCGCGCACCAGCACGATGCTGTGCTCCTGCAGGTTGTGGCCCTCCCCGCCGATGTAGGCGATCACCTCGTGGTGATTGGTCAGGCGCACCTTGGCCACCTTGCGAAGGGCCGAGTTGGGCTTCTTCGGCGTGGTGGTGTACACCTTGGTGCACACGCCGCGGCGTTGGGGGCATTGGGTGAGGGCGACCGACTTGCTCTTGTAGGTCAGGCCCTCGCGGCCCTTGCGGATCAGCTGTTGGATCGTTGGCATCGATGCGCGTTCCCGCCCTGTTGCTCAGCCGTTTTGAGGCGTAGTGGGGCTAAAAAACGGGCTGCAAATGTAGAAGAAGGCCCGATCCGAACAACGGGATGTTGATGGATTTTGCGCACGAAAGCCGGGAATGGCACGATCGGTGAGGCCGGCGGATCGATCAACGGTCAATGAGGCACCTTCGGACCCCGGCGGTCGCCCGGGCTCGTGGGGTCAAGTGCTCATCAGAAGGTGCCCTCACCTGGTAAGGACCACCGTGCCGATCGGCCATATGGTCCCATCCTTCGCTTTGAACTGCACCAGGAGCTCGCCGGAACGGTCGCCTTGATCCGCGAGCATGATCGTGCGATCGCCGGAGAGCGCCTGTGTCCACACTTCCTTGCCGGTGGAGTCCAGTGCCTGCACGATCCCCGATGGCGGAGGCACGGTCCCGCGCCATTCGATCGTGATCATGCCGGCGCTCGGGTTCGGATACAGGAACCAGCCGTCGTGTGATACCCGGACAGGTTCCCCAATTCCCACGGCGCTCTTCCGCCATCCAAGCGTATAGTCGCCGATCGCAAAGCCGTTGAAGTCGACCCGACCGAAGCCATCAGTAGCGCTGCCCAGGGTGCTCACGGTGAAGTCCGGTGCTTCGGTCCAGGGCAGGCGCGCGTCGGGCCGGTAGAGCAGCACCACGCTGTCCTCGTGGAACGCGGTACTGCCTGCATCCTGGATCAGACCTACGTCTATCGAACTGGCGATCGTTGGGCGGCCATCGAAGGTGATCCGTCCGGCGATCTCCGACCCCGCGGGAATGCTGCCGCCGACGCGCCACCAGCGGTCGGGCGATACCACATAGGCGAAGGCATCATCCACGTTCGCATCCGCGGCCACCCAGTATTCCTGCATGATCAGTTCCGCCGGGGAGGGCAGCACGTCCACTTCCAGCCGCAGATCGGCGTGTACGTAGGTCTTGATGCCCGTGCCGGTGATCGTGTCCCGATCCTGGGTGATCGCCAGGCTGATGCGCTCGTCGGCGTTCAGCCAGAGCTGCGAGGGCTGGAACGGCACCGTGAACGTCACCTGGTCAAGGCTTCCCCCGACCATGAGCGCTTCGTCGTGTGTGGCTCCTGTCCCATCCACCGCCGTGAGCGTGACAGGGACATCGTTGTAGGGTACTGCGGGTCCTCGCAGTTTCTGTTCGATGTGGGCGGTGATCTCCCACGCACCCCCCGACGGCACCGCGGCGAATGAATCCACTTCAAAAGCCGCCCATCCAGGCTGCAGGATCCAGTCATTGAAATAGTCGGTCATGTCAACTCCAGTGGCCGTGGTCAGGTGATCGCGCAACTGGTCGCTGTTGATCGGCTGGAAAACGTACGCATCGAGAAAGCTCGTCAGCCCCGCGCGGAACAGGCTGTCACCCAGATAAGAGCGGAGCGAGTGCAGCACGTCCGCACCCTTGTTGTAGGTGATGGTGCCATACGTATGATCCTGGGGCATTTCCGCGAGTGGCCACCAGCCCTCGTCCATCAGGTGGCTGTTGTGCACCATCGCCCGATGGTTGTCGCGCACCTCCTGCATGTAGCGATCGTGGCCGTACACCGCTTCAAGGAAGAGGTGGCTGAGGTACTCCGCGAAACCCTCGTTGATGTACATCTCCTCGGCACGCGCGCAGGTCACCTGGTTGCCGAACCACATGTGGGCGAGCTCGTGCGCCATCGTTGCCTCATAGGTCAGCGATCCGTCGGTGATCGACGTGGGGTAGGAGATGTTGGTGGCGTGCTCCATCGCGCCCTGTGGCGTGAGGCAGTAGCCCACGCGGTCCCAGCGATAGGCGCCGAACCAGGACTCGAACGCGTCGAACGCCTCCTTCAGGTGCGTGAAGGAGTTCTTCATGTCGGTGGTGTCGCCCGGTTGCGCGACGAGATCCACGGGGATGTCCGCGCCGCTGATGCTCGGGAAGGTGTCGCGCACGACCGCATAGGTGCTTGCGGTCACGGAGGCGAGGTACGATGGCATCGTTTCGCCGCAGACCCAGTGGCTCTCGAACACGCCACCGCCGAGATCCGTCTCACTGGCCATCGTTCCGTTGCACCACGCATGCCGGTTGGCGTGGGTCTTTACGATGAACTCGTAGCTGCTGCGCTCCACGAAGTTGTCGAAGCAGGGGAACCAGGAGCGGCCGAAGCTGTGCGGCTGCGCGGTGAAGGCCACGCCCAGGTCGTAGATCACGCTGCCGCTGGTGTAGAAGCCGCCCCATCCGCCGATGTCGATCACTGGATCGCCGCCATAATGAACGGTGGTTTCCAGGGTGTCGCCGGGATCGTGCGTGGCTCCTAGGTCCACGGTCAACAGTTCTCCGGCATGTGAAAAGGAGAGCGCGCCGTTCACATCGGTCACGGAATCGACCGTGAGCGCCAGCAGGTCCAGCGGCAGCACGGCGATGTCCAGGACCTTGGGCGTCCAACGCAGCAGGCATCGCCCGTGGATCACGTTGCTGCCCACCTGGGTCAGGTCCAGCTCGATGCGCGTGTGCAGGATGTCGATGCTGTCGCT
>CAYMXP010000086.1:0-6092 GCA_964394425.1 uncultured Chryseobacterium sp. | reverse complement strand
TCCGATGAAACCCAGCAACGAACTGCACGACCTGATCCGCTCCCTCAGCAAGAGCGAGAAGCGGTTCTTCAAGCTGCATTCGTCCCTGCAGAGCGGCGACAAGAACTACCTGAAGATCTTCGACGCCATCGACCGGCAGAAGGAGTACGACGAGGACGCCCTCAAGGAGCTGTTCAGGAACGAGGTCTTCATCAAGCACTTCCCCTCCGAGAAGAACCACCTCTACAAGCTGATCCTGAAAGCCCTGCGGGCCTACCACGCCGAGAGCTCCGTGGCGGGCCTGCTCAAGCAGGAGATCAAGAACATCGAGATCCTCTACCAGAAGGCCCTGTACAAGGAGTGCAACAAGGTGCTGCACCGGGCCAAGCGGATGGCGCGCGAGAACGAGAAGTTCTATTACCTCTTCGAGCTGCTCAACTGGGAGAAGACCCTGCTGGAGGAGGCCTACGAGAGCGGCGAGTTCACCAAGGACCTTGATGCCCTGATCGCCGAGGAGGCCGAGGTGCTGGAGAAGCTCCGCAACCTGGCCGCCTACCACGTGCTCTACAGCAAGATCAACTATGTGTTCCGCAGTGGCGGCTACGTGCGCACCGAGGAGGAGCACGCCATGGTGGAGGAGATCCGCGAACACCCGCTGATCAAGGGCAAGAACACCGCGCTCAGCCATCGCGCCGCCACCATCTGTTATTACACGCAGGGCTTCTGCAACTGGGCCAAGCGCGACTGGAAGACCAGCCTGGAGAAATTCGAGCGGGCCAGGACGATCCTGGACAAGGATCCCGCCGTCAAGGCCGACCTGACCAAGCGCTACCTGCGCACGTTGCAATACATCATCAACGCGCAGATCGAGCTGGGCGAGTTCAAGTCCGCCCGCGAGAACATCAACGCGCTGCGGGCCTTGAAGGGCGAGCGCGGCTTCACCGGCATGGACATCGAGGTGCAGGTGTTCACCGCGGGCCACCTCAGCGAGATGCGCCTGCTGGATCGCATGGGCGAGCAGCGCAAGGCGCTGGAGCTGGTCGATCCCATCCTCGCCGGCATGGAGGTGCTGGGTCCCCGTCTGCACAAGGAGCACGAGCTGGAGTTCTGGTTCAGCCTCTGCTGCGTGCATTTCGGTGCCGGCGAGGTGAACAAGGCCCTTTTCTGGCTCAACAAGGTGTTGAACGACACCGAGCCCACCCTGCGGCAGGACATCTTCACCTACGCACGCCTGGTGAACCTGGTGGTGCATTACGAGCTGGGCAACAACGACCTGCTCGAATACATCACGCGCAGCACACAGCGCTTCCTGAGCAAGCACAACCGCGCCTACCAGATGGAGGTGCTGCTGATCGAGCACATCAAGAAGCTCGCGCGCGCGCAGGCCCCGAACGCCCGGCGCGACCTGTACCGCTCACTGCTCGACCAGCTTTCCAAGCTGCTCAAGGACCCCAACGAAAGCCTTGCCCTCAAGTATTTCGACTTCCTCGCCTGGATCAACAGCAAGATCGAGGGCGTGCCCTTCAGCGATGCGGTCCGTGCGGCGCTGAAGAAGGAACCGGTGAAGTGACGGATGGATCCCGCCGTTGAGCGTGCGCTCCGCCGGGATCCCTGTTCGTGCAACATCCCGGCATGATCGCACGGTCGATCGATCGCTCCATCCCGTGATCGACCGGGCGCAAGCAGGGTCGGCAGGCTTCAGGGGCGGCCAGTGCGGCCGTTCCGCCGATCGCATCAGGCGCCCCGGGTGCCGGGGTGGCATCCAAGGACCGGTAGGTCGATGAGCGGACGGGCGAGAGCGGTGAACGAGCGGTTCCGGTGAGGGAGAGGATCCCGACGCACCCTTCCGTCCGACCCGGCCACCCTCGCCATTGATCCCGGGCAACGCCGCTGTTCATCACCCGCTCCGTAAAGTGATGTGCGATCCCTTCCCCGGGAAGGGCCGTGATGGGAAGATGCTCGGAATGGATCAGGTGGTGACGGGTGACAGCGTAGCTTAGCGGAGCGTATCAGCGCGATCATGCCCGCGATCACACGATCCAGGAGGGTCAAAGCCGACCTCAACGGCCAGGGTGCGAACGGCGCCGCACCGAAGACCGGACGCCTGCAAGTGATGAAGACCTACAAGATCTTCATCGGCGGCAAATTCCCGCGCACCGAGAGCGGCCGCTACTACCAGCCCATCGGAACGGATAAGAAGCCGCTGGCCAATGTGTGCCGCAGCAGCCGCAAGGATGTGCGCGAAGCGGTGATCGCCGCGCGCAGTGCATTGGGCGGCTGGGCCTCGCGCAGTGCCTTCAGCCGCGGACAGATCCTCTATCGCATCGGCGAGATGCTGGAGGGCCGGCGCGCGCAGTTCGTGCATGAACTCGGGCTCCATGGCGCCACGCAACAGCGCGCGGATGCCGAGGTGACCGCCTCCATCGATCGCTGGATCCACTACGCCGGCTGGTGCGACAAGTACCAGGCGGTTTTCAGCAGCGTGAACCCCGTGAACAGCTCGCATTTCAACTTCAGCATGTATGAGCCAACGGGTGTGGTGGGTGTGATGGCGCCCCAAGGCAGCGCCTTGCTCGGTCTCGTGAGCATGGTGGCCCCGGTGATCGCCGGGGGCAATGCCTGCGTGGTCGTCGCGAGCGAAAGCATGCCGCTGCCGGCCGTGACCTTCACCGAGGTGCTCGCCACCAGCGACCTGCCCGGCGGCGTGGTGAACCTGCTCACCGGTTCCCGCGGCGAACTGCTCAAGCCGCTCGTGGCGCACATGGACATCAACGCCATCGTTGTCGCTGATGCAACAGAGGAGGAGCGCACCATGCTCGATACCGAAGCCACCTGCAACCTGAAGCGCACGATCTACCCCAAGGTGAGCGACTGGACGAGCAGGGAAGCCCAGGGTCCGTACTTCATCCTCGACACCCAGGAGGTGAAGACCACCTGGCACCCGATCGAACGCGGGCAGGGCGGGGGTGGGGGTTATTGAGCCCGATGCGGCCGCACGGGGCCATGGTGCTGATGGCGCCGGCCGCATGCCGCAGCCCGGCCACATCGCCCGAGCCCGTTCGATCCCTGGATCGATATTTACCGCCCTAGTTCTTCACCACGCGCAAGGCGGTCGCGCCTTCGCAACGCAGGAAATAACTGCCGGCGGGAAGCATGCGCACATCGATGGTGTTCGTTCCGGGTCGCAGCGCCATGCGCATGACTGTCCGCTCCGCCGCATCGAGCAGCACGGCGGGGAGCGTGTGCGCGTCCGGGTTCTCCAGCAGCAGCAGGTCGCCCGCCGGCAACGGGTGCGCGCTCAGTTGAAGGAGCGGCCCGGGTTCCCACGCCGCGGTGCCCAGGTCGAAGGCGTACTTGAACACCGTCTGGTAGGCGAAGGCGCTTCCTCCCTGCCTGTTGGCCACGAGGTACAGGAACTCGCCATCGTAGTGCATGCCCTGCGGGCGTTGATCGTTGTCGATCGGGGTGTCGGGCAGGTCGACCCAGCCGATGTCCTGTTCGTTGGCAAGGTCGTAGGCATGGATGCGCTCCTGGTCGCCGTTCAGGTTGTCGGTCACGTAGAGGAGCGTGTCACCCTTCAGCGCGATGCCATACGGCTGTTCGCCATGCAACGGGACGGTATCGCTGGCGGTCGGATCGCCGGGCACCCATTGGTAGGCGTAGGCGTAGGGATCGCTGGGGAAGTCGGGATAGTACATGGTGTACCACACGGCGTTGCCATCGGCCTCCAGGTCGCCGATGCCTGAAGAATGGCCGCCGATCACATCGGGGAAGGTCCAGGTGTTGATCGTGTTGCCGCCGAGGTCGACCTCGTAGAGGTGCGCCCCGTTGGTGGTGAAGTCCTCGGCGATCAGGTAGGAGGTCGGGCGGCGGATCAGTCCGTGATCGAAATCGTGGCCCGTCGGGAGCTGCCCGAGGATGTTGCCTGCCGGATCGCTGAAATAGATGTCCCCGGAGAAGTCGGCCCCGAGGAAGATCGTATCGGGGGTCACATGGATCCCCCAGAAGCCCTGGTTGATGCCGGGGTAGGGGATGCTGTCCACCAGCGTTTGCGCCGTGATCGTGCCGAAGCCGGCGAGCGTCGTCATCAGAAGGAAGGTTCGGGACATGGCGGAGGGGTCGGGTCCCCGAAGGTAGCCCCATCGGCATCGGGACCGTCCGGGCGTTGTTGATAAACCGTGGGTTCCTTGCGGAACGTGGAACAAGCGGCGGGCCTACCTTGGCACGACAACGATCACCAAATCCCCCGACCATGGCAGCAGCCGCCGAAGGATACTGCGTGAAGTGCAAGGCCAAGCGACCGATCAAGGACGCCAAGGAAGTGACCATGGCCAACGGCCGCAAAGCGCTCAAGGGCGTGTGCCCGGTGTGCGGCACGGGCATGTTCAAGATCCTGGGTAAGTAGGTCCGGATCCCGTTCCGGTCCCCCTCGGAGCCGCCGACCGGTGCGCCTTGGGTGCGCGGCTACATTTGCCCGCGCCGATGTCTTCTTCCTCCCTGGTATCGTTCCTGGATGCCGCCATCGCCGCGTCGTTCGCGGCGGGCCGGGAGATCCTGGACGTGTACGGCACGGACTTCACGGCTGAACAGAAGGCCGACAAGTCGCCGCTGACCGAGGCCGACAAGCGGGCGCATCGGGCGATCGCCCAGGCCTTGCACCACACGGGCCTGCCCCTGTTGAGCGAGGAAGGCAAGGAGATCGCCCTGGAGGAAAGGCAGACCTGGGACCGCTACTGGCTGGTGGACCCGCTGGACGGCACCAAGGAATTCATCAAGCGCAACGGGGAGTTCACCGTGAACATCGCGCTGATGGAACGCGATCATCGGCCGATCTCCCCGCTCGGTTCGCACACGCCCGCCGCCGCCGCGCTCTATGTGCCCGTGAAAGACACGCTCTACTTCGCCTGGCCGGGCGGTGGTGCGTTCATGATCGCCGCGGCCGGAACCCGCGGCATCGCCTCCGCGTTGGAACTCGCCGCGCCCGCCCGGCGCCTGCCCCTTCCCATGTCCCGCGACATCTTCACCATCGTGGCCAGCCGCAGCCATGCCTCGCCCGACACCGATGCCTTCATTCAACGGATGATGGAGCGGCACGGCGAGGTGGCGCTCACCAGCATGGGCAGCGCGCTGAAGATCTGCCTGGTGGCCGAGGGCGCCGCCGACGTCTATCCCCGCTACGCCCCGACGATGGAATGGGACACCGCCGCCGGCCACGCGATCTGCAGGGAGGCGGGCCGGGACATCATCGACGTGACCACCAACGAACCCATGCGCTACAACAAGGCCTCGCTGGTGAACAACTGGTTCATCGCGCAGGAGAAGATCACCGAACACCATACCGCATGAGCAAGACCAGATCGACCGGAAAGAAGCGAGGAGGGAACAAAGTGGCGTTGATCACCGGCGTCACCGGTCAGGATGGCGCCTACCTGAGCGAACTGCTGCTCGACAAAGGCTACACGGTGCATGGCATCAAGCGGCGCAGTTCGCTCTTCAACACCGACCGCATCGATCACCTGTACCACGATTCGCACGACAAGGGCCGTCCCTTCCACCTGCACTACGGCGACCTCACAGACAGCGTGACCTGCCTGCGCCTGGTGCAGGAAACGCAACCCGACGAGATCTACAACCTCGCGGCGCAAAGCCACGTGGCCGTCAGCTTCGAACTTCCCGAATACACCGCCAACGCCGACGCCATCGGTGCCCTGCGCTTCCTGGAGGCGATCCGCACCCTGGGGCTCGAGAAGAAGACGAAATTCTACCAGGCCAGCACGAGCGAACTGTACGGCGGCGTGCGGCATCACGCGCAGAACGAGGAGACCCCGTTCCATCCGCGCAGTCCGTATGGCGTGGCCAAGCTCTACGCGTTCTGGATCACCAAGAACTACCGCGAGGCTTACGGTATCTTCGCCTGCAACGGCATCCTCTTCAACCACGAAAGCCCGCTGCGCGGCGAGACCTTCGTCACGCGCAAGATCACGCGCGCCGTGGCCAAGATCAAGCTGGGCCTGCAGCAGACGCTCTACCTCGGCAACCTCGACGCCAAGCGCGACTGGGGGCACGCGAAGGATTACGTGGAGGGGATGTGGCTGATGATGCAGGCGAGGCAG
>CAYMXP010000085.1:6695-10416 GCA_964394425.1 uncultured Chryseobacterium sp. | reverse complement strand
CCAGGTGCCGGCCCATCGCCTGGCGGTCGAAGTCCGGTCCCACGCCTTTCACCACGACGCCCTGGATCTCTTCAGCCGTCTCGATGATCCCCGGCTTGGTGGCGAAGACCTGCACGTGCCGGACGCCCGGCAGCGCCGCGATGCGCGCCTTCAACCCGGGGTCGATGGCCACCCGCGGGGTTTCTTTCGGATCGGTCTGGCTGATGGAGGTGACCTGCAGGGATGCGCCCGCGTCGGCTACTTTGGTCCGGATCTCGCGCTGGAAGCCGGTGGTGATGCCCACCGTCAGGATCATGACCGCCATGCCGATCACGATGCCCAGAACGGCGATGACCACGATGGGTCGCGACAACCGGTCCTGCCGGTCCCTGTCCGCGAGGATGCGGCGGGCGATGAAGTGCGCGAAACCCATGTGGGGACCGGTGCTGGCGAAGATAGCCGCGTCCCTTCCGCTGCTTCTGGCCGCATCGGGGGCCGGCGCCCAGATCATCAGCGTCGCCGAACCCTTCGATAACGCGGCGATCCAGGTGGGTGCCCAGCGGACGGACCATTACCTGCCCCTGCTCGCGGGTCGGCGCATCGCCGTGGTCACCAACCAGACCGGCATGGTCGGCCCCGCGCACCTGGTGGATACGTTGCTGGCCCTGGGCGTGCGGGTGGTGAAGGTCTTCGCGCCCGAGCACGGTTTCCGGGGCGGGGCCGATGCCGGTGAGGCGATCGGCGATCAGCGCGATGAGCGAACGGGGCTGCCGGTGCTCTCCCTCTACGGCGATCGCAAAAAGCCCTCGGCCGCGCAACTCGCGGATGTGGACGTCATCCTGTTCGACATCCAGGACGTCGGCGTGCGGTTCTATACCTACCTCAGCACGCTGCACCACGTGATGCAGGCCGCCGTGGAGAACGACAAGCCGCTGGTGGTCCTGGACCGGCCCAACCCCAATGGGTTCTATGTCGATGGCCCGGTGCTCGATCCCGCCCATGCCTCCTTCGTGGGCATGCATCCGGTCCCGCTCGTGCATGGCATGACCCTCGGCGAATACGCGCGGATGATCAACGGCGAGGGATGGCTCAAGGACGCCGCCCGATGCGCGCTCACGGTGATCCCCTGCTCGGGCTACGACCACGGAAAATTCTACGAGCTGCCGGTGAAGCCATCCCCCAACCTGGTGAACATGCCGGCCGTGTACCTCTACCCATCGCTCGGCCTCTTCGAGGGTACCCTGGTGAGCGTGGGCCGCGGCACGGCGAAGCCCTTCCAGTGCATCGGATATCCCGATTGCCCGGTGGGGTCGTACTCCTTCATGCCGCGCTCCATGCCGGGAGCCAAGGAGCCGCCATACCGCGACCGGCTGTGCCGCGGCATGGACCTGCAGGAGTTCGGCGGCTTCTACGTACGCCTCACCCGGCAGCTCTACCTGCAATGGATCATCGGCCTCTACCAGACCTGCGAACGGAAGGCGGAGTTCTTCACCCCCTTCTTCGACAGGCTGGCCGGAGGCCCCACGCTGCGCGAACAGATCAGCCAGGGCATGAACGAAGAGGAGATCCGGGCTTCCTGGCGGCCGGCGCTCGAGGCCTTTAAGAAGGTGCGGGCGAAGTACCTGCTCTACGCCGACTTCTGAACCTCCCGCGCGGGCGGCCGCCCCGAATGCGGAACGGCCCGCCCCGACAGGTCGGGGCGGGCCGTTCATGCAGCTTGCCGCCTTCAATGCACGATCAGGCGGTCGGTGAAGGTCCGTTCACCCGCCGTCACGGTCACCAGGTACATGCCATTGGCCATCGACCCATCCAGGTCGATCCGCGTGTTCAGCATGCCGGCCACGGGGATGGAACGCGCCATCACCTTGCGGCCGAACGGATCGAAGAGGTCCACCTGCACCATGGTCACCTCCTCCGGCAGGACATCGATGGTGAGCTGCAGGTGGTCGCCCGCGTTGGGGTTGGGCCACATGAGGAACACCGCGCCATCGCCGGGCTCATCCGCGCGCGAGCCATTGTCCACCATGGGCGCCACCGGGGCCGTCATGGCCGTGGTGATGGTGCAGGACGTGGCGAACGGACAGTAGGTGGCACCGCCGTCGAAGCTCACGTGTACGCGCACGTTGTAGGTGAGGCCGCCGTATTGCAACGGGCTGGTGGCCCAGGCCTTCATCTGCAAGGCGCTTCCCGGGGTGGCGATGTTGCGGGTGTAACCCGGCCGGGTGAATTCCCACTGGTACTTGGTGGCGCCGGATACGGGCACCGCATGGATGAACTGCGAGCCATCGAGCACCACGCCGGTGATGCCGCAGGAATGGTCGGGCGAGCCGATGTCGTCCACCAGCTGGGTGGTGGTGCAGCCAAGGGTCAGGCGGCAGGCCGGGCCGAAGGCGCCATAGGTGCCGGCCACGCTGGTGCGCACCCGCACGTTCAGCAGCACTTCCTGGGGAAGCGGACTGGTCACGATGCTGGTGAGGTTGAGGTAGCTGGCGCGCGTGGGACCCGTCGGGAACCAGTAGTTGTTGAAGGCGTGGCTGATGAAGATCCGGCGTGAGTAACCGCCGTCGGGGTTGAAGAACCAGAACTGGTAACCGCTGGTGGTGTTGGTCACGCCGTACTGGGCGCTCACCGCGCTGTTCTCCACGGCCTGCAGCCAGCCGCCCGGCGAGAGGTTGGTGAGGTCGCAACGGCTGGGGGTGAGGCGGTCGGTGCTCAAGGGCACGCAGAAGCCCTGCGCCGCGGCGATCTGGCTCACCGTACCGAAGCCGCCATCGTTCGAGTTGTCGATGATGCGGTCGCCTTCGATCGTGCGGAGCAGATAGCCCCCCACGCCGTTGGCGCAGCACATGCCGTCGCCGAAGCTGTCCAGCACGCGCAGTTCGTAGCAGCCATCGGCCAGGCAGCAACTCTCATTGATCACCGTGTTGTCGGGGTACGGCGGAACGGCCGGGCCGCTGCAAAGCGGCGCACCGCCACCCTGCGGGATGATCTCCCAGCTGGTCTGGTCGCCGCTGTCGTCGGTGGTCAGGTCCAGGCGCACGTCGTTCGATGCGCAACCGGAGGGAACGCCCACGCACGTGCAGGTGCCGTCCCACGTATCGTTCACCGTTCCGGCGTTGCCATCGTCGCAAGGCGTGCCGGGCAGGGCGCCGCCGCCGGGTATGCCCAAACAATCCATGGGCACGCCCTGGCAGGTGCAATCGTTCTGGATCTCGTCGTCGCCGGTGGTGGGGATGCCGTCGTCACAGGCCGCTCCCGGTTCCGGACTGCCGCAGCCGCAGTTGCCCGGAGCGGTCTTGGCAGGGTCGAAGGGGCAGCCGTCGGTGCAGTCGGCCGTGGCATCGCCGTCGGAATCATCGTCCGCCACGCCGCAGCCGCACGCGCCCGGATCGGTCTTCATCGGATCCAGCGGGCAGCCGTCCAGGCAGTCGGGCGTGATGTCGCCATCGGTGTCGAGGTGGTCCACCAGGATCGTCTCGATGCATGCATTGGTGCATCCGTTCCCATCGGTGTAGGTGTAGGTCACGTCGTTCGGTCCGCTGTCGGCCTGGGAGGGATCGAAGGTGGAGCCGGCCACGCCCGGGCCGCTCCAGATGCCGCTTCCAGGTGCGCCACCCAGCGCCACCGGTGCATCGCTGCTGCAATACGGGCCGTAGGGTCCCTGGCAATCCATCACCGGCAGCGGGTTGATGGTCACGAACACATCGAAGAAGCTGTCGATGCAGGGCGGGTTGCTGATGGT
>CAYMXP010000085.1:0-6595 GCA_964394425.1 uncultured Chryseobacterium sp. | reverse complement strand
TGGGGTCGTTGGCCGCCGGGCCGAAGGTCCCCGTGCCGCCGCCCACGATGGTCCATCCACCCGTGCCCACCAGGGGCGCGTTGCCACCCAGCCCGGCGGTGGTGCCGCCATCACAGATCGTCTGCGGGCCGCCCGCGTTGGCCGCGGTGGGTGGTGGCGTGATGGTCACGAACACATCGAAGAAGCTGTCGATGCAGGGCGGGTTGCTGATGGTCCAGCGCAGTTGCACGGGCCCCAGGCCGCCGGTGTGGGTGAAGGCCGCGTTGGGGTCGTTGGCCGCCGGGCCGAAGGTCCCCGTGCCGCCGCCCACGATGGTCCAGCCACCCGTGCCATCAACGGGCGTGTTGCCTCCCAGGGCAGCAGAGGTTCCCGATGCACAGATCGTCTGCGGGCCGCCCGCGGTGGCCGTGGTGGGCGGGGCCACGCGCGTGAAGGTCCAGGTGGCGCAAGGACCGGCCGCGCTGCCGCTGCCGTTCTTGGGCACCACGCGCCAACTGTAGGTGCCCGGGCCCAATGGCCCCGTCGCGTAGCTGGTGCCCAGCTGATCGGCGCTCACCAGGGTGGTGCCTCCCGCGTTGTCAAAGTACACATCGTACGCGCCGGCGTTGGCTGCCGACGGCCAGCTCAACGTGGCGGCGCTGCCATCGCTGCACGTGGCGCTGCCATTGGCCGGTGAGGTGTATGCGCCGTTGCATGCGGGCGCGGCAAGCGCCGAAATGCACACGGTGAACGTGCCGGTGGCCCCGAAATCGGTGTTCGATGAGATCCGGACGCGGTAGTTCGTGTTCGGTGTAACGGTGAAGTTCGTCGTGCCGGTGGTGAAGGAGCAGAACACGCTGGTGCCTCCCGGGCAGGCGCCCGAGTACACCTCGCTCACCAGGTCGGTCGCGGTGCCCAACGCGCGGGTGATGCTCAGGGTGGTGTTCAACCCCGAGTTGAACGAATACCACACGTCGGGCCAGGTACCGCTCAAGTCGCACGTCGGCGTGGGGCCATCCTGCGTGGCGAACGCCGTGGTGCCCGTGGTGGCGCCGCCCGGGCACCCACCGAAGGGCAGCACCGCGATGGGCGATGCGCTGGCGCAGGCATTGTTCGCCGGCGGGGCACCGGGGGTCGTGATGCAGATGTCGAAACTGCCGGTACCTCCGGCCCACCCGTACACGCGCACGTAATACTGGGTCCCGATGGTCAGCCCGGGAACCACGAGCGTCTCGGTCCCGTTGCCCGTGGTGGCATCCACGCAACTCATGTGGGTGCCGTTGCAGGCTCCGCTCCTGATGTTCACCACCGCATCGAACCCGCCGCTGCCGGTGACGATGATGGTGTGCGTGGTGGCCGTGGCCGTGAATCGGTACCACACGTCGTTGGCCGTCGGACTGGTGAAACCGCTGCACGTTTCGGCGGGGATGCTCTGCGTGGCGCCGACGCTGGATTGTGCGAGCGGCGAGCATGGGGCGCCGGGCGCGCCGGGGGTCAGGAGCGTGGCCGACGCGCACGTATTGTTGACCAGCGGCGGCGTGGAATAGATGCAGATGGATCCGGACATCGCTAAGTTCGAGTTATAGCGTTGGATCCGTATCAGGTAATTGGTGCCGATCGTCGTGGTCAGGGTCACCGTTTCATTGCCACCGTTCCCATTGGCATCCGCGCAGCCGATCTGGGTGTACGGCCCGCCGCAGGCACCGGTGAACACGTGCAGCACCGGGTCGGTAGACGTGGCGGGATCATAGGTCACGGTGGTGGTGGTGGCCGTGGCCTGGAACCAGCCATAGGCATCATCGTTATTTCCCGCGTTGCACGTCCCGGGGTTGTAGTTCGGATTGTAAGCAGCGGGCTTGTCGAACGTCGTGAACACACAGCTCGCGTTCACGGGGTATTGGTTGGCGGGGGCATAACTGCAGGCGTCGCTCGAGGTCTGCGCGTTTGCTCCAAGGGGGGCGAGCAGGATCAGTGCGAAAGCGGTGGAGGAGAACGTAGTGTGTCGCATGTGGGGAAGGGTTGATCGTGATCGGGCGCGGGAAATTACTTGTTCGCCTGTTCGTTGGAAAGTATTTATCAACCGTCCAATGCCGATACCGGCCGGACGAAGGGGCGATGCCGCCGGGCAGGAACGAACGACTCGCCGATGGTGCCAGAGTGGGGGCGAGGCCGGTCCGGGGTACCCCGGCTCCGGGGTGGGCCGCATCTTACCCCCACACGGCAGGCGAGGCCCGAACGACGAAGGGGCCGCCTCGTGCGAGGCGTGGGTGAGCAGGCCGGTCAGGTTCCGGGGTCCTGCCCCCGCCCTGCCCGCGATCGCTATCCCCTTCGCGCTTCAACGGCGTTGAACACGCTCGTGCATTGGGCGCCACCGGCATCCAGGTCGATGCCCACGCCCCCGGGGCGCCCAAGGTCTATCGCCCCTCCAGGTACCGTCTGGCGTTCATGGCTTTCACCCCGGGGGCGATGGCGTGGAGGGCATCGGTGCCCTGATGGAGAAGCACCATGGAGGGTGGCATGGTGGGATGGGCATGCGCCAGGACCCGGCCGAGTTTCACCAGCGCCTGGGCCATGGCCGGCATGGGGGTGCGTGTGCTCTTGCATTCGATCAGCGTCACCCGGCCTTGTGGCCCGGGAAGCACCAGATCGACCTCCAGCCCCTGCTCATCGCGGAAGTGGTAGAGTTCGCGCCGAAGCCCCGCAGCCAGCTGGGCTTTGACAAGTTCGGCTGCCACGAACCCCTCGAGCACGGCACCGGCAAAGGGTGAACGGCTCAGTTCGGAAGCGGTGCGAATGCCGAGCAGGTGGCAGGCCATGCCGCTGTCGGCGATATACACCTTGGGCGACTTGATGAGGCGCTTGCCCAGGTTCTCATGGTATGGGGGCACCACCAGCACCTGCAGGGTGGTCTCCAGCACGCCAAGCCATTGGGTGATGGTGGGCACGCTCACCCCGAGCGGCGCCGCCAACGCGGTCCTGTTGATCACCTGGCCGTGCCGCGTGGCCAGCAGCGCCATGAAACGGCGGAAGGTCGTCAGATCGCGCACGGCGGTCACGGCCCTCACATCGCGCTCCAGATAGGTCTGCAGGTAGGAGGAGAACCAGAGCCCGGCGGCGGAGGGCCTGGCCAGTGCTTCCGGATATCCGCCATGCAGCAGATCGACCCTGGCGGTCTCGCGCACCGATAGGGGTGGCAGCTGCAACACCGCGGCACGACCCGCCAGTGATTCGGTGATGCCATGCATGAGGGGCGCCTCCTGCGAGCCGGTCAGGAGCCATTGCCCCATGGTGCGTGGCTTGCGATCGATCCGGGCGCGCAGGTAGTTGAGCAGTTCCGGCACGTTCTGGACCTCGTCCAGGATCGCGGGAAGGCGCAGCTCATCGAGGAAGCCATGCGGGTCGGCGCGAAGGCGGGCCACCACGTCGGGATCCTCCAGAAGCACATAGGTGGCCCTTGGGAACAACCGGCGCAGCAGCAGGGTCTTGCCCGCCCGGCGTGGCCCGGTGAGCACCACCGCGGGGAAGGCCCTGGCGGCTTTCGTCAGCAAGGAGGCCAGGGTCCGGGCGACGTAGCGCATGGCTTTGAGGTTTCGAAAGTACAACTTCATATTTCTCATGGTCCTGCCATGCGACCCGGTGGCGAACACCGCGGACCAGACCCGGTGCTCCCGTGCCGCTCATGCGCGGCCGTGGTCCTGCCGGGGCGTGGCCTCCGCTGCGGTCTCCGCCGGCCGGAAGGCCCCGAAAAACGAAGGGGCCGCCCCTTTCGAGGCGGCCCCTCCGGTCGATACGGGTCGGCAGGTGCTTACTCGATCACCAGCCGCTGGGTGAACACGGCCTCACCGGCGGTGAGCTTCACCGTGTACATGCCGTTGGCCAGGCTGCGGTCGAGGTCCAGCACGTGGTTCATCTCGCCACCGCCCACCGCGATCGTGCGGCTCATCACCACGCGGCCGAAGGCGTCATGGATGTCCATGGTCACCTCCTCAAGATCCGCGGGCAGTTCGCTCATCATCAACACCAGCTGTTCGCCGTTGTTGGGGTTGGGATAGATGAGCAGGTCGCCTGCATCGGCAGCGATGGTGTTCAGGCTGCCGCCGCCACCGCCGAAGGGCGCGGTGCAGGGGATGGCCCCGCCCGGGTTGGTGATCTCCACCGTGCAGGTGGCGCCCACCGGGCAGTACGTGGTGCAATCGAAGCTGGCCTGCACCGTCACGTCGTAGGTGAAGGTGCCGCACAGCAGCGGGGTTGCCGCCCACGGACCCAGGGTGAGGGCGTAGCTGTTGACGGTGATCTGCCGGGTGAAGCCCTCGGCCGGCACGGTGAACACGAAGCGGTACTTGCAGGCCACCACGTTGCCGGGCTGGCTCAGCACCGGGTTCGCGTAGACCTTGCCGGCGTATCCGCTGGCGCCCACCGTCTTGCCGGTGACGCCGCAGGAGTAGGTGGTGCCGATGTGCAGCGGGTTGCCATCCAGCTGCGTGCTGGGGCAGGCCGCGTTGGTCGCGTCGATGCGCATGCGGCAGGCCGGGCCGAACTCGAGGTACGAGCCGGCGATGCGGCCCCTTACGCGCACGTTCAGGTCCGTCATGGTCGGGATGCTCGGCGCGTTCACCTCGTTGAGCTTCATGTGGCAGACCTTGGTGGCGCCGCTGCCACCGCCGTTGCCGGGGTTGGCGTGGCTCTTGAAGATCCTGCGGTTGAAGCTGCCATCGGGGTCGAAGAACCAGAACTGGTAACCGCTGGTGGCGTCGGTGATCCCGTACTGGGCGCTCACCGCCGGGTTCTCATCGGTCACGATCACGCTGGTGGGCAGCAGGTCGTCGCGGTCGCAGGTGGCGATGGTCAGCTCATCGGTGCCGATGGCCAGGCAGAAGGGCAGACCCACGGTGCTGGTTGACGTGAAGTCGCCGTCCATCGAGTTGTCGATGATGCGATCGCCCGCCGCCGTGCGCAGCACGTACCCGCCGTTGCCGTAGGAGCAGCACATGCCATCGCCCCAGGCGTCGTACACGAACAGCTCATAGCAGCCGTCGATCAGGCAGCAGCTCTCGATGATCGTGCTGTTGCCCGGGTAGGTGTATGCCAGGTTGCTGCACACCGGCAGCGAGTTGCCGAAGGGAATGATCTCCCAGCCGGTCTCGGTCCCATACGTATCCGTCTGCAGCTCCAGTTCGATCTCGTTGTCCATGCAGGGCGGCACGTCGTTGCCCGTGCAGATCACCTCCAGCACGAAGGGGCCGGTGGCGCCACCGTAACCATGCACCAGGATGTGGTAGGTGGTGCCCACGGTGCTGAGCCAGCTCACCTGGCTTCCCAAGCCGCAGAAGTCATCATTGCCCGTCACGCAGGTGTAGGCCACGCAGTCCGGGGTGGTGTACACGCCGATCTTCGTGTCGTAGGCCAGGGCCGTGCAGAGGCTGGCGGTGATCGTGCCGCCGGTGCCCACCACGGTGTACCAAACACCCGCGGTCGTAATGCTGGTGCCGCAGAATGGTGGCACGGGCGCTTCCACCGTCGAGCTGATGGTGCTGCCCGCCGTCATGCTGTTGCAGGCCACCGCGATCGCGTTGGCACAGAGGTCGTTGGGGGGCGGGCAGGTGTAAGAAACCGCCGCAAGCGTTTGGTCGCACAGCGGGTCGGAGTCGTGCTCCAGGGTGATCACCACGGAGGTGCCGCTGGGGTAGGGACCGATGGTCACCACGCCGGTCGATGACACGCTGGGTTCGGTGTCGCCCACGTAGTCGGTGGCCACCGTGACGGTCGAGGCCGTGCCCATGTTGGTGACGTTCACGTCGATGGTGAACTGGTTGCTCCCGCAATCGGGTACCACGGTCGGCGTGGCCGCGGGTTGGCAGGGCGAACTCACGCGGATGTCGAAGGTGCCGGTGGTCAGTTCATCCGTTTCCACGCGGATGTAATACAGGCCACCCGGCGTCAGGCCGGTGAGCGTGTTGGTCGCGCCGCTGGTCACGCTGGCGTTGCAGAACACCTGCGAGCCGCCGCAGGTGGCCGAGTAAACCGCATAGCCCATGCTGGTGGCCGTCCCGAGGTTGATCACCAACAGGTTGGTGCCGCCGGCGGAGGCCGTGAATCCGTACCATACATCGGGCAGCGTGGCGAATCCGCTCTCGCAGGTGGGGTTCCCGGGGGTGACGTTCGCGCAGAGGTTGTCGTCGCTGGTCGCGGCGGCGTCGACCACCAGGGTCGTTGCCGTGGAGCACAGGTCGTTCGCTGGCGTCGGCAGGCAGAGCGGCGTACAGGTGATGTGCAGGTTGAACGTCCCGGTGGCGCTTGGTGAGCCATAGCCATGCACGAACACATAGTAGTCCGTGCCCAGGTTGGCCGGGAAGTTCACCCGTGAACGGAAGCTTCCCGTGGTGCAGGCCGGTGTCATGTCGTCGTTCCCTGTCACGCAGCTCAGTGCGCCGCAGCTGCCGCTGTACACCGTCAGGCGGGTGTCGTAGCCCAGGCCGCCTGGATCGCAGGTGGTGATGGTGTACTGGTTGTTGTCGCCGATGATCTTGTACCACACCCCATTTTGGCCGCTGCCACCCGGTACGCCGGCGCCGCAATCGGTGTACTCGGCATCCATCGTGGAGTTCACGGTCGTTCC
>CAYMXP010000084.1:0-10775 GCA_964394425.1 uncultured Chryseobacterium sp. | reverse complement strand
TGCCGTCGGGCGGGCTGGTGAAGCGTTTTTTGGGGCTCGATCTTGCCCGGGGCCGCTATGCGGCGATGGTGAGCGGACCCGGCTCGCGACGGGTCGCCGGCTTCGTGGTCCAACACTGAACCGTTCGCACCGTCGCGCATACAGCCCACCGGCGTCGGGCGGGAGGCCCTCTACCTTTGGCACTGCAATAGCCCGCGGCCACGCCCGTTGGCCATTTCACCGATGCACGGCAATTACGACCTGCTGATCCGCAAGCTCGACGGCTTCACGCGGAAGTACTACAAGGACCGCCTGATCCGCGGCGCCCTGTACAGCGTGGGCCTGCTGGTGCTCTTCTTCCTCGGCGCGGCCCTGACGGAATACGCCGGTCGCTTCGGCACCACCGCCCGCACCGTGCTCTTCTGGACCGTGATCGCCGCGGCGATCACGGTGCTCGTCCGCTTCATCGCCATCCCGCTGGTGAAGCTCTTCCGCCTCGGCCCGGTGATCAGCCACGAGGAAGCCTCACGGATCATCGGCCTGCACTTCACCGAGGTGAGGGACAAATTGCTGAACACCCTGCAGCTCCGCGACCAGATCAACGGCGATCCGCGCCGGCGCGAACTGATCGAAGCCAGCATCGATCAGCGCAGCCGGGAGCTGTCACCGGTACCCTTCACCGCGGCCATCGACCTGCGCAGGAACACCCGCCACCTGCGCTACGCGGCCCCTCCCCTGCTGGTGCTGCTCATCCTGCTTTTCGCCGCGCCCAGCCTGATCACCGACCCGACCCGGCGCCTGCTGAAGCATGGCAGCGAGTTCATTCCGGAGGCCCCCTTCCGGTTCGTGGTGATGAACGGGGATCTGTCGGTGCCGGAGTCGGAGGATTTCGATCTGACCGTGATGCTTCAGGGGGAAGTGATCCCGCAACAGGTGGACATCGAAGTGGAGGGGCGGCGCATCCCGCTGGTGAAAAGCGATGCGGTACACTTCACCCACCGCTTCCGCAACGTGCGGGAGGCGGTCGATTTCCGCTTCATCGCCGAGGGCTTCCACTCCGCCGGCTACACGCTGAACACCGTGCCCAATCCCATGCTGCAGGATTTCAGCATGGCGCTGCACTTCCCGGCCTACCTCGGCATGGCCGACGCCACGGCGAACAACACGGGCGATGCCACGGTGCCGGCGGGAACGCGCATCACCTGGACGGTACACACCCGAAGCAGCGACCGGCTGGACCTCACCTTCGACGATACGACGTACACCCTGATCCCGCTGGACCACGATCGCTTCACCGCATCGAGGCGCCTCCTCCGGAGCCGCACCTACACCATGCGACCACTGCATGGCGACCGCGCGGCCAAGGACCCCCTGCAATACCGCGTGGAGGTGGTGCCCGACCTCTACCCCACCATCCGGGTCGAGGAACGCATCGACAGCCTTGCGCCCAAGCGCCTCTTCTTCCGCGGAGACATCGGCGATGATCATGGGTTCAAGGAGCTGCGGTTCCACTACCGCTTCGTGGCCGGCGGCGACAGCGTGGCCCCCGAACTGCGCGAGCGCACCGAGCAGATCGCCATCGACCCGAAGAACACCCGGCAGACCATCTTCCATGCCTGGGATGCGGGCCGGATCTCCATCCTTCCGGGCGACAAACTGGAGTATTGGTTCGAAGTGTGGGACAATGATGGCGTCATGGGCAGCAAGAGCACACGCAGCGCACCCAGGGTCTTCGAAGCGCCCACCCTGAAGGAACTGGCGGAGAAGCAGGAGGAGAACGCCGACGCGATCAAGGAGCAGTTGCAACAGGGCATCAAGGAAGCGCGGGACCTGCAGCGCGACCTGGACAAGCTGCGCCGCGATCTGCAGGAAAAGAAGGAACTGGGCTGGCAGGAGAAGCAGAAGATGCAGGACGTGCTCGACCGGCAGAAGCAACTTCAGCAGAACATCGAAAAGACGACCGATCAACTTCGGCAGAGCCAGGTGGAGCAGCAGGAGTACCGGCAGATGGACGAGCGACTGCTGGAGAAACAACAGCAGGTGCAGGAGCTGTTCGAGAACGTGCTCAGCGAGGAGATGAAGGAGCTGTATCGCCAGATCCAGGAAATGCTCGACAAGCTGGACAAGGAGCAGTTGCAGGAACGGATGGAAGAGATGAAGATGAGCCAGGAGGACATCGAGAAGGAGCTGGACCGGTCCCTCGAAATGTTCAAGCAGCTCGAGGTCGAGCAGAAGGTGGAGGACATCGCCGAGCAACTGGAGAAGCTAGCCAGGGAGCAGAAGGAATTGAGCGAGGAGACCAAGGAGAACGAAGGAGCGAACGAGGACCTGCGTCAGAAGCAGGATTCATTGAGCAAGGCCTTCGAGGACTTGCGCAAGGAGATGGACGAACTGGAGAAGAAGAACGAGGAGCTGGAGAACCCGCTTGACCTGCCAAAGACCGATGAGCAGGAGGAAAGCATCCAGCAGGAGCAGCAGAACAGCAGCGAGCAGCTTCAGCAGCAGCAGGACAAGAAGGCCAGCGAGAGCCAGCAGCGGGCCGGAGAGCAGATGGAGCAGCTCGCCTTCCAGATGAAGGCGGGCATGCAGCAGAGCCAGCAGGAACAGCAGGAAGAGGACATGGACGCACTGCGGCAGCTGCTGGAGAACATCGTGCAGCTGAGTTTCGACCAGGAGCAGGTGATGAGCGACCTGGGCCCCACCACGGTGAAAGATCCCCGCTTCGTGGAGCTGGGACGCGAACAGAAGAAGCTCCGCGACGACGCCCGTGTGATCGAGGATTCACTGCTCGCCCTGAGCAAGCGCGTGCCCCAGCTGGAGTCGGTGGTGAACCGCGAGATGAACGCGGTGAACGGCAACATGGAGGAGGCCATCGAGCACCTCGGAAGCGCACGCGCCAACGAGCGCGAAAAACCCATGGCCGCCGACAAGCAACAGCATGCCATGACCTCGCTGAACAACCTGGCGCTCCTGCTCGACGAGGCCCTTCAGCAGATGATGCGGCAGCAGGCCAGCCAGATGCCCGGCAATGGTTCCTGTAAAAAACCGGGCGGTACGGGCAGCAGTCCTTCCATGAGCAAAATGCGGGCACAACAGCAAGCCCTGAGCAAGCAGCTCGAGGCGATGAAGAAGGCCCTGGAGCAAGGGAAGCAGAAAGGACCAAAACCCGGCGAAAAGAACCCCGGCACCCTGGGCATGCCCGGAATGAGCCAGCAACTGGCGCAACTCGCCGCCCAACAGGCGGCCATCCGGAAGGAAATGCAACGCCTGGCACAGGAACTGAACAAGGACGGCAGCGGCGCGGGCAATGGGATCAACGAACTGACCAGGGAACTGGAGGAGGTGGAGAAGGACATCGTGAACCGGAAGATCGACCAGGAGACCATCCGCCGCCAGCAGAACATCCTGATCCGCATGCTGGAACACGAGCGCGCCGAGAAGGAACGGGAAATGGACAACAAGCGTCAAAGCAACGAGGCGCAGGACCTCTCGCCCGAAGACCCCGCCCGCTTCTTCGAATACCAGCGCGCCCGGCAGCGTGAGGCGGAGATGTTGCGCACGGTCCCGCCCGGTCTGCGCCCCTATTACAAGCAAAGGGTGGATGAGTATTTCGGTACTTTTGACCGACACTGAGCCGCATGAGCACGCTTACGCAGGATATCGAATTCACCGAGCGTATCCAGTTCCCATCGAAGCCCGAGAACATCCACCTGGTGGAGCGGATGATCGATGAGGTGTGCGCCGGGAATGACGCGCAGGGCTCCCACTACGGCAACATCCTCATCGCGCTCACCGAAGCGGTGAACAACGCCATACACCACGGCAACCGACTGGACCCCGGCAAACAGGTGGTGGTGGGCTACAAACTCGATGGCGACAAGGTGACCTTCGTGGTGCGCGATGAGGGACCCGGCTTCGACCACGATCACCTCCCCGACCCCACCGACCCCCAGAACATCGAGAAACCCCACGGCCGCGGGGTGTTCCTCATGCGCGCGCTGGCGGATGAGGTGAGTTTCGACGACAATGGTTCGACCGTCTTCATGACCTTCGGCCTGAAGCCGGTGCAGGAATAGCGTCCAAAGCACTCCCGCCTCCTGATCACCTTTCTCGCGCGCGGCGTTCCCGATCCCATCCGCGATCGCGCGGCCCATCGTCGTTGGCTCGTGCGCGCGGCCGCTGACCAGGGAACACGGATCGACAACATTTCCTTCGTGCTGATGAACGATCGTGAACTGCTTCAGTACAACCGGACATACCTGCGTCACGACGACCTCACCGATGTGATCACTTTCCCTACCCCAAGCAACAACGGCCTGGCGGGCGACATCCTGATCAGCCTGGACCGGGTGCGGGAGAACGCCAGGCGATACGGAACAAGCCGCGCCAACGAATTGCGCCGGGTCATGGTGCATGGCCTGTTGCACCTGTGCGGTCACGAGGATGCCACCGCGCAACAACGCGGGGCCATGCGCGGCCTTGAAGACCGGCTCTTATTGCGCTATGGGCCGACTAGGAGGCGGGGTTGATCCAGGGCGGCCCGCTGCCTGTAGGCAATGAGGGCGTGATGAATCCCTTCTGGCGACGGCTCCAACATTGATCAATGATCGGGCGGATGGCGCCGGGTCCGGGTTGTGGCCCGGGAACCATCCATGAGCGCTCAAGACCGGACACTGGCGCGTTCCACGCCGAACGCATCTCCCAGCCTGCACATCATTCCGGCGAACGCCGCATAGCCGGTGATGGCCGCGGCTTTCAACTTGTTGCCGTCCTTCCGGAAGCCCCAGACATCCTTCAGGAACAATGGGAAGTTCCGGCCATTGAGCAGGTCGAAGGCCACGCTGATCGTGGGCTCAAGGCTCTTGGCCGTGTGCCAGATCCCGAAGGGTATGAAGAGGGTTTCGCCCGGCCCCACCACGAATTTCACGGGGGTGGCTTCCTGGTACAGGGGATATTGCACCGGGTCCACCTTCTCAAAATCAGGAATGCCCGAGCGCCACGGATCGTTGGGCAGCGGATAAAGGAATTTTTCCTGTCCGCGCGGCCACACGGTGAATTCCTTATGCCCATAGAGCTGGGTGACCCACGCGCTGAGGTGGTAGTAATCCAGGTGGATGTACGGAAATTTGCCGCCGGCACCTCCGATGAACAACTCAATGGCATTCCCCCAGTTGCCACGGGCGAACCATATGCTTTCCATCCAATTCGGCCGCGCGTAATTCAGATCGATCGGGGTGACATATTCGATCAACTCCGGGAGCTGGCCGGGGATATGGAACTTGCACGGATAGGGCACGGGGCGGCTGGTGTCGCGGCCCTCCACCAGGTCCATGATCTCGCGCATGGTGTATTCGATGCCGTTCACCGTGGTGCGACGCCCGGGGAACCGCTCGCGGAACCAATCGGGCGTGAACGTCCCGTTGGCCTTCCACACCTGGCTGGCGTTACTGAACACCAACGGAACGCCCGGGTTCCAATGCCGTTCGATGAACTCCTGATACGTGATGTCTTCTATGCGCTTCTTTTCAACCTGCATGGGGGTCGGTGATGCACACCGTGTAACGCGATCAGGCGGGCCGGGTTATCGACACGGCCGCCCGGAATGGTCGGTGTGCGATCATCGGCGTCGGTCGGGGATGCTCACGCACCGAGTACACGCTGGGATGGTCCATGGTCCATGCATCAACCGCCCGGAGCGACCGCGGTGCCATTGATGTGCTCCATGCACTTCCGATAGACCACTTCTGCCACTTTGCGGCCCATGGCCAGGCCCTCCTCGTTATCGGCCATGATGTGGTAGCCGCCAAGCACGCGCGAGAAGCCCGCTTGTTCCGCCGTGGAGGTGAAGGTTGGGAAGTCGAGCGTGATGCTGTCCTGGGCGATGCCCGGTTCGGTGAGCCAGCCGGGCATCAATTTCACTTTCACGCCGTAGCGGTCGCTGCCGGTGAAGAGTTCCAGCGCCTTGCTGCACCCCCCGCTCACCGTGCTGTGCCCGCTGGTGTATGCGGGAAATGGCGGACAGAGGAAATCGTCAGGTGAATATGGCCTCCAGTCCTTGCCCTTCATTTTCTGCATGCCCTTGTGCGGGCCGGCCCATGCAACGATCTCTTCCTCTCCCATCAGGTGGTGTACCTGCTGATACGGCCGGCTGTTGTCATAAAAGAACTTGGTTTCCCAGCAGGCGATGAAACAATCCATCGCGGTGGCCTGCACGATCAGGTACATCTTCACCTCATCGTCCAGGGTGTGCCGGTCGCGGCGGCTCACGTCGCGCGCGAATATCATCCAGTGTCCCGCCTGCTGTACGCTCTTCGGGCCATCACGCATGAACTCCACCAGCGCTTTCTGCTCGTTGGTCAGGTTCGCTTGAAGATCGACGACCTGGCGTACTTCCTTGTCCAGCCTGGGTTCTCCCATGATGGGCGGCGGTGGACTGCGGAACTGGCTCGCACTATCCAGGAACAGCGGCTCCACATGGCCCCACTGGGGCGACAAGGCGCCCGGTGCCCACCGATAGCCATCGGCCCTGGTGAAGTACTTCGGAGCCCATCGGTTGATGTCGTTCTCAACGTCGGCGGTGTTCCTGGGAACGTACTGGGTGTAATCACCATAGGGCTCGGGAGCCCGGGGATCTTCGCCGTATTGATTGCTCCCGTCGTTCCTTCTGGCTTCGAGCACGCTGCGAGCGGCACGATTGCCCATCCCTTCCGGGGTGTTCGGATCTTCGTTCCAGTTCGCGGGGTCGAACCCGAATTCCTTCAATCGCTGGGCGAACAATGCACTATCGGCAGGATAGACCTCCTGCAACACCCTGCATGTCGCGTAGCTGATGGCTGCTTCCTTGTTCTTCAGAGTGCGTTCCAACGCTGGCCGGCGTTCAGCGGTCAAGTACACGGGCAGGGCCACGCTATCATAGCGGGTCCAGGCATCGTACATGGCCACGCAGGACAAGGCCACCATCCGACTGGTTATGGTCGGTCGTGGGCGGTTGCGTTCGGTATCGTTGGCCGTGCCCTCGAGGATCACCGTGCCCCATCGGTAGGCCAGATTGTCCTTTCCGGTCGGCTCGGCAATGACATCGGCTTCCTTTACGGTGCTGGTCTGACAACCAGCCATCAGCAGCATGAATGCTGAAATGATGCGAGTTCGTTCCATGGATCGGGCGAAGGTCGAAAATCTATGTAGCTGGCTCCCTGGTCCGGAACATCGTTGATGGATCGCCCGGGAACTTGGATGGAACCGGTCAAAACCGGGGTAAAAGCCAGGGTTCAGATGACCTGCGGCATGCGGGCTCTGCGGTCACTATGCGAAATGGCATCGTCGACGACCGCCGGCGGAGGAAGATCTGGCTTGGTCGTCCCTGGCTTGGTGCGGGTCTTGCCGAACCTACTACTCTACTTTTGCGGCCTTTCAATGCATGAACTCTCCCGTCGGATTTGATGTCGTTGTGATCGGGGGTGGTCACGCCGGGTGTGAAGCGGCTGCCGCAGCGGCAAGATTGGGCTCGCGTGTGCTGCTGGTGACCATGGACCTTGATGCCTTGGGGCGCATGAGCTGCAACCCCGCGATGGGCGGAGTAGCCAAGGGGCAGATCGTGCGCGAGATCGATGCATTGGGGGGGGGCAGCGCGATCGTCAGCGATCGGAGCCGTGTGCAGTTCCGCATGCTCAACCGCAGCAAGGGTCCTGCGATGTGGAGCCCGAGGACCCAGAACGACCGCGCCCAATTCTCAAGCGAATGGCGGAGGATCCTTGAAGCGGCTCCGAACCTGCATTTTCTGCAAGCCACAGTGACGGGGCTCGAGACCGAGCGATCGGGTGGCCACGGACAAGTTCGGATCATCGGAGCAAGGACTGAGAATGGCCTGCTCCTGCCATGCCGTGCGGTGATCTTGACCAGTGGAACCTTCATGAACGGGGTCATGCATGTGGGCGAAAAGCGGGCGAATGGAGGTCGGGTGGGCGAACGAGCAAGCCACGGGTTGACCGATCAACTTGCCGCATTAGGCTTCAAGGCGGGGCGGATGAAAACCGGCACCCCTCCGCGCGTAGACGGTCGGACGATCAATTACGATCAACTTGAGGAGCAGCCAGGTGATGATAGCCCGGGGCATTTCAGTTTTCTACCCAACCAGACCCTGCCCGATAGGCAGTTGAGCTGTTGGATAACGCACACCAACCCTGCCGTGCATGATATCCTTCGCACGGGTTTCGATCGCAGCCCGATGTTCGCCGGACGGATCCAAGGTCGTGGCCCGCGTTATTGTCCCAGCATCGAGGATAAGATCGAGCGATTCGCCGACAGGGAACGTCACCAGATCTTTGTGGAGCCCGAGGGATGGGATACGGCCGAAACCTACATCAACGGCTTCAGCACCAGCCTGCCAGAGGAGGTCCAATTCGCTGCGCTACGCCAATTGCCCGGGTTCGCGAACGCAAGGATGATCCGCCCCGGCTACGCGGTCGAATACGATTATTTCCCCCCAACACAGCTCCATCATACGCTCGAAACCAAGCTTGTGGAGGGGCTGTATTTCGCCGGTCAGATCAACGGCACGACGGGGTATGAAGAAGCCGCATGTCAGGGCCTGGTCGCCGGCATCAATGCCCATCTGAGATCATCCGGGAGGGAACCGTTCATCCTCCGCCGGGATGAGGCGTATATCGGTGTCTTGATCGATGATCTGATCACCAAAGGGACCGATGAGCCCTATCGGATGTTCACCAGCCGTGCGGAGTTCCGGATCATGCTTCGTCAGGACAACGCGGATATTCGGCTTACTCCCCGCTCCCATGCCATCGGCCTCGCAAGTGATGAGCGCATGCGTCGGGCGGATGCGAAAATGCGCCATACTCGCCGGCTTACTGAATTGATCAAGAGCGACGGTGTTGACCCGGTGGATGCGAACCAGGTGCTTGTTCCACGTGGAACCACTCCTATCGACCATCGGGTTAAGCTCCACGACCTCCTGCTCCGCCCACAAATTCACTTCGATGATATCGTGGACCTGTCTCCACGGGTAAGCACATTTGCTAACAGCCTCGGTGATCTACGCGCCGAGACGATCGAACAGTTGGAAGTCGGTGCTAAATACGGCGGCTATCTAGAGAAGGAAAAAGCCATGGCTGAAAAGCTCTCTCAACTCGATGACGTTGCCATTGACACAACCCTTTCATATCACCACTTGAATTCCCTTTCCATCGAGGCCCGGCAAAAACTTGATGCGATCCGCCCCCGGACACTCGGCCAGGCAGCGCGGATCAGTGGCGTTTCACCCGCCGACCTCGGCGTTCTCATGGTCCATCTGATCCGTTGATGCACCCCGCGTTCCACGTGAAACCGACACTGGAACAGGTCGTCAATTGCCCCATATGTGGCGGCGCTAACAAGGCTGTTGTATTTGGCGTCCGCGATGGGTTGGTATCGGGACAGACCTTTGACCTCCAGGACTGTACGGGCTGCGGCTTCCGCTTCACCGATCCTCGTCCCGCTCAAGATGACATTGATCTCTATTACCGTTCGGACCAGTATTCATCGCACGCAGGACAAGGCCGTTCGGTCTGGGATCATGCTTACCGTAATGTACGACGCCTTGCAATGCATATGAAACGCCGTACGATCTCGCGCTTCCACCGGTCCGGATCCCTATTGGACCTGGGCTGTGGCACGGGCGAGTTCCTGTCGCACATGGCAAATAGGGGATACGCCGTGACGGGCATCGAACCTAGCGCAGCTGCACGAAAACAGGCTTTTGACCGTCACGGCCTTGCGCCTTTCCCATCGACCGCAGACCTACCCTCCAAGGTCGAATTCCAGGTCATCACACTTTGGCACGTTCTGGAACATATTCATCAACTGCACGGAACCATCCAACTATTGACCGAGTCCCTTGCCGAAGATGGGGTTCTGGTCATCGCCGTGCCCGACCGGTCCTCGTGGGATTGCCATCACTACGGCCATCAATGGGCGGCATGGGACGTTCCACGGCATTTGTGGCATTTCCGGAGCGCCGACGTCGTTGCTCTGCTTTCCGCTCATGGGTTGGTGGTCGTGGATCGCAAGCCGATGTGGTTTGACGCGATGTACATCTCGATCCTCAGCGAACGCAACCGAGGTCGTGGCCCGCTTGCCACGTTCATGGCCGGGCTGCTTCTGGGCTCCTGGTCGAACCTGGTTGCCCTATTCACCTCCAGGTCTTCCTCAAGTGTGATCTATGTGGCCAAGCGAGGCAAGGTCGCCGCAAGTGCAGCCGATCGCGTTTTGCCACCTTTCGGGACCCTTGCGGGGCGGGGTTCGACCTGAGACACGACCGCCCAACTGGGATCAACTGACCACGATATCCATGGAACGCTCGCTCTTGGCGGCATTCCAAGGCGGTTACTTTCGCCTTCCCATCCATGGCCCAATGAGCAATCCCTCGTTCACGGCATCTGATCCAATATCCATCGAATTGCCGGGGTTTTGCCTTGGGTCGTCTCACAGTGGAGTGGCGGCGGGTTCCGTTTGGATGAGAGGCTCAGGCAGGCGGCTCGACATTCGATCGCCCGTTGACGGCGGGCGTTTGGGCGAGGTGAGGTGCGCCTCCAGTCAGGAATATGAGGAAGTGGTTCGTGCCGCGGTAAGCGCCTTTGGGGAATGGCGGCAATGGCCCGCACCGAGAAGGGGCGAGGTGGTCCGCCAAATAGGGGAGGAGTTGAGAGCGAACAAGATCGCATTGGGAAGGCTTGTGAGCTATGAGATGGGCAAGAGCCTTCAGGAGGGCTTGGGCGAAGTGCAGGAGATGATCGACATCTGCG
>CAYMXP010000083.1:0-10829 GCA_964394425.1 uncultured Chryseobacterium sp. | reverse complement strand
CTCCCGGCCTCCATGCACTCGGTCCTACAGATCTGCTCGGTCATGCCCTTCGAGAGAATGCCCATCCACCAAGCCTTTCAGAAGGTTCGCCTGACTCCGAAAAGCCCGGACCTTCTGAACCAGTTGATTTTGTTCGAGATCTAACCGGACAGTAGTGAGGCAACGACAGCGATCTTCAGCGTCTTCATACCGTGATCGACCCCGCCATGAAAAGATCGCTGCTTGTCACCGCCTTCCTGGCTGCAATGGCCGGACATGCCCAGTTCGGCCCGCCACGGACCATCGAAGAGACGGAAACCCTTCAGCCAAACGTGCTGGCCCTGGCTGATCTTGACGGAGATGGAGATAACGACCTGGTCTCTTCATCCATGGAGGGACGGGTCGGCTGGTCCGCGAATGATGGCGATGGCAGCTTCGCACCCCCCCAATGGATCACCACCACCGCTGTGCAGGCACGGGGAATGGATATCGCTGATCTTGACGGGGATGCGGATGTGGATGTAATAAGCGCCTCCTCCTGGAACGACCAGGTCTTCTGGTATGAGAACGATGGCAGCGGCAGTTTTTCCGAACACCTTGTGGCTGTCGCGGACGGCACCTGGTGCCTGGAAGCCGTTGATCTTGATGGGGATGGGGATAGTGACATCCTTCGAACATCACCCTACGACAACATCAATTGGTACGAGAACGACGGATCGGGAAATTTCGGACCAGCCTCGCTTGTGGCCGCTTCGGAGGCTGTCTACTCCGCCGCAACTGCAGACCTTGATGGGGATGGCGACATCGATGTGCTTGCGACCAACTCCCTCAACGATGTTGTGTTCTGGTTCGCCAATGACGGCGATGGCAGCTTCGGCCCCGAACAGATCGTTGCTGCAGCCGTGGGTGGTGCGAACCATGCGACCGCCGACGACATCGATGGCGACGGGGACGATGACGTTCTTTCCGCAGCATGGAACGAGAACACAATAGCCTGGTACGAGAACGACGGGACGGGGGCCTTCGGGCCGCAACAGGTGATCTCCAGCGCCGTACAGTACGCGCATTTCGTACTCACCGCCGACGTGGATGGTGATGCCGATGCCGACGTGCTCTCCGCTTCCAGCATTGACGACAAGGTCGCGTGGTACGAGAACGACGGCAGCGGGAACTTCGGGTTGCAGCAGGTCATCACCACCGCTGCCTATTGGGCGACCAGCCTGACCACCGGCGATGCGGACGGTGACGGCGATCCCGATGTGTTCTCCACTTCCTGGGAGGATGACAAGGTCGCATGGTATGCCAATGATGGATCGGGAGGCTTTGGACCGCAAATGGTGCTTACCACCTCCGCGAGGCAACCGAGCACCATGCATGCGGCCGATGTGGATGGTGACGGGGACAATGACCTCCTGATGGGTTTGGAGAACGTCAACGACAGCCGGATCGTGCACTACGAGAATCTGGGTGGAGGAACAACGGGACCCCAGATCGAGCTAACCGGCTTGGTGGACGTGCCACGCTCCCTGCACACGGCGGACCTGGACGGTGACGGCGATCTGGACCTGCTTTCCGCCAGCTTTGAGGATCAGAAGTTCGCCTGGTACGCCAATGATGGTTCCGGTACGTTCGGACCCCAACAGGTGATCGCGATCATTGGCAGCAACGCCATGTCGATCCGTGCTGTTGACCTTGATGGCGATGGCGACCAGGACGTCCTCGGTGGGGCGAACTACGGGTTGTTCAGGTACCTCAATGACGGGTCAGGGAATTTCATCGCCCTTTCGGCGATCGCGGGGAATCACAGCGATGTTCACCCTGCCGATGTCGACGGCGATGGGGACGAGGATCATGTCTCGATCGGCGCTGGCGGAGCGCTCGTGTGGGGAGCGAACGATGGCTTGGGGAATTTCGGGACCGAAACGGTGATCAGCGTGTTGAACGCATCGTGGTCCATCGCGGTAGCGGACCTTGACAACGATGGTGACGTTGATGCGCTCTCCTCGGCCTCGGCCGATGACATGATCGCGTGGCACGCCAACGACGGCGCTGGCAACTTCGGTCCCCAGCAGGTCATCTCGATCCTCGCCGACAACGCATGGCAGGTGCTCACCGCTGATATCGATATGGATGGTGACAACGATGTTCTGTCCATCTCGCACGATGACGACAAAGTGGCCTGGTACCAGAATGATGGCAACGGCGGTTTTGGCCCACAGCTCATCATCGATGGCTCGGTGGACATGGCCTGGTGCGCGACCGTTACGGATCTTGATGGCGACGGCGACCCCGACCTGGCAGCTGCAGGCAGGGGTGACTGCATCACGACTTGGTACGAGAACCACGCGGAAAGCCCCTATCGGATAGAAGGCACCGCGTTCATGGACGCGGATCTCAACGGCTCATACGGAGGTTTGGATGCTCCTTTCCCATATGCACCCGTAACCATAACGCCCATGCTCAGCACAGTAATGACCGGTGCATCGGGATCGTACATCGCCTTCGTGGATACGGGCTCGTTCGCCCTCGAAAGCTCACTGCCTGATCCATTGTGGACCTTGACCACAGTACCTCCGGTGCAATCCGTCCAAGTCACCACCCTTGCGCCACAGGTCACCGGGATCGACTTCGGATGGGCGCCGGCGATCGATACTTCCATCGTCGTTCCAGGCTTCACGCTGGGTTCGGCCCCATGCGGATCCACGGGATATTCCTGGCTCTCCTACCTCAATCAAGGCACGCGCATCGAGCAGGGCATCATCACCCTTGAGCTTGATCCGCTCTTCACCTTCCTGAACAGTGTGCCGCCACCATCCGTGATCGTGGGCAATACCATCACGTGGGACTTCGACAGCCTGGCCTGGTTCGAGATCGGTCTGATCAACGTCGAGGTGGAACTGCCAACGGCTGATTCGATCGGATCCAGTTGGACGAACACCACGACGGTCACTACGGTCGACAGCCTGGGCAATACCACCGGCGTGTTCACGCTCGAGCAGGACCAGGTCGTCGGTTGTGCGTACGACCCGAACGACAAGCAGGTGGAGCCACAAGGCTATGGGGTTCATGGCGCCGTGCCCATTGACACGGAATGGCTCACCTACACCATCCGCTTCCAGAACACCGGAACGGACACGGCCTACAACGTGACCATCGTGGATCAACTGGACGATGACCTCGACCGGAGCAGTTTGCAGATCCTCGGAACATCGCACGACATGACCAGTTTGCAGGTCGATGCTGATGGCGAGGCGATCTTCCGCTTCGGCGACATCATGCTGCCGGACAGCAACGCTAGTGTGCCGGCCAGCCAGGGTTACCTGCGCTATCGCATCCGCCCTGCGCAAGGAGCGGACGATGGCACCGTGATCACGAACACGGCTTCGATCATCTTCGACTTCAATCCAGCCATCGTCACCAATACGGTGTCGAACACGCTGGTGGATTGTGAGCTCTTCCATGCGGAGATCCATTGGCACAATATGGAATACCTCGTGGCCAGCGCGGGTGCGCATTACCAATGGTACCTGGATGGCGACAGCATTGTGGGCGCGAACGGCCAATGGTTGCTGGTCACCGCCCCAGGCAATTACACCGTTGAGGTCACGAATGTCTATGGCTGTGCGGACGTAAGCGATGCATACCTGGTGATCATCACGGGCCAGCAGGAACACGACTCACCAGTGCTGACCGCTGTACCCAACCCAGCGAACGATCATGTGCGGCTCATTCTGCCCAGGCCAGCGGTTGGTGATGTGGTGCTCTACGACGCCACCGGTGCCGTGGTGCGACGCATGACATGGCCCGCAGGTTGCACCAGCCTGCAACTCGATCTGCGCGCGCTGGAGGAAGGTATCTACTTCGTGGAGTTGGTGATGCAGGAGGGACGCAACACCGCACGCGTGGTACGATTACGCTAGGCCTAACTTGGCCACATGCGAACGCATGGCTGGCTTGCTCTTCCGGTGCTGCTTTGCCCCAACTGGCGCGAGACTTCCCCATGGAACCTGGCGCCGGTGTTAGGCGTGTGCGGGGTTGTGGGGAGCAAGGCCGTCCACCGGTGCCCAATGGATCCAGGGGTGGATAACCGCCGAAGGATGTTGCCAGACTCCATCTGGCCGCTAAGGGTACATTGGGCCGGTGAGCCGCAAGTACAGATAACCCCGCCGCAGGGTCTCCGCCTCGGGACCCTGCGGCCATGTTCTTCATGACCCGTCCTAAAACAGGTTTACAGTTTTGGGTTGATGTCCGAAGATAGGTTTACGGTTGTTGGTTCGTGCTGGTGCTGCGGTTCAGGGATCTGTCCTGAACGACCCCTACTCGTTCGGCTCCTCCCGCCCCAAGGCCTTGGTCGCCATCCGCAATTGCTCCTCCTCGGCTTTGAGCACCTTCTTCAAGCTGTCGCTCACCTCGCGATCCTCCAACAGTGAAAGATCCGGCTGGCCCGCATCCACCCAGGCGGTGTACCAGAAACTGCCGAGCAGGATGATCGCCTCGTTCATGCGCCGCTCCACCATGCCGCCCATGGCCTCCTCGTAGGCGCGGGTGAAATCCTGTGAGTAGGTGCGGCCGGTGCTGCGCGCGCGGTCCTCGAAGCTGTACTTGCGGTCCTCCGGCCATCGCGCGCTCAGTTCGCGCTCGATGCGCAGCACGCTGTCCACCGCCAGGTGGCTCGCATGCACCGCATCCCAGGCGGCATCGAGCGGGCGGTCGAGGTAGCGCGCGCGGCCGGTGAAGTGATCGTAGCCCTCGGCGCTCAGCTCCGGGATGCGCGATTCCCAGAAGGCGTGGATGCCCTGCTGGCCGGTGAGCTGGCCGTTGTAGTTCTCCGTGGTGTGCAGCGGCACGTGGGCATCGGCCACGTAATGGCCCAGGTCGGCCGCGTTGGTGAGGATGCGGTCGAGCTGCAACTGCTGGAAGGCCTTCACCAGCCGCGCATGCATCACGTTGATGTGCCAGGGCACGATGCCGTAGGTCTGGAGCGTGTCTTCGGAATGCTTCTCCACCGCGGCGGTCCAGGCGCGCGGCACCATCGCGAAGGGATCCTCACCCTGCCGCGCATAGTGATCGATGTCGATGTAGTGCCTCGCCGCCTCGGCCGCGCTGGCATACCGCCGCCGGTCCGCATCCACGGCGTGATCGCTGATGAAGTCGATGTGCTGTTTGAAGAAGGGGAACAGCTCCGGCGGCAGCGTATAGCACGCCATGCGGTTGATGCGCTTGTGGGCGTAGAAACCCCAGGCATCGGCGGTCTCACGCAGGACGAGCGGTCCCACGATGATCGCACTGAGAACAACGAATGCGATGGCACACGGAGACACGGAGACACGGAGCTTGCAGGCTCGCAGCAGAATAGGAAGGACATGGCGGGGTTCTTCCTCCGTGCCTCCGTGTCTCCGTGTGAGCCTCATTCCCGTGTGCGCATCAACGCTCACGTGGTGGCTCGCGCAAGCTCAGGCTGTAGGGGCACCAGCACGCCATCGCGGTACACGGGGATCACACGCGTGTGGTCCGGGGTCAGGCAGAATTTCACGTCGTCGAGCAATTGCAGCTGCTCCAGGCGCTTGCGGCGCGGAGCGGCCTTCAACAGGCTGAGGAAATTGTCGCGGGCGGCCATGAAGAGGTATTTGGCGGCGATCGAGCTGTCCTCCTCCAGGCCGAACCGGCCGCTCTCCAGCAGGCGTTCCATCACGGCGCCGGCGAAGATGCTGTCCTCCAGGTTGAACTTGTCGCGCCAGCCCGAGCAGAGCAGCAGGATGTTCTCGTCCTGCTTCACCAGCCATTCGCTCAGGGCGGTGAGGTTGAGGAAGGCGCCGATCACCATGCATCGCGCGTTGCGGGCCAGGTTGATGGTGCGCGTGCCGTTGGTGGTGGTCATCACCACGGTCCTGCCGCGCATCAGGTCCGCATCGCGGAAGGCCAGGGGGCTGTTGCCGAACTGGAAGCCGTCCACCACCTCGCCGTTGCGTTCGGCGGCCGCGATGTAGCCGGGCAGGCCGATGTACTGGGTGGCTTCCTCGATGGTGGCCACGGGGATGATGCGCGACACGCCGCTCTCGAAGGCGGTGAGCATGGCGCTGGTGGCGCGCAGCACGTCGATCACCACCACGATGCCCATGTCGCGGGCGTAAACGGGGTATTGCCCCGGCGTGAAGCACACTTCCACGCGGTACGGATAGTCGCCGTTCTGGATGGCGGCCTTCATTCAGTTGCCCGAAGGGGATGGGTTCACGAACGGAAGCTTGACCACGCGGGCGCGCAACGCCTTTCCCCGCACGTCGATAAAGATATCCGTTCCGGGCGCAGCCGATGCGGCGGGCACGTAACCCAGGCCGATGGCCTTGTTGAGCGTGGGGCTCTGGGTGCCCGAGGTGACGCGGCCGATCGCGGTGCCGGCGGCGTCAACGATCGGGTGGTCGTGGCGCGGGATCCCCCGGTCGATCATCTCGAAGCCGACCAGCTTGCGCTTCACGCCTTCCTCCTTCTGCTTCTTCAAGGCGGCGCTGTTCACGAAGTCCTTGGTGAATTTCGTGATCCAACCCAGGCCCGCTTCCAGCGGTGAGGTCGTGTCGTCGATGTCGTTGCCGTAAAGGCAGAAGCCCATTTCCAGGCGCAGCGTATCGCGCGCGCCCAGGCCGCAGGGCTTGATGCCGTGCGGGGCGCCGGAGGCCATCACGGCATCCCAGGCTTTGTTGGCCAATGGGTTGGGCACGTACACTTCAAAGCCGCCGGCGCCGGTGTATCCGGTGCTGCTCACCAGGACGAGCCCCACGCCCTTCATTTCAGCGTACTGCGCGGTGTAGTAGGCCATGGAGCCAAGGTCCGCATCGAACAGCGGCTGCAGGGTGGCGAGCGCCTTGGGTCCTTGCACGGCCAGCAGGCTCATGCGGTCGCTGATGTCCTCCAGCTGTGCGTCGAACGTGTTGTGCGAATTGATCCAGTCCCAGTCTTTCCGGATGTTGCTTGCGTTCACCACCAGCACGTAGTGGTGATCGTCCATGTGCCGCATGCGGTACACCAGCAGGTCGTCCACGATGCCGCCGGTGGCGTTGGGCAGGCAGCTGTATTGCACCTTGCCCACGTCCAGCTTCGCGGCGTCGTTGCTGGTCACCTTCTGGATCAGGTCCAGCGCGCCGGGACCGCGCACGATGAACTCGCCCATGTGGCTCACGTCGAACACGCCGACGGCGGTGCGCACGGCCACATGCTCGTCGATCACGCCGCTGTATTGCACCGGCATGAGGTAACCGGCGAAGGGCACCATGCGGGCGCCCAGCGCTTCATGCACCGCGCTGAGCGGCGTGCGTTTCAGGTCGGTGGTGGTTTCCATTGGTGGTGATCAGCTCGTTGAACAACTGAAGGTAGCGATCGCGCCAGGCCCGCACGCTGTACTTCTCCTCCACGGTGCGGCGGGCCTCGGCGCCCATGCGCCGGCGAAGGTCGGCATCCTCGATCAGGCGCGAGAGTTTCGCCACCCATTCATCGGTGGCCGTGGCGAGAAAGCCGTTGATGCCATCCTGCACGATCTCGCCGTTCACTCCCACGGGCGAGATCACCGGCGGGATCCCCAGCGCCATGTACTGCAGCGCCTTGAGCCCGCATTTCCCGCGCGCCCAGTCGTCGTCGGGCAGGGGCATGATGCCGATGTCCATCGCGCGCAGGTCGTCCAGTTCGCCGTCCTTGCGCCAGGGCAGTCCCTGGATCCCCAGGTGATCATCGCGGAAGCCGGCGTCGCCGATCACGCGGAAGCTCACGCGGGGGCCGAACTTCTCCCGGATCGCGCGCAGGGCCGGCAGCGCGTACTGGAAATGCCGGATGGTGGTGAGGCTGCCGCTCCATCCGATGCACACCGCCCCCCCTGGAGCGCGCTCCACGGGCCGGTATTCATCCGTGTCGATGGTGGTGGGAACGATGGTGGTGTTGGCGTTCACGCGCAGCGCGTAGTCGGCCAGGTAGCGGTTCCCGGCGATCACCCGATCGGCCAGGGCGATGATGCGCGCGGTCTTGCCGGCGTCCTTCACCCAGCCCCATCGCCGGTTGGCATCGCTCACGCTGTGCAGCCAGATCGCGTCGTCGAAGTCGTAGACCAGTCTGGCCGGCCCGTTGCTGAAGCGCCGCTCGAACAGGGTGGAGCGGGTCATGAGCGCCTCGCGGCATACGAAGATCACGTCGAAGTCCCCCGCGCGGGCCAGGTCCCTCCTTCGCGTGGCGATGGAGCGACGGACGAAGCAGAGCTTCCGGATGAAATGTCCGGGTTCGTAGAGGAAGCGGTCGTCGGCCTCGGTCACGATGGGGCTCACCTCGCAGGCCCAGCCGTGCCGCCGCAACCAGGGGAGGTATTGCTCGAACCGGAAGCGCTGGTTGGGGCTCCTGCCCGGGCGATGGTCCGTGATGAAGAGGATGGATGGCACGGAGGGGGCGGGTGGGTCGATCGGCGGCGGCGGTCCCATCAGGGGCTTCAACCCCGCGCCTGCCAGAAGGGTGGAAGCTTGTCGGTGATCTCGATGTGGCCGAAGGCCCTGCTCTGGCGCGCGCCGGCGCGCTTCGCCCAGGCGGCCATGCGCGCCAGGCCTTCATCGAGCGAAGTGGACCGCGGGGTGCCGAACACCCGCTCCGCCTTCGCATGATCGCTCCATGCGTGTACCACTTCGTTGCGCGCCTCCACGTGCATCACCCGGCCCTTCGCCCCCATGGCCCGCATCACGGCCTCGGCCAGCTCGTTCACCGTGAAGGGCGTGTCGGCCCCGATGTTGAACACCCCGCCCATCGCCTCCTTCACCTCCACGCAGCGGGCCATGATGGGCGCGATGTCGCCCACGTAACTGAACGCGCGTTTCTGCTCCCCGTCGCCGAACACGCTCAACGGCCGGTCCTGCATGATCTGGTTCATGAAGATGCCCACCACGTTGCGGTACCGGTCGCCGATGTTCTGGAACTCGCCATACACGTTGTGGGGGCGGAACACCACGTAGTCGAGGCCGAACATGTGGCGCGCGGCGTAAAGGTCCATCTCGACGGCCAGCTTGGCCACGCCATAGGGATCTTCCGGGCGCGGGTGCATGTCCTCCCGCATGGGCGGTTCCAGCGCCCCATACACCGCGATGCTGCTGGTGAACACGAAACACTTCACGCCGTGCTTCACGCTGGCGTTGATCAGGTGTACGCTGCCCAGCAGGTTGTTGGTGTAGTTGAAATGGCGGATGAAGTGGCTGAGGCCTTCCGCGGCGTACGCGGCGAGGTGGTACACATACGTGAAGCGGTGCTTCTCGAACATCGCCTCGATCAGCGCGCCATCGTTGATCGACCCATGCACGAAGGTGGCGCGCGGGTCCACCTGGTCCTGGAAGCCGCCGCTGAGGTCATCGAGCGCCACCACGGCATGGCCCCGGTCCAGCAGTTCCTTCACGAGGTGCGCGCCCATGAACCCGGCACCGCCGGTGACGAGCGAAACCGGCCGGGCGGCCGTTGATGGAGCGTTCATGCGCGAGCGGGTCGTTGGGCGGCAAAGATGCTCCTCCGCCCGGGGAAGACGACCACCGGTGGCCCGAAGCGGCGATCTTCGCGGCGATGGCCGTCCGCCTTTTTCCGAGATGGGCCGTGGCCTTGCTGGACATGGCCATGTGCGGTGCCTCGCTGCTGGCGGCCTACCAGCTGCGCTTCAACTTCAGCGTGCCGGAGCATGAATGGGCGCTGCTGCGGCCGGTGATCCCGGTGTTCTATGCGGTGCGCCTTGCCTGGTACCTGGGGGCGGGCATTCACCGCGGCATGGTGCGCCACACGGGCACAGCCGACGCCAGGCGCATCTTCCTCAACGTGCTCGGCGGTTCGGCCACCCTGGCCGTGCTCAACCTGGGGCGCGAGGCGGCGATCGACGGGCGCTACGTGCTTCCCTTCTCGGTGGTGATCATCGATTTCATGGCCACCGCCATGCTGCTGATCGCCTCGCGCATCGCCTTCAAGCTGCTGCACCTGCGCTCCCGCGGCAGCGGCAAGCCCGAGGTGCGGGTCATCCTGTACGGCGCCGGAGAGGCCGGGCTCATCACCAAGCGCACGCTCGAGCGCGAGGGCAGCCGGCACTACAAGGTGCTCGCCTTCGTGGACGACGACGCCGCCAAGGCGGGCAAGCGGCTGGAGGGCGTGGGGATCCATGAGGCCGCGCGGCTGGGGTCGCTGCTCGCGGAACTCGCCCCCGACCAGGTGATCATCACCATGCAGAAACCCGATCCGGAGAACAGGCGCAGGGTGGTGGACGCCGGAATGAACGCCCGCGTGCAGGTGCTCACCGTGCCGCCGGTGGATCATTGGATCAACGGGCAGCTCAGCAGCGGGCAGATCCGCGAGGTGAACATCGAAGACCTGCTGGGCCGCGCGCCGATCACGCTCGATGATGCCCTGCTGCACCGGCGCTTCGCCGGCCAGCGCGTGCTGGTGACCGGAGCCGCCGGCAGCATCGGCGCCGAACTGTCGCGGCAGCTCGCGCTGCTGGGCGTTGAGCGGCTGATCCTGCTGGACATCGCCGAAAGCGCGCTCTACGACCTGGAGATGGAGCTGCGCGCCGGCCGGCCCTCGCTGGTTCCCCGCCCCGTGATCGCCGACGTGCGAGACAGGCAGACCATGCATGCGGTGTTCGCCGCGCATCGGCCGCAGGTGGTGTTCCACGCCGCCGCATACAAGCATGTGCCCATGATGGAGGCGCAGCCGCGCGAAGCGGTGCATACCAACGTGCTGGGCACGCGCATCTGCGCCACGCTGGCCGCCGGGCACGGCGTGGAGGAATTCGTGCTGATCAGCACCGACAAGGCGGTGAACCCCACCAGCGTCATGGGCGCCAGCAAGCGCGTCGCCGAACT
>CAYMXP010000082.1:0-11462 GCA_964394425.1 uncultured Chryseobacterium sp. | reverse complement strand
GTGGTGAAAGGCGTGGGACCGGACTTCGACCGCCAGGCGATGGGCCGGCACCTGGTGGAAGGTGAGTTGCCGCTGCTGAGCGACACGGCGCGAAGCCCCGACGCACTGCTCTCGCGTTTCCTGGCCCGTCGCCTGGCCATCGCCGTGGGCGACACGATCACCATCTACCTGGTGAAAGGCCGCGAGGACATCAGGCCGCGGAAATTCCGCGTGAGCGGGATCTACGAGACGGGCATCGAGCAGATCGACCACCAGCTGGTGCTGATCGACATCGACCACCTGCAGCGCTTCAGCGGCTGGGGCCTGCAGGCGGAGATCCAGGTGCATGACAGCTGCGGTCCGGGCGGCTTGCTGATCGAGGGGCTCGCCTTCGGAGGCGATCGTGCGTACACCTTCGACTGGCCGGGCACCGGACTGCGGGGGCGCGGTCCGCATTGGATCTGTTCCAACAGCGATACCACCCTGCAGCTGATCGTTCGCGACGGCAGCCACACCCTGCCTGACACGGCCTGGCTCACCGCGCGCGTGCCGCACGGAGCGAAGGTCCCCTGCGCCTGCGGTCCCGAGGTGAAGATCGATCGCCGGGACAGCGGCGGCAGCCATCGACGCTATGCCGGCGGCTATGAAGTGGCCATCGCCGACATGAGCGATCTGGCGCGCATGGACGACGAGGTGTACCGCCTGCTTGACGTGGGGTTGAAGAGCGTGAGCGTGATCGACCGCTACCCCGAGCTGTTCTCCTGGCTCGACCTGCTGGACGCCAACGTGGTGGTGGTGATCGTGCTCATGGTGGTGGTGGCCATCATCAACATGACCAGCGCCCTGCTGATCATCATCCTGGAGCGCACGGCCATGATCGGGGTGCTCAAGGCCCTGGGCGCCGGCAACGGACTGGTGCGGCGCATCTTCCTGATCGATGCGGCCTACCTGCTGGGTGCCGGCATCCTGTTCGGCGACCTGCTGGGCATCGGCCTCGGGCTGTTGCAGCAGCGCCTGGGGATCGTGCGCCTGCCCATCGAGAGCTACTACGTCGACGCGGTGCCCGTGGCGCTGGACGCGGGCCCGATCCTGCTGCTCAACGCGGGCACCCTGGCCGTGTGCGTGGCCGCGTTGATGGTACCCAGCCTGCTGGTGGCGGGCATCGCGCCGGTGAAGGCCATCCGGTTCGAGTAGCGACCGGCGCCCCCCACCTCCGGCACGGACCTACCTTCGCCTCGTCCCGCCACGGTCCAGGGCCCCACCGGTCGAACAATGAAGATCCACGAGAACATCCTGAGCACGATCGGCCATACGCCGCTGGTGAAGATCAACCGCATCGCCCGGGGCATCCCAGCCACCGTGCTGGCCAAGATCGAGACCTTCAACCCCGGCAACTCGATCAAGGACCGCATGGCGCTGAAGATGATCGAGGACGCGGAGCGCGAGGGCCACCTGAAGCCCGGCGGCACCATCATCGAAGGCACCAGCGGCAACACCGGCATGGGCCTGGCCATCGCGGCGGTGATCAAGGGCTACACGTGCATCTTCACCACCACCGACAAACAGAGCAAGGAGAAGATCGACGCACTGCGGGCGTTCGGCGCGGAAGTGATCGTGTGCCCCACCAACGTGGACCCCGAGGATCCCCGCTCCTATTATTCCGTCAGCTCGCGGCTGGTGAACGAAACGCCCAACAGCTGGAAGGCGAACCAGTACGACAACCCCAGCAACGCGCGTGCGCATTACGAGACCACCGGACCGGAGATCTGGGAACAGACCGACGGGAAGGTGGATCACCTGGTGGTGGGCGTGGGCACCGGCGGCACCATCTGCGGCGTGGCGAAATTCCTGAAGGAGAAAAAACCATCCGTGAAGGTCTGGGGGATCGACACCTACGGATCGGTGTTCAAGAAGCTCAAGGAGACGGGCATCTTCGACAAGAACGAGATCTACCCTTACATCACCGAGGGCATCGGCGAGGACTTCGTGCCGCGGAACGTGGACCTGGACCTGATCGATCATTTCGAAAAGGTCACCGACCGCGACGCGGCGATCATGACGCGGCGCATCGCTCGCGAGGAGGCCATCTTCGCCGGCAACAGCGCGGGAGCGGCCATGGCCGGGCTGGTGCAGCTCGGGAAGAACTTCAAGAAGGGCGAAACGGTGGTGGTGATCTTCCACGACCACGGCACGCGCTACCTGGGCAAGATGTACAACGACGACTGGATGCGCGAACGGGGCTTCCTGGTCGAGGAGAAGCCCACGGCCGGCGACCTGCTCAAGGGCAAGGAACTCCAGCTGTTGAGCGTGGAAGCCGAGGAGCCCGTGTTGAACGCCATCGACACGATGCGCAGGCACAACATCGACCAGCTGCCGGTGATGGAGAACGGCAGGCCCGTGGGCACGATCACCGACGCCCGCCTGTTCGACGCGATCCTGGAGGACGCCGAGGTGCGCACGCAGAAAGCGCGGGTGGTGATGGGACCCGCCCTGCCCGTGCTGGGCATGGATGCGAAGCTGGAGGAAGTCGCGACGAAGCTGGGCAACGGAGCCCCTGCCGTGCTGGTCCAGCAGCCCAACGGCTACGGGATCCTGACCAAACAGGATATCATCGGGAAACTGAGGTGATCGACCAGATGGGGCGCACCGTGGAGGCGCCGGTCGATCCCCGTCGGATCATCTCCCTGGTCCCCTCCCAGACCGAACTGCTCTACGACCTCGGCCTTGGCGAACGCGTCGTGGGCATCACCAGGTTCTGCGTGCATCCCGAGGAATGGTTCCGCAGCAAACCGCACGTGGGTGGCACCAAGAAGGTGGACATCGAGAAAGTGCGCTTGCTGACGCCCGACCTGATCATTGGGAACAAGGAAGAGAACAGCCGGTCGGACATCGAACAGCTCGAAAAGGAGTTCCCCGTATGGGTGAGCGACGTGCGCGACCTGGGCGGTGCGCTGGACATGATCGAACGCGTGGGCGGGCTCACGGGAACGATCGATCGGGCACGGACCATGACGAAGGCGATCGAAGCCGCCTTCGGGGCATTGCGCCCGGTCGATCCACCCCGATCGACCGCCTACCTCATCTGGTGGGGCCCGATCATGGCCGCCGGACCGGATACGTTCATCAACGACATGCTCTCGCGCTGCGGGTTCGCGAACGTCTTTGCCGATCGATCGGAGCGCTACCCAACGCTCGATGAACGACCGGGTGTCGAGGACGACGTGGATAAGGAACCTGATCTGGTGCTATGCAGCAGCGAGCCCTTCCCGTTCAAGGCCCATCACCTGGTGATGATCCAACGGCGCTTCCCAAAGGCGAAGGTGTTGCGGGTCGATGGGGAGATGTTCAGCTGGTATGGCAGCCGGCTGCTGAAAGCCCCGGAATACTTCAAGACCCTGCTGGACAGGCTTCCCGAGACATAGGCCCCACAGGGCGGGCCGTACTTTCGCCCGACATGTCGCGCCCGACCCTGCTCGCTTTGGCCCTGACGGCATCGCTGGTCGGCGGCGCCCAGAGCGTGGGCCTGGTGCTCAGCGGCGGCGGGGCCGTCGGCCTCACCCACATCGGTGTGCTGAAAGCCCTTGAGGAGAACGACGTGCCCATCGACTACATCGCCGGATCGAGCATGGGCGCGCTGATCGGCGCCATGTACGCGGCGGGCTATTCCCCCTGGGAGATCGATTCCCTCTTCAACACCGACCTCTACATGCTGATGGCCGAGGGGGGCGTGGAGGACCGGTTCGTCTACTACTTCAAGCAGGATGCCCCGGACGCCTCGGTGTTCAAGATGAAGTTCGACGTGGACACCACCCTGCAGGGCTCGCTGCCCACCAACCTGCGCTCGCCGGTGCTGATCGACTTCGAGCAGATGTGCAGCTTTGGCGGGGCCAGCGCGGCCGCGAAGGAGAACATGGACGACCTGTTCGTCCCGTTCCGCTGCGTGGCCAGCGACATCACCGCGCGCAAGCCGGTGATCTTCCGCGAAGGCGACCTGGCGCAGGCCGTGCGCGCCAGCATGAGCTATCCGTTCTACTTCAAGCCCATCCGCGTACACGGGCACATCATGATGGATGGCGGGCTGTACAACAACTTCCCCGCCGACGTGATGTACGCCGACTTCATGCCCGACGTGATCCTCGGCAGCAACGTGGCCTACAACAGCGGCCCACCGAGCGAGGATGACCTGCTGAGCCAGTTGAAGGCCATGCTCCAGCAGCCCACCAACTACTCCCTGCTCTGCGATCCGGGGCTCATCATCGAGCCGAAGACGGCCACCACGCTGTTCGACTTCAGCGATCCGGCGCGCGCCATCGAGGATGGCTACAACGCCGCGATCGCGCGCATGCCCGAGATCCTCGCGATGCTCGGGCGGCGGGCCCCGCGGGCCCAGGTGGAGGAGCGGCGCCGGCGGTTCCGCGCCGAATGGCCCCCCCTCTCCTTTGGCTCGGTACGGGTGCGGGGCCTCAACAAGCCGAGCACCATCTACGCGGAAAAGATCCTGACCCGTCAAGGTGATCCAATGACCGCCGAGGAGCTCAAACCGCGCTATTTCAGGTTGCACGCCGACAACAACGTGGCCTCGCTGCACCCCGTGGCGCGATACAACACGCTGAGAGGCAACTACGACCTGGAGGTCCTGGTGAAGCGCGAGAAGGAACTGGAAGCGCGCTTCGGCGCCCTCTTCAGCACGCGGCCGGTGAGCACGGGCATGGTGGGCCTGCGGTACAAATTCATGGGCCGGTCCAGCAACCGCGTGGAGGCCCTGGGCTACTTCGGACGGTTCTACGCCGCCGCCCAGGCCAAGCTCCGGGCGGATTTCTCCACCAGCCTGCCGGTCTACGTCGAACCCGCCTTCACCATGCACCGCTGGGACCACTTCTCCAGCTTCGCCTCCTTCTTCGATGCCTCCAAGCCCGCGTACATCGTGCAGCGCGAGCTGTGGGCTGGCTTCAATGCGGGGCTCGGCATCAGCCACAAGGGGCTCGCCCGGCTGGACCTGAAGTACGCCCAGACCAAGGACAGTTACTACCAGAACACCGACTTCAGCAGCACCGACACGGCGGATGTCACGGAATTCTTCATGGTGACCACCGGCCTGCTGGTGGAACGCAACAGCCTGAACCGCAAACAGCAGCCCAACGAGGGCGAATGCCTCAAGGCCGAAGTGCGCTACGTGAACGGCGAGGAGCGCACCACGCCGGGCAGTTCGACCAGCAAGGTGCTGCCCGAGGAGTACCGCCACGAATGGGTGATGACGAAGGTGACGCTGGACAAGTACTTCCTGCCGCGCGGCCATTTCAAGTTCGGTCTGCTGGCAGAGGCCGTGCTCAGTGGCCAGCCCTTCTTCCAGAACTACACGGCGAGCGTGATCCGGGCGCCGGTCTTCCAGCCCACGCCCGAAAGCAGGACGTATTTCCTGGAGACCTACCGCGCCTCGCAATACCTCGCGGGGGGCGTTCGCACGATCATCGCGGTGGCGCGCAACAAGTTCGACCTGCGGCTGGAGGCTTATGTGTTCCAGCCTTACAAGGCCATCGTGCGCGGAGACTCCGACCAGGCGGAGGAAGGCACGGCGATCAGCGACCGGCACTACCTGGCCTCCGGATCATTGATCTACCAGAGCCCGATCGGTCCGCTCTGGTTCAACACCAGCTACTTCGAAGGCCTCGAAGAGCCCTGGGCCTTCAGCCTGAACTTCGGGTATGTGATCTTCTGCCAGAAGGCGATGGAGTGAGAAGCACAGCAACGGATGAGCAGCGGACGTCGAAACAAGCTTGTCGGCCAGGTCGCAGAACATCTTGTGGTGGCGGAACTAGGACGACTTGAACTGATCGCCACAGGGTTCGCCGGCAATGTTCCCACATTTGACGTTATCGCTGCTGATGAGTATTGCCGGGCTATTCCGATCCAAGTGAAGGCCAGTTCAGGCGACTCCTGGCCCAGTGATGCGCGCAATTTCCTTGAACTTGCTTACGACCCTAAGACACAGCAACAGACATATCGTGGACCGGTCAAACTCAGAACGCCCGATCTGATCTTCGTATACGTCGCGCTTGCACAACGGAAAAAGGGCATTCCGGATCGCTTCTTCATATTGACGATGAAAGAACTTCAGCAAGTGTGCATAAAGTGCTACTGCGATTGGATGGAAACAAAGAACTGGCGCCGACCTCGCAAACCCGAATCATACAACCTTAGATTCTGGATCCGTGACGTTACTCAATATGAAAACCGGTGGCCGTTGATCCAGGACCGCCTAAAGGATCAGACCCCAGACCCGTCACTCAGTGGTCGGTAACGACCACCCACAATAGCGCGCATGCATATCGCGAGCACGCATGCCGATCAACAAGAGCAGATGTCCGGCCTGCACCGCCGGCACTTCAAAGTTCATCGGCAATTGAACGATCCGCGATACCAGCCCGAAGGGCGGGTCAAGCCCGGCATGACACTCACGCCTGCGCCGTGGGCCCGCCGAAGTTCATGGGCACCTGCGGCAGGTCGGTGTCCTTGATCGGGCCGTGGGCCTGCTCGTACTTGCCGATGTTGTCGGCCAGGGCGCGCATGAGGCGCTTGGCGTGCTGGGGCGTGAGCAGGATGCGCGACTTCACCTTGGCCTTGGGCACGCCCGGCATCACGCGCACGAAATCCAGCACGAACTCCGAGTTGCTGTGCGTGATGATCGCCAGGTTGCTGTAGACGCCATCGGCCACCTCCTCGCTGATCTCGATGTTCAGCTGGTTGGGGCGGGGCTGGGGCTTGTTGTCCTTGTCGTCGGCCATTGGAGTACTGTGTGAGTAGTGAGTGATGAGCGGTGAGTGGTGAGTGCTGCCACCGGTCACGGGCAGCACTCACCACTCACCACTCACCACCCGCGGTTCATTCCACCTCCTGCTCGGTCAATCGCTCGGCCAGCAGGCGGGTGTATTCATCCTTGTTGTAGACCAGGTCGCGCTGGAAGACGCGCGTGCCGGTGCCCGCGGGGATCAGGTGGCCGACGATCACGTTCTCCTTCAGGCCGTTGAGGTGGTCCTCCTTGGCGTTCACGGCGGCTTCGTTCAGCACCTTGGTGGTCTCCTGGAAGGAGGCGGCGCTGATCCAGCTGTCGGTCTGCAGGCTGGCGCGGGTGATGCCCATGAGCAGCTGGCGGCTGGTCGCGGGCGTGGCGCGGCGGGCCTCCACCAGCTTGGCGTCCTTGCGCTTCAGGGCGCTGTTCTCGTCGCGCAGCTTGCGCACGTGGATCATCTGGCCCACGCGCACGTCGGTGCTGTCGCCCGAGTCGGTCACCACCATCTTGTCGAACATGGTGTCGTTCTCGTTCATGAACTCGCTCTTGTTCACGGCCTGGCCTTCGAGGAAGCGGGTGTCGCCCGGATCGATGATCTCCACCTTGCGCATCATCTGGCGCACGATCACCTCGAAGTGCTTGTCGTTGATCTTCACGCCCTGCATGCGGTACACCTCCTGGATCTCGTCCACGAGGTACTCCTGCACGCGGGTGGGGCCCTGGATGTCCAGGATGTCGCCGGGCGAGATGGCGCCGTCGCTCAGGCTCTGGCCGGCCTTCACGAAGTCGTTCTCCTGGACCAGGATGTGCTTGCTCAGGGGCACGAGGTAGTACTTCTTCTCGCCGGTGCGGCTTTCGACGATGATCTCGCGGTTGCCGCGTTTGATCTTGCCGTAGCTCACGATGCCGTCGATCTCGCTGACCACGGCGGGGTTGCTGGGGTTGCGGGCCTCGAACAGCTCGGTGACGCGGGGCAGGCCGCCGGTGATGTCGCCGCCTTTGCCGCTGCTGCGCGGGATCTTCACCAGCACGTCGCCGGCTTCGATCTGCTGGCCTTCGGTCACCATGATGTGCGCGCCGACCGGCAGGCTGTAGCTCTTGATCTCCTCCTTCGACTTCGAATCGCGGATCTTGATCGTGGGGTTCTTGCGCTTGTCGCGGCTCTCCACGATCACCTTCTCGGTGAAGCCCGTCTGCTCGTCGATCTCCTCGCGGTAGGTCACGCTCTCCTCCACGTGCTCGAACTCCAGCTGGCCGGCCAGCTCGGAGATGATCACCGCGTTGTAGGGGTCCCAGGTGCAGATCACATCGCCCTTCTTCACCTGCTTTCCGCCCCGGAGGTAGAGGAACGCTCCGTAGGGGATGTTGCTGGTGGTGAGCACGATGCCGGTGTTGCTGTCCACGATGCGCATCTCGGTGCTGCGGCTGATGACCACCTCGGCGTCGCTGCCCTTGCGGTCCTGCTTCTTCACCGTGCGCAGCTCGTCGACCTCGAGGCGGCCGTCGAACTTGGCCTTGATCTCGCTTTCCTCGGTGATCTTGCCCGCCACGCCACCCACGTGGAAGGTGCGCAGGGTGAGCTGGGTGCCGGGTTCGCCGATGGATTGCGCGGCGATCACGCCCGCCGCCTCGCCCATCTGCACGAAGCGCCCGGTGGCCAGGTTGCGCCCGTAGCACTTGGCGCACACGCCCTGCTTCTGCTCGCAGGTGAGCACGCTGCGGATCTCCACCTCCTCGATCGGGCTGTTCTTGACCTTCTCGGCCACCGGCTCGGTGATGCTCTCGCCGCTGGCGATGATCAGCTCGCCGGTCTGCGGGTGGTACACGTCGTGAACGGCGGTGCGCCCGAGGATCCGGTCGTGCAGGCTTTCCACCACCTCCTCGTTCTTCTTCAACGCGGTGGCGACGAGGCCGCGGAGGGTGCCGCAGTCGTCGCTGGTGATCACCACGTCCTGGGCCACGTCCACCAGGCGGCGCGTGAGGTAGCCGGAGTCGGCGGTCTTGAGCGCGGTGTCGGCCAGGCCCTTGCGCGCGCCGTGGGTGCTGATGAAGTACTCCAGGATCGAGAGGCCCTCCTTGAAGTTGGAGAGGATGGGGTTCTCGATGATGTCCTGGCTGCCGCCGCCGCTCTTCTGCGGCTTGGCCATCAGGCCCCGCATGCCGCTGAGCTGGCGGATCTGCTCCTTGCTGCCGCGGGCGCCGCTGTCCATCATCATGTAGATGGAATTGAAGCCCTGCCGGTCGCTCTCCAGGCGCTTCATCAGGCCGGCGGTGAGCTTGCTGTTGGTGTGCGTCCAGATGTCGATGATCTGGTTGTAGCGCTCGTTGTTGGTGATCAGGCCCATGTTGTAGTGGCCCATCACCTCGTCGGCCTGCGTCTGGGCGTCCTTCAGCAGCTTGTCCTTCTCCTCGGGCACCACCACGTCTTCCAGGTTGAAGCTGAGGCCGCCGCGGAAGGCGCTCATGAAGCCCATGTCCTTGATGTCGTCCAGGAATTTCGCGGCGCGGGCCGTGCCCACCGCCTTCCAGATCATGCCGATGATGTCGCGCAGGCTCTTCTTGGTGAGCAGTTCGTTGATGAAGCCCACCTCGTCGGGCACCACGTCGTTGAAGAGCACGCGGCCGCAGGTGGTCTCGATCATGGTGCTCCGGCCTTCGAGGCTGGTCCAGCGCATCTTGATCCAGGCATGCAGGTCGAGCTTGCCCTCGTTGTAGGCGATCACCACCTCCTCGGGGCTGTAGAACACGCGGCCTTCGCCCAGCACGGGTTTTCCCTTCTCGCTCTTGAGGCCCTTGGTGATGTAATAGAGCCCGAGCACCATGTCCTGGCTGGGCACTGCGATGGGGGCGCCGTTGGCCGGGTTCAACACGTTGTGGCTGGCCAGCATCAGCAGCTGGGCCTCCAGGATGGCGGCATGGCCCAGCGGCACGTGTACGGCCATCTGGTCGCCGTCGAAGTCGGCGTTGAAGGCGGTGCATACCAGCGGATGGAGCTGGATGGCCTTGCCCTCGATCATCTTGGGCTGGAAGGCCTGGATGCCCAGGCGGTGCAGCGTGGGTGCGCGGTTGAGCAGCACCGGGTGGCCCTTGAGCACGTTCTCCAGGATGTCCCACACCACGGGCTCCTTCTTGTCCACGATCTTCTTGGCGCTCTTCACCGTCTTGACGATGCCCCGCTCGATGAGCTTGCGGATGATGAAGGGCTTGAAGAGCTCGGCGGCCATGTCCTTGGGCAGGCCGCATTCGTGGAGCTTCAGCTCGGGGCCCACCACGATCACCGAACGCGCGCTGTAATCCACGCGCTTGCCCAGCAGGTTCTGGCGGAAGCGGCCCTGCTTGCCCTTGAGGGAGTCGCTCAGGGACTTCAGCGGGCGGTTGCTCTCGCTCTTCACCGCGCTGCTCTTGCGGCTGTTGTCGAAGAGGCTGTCCACGGCCTCCTGCAGCATGCGTTTCTCGTTGCGCAGGATCACCTCGGGCGCCTTGATCTCCATCAATCGCTTCAGGCGGTTGTTGCGGATGATCACGCGGCGGTAGAGGTCGTTGAGGTCGCTGGTGGCGAAGCGGCCGCCGTCCAGGGGAACGAGCGGGCGCAGTTCGGGCGGGATCACCGGCACCACCTTGACGATCATCCATTCCGGCTTGTTCTCGCGGCGGCCGTTGGCATCGCGGAAGGCCTCCACCACGCTGAGGCGCTTGAGGGCCTCGCTCTTGCGCTGCTGACTGGTCTCGGTGTTGGCCTTGTGGCGCAGGTCGTAGCTCAGCCCGTCGAGGTCCAGGCGGCGCAGCAGGTCGTAGAGGGCATCGGCGCCCATCTTGGCGATGAACTTGTTGGGATCGCCCTCGTCGAGGTACTGGTTGTCCTTGCCGAGTTTCTCCAGGATGTCCAGGTATTCCTCCTCGGTGAGGAAGTCGAGGTACTGCACCGCGTTGCCCTCCTTGTTCATGGCCGGCCCGGCCTGGATCACCACGTAGCGTTCGTAGTAGATGATCTGGTCGAGCTTCTTGGTGGGCAGTCCCAGCAGGTAGCCGATCTTGTTGGGCAGGCTGCGGAAATACCAGATGTGGGCCACCGGCACGGTGAGCTGGATGTGGCCCATGCGCTCGCGGCGCACCTTCTTCTCGGTGACCTCCACGCCGCAGCGGTCGCACACGATGCCCTTGTAGCGGATGCGCTTGTACTTGCCGCAGTGGCACTCGTAGTCCTTCACCGGACCGAAGATGCGCTCGCAGAACAGGCCGTCGCGTTCGGGCTTGTAGGTGCGGTAGTTGATCGTCTCGGGCTTGATCACCTCGCCGTGGCTGCGCTCGAGGATCTGCTCGGGGCTGGCCAGGCTGATGACGATCTTGCTGAAGTTGCTGGTGAGACGGATGTCCTTTTTCATGGGATGGCGCTCGGTGGTTCGGTTCAGTTCATTTGTTCACCTTCCAGGCTCACGTTCAGGCCCAGGCCCTTGAGTTCGTGCAGCAGCACGTTGAAGCTCTCGGGGATGCCGGGCGCGGGCAGCGGTTCGCCCTTCACGATGCTCTCGTAGGCCTTGGCGCGGCCCTGCACGTCGTCGCTCTTCACGGTGAGGATCTCCTGCAGGATGTTGGAGGCACCGAAGGCTTCCAGCGCCCACACTTCCATCTCCCCAAAGCGCTGGCCGCCGAACTGGGCCTTGCCGCCGAGGGGCTGCTGGGTGATGAGGCTGTAGGG
>CAYMXP010000081.1:0-11492 GCA_964394425.1 uncultured Chryseobacterium sp. | reverse complement strand
TCCAGGCCTTCGTGGACGTGGACAACGCGCTGGAGTACTACCGCACCTACACCAATGAGCACGCCGCGCGCCTCACGCAGGTGGAGGCGGCCCGCAAGGCGCTGGAGCTCTCACAGGCCCGTTACGACTACGGCTACACCAGCTACCTGGAGGTGATCATCGCCCAGGACAACCTCTTCGGCGCCGAGCTGGAGGAGAGCGCTACGCGCGCGCAGCGGCTGAACAGCGTGGTGGCGCTGTTCAGGGCGTTGGGTGGGGGGTGGTAGGGGAGGAAGACTAAGCCCACCGGATCTGCTACAGCCAGCTGTTCGCGCCAGGCACAGTATGGATGAACCACCCGCGACGAGCTGCTTCGGAAGGCTCGGTCAACTCCATTCCGTGTATGCAAATGACCAGGCTCTATTGCCTCGCATCCTATTTATTATGCACGCCGATTTGGTGAGTGGGTAGTTGCGATGTATAATTGTCGCAGCAAAGGCGTTACTGCAATGTTACCGGCTCGCGTTCCAATAGGCACCATCCTCCGTGGAAGTGTTGTCAGGAGCGGCTTTTCGTTCAGGGAGCGGGTCCAGAACACCCCGGACGGGGACGTGGCCGTGCTACAGATGAAGGACCTCCGGGAGGGGTATTCGAGCATCGAGGTCAGCGGACTGGCCATGGTCTTTGGCGATAATATCCCAGCCCATCATCATCTCCACCGGAAGGACGTCCTTTTCGTGGCCAAGGGCTCGAACAACCACGCCTTGGTCTTCGACCATGACCTGCCCAAGGCCGTGGCCGCATCGGCCTTCTTCGTACTTCAACCCGACCTCTCCAAGGTCGACCCACACTATCTCGCCTGGTGGATCAACCAGCCACCGGTGCAGGAGTACCTTCAGCAGAACATGGCCGGCAGCTACGTCCCCAACATCACGCGGCCAACGGTCGAGAACATCACCGTGCCGCTTCCATCATTGGCGCATCAGCGACTGATCGCCGCCGTGTACGACCTCGCGAAGGTCGAACAGCGCCTCATGGGCGAGATCGCCATTGAACGGCGGCGCCTCGTTGATCATTTCCTCACCTCTTCTATCAACACCAGCGAACAATGAAAGTCAGATGGGCGGTCACACAGGACCAGATCAACACCAAGCTGTGGGCGGCGTGCGACACCTTCCGCGGCGCGTTCGACAGCAGCGAGTACAAGAACTACATCCTGGTCTTCATGTTCCTGAAGTACCTGAGCGATGTGTGGGAGGACAAGCTGGAGGCCGTGCGTCGCGAGATCGGGAACCAGGATGAACTGGTGAAGCGAAAGATGAGCCGGGAGCGCTTCGTGCTGCCTGATGGTTGCACCTTCATGGACCTCTACCGGCACCGCAACGACACCGACATCGGCGAACAGATCGACAAGGCCCTGGCCAAGATCGAGGACCAGAACCTGGCCAAGCTCGAAGGCGTGTTCCGCAACATCAGCTTCAACAGCGAGAAGCTCGGCCAGACCAAGGACCGCAACCGGCGGTTGAAGAACCTGCTCGAGGACTTCGCGGCCGGCGAGCTCAACTTCCGTCCCTCGCTCTGGGAGAAGAAGCACGATGTGATCGGCAACGCCTACATGTACCTGCTCGAGCGCTTCGCCTCGGGCGCGGGCAAGAAGGGCGGCGAGTTCTACACCCCGCACGAGGTGAGCGAGCTGCTTGCGCGGCTGCTCGCGCCGAAAGCGGGCGCGCGCATCTGCGATCCCACCTGCGGCAGCGGCAGCTTGTTGATCACCGTCGCGGAACACGTCACCGACAAGAGCGGTCAACCCTCGCGCGACTTCGCGCTCTACGGCCAGGACAGCAACGGCGATACCTGGGCGCTGGCCAAGATGAACATGTTCCTGCATGAGATGGACAGTGCAGACATCGAGTGGGGCGACACCATCAACAACCCGAAACTGAAAGAGGACAGCGGCCTGATGAAATTCGACGTGGTCGTGGCCAACCCGCCCTTCTCGCTGGACAAGTGGGGCGCGGAGCATGCCGACGCCGATCCCTTCAAGCGCTTCAGCCGCGGGGTGCCGCCGAAGAGCAAGGGCGACTACGCCTTCATCCTGCACATGATCGACACCACCCTGCCCACGGGCCGCGTGGGTGTGATCGTGCCGCACGGCGTGCTCTTCCGCGGTGGCGCCGAGGGCCGCATCCGCGAGCAGCTGATCCGCGAGAACCTGCTCGACGCCGTGATCGGCCTGCCCGGCAACCTCTTCTTCGGCACGGGTATCCCCGCCGCCATGCTGCTCTTCGACAAGTCGCGGGGCGAGCGCAAGGATCCCGGCTCGGGGGCCGGTACAAGCGTGCTCTTCATCGATGCCAGCGCGCACTTCGAGCAGGGCAAGAAGCAGAACCGCCTGCGCGAAGAGGACATCGAGCGCGTGGTGAAGACCTACCGCGACCGTGCGGAGGTGGAGAAGTTCAGCCACGTGGGCACCTTCGAGGAGATCGAGCAGAACGAATTCAACCTGAACATCCCTCGCTACGTGGACACCTTCGAGGAGGAGGCGCCCGTGGATATCGCCGCCACGCAGCAGGAGATCGACCGGCTGGAGAAGGAACTGCTGGAGGTGCGGGCGAAGATGGACGGCTACCTGAAGGAACTGGGATTGCTCACGAAGTGAACCATGAACGAGAACGAGATCATCTTCTACACCACCCCTGAAGGGGATGTGCGCATCGAGGTCTTCTTCGAGAGCGAGACCTTCTGGCTCACCCAGAAGAAACTGGCCGAGCTTTTCGACGTGGAGATCCCCACGGTGAACTACCACCTCAAGCAGATCTTCCAGACCGGTGAGCTCCAGGAGGAGGCAACTATTAGAAAAATTCTAATGGTTCAACAGGAGGGCAGAAGAGAGGTGCGCCGCGAGGTGGAGGTCTACAACCTGGACGCCATCATCGCCGTGGGCTACCGGGTGAACAGCCAGCGGGCCACCAAGTTCCGCATCTGGGCCACCAACACCCTGAAGGAATACCTGGTGAAGGGCTTCGTGCTGGACGATGCCCGCCTGAAGCAGGGCAGGCGCTTCGGGCAGGACTACTTTGAGGAGCTGCTGGAGCGCATCCGCGAGATCCGCGCCAGCGAGCGACGCTTCTACGAGAAGATCACCGACATCTACAAGGAGTGCAGCCGGGACTATGACGCCAATGATGAGGTGACCCGCCTCTTTTACAAGACCGTGCAGAACAAACTGCATTGGGCCATCCACCGCCACACCGCCGCCGAGCTGATCGCCGAGCGCGCCAAGGCCGAGCTGCCCCACATGGGCCTCACCACCTGGAAGAACGCACCCGAGGGCAAGGTGCTGAAGAGCGATGTCACCGTGGCCAAGAACTACCTGAACGCCGAGGAGATCGCCGAACTGGACCGCATCGTGGGCATGTACCTGGACTACGCCGAGAACCAGGCCAGGCGCCAGATCACCATGTACATGAAGGACTGGGCCGCCAAGCTCGATGCCTTCCTCCAGTTCAACGATTACGACGTGCTGCAGAGCGCAGGCAAGGTGAGCCACGACGTGGCCGTGCAGCTGGCCGAGGGCGAGTACGAGAAGTTCCGCGTGCGACAGGACCGCGATTACATCAGCGACTTCGACCGGGAGGTGAAGCGCCTTACCGGCAAGCGGCCGTCCGATGAGAAGATCGCCAGGAAGAAGAACCTGAGAAGGAAACCGTGATCATGAACCTCTCATCCGCCGACACCCAGCAGGCCCTGCGCATCAGCAAGGCCATCGAGGAACACCTGGCCCACACACGCGCGGTGAACTTGACCAGCACCGACCTCTACACCGTGCTTAGCCAGCGCGGGCTTGTGCCGCGCGACAACAACAATGGCCTGCACTTCCGGGCCTACCTGAAACGCCTGCTGGAGGCGGGGCAGCTCGAAAGCCTGCTGCCGCAATGCAAGGCCGTGCCGCGCGGCAACGGGCAGTACGACTGGATCTTCAACACCGCGAGGGACCGCATGCCCCGGCGCGTACCCGGAGAAGCGCCGAAGGCGAAGCTCATGCTGGTGGCCGCACCGGCGCGCAAGCTCACCCCGGAGGAGCGCGCCAGCCTCACCGCGCGCGTGGCCGCATTGCCCGGTGAACTGAAGGCCGACGCCACACGCTTCGAGGAACACCAGCGGCAGGCCCATCCCCGGGCGCATGCACCCTGGGGAAAGGCGGAGCGCGCATTGCTGCTCGAGGCCTACACACAGCACACAGGCGACATCGGCGAACTGGTCGCGCTCTTCCAGCGCAGCCAGGCCGCCATCACCATCGCGCTGCAGGAGTTGCGCGAACTGCCGCCACCGACCGCATGACCTTTCAGTACGCCAGCGACCTGCACCTGGAGTTCCCGGAGAACCGGAACTGGCTGCGTGCGCACCCCATCGAGCCCAGAGCCGATGTGCTGCTGCTCGCCGGCGACATCGTGCCCTTCGCTGTTCTGGAAAAGCATACGGACTTCTTCCGTCTGGTGGGCGGCCAGTTCCAGCAGGTGATCTGGATCCCGGGCAACCACGAATACTACGGCGGCGACATCGCCGAGCGCAGCGGAACGGTGGATGAGGCGCTCGCCCACAACCTGCGCCTGGTGAACAACACCACCGTCTTCGCGGGCGGCACCCGCATCCTCTGCACCACGTTGTGGACGCGCATCGACCAGGGGAACGAGTTCGCCGTGCGCCGCGGCATGGTCGACTACCACCAGATCCGCCACGCCGGCGACCTGCTGCTGCCCGCCCACACCACGCAGCTGCATGAAGCGAGCCTCGCCTGGCTGGAGGCCGAACTGGCCCGGCCCTTCGCCGGGCCCACCGTGGTGATGACCCACCACGCGCCCACCTTCATGCACTACCCATCGCAGTACAGGGGCGATGCGCTCAACGAGGCCTTCGCCGTGGAACTGCACGAGCTGATCGCGGACAGCGGGGCCACCGCCTGGATCTTCGGCCACCACCACCATAACACGCCCGCCTTCACCATCGGCCGGACCCGCATGCTCACCAACCAGCTGGGTTACGTGAGCCACGGAGAGCACGACACGTTCGATCCTGCCTCGACTTTCACCGTGAACGAAGCGGCCGGCATTCCATCATCGGATCATCTCATTATCTGATCATCTGATCAACTGATCGCCATGCCCCGCAACGACAACCCCACGCAAATGGACGTGCGCCTTCAGATGCTCACGGAGAAGCTCGCACCCGTGTTGCGCGCCGAGGAAAAAGCCTCTCCGGGGGAGGCGCGGCCCGGCTACAAACGCACCAAGCTCGGGTGGCTGCCGGAGGAGTGGCCAGAGGTTCCCTTGAAGGACTTGGGCAAATGGCGCGGTGGTGGAACGCCGCTAACCAGCAACCCTGACTACTGGAATGGCGCGATTCCTTGGGTGTCATCGAAAGACGTAAAAGGGTTGCGGTTGCGGGACACTGAGCTTCACATTACTGATGCGGGTCTGAAGGAGTCGTCGAGCGTGCTGATCCCCGCGCATTCCATTCTCATGGTCCAGCGGAGTGGCATTCTCCGAAAGCATCTACCGGTGGCGACAAACCTGGTCGCCATGGCGGTCAACCAGGACATCAAAGCACTGATACCCTTCGACCATGCGGACACGGAGTACATCCTCTACGTTTTGGAACACTGGAATGAGCAGATCCTTCACAGATGCTGGAATGAAGGCACCACTGTTGAAAGTGTGGATTATGGCGAATTCCTGAAGTTTCAGATCCCCTTCCCGCCAGTTGCGGAGCGCAGCCGCATCGCCGCCATCCTGGGCGAGTGGGACAAGGCCATAAGCACCCTGGGCGCGCTGATCGCCGCCAAGCAGCGCCGCAAGCAGGGGCTCATGCAGGAACTGCTCAGCGGGAGGCGGAGGTTGAACGGGCACAGTGGCGCGTGGCGAACGATGCGGCTCGATCAACTGGGCACCTTCTCCAAGGGCAAGGGCATCACCAAGAACGATCTGCGCGAAAGCGGAGTGCCCTGCGTCACCTACGGCGAATTGTATACGGTGCATCATGTGCGCATCCGGAAGTTCCATTCCTTCATCGACAGCGTCACGGCCGTGACCAGTCAGCCCATCCACGCGGGGGATATCCTCTTCGCGGGCTCGGGCGAAACAGCGGATGAGATCGGCAAGGCAGCTGTGTACCTCGGCATTGAACCCGCCTATGCTGGTGGTGACGTGATCATCCTTCGGCCAAAAGACATCGACCCGATTTACCTCTCCTATGCATTGACCAGCAGCACCGCCGACGCACAGCGAAAGAAGCTGGGGCAAGGCCATTCCGTGGTGCACATCTATCCGTCGCAGCTCGCGCAGATGGAACTGCCTATCGCTCCGAGCGAGGAGCAGCTCAAGATGATCGCGTTCTTCGCCGCACTCGATGACGAGATCGAACACCTCGAACAGCAACTCACCCACCTCACCACCCAGAAGCGCGGGCTGATGCAGCAGTTGCTTACGGGGAGGGTGCGCACACGTTAACCCGATGGCCGGAAGGAAGCCAGAACCACTGCACAAGTATCACCGGTTCCTCGATGAGGCCGGTGATACGGCGTTCTATGGCAAGGGCAAGGTGCCCATCATCGGCCTGCAGGGCGTATCCAAGTGTTTCGTGCTGGGCATACTTAAAGTGAAGGAGCCCTTGGAACCCGTTCGCCGCCGGGTCATCGAACTACAGCAGGCCATCGCGGCCGATCCCTACTACAAGGACATACCGAGCATCCAGAGGAAGATCAACGACCACGGCTACTACCTGCACGCCACGGACGATGTTCCCGAGGTGCGCAAGCAGGCCTTCGAGTTCATCGCTTCGCTCAAGTGCAGTTTTGAAGCCGTGGTGGCAAGGAAGATCATCGGGATCTATGAACGGCAGCATGGCGGCAGGGACGAGGTCTTCTATGCCGACCTGCTGTCGCATCTGCTGAAGAACAAGCTGGAGAAGTACGACCGGCTCGTCCTGAACATCGCGGCCCGCGGTACCAGCACATCAATGACCAACCTTACACAAGGGCTGGCCATCGCGCGGCAGCGGTTCGCCGCGAAGAACCTCAAGGAGGCGGCGGACAACGTCATTCACTTCAACGTGCAGAACCCCACCACCGAGCCGCTTTTGAACGTGGCCGATTATTTCTGCTGGTCCGTGCAGCGTGTCTTCGAGCGGGGCGAAACGCGCTACTACGATTTCGTGAGCGACAAGGTCTCCGTGGTGGTCGATCTGTACGACCAAAGCAGCTATGCGAACTACGGCAATTACTACGGCCCCCGCCGCAAACTCACCAAGGCCAATGTCCTGTAAAGAAAAAGCCCGCGACGTACTTAGAAGCTTTCGCTTCGACGGCATGGAGCCGACCTTCATACGCCACAGGCAGGGCAAACATACGGTTAACGGTATGGCCCCGACTTCCGACATCACGAGTTATCCACCGCCGTCCCACGAACAGCACCAGCGCTGATGGACTACCGTGAACTCCACGACAGCCAGGCCCCGGCCCTGGCCCTGCTGCGCAAGCTGGGCTGGCGCTACCTGAGCCCGGAGGAGGCCGATGCGCAGCGCGGCGGCATCCGCAGTGGCGTGCTGCTGGAGGGCGTACTCGCCGAGCGGCTCGCCGCGATCAACCGCTTCGAGTACAAGGGCCGGGAATATCCCTTCAGCCAGGGCACGATCCAGCAGGCCATCAACGCGCTGAAGAGCGTGCCCGACACGCACCTGGTGCTCACCAACGAGAAGGTCTACGACCTGCTCACCCTCGGCAAGAGCTTTTCCGAGACCATCCAGGGCGACCAGAAGGCCTACACCCTGCGCTACATCGACTGGCAGGACCTCGACAACAACCACTACCACATCACCGACGAGTTCGTGGTGGAAGGCATCAAGGAGACCCGCCGGCCCGATCTGGTGCTCTTCGTGAACGGCATCCCCTTCGCCGTGCTAGAGAACAAGCGGCGCGACAGGAACCTGAGCATCGCCGAAGCGATCAGCCAGCACCTGCGCAACCAGCGCAAGGACGAGGGCGTGCCCCGCCTCTTCCACTTCGCGCAGCTGCTCCTGGCCGTGCATCCGAACGAGGTGCGCTACTCCTGCACCGGCACCGAAGCGCGTTTCTGGGGCACGTGGAAGGAGGAGAATGAGGCTGCGGTGACGCGCCTGCTGAAGTCAGCCAGGCATGGCCAGCCCGCCGAGGACCGCCTGCCCACCGTGCAGGACCGCGTGCTCTTCGCCCTGCTCCGCCCTGAGCGGCTGATGGAGCTGGCCTACATCTACTCCGTGTTCGATGGTCCGGAACGGAAGGTGGCCCGCTACCAGCAATACTTCGCCGTGCGCGAGACGCTGGCCCGCGTGCGCGGGCTGGACACCGAGGGCCGGCGCAAGGGCGGCGTGATCTGGCACACCCAGGGCAGCGGCAAGAGCCTCACCATGGTGATGCTGAGCAAGGCGCTGAGGCTGGAGAAGGACATCGATCGCCCGCGCGTGGTGATCGTGACCGATCGCGTGGACCTGGACAAACAGATCAAGGACACCTTCCACTATTGCGGCGTGAACGTGCACAAGGCCGCCAGCGGCAACCACCTGGTCGAGCTGCTCAAGGACAAGGGCAACGAGGTGGTCACCAGCGTGATCGACAAGTTCGAGACCGGCACGCGCAAGCTGGGCTTCGCCGACGAGAGTCCCGACCTCTTCGTGCTGGTGGACGAGAGCCACCGCAGCCAGTACGGCCTGAGCCACATGCAGATGAAGCGCATGCTGCCCAAGGCCTGCTACATCGGCTTCACCGGTACGCCGCTCATGCGCAAGGAGAAGAGCACGGCGCGGAAATTCGGCGGCTTCATCCACACCTATACCATCGACCAGGCGGTGAAGGACGAGGCCGTGGTGCCGTTGCTGTACGAGGGCCGCGCCGCCAAGCTCAGCGTGAACAAGGCCGCCATCGACAAGGGCTTCGAGCGGCTGAGCGCGCCGCTGACCGAGGAGGCGCGGAAGGACCTGAAGAAGAAATTCAGCCGCATCAGCCAGCTCTATCGCAGCCAGCAGGTGGTGGACGAGGTGGCGCACGACATCAGCCTGCACTATTGCAAAAACTGGAAGGGCACTGGCTTCAAGGCCCAGCTCGCGGCACCGAGCATCGATACGGCGATCCGCTACTACAAATACTTCCAGTCCCAGACCGATCCCGCGCTGCGGATCAACGTCGCGGTGGTCTTCACGCCGCCCGACACCCGCGAAGGCAACGAGGACGTATGGGAAGAGGCCGGCGAGGATGCCCGCACCTTCTGGAAGCAGCTGATGGAGAAGCACGGGAACGATCCCGCGCGCTACGAGGAGCGAATGATCGACAAGTTCAAGGCCGACAGCGACGACGTGGAGCTGATCATCGTGGTGAGCAAATTGCTCGTGGGCTTCGACTCACCGAACAACACGGTGCTCTACCTGGCCAAGCCGCTCAAGGAGCACAACCTGTTGCAGGCCATCGCGCGCGTGAACCGGCTCTGGAAGACGAAGGAGTTCGGCTACATCATCGATTACGTGGGCCTGCTGGGCGACCTGGACGAGGCGCTCACCAGCTACGGCGCCCTCGAAGGCTTCGAGGAGGGCGACCTGACCAACGCGGTCACCGACATGCGCGAAGAGGTGCGCAAGGTGCCGCAGCGGCACGCCGAGGTCTGGGACCTCTTCCAGGGAGTTGATCGAAAGGACACGGAAGCGCTGGAGCGCCACCTCGCCGCGAAAGACCTGCGCGACGACTTCTACGGGCGCGTCACCGCCTACGCGCGCACGCTGCACACCGCCCTGGGCAGCGACGACTTCTACAAGGAGTTCGACGCCGGGCGCATCGCCTTCTACCTGGCCGAGTTGAAGCGCTTCGAGGCCATGCGCCGCAGCGTGCAACTGCGCTATGCCGAAGTGATCAGCTACAAGGAGTACGAGCCGCGCGTGCGCAAGCTGCTCGACACCCACGTGCAGGCGGACAAGGTCGAATACCTCACCGGCGAGGTGAACATCATGGACCGGCAGATGGTGGGCGAAGCGCTGGCCGCCTACGGCAAGACCCCGGCGAGCAAGGCCGACATGATCGCGCACCAGATGAAGAAGAGCATCAGCGAGCGCCTGGAGCGCGACGAGGCCTTCTACAAGAAGTTCAGCGACCTGATCGAGGACACCATCAAGGCCTTCCACGAGGGACGCATCAGCGAGAAGGAGTACCTGGACCGCATCCTCCGCACGCGCGACGACCTCGAGAAAGGCCATCTCGAAGGCGTGCCCGAGGAGCTGTACGAGTCGCCAAAGGCCCGGGCCTTCTATGGCGCGCTCGCCAGCGTGCTCGAAGAACACAAGGGCAATGGCCGGCAGCTCGACCGGTCCCGGCTTGCGCAGGTCGGTGCCGCCATCGCGGACATCGTGCAGGCCCATGTGATCCGCGACTGGCACCGCAACCTGGACGTGCAGAAGCGTATGGAGAACGCCATCGAGGATCACCTGCTGGCCCACCGCATGGACCTGGGCATCGAGCTGACCTTCGACGAGATCGACGCCATCCTGGAGAAATGCCTCAAAAGCGCCAAGCACAACTACTGACGCGCCACGCCGTGCGCTACGGGTCGCGCACGCTGCCCTTCAGCCTGGCGCGCACCGAACGGCGGACCCTGGGCATCGAGGTGCATCCCGACCAGAGCGTGCACGTGGTGGCGCCAGTAACTGCTCCGCTGCCCATGATCGAGGCCAAGGTGGTGGCCAAGGGCCGCTGGCTGGTGAAGCAGTTCCGCTACTTCGAGCAATTCCTGCCGCGCACGCCACCGCCCGGCTTCGAGTGCGGGGCGACCCACCGTTATCTCGGCAGGCGCTACACGCTCAAGGTGCGCGATGGCAGGCCTGCGGTGAAGCTTTCAGGCCCCGAGCTTTTGGTGACCCTTCCACATCGCAACGACCGGAACGAAATACGCCGGCTTGTGACCGGTTGGTACCACGATCACGCGCGCCGCGTCTTCAACGAGCGAATGCACCATGCGCTTCCGCTCTTGAGGAAACACAAGATCGGCCGACCCGAATGGCGGATGGTGCGCATGGAGAAACGCTGGGGAAGTTGCACGCCATCCGGCCGCATCCTCCTGAACCCGGAGCTGATCACCATGCCCCGGCGCTGCATCGACTATGTGATCATCCACGAGCTGTGCCACCTCGTGCATCCGTACCACGACCGATCGTTCTATGCCTTGCAGGAGCGCGCGATGCCGGATTGGGAGCGGTGGAAGGGACGCTTGGAAGCGAGCGCGTGATCTTGCGCTTTTCAGCGCCTTGTCTTCTTACTGACTCTAGACTTGCCCCTGTGCTGAGTAACGAACTTGGCGCTTGACAGGACCGCCGAAGAGAACTGAGCTGGACCTTGGGAGACCGGATCTTCTTCCCCGGATCAGTATCATACGCGAGGGATCACTCGACAAGCGCGCCGATCTCATGCGCCCTTACCGCATCCGCCTTGCCCTTCAGATCCAGCG
>CAYMXP010000080.1:0-11636 GCA_964394425.1 uncultured Chryseobacterium sp. | reverse complement strand
CAACGGACTGGAACTGGGCCGTTTCCAGCCGGATGCCAGCCTCAACGAGGGATACCTCGGCGTGGGCGATCGGACCACCGCCTGCGCACGCGCCTCGCTGAGGCCTGGCTACTCATGAACGACCCAGGTAACCGCAGTACAAAACAGGATGAACCTGCATAGCTTCAACGGTTGATAGGAACTCCACCGCATGCGCCTGTCCTTCTCTCCGTTTCTGCTGCTGGTTGGTTGCGGTGTATCCGCTCAGAACCTGGTGATGAACGGCGATTTTGAACAATACGATACGTGTCCGGATTTTTGGAATCAGTTGCACCATGCGCTTGGATGGTCAAGCGCGGGGCTTTCCCCCGACTATTTCAATGCCTGCGATACAACCGGATATGTGGACGTCCCCGCGAATGTCGTGGGGTTCCAGTATGCCGCGAGCGGGAGCGGATTCGCCGGTGGCCTTACCTGGTGTGAATTCCCGCAAAATCGCCGCGAGCTTTTGAGGACGGAACTAACCAGTCCGTTCATCCCCGGTCTGCCGGTCTACCTCTCAATGAAAGTCGCTGCAGCCACAGATGGTTTCCAGGAGGACATGCATTGGACGGTTGCTGGCGTGGGCATGCGCTTCTCGATGGCGCCCATGTGGTATGACCAGATGAGCCCGCTGCCGGATCAGGCAGCACTGAGCATGGCGATGACCCCGACCGATACAAGTATCTGGTATTTGGTGAGTGGGATCTACATGCCCGACTCCGCCTATGCGCACCTCGCCATAGGGAATTTCTTTTCCGATGGCTTGGTGACACCACAGGTCATCAATCCGTCCGGCACTCATCTCTGCGCATATGTCTATGTGGATGACATATGCGTGTCCTACAACCCTGATTACTGTGACATGTCATCAGGCATCGCCGATTTTCAAAGTGATCAGATCCCAGGTCTCTCGATCACACCGAACCCGGCATGGGAAAACTGCTCGATATCATGGCCCAACACCGTTGATCCGCCGACCCGCTTGTTGATCTATGATGCATTGGGCAGGCGAGTGCATATTCTGGAGCCGTTGGACATCAGCACAGTGGTGGTCGACTTGGGATCCTTCTCACCCGGACTCTATAACCTCGTTCTGGAAACCCCGGCCGGTCATCGATCAGCCGCTTTTATCGTTTCGGCCACCCCTAAGCCTTGAGACCATGAAGACTCGCTCCCTTTCATTCGCCATGGGTTTTCTCGCCCTGGTGCTACAGCCCTCGGATGTCCGATGCCAATGGAACACCGGTAGCAGTGGGAACCAATACCTCTCAACGCCAACTGATGGTGTTACCGTTGGCGCAACGAGTACATCTCCGCCAAGCACATTAACCGTTCGCGGCGATCAGATGACACCGTTCACTGGAGAAGTCTTCCGCACCATCGGCGAGCATACTGCCAGCAATTATTGGCGCTTGTTCAGAGGCCCTCTGGAGGCCGGTCGGATATTCAGTCTGGTGACCGACGAGAACTTCCACATCCATTCCGTGGTGGATGACCTGCGCTTCGGTACGACTGCGATCGAACGCGCGCGTCTGTCGCAAACCACAACGGGCGCCACGGTAGGCACGTATGGCGGGCTGGACCTCAGCGGTCATTTCGGAGTGGGTCCATTCAACACGGTGCAGGTCTACACGCCGTTCTCGAAGTTCCACGCCGATCGCAGCGGAGCGAACGACCGGGGGTTCCGGCCAGGGATGCTGGAGGGCATGAGCGCGACGAGCGGGGATGGTTTCGCCTACTTCGGCCTGCTTGGCGGGAGCGCGACCAATGATGCGGTCCTCACTTGGTCGCGTAAGAACGGCCCTTCGGATCAGGGGGCACGGCTCCGGTTCGTGTATACGGGCGACAATACTTTGGCATCCACCGCATCCAGCGCGAACGGATTGGAACTGGGCCGTTTCCAGCCGGCGGTCAACAACAACGAGGGCTTCTTCGGCGTGGGCGATTGGACCACCGCGGGACTGCTGCCAGATCACCGGCTCGATGTGCTGAACGGCGCGATACGATTCCGGGACCTGCCGCTGCCCGCTTACCAGGGAAGCGGGCTGACCAAGTACCTCGTGGTGGAAGACGCCATCGCAGGCCAGATCGGCCGCCTGAAGTGGCAGACGCTGCCTCCCGGGCTTTGCGATTGGAACGTCGCTGGTGTGAACAGCGATGTGGTGACGGCCTACGCAGGGAACCCCTGCCCGCCGCAGGATGCGGCCTTCGTCGGCATTGGCACCAATGCACCCACCGCCAAGTTGGATGTCTATAAGTTCATCAACTCCGGCACTCCCGACAAGGCCATCAACATCCGACAGGTCACGAGCGCCGCATTGAACACCGGCCTGTTCAGCGAGGTATCCGGCCCCGGACAGATGAACGTGGGCGTTGAGTCGTTCGCCAAGTACGCCGGCCGGGTGTTCGGCGTGCGTGGCTATGGTCAGAATTCCAGCTTCAAGGTCGGCGTGTATGGTGAGGCCGTGCAACAGAGCTGCACCGAATGGGCCGCGGCCATCTGGGGCTATTCCCCTGTGTACAGCCAGGCATGCGCCAATGGCTACGCGGGTTACTTCCAAGGCCGGGTGGCCGCGACCAGTTACAGCACCATTCCTTCCGACGACGCCCTCAAGACGAACGAGCAGGCATTGACCGGTTCATTGGCGAGGGTCACGGCCATGCAGCCGAAGACCTACGAATACGACCTGATCAACTACGGCCACATGGGCTTGCCGCCAGGCCCACAAAGCGGTCTGGTTTCCCAGGAACTCCAGCTGGTGGCACCGGAACTGGTGATCCCGGAGGTCTGCCCGCCCGTACTGGATCCCCTGGGTACCGAGATCCATCCGGCGGTGGAATACCTGGGCATCAATTATGTCGGTCTGATACCGGACCTGATCGGCGCCATCCAGGAGTTGAAAACGACGGCGGATGGTCAGCAACAGCAGATCGACCAATTGCTGGCGATCATCAACTCCTGCTGCGCGGCGAACGACCAGGACAACACGCTGCAATACATGCCGGCCGGTGGTGCGGGCAGCGAAGGCCATCGGAACTCAAGCAAACTGATGGTCCATCCCAACCCCTTCACCCGCATCACGACCATCGCCGTGGGGCTTGATCGCGCGAGCCAGGTGCGCATCACGCTGTTGGGTTTGAACGGACAGGTGCATCGCTCTCTCGAGCTTGGAGAGGCCCCGGAAGGGATCTTCACCTACGAGTTGAGCACGGACGGTATCGCGGCCGGGCAATACATCCTCACCGTCGAACTGGACGGCGAAGCGCAAGCGGCCCAGATCGTGAAGCTGAACGATCGGTAACGAGAGATCCAGAACGAGAAAGGCCCGGAACGGAACCGGGCCTTTCTCGTTGCATCGGTTCGACATTCACCGCGCCAGCACCTTGATCTCCGTGCGGCGGTTCTTCGCCTTGTTCTCCTCGGAATCGTTGGCTTCGATCGGCTGCGTGGCCGCATAGCCCATCGCCTGGAGGCGGTCGGGCTGGATCCCATTGGACACCAGGTGATCGACCACCGCCTGCGCGCGGGCCTCGCTGAGCTGCTGGTTGTGCGCGGCGGTGCCATCGCTGTCGGTGTGGCCGCCCACCTCCAGGCGCACGGTCGGGTTGTCGCGCAGCAGGTCGAGCAGCGAGGCCAGTTCGGCGAGCGAGGTGCTCTTGAGTTGCGCCTGGTCCCTGTCGAAGAAGAGGTTCGGCAGCACCTCCTTGATCCCCTCCTCGATCGGCTTCAGGCTGATCACCAGCGACAATTCGGGCATGGAACCATCCAGCGGCACGTGGATGTTCTCCGCGCGCAGCAGGTAGCCCTCGGCGGTGATGTGCATGGCGTAGTCGCGCCCGAAGGGTACCACGCCACTGAACTCGCCGGTCGCCTTGTTGCTGGTCAGGTGGAGCACCATCGAAGGATCCGACAGGTCCACCAGGTCGATGGAGGCTTCCATGCCGGCCAGCATCTTCAGGTCCATCACCTTGCCCTTGATCGTCATGCCAGCGGGCTCCTCGGGCACCGGGGCGCTTTCCGCGGCGTTCACCACCAGTTCGGGCTCGGGCCTGGGCGCGGGCAGGAAGTGTACGCGATAGATGTCGTCGTCGCCCTGGCCGCCGCCGCGCACGGAACTGAAGTAGCCCGTGCGGCCGTCGTCGAGCATGAGCAGGTAGAGGTCGTCGTCGGGTGAATTGATCGGCCAGCCCATGTTCCCGGGCTTGGTCCACTGGCCGCCTTCCATGTGGGTGCTGAACAGGTCGAAGCCGCCCATGGTGGAGTGGCCCTTGCTGCCGAAGTAGAGCGTTCCATCGGCTGCGACGAACACGCCGTCTTCGTCATGGATGGTGTTCACCGTGGGCCCGAGGTTCTCGGCGATGCCCCAGTCGTTGGTGGCTTCATCCCAAGGGGCGCGGTAGATGTCCTGTCCACCGAGGCCCTCGTTCGGGCGGTCGCTCACGAAGTAGATCCACCGGCCATCGCCGGTGATCCAGGCGCTGCTCTCGTGGAACTTGGTGTTCACGTTGGGACCCAGCCGCGCCGGAGCGCTCCAGCCTTCCCCGTTGCGCCGGCTGGACCAGATGTCGCCCACGCCCTCGTCGTCGCGGTAGATCAGGAGCTGTTCGCCGTTGGCGCAAAGACCGATGGTGGCGTCGTTGCCGTTGGTGTTCACCGGCACCGGCGCCGGCATGGGATCGCCCCAGCTGTTGGTGAAGGTGCTGGTGTAGATGTCCTCGAAGTACTCGTTGGTGGCCTTGTTCAACCTGCCGCCGGTGGTGGTGGGCCTCCGGCTGGTGAAGTACATGGTGCGGGCATCCGGAGTGAAAAGCACGCCGTAATCCGCCAGTTCCCCGTTGATCACCGGTCCGAGGTTCTCCACCTGCGCGCGCACGGGTTTGCTCTCGAACGATTTGCCGTTGCGGCACTCGGTGATGCGCTTGTCGGCGGTGTTGTAAAGGGGCTCCGGATCGGGAAAACCCTCGGTGGCCTTCTTGTGCGCCTGGAACTCGGCGATCGCACGGTCCCATTGCGCGTTCAGTTGCAGGGCATAGCCCAGCAGGAAATGGATGCGCGGGGTGGAGGGGTCCTTCTCCAGCACCTTCACCAGGTAAGGCAGCGCCTTGTAGTGGTGTCGGCCGTTCAGGTGGCAGAGGGCGATCTTCAGGTTCAACAGCGCGTTGTCGGGGTCCACCTCCAGGACCTGCATGTACAGGGGGAGCGCCTTGGTGAACAGGAAGCCGCCGTCCATGAAATACCTGTCGGCCTCCTTCATCGCGTCCTGGGCACGGGCCATGCGTTCGGGATTGGCGGACTGGGCCATGAGCAGCGAGGCCAGCAGGACGCAGAAGGCCGATGGAACGATCCGTTGAGGCATGAGCGATGCCCTCCTATTTTTTTTTCAGAGGCGGTGTTCATACGGGAAAAAGGCTTCGCGGTTCGGGCAGGCGCGGTCGGATAGTTTTGGCCCCTCACATCAACCTCCATGGCGAAAAAGACCGCTGCCCCGAAAAGCATCCTCACCGATCGCTCGCTCGATTTCCTGCAACGTTACCTGAACAACGCCTCCCCCACCGGCTTCGAGAGCGCCGGGCAGAAGCTCTGGCTGGAGCACGTGAAGCCGTACGTCGACAGCCATTTCGTTGACGCCTACGGCACGGTGGTGGGCGTGGTGAACCCGCTGGCCAAGTACAAGGTGGTGATCGAAGCCCACGCCGACGAGATCAGCTGGTTCGTTCACTACATCACCAAGGAGGGCTTCATCTACGTGCGCCGCAACGGCGGCAGCGACCACATCATCGCCCCGAGCAAACGCGTGAACATCCACACCGAGAAGGGCATCGTGAAGGCGGTGTTCGGCTGGCCGGCCATCCACGTGCGCACCACCAAGTACGATCCGGTGCCCACGACGGACAACATCTTCCTGGATTGCGGGTGCGGCAGCAAGGAGGAAGTGGAGAAGCTGGGCGTACACGTGGGCTGCGTGATCACCTACGAGGACGAGTTCATGGTGCTGAACAGAAAGAACTTCACCGGCCGTGCGCTGGACAACCGGATGGGCGGCTTCATGATCGCCGAGACCGCGCGCGTGTTGAAGGAACAGAAAGCAAGGCTGCCCTTCGGCCTGTACATCGTGAACGCCGTGCAGGAGGAAGTGGGCCTGCGCGGCGCGGAGATGATCGTCGAGCGCATCAAGCCCGACCTGGCCATCGTGACCGACGTGACGCACGACACGCAGACCCCGATGATGAACAAGGTGCAGAACGGCGACATCGCCTGCGGGCAGGGGCCGGTGATCAGCTACGCGCCGGCGGTGCATAACAACCTGCTGAAGATCGTGGTGCAGGCCGCCCAGCGCGAGAAGATCCCCTTCCAGCGGCTGGCCGCCTCGCGCGCCACGGGCACCGACACCGATGCCTTCGCCTACGGCGCAGCCGGCGTGCCCAGCGCCCTGATCAGCCTGCCGCTGCGCTACATGCACACCACGGTGGAAACGGTGAGCCGCCAGGACGTGGAGAACGTGATCCGCCTGATCGCCGCCACCCTACGGAGCATCAAGGCGGGGCAGGACATGAGGTATTTGAACTGAGCCTCGACCTGGATCCGGCCATGGGACTGGACGACAACACCCGTTCGGGGCTGCAGTACCTGGTGTTGGGCGTGCTGGTGGTGGGACTCCCGACGTTGATCATCTCGGTGATCGATGCCCGGCAGACCGCAGGCATGCAGGCCACCGACCTGCTCGCGCTCCGCAACGGCTACCTCCTCCCTGATCCATGGGAATGGACCCTTTGCTCCACCACGCGCATCGAACGCTTCGCCTGGGGGTTCATGCTCTCCGCCCTGGTCGCGATCATCACCGGCCTGACGTGGCGGCCGCGGATCGCGCCGATCGTGGGGATCGCGTGTTCCGCTTGGCTGGCCTACGCGGCGGCATGCCTGCCTCCGGTGCGCTCGCGGTGTGAGGACCACGGATTGGTGATCACCCGCCGGCCCGTGCTCCTGGCCGATCTGACCCTGCCCTGGGGCCAAGGCGTCGAGCGCATCGACCTGTCCGCTGGCGCAAGCATCACCATCCGGCCCGACCCCTCCGGCGGGACCCTCTTCCTGCTGGAGACCCCGCATGGTCAGACCGCCTTCGCCAGCGCCCCGATCGACGGGGAACAAGCCCGGCGAGTGGCCATGCGGCTGCAGCGCGCCATGCACGGCTGGCGTTCAGCGGGCGAAGGGCCCTAATTTGCCCGTGGCTTGGAACGCCGCGCCGTCCGTGACCATCCGCTTCATCAAGGCAAGAGACACCCACGACCTGCGCCATCGCGTGCTGCGCCCCCACCAACCGATGGAGGAGGTGGACTACCCCAACGACCGCAATCCGGACAGCTTTCATCTGGGCGCCTTCCAGAGCGGCAAGCTCGTCGCGGTGGCCTCCTTCTACAAGGAAAAACAAGGGAGCCTCAACGGCTGGATCCAATGGCGGCTGCGCGGCATGGCCGTGGAGGAGGGCCTGCGGTCCGCCGGCATCGGCGGGAACCTGCTGGCCTTCGCCCTGGATGAGCTCAAGGCCAAGGCGGCTGATGTGCTCTGGTGCCACGCGCGCGAGACCGCATCGGGCTTCTACATCAAGCACGGCTTCCAGGTGAAGGGGGGGCGCTTCGTCATCGAAGGCATCGGTCCGCACTGCATCATGTACCGGGCGGTCTGATCGGCCACCGTTCTGAACCGTTCATGGATCGGCGCGTGGCCGCGGGTGGGGAAAGGGCATCTTTGCGGCCTCATTTTCCAACCCATGCATCAGCGTTCCCTTTGGGCCCTCCTGGCAGGAACGGCCCTGCTGGCCTCCTGCGGCCAGCCCAAGACAGAAAACGGCACCCTGGCCGGCGCACCACCCCCTCCGGTGCTGGACATGAAGGACTTCTTCAAGAACCCCGAGAAGGCCGGCTTCCGCATCAGCCCCGACGGGCGGTACATCAGCTACCGCGCGCCGTGGAAGAACCGCATGAACATCTTCGTGCGCAAGATCGGCGACACCGCCGCCACGCAGGTCACCACCGACACGGTGCGCGACATCGGCGGCTACTTCTGGAAAGGCGACCGCCTGGTGTACAGCCGCGACATCAACGGCGATGAGAACTACATCGTCTTCAGCGCCGGCATCGACGGCAGGGACGTGAAAGCCCTCACCCCCGAGCGGGGCGTGCGCGCCGGCATCATCGACGACCTGCACAACATCGCCGGCATGGAACAACAGGTGATGGTGCAGATGAACCAGCGCAACCCCGAGGTGTTCGATCCCTACCTGGTGAACGTGGTGACCGGCGAGATCGCCTCGCTCTACGACAACAAGGAGAACTACGAGAGCTGGACCACCGACCACACCGGCACCATCCGCATCGCCACCAAGACCGATGGGGTGAACACCACCTACTTCCACCGCGCGAACGCCGCTGAGCCCTTCAAGGAGTTCCTGTCCGTGGGCTTCAAGGACGCCTTCGCCCCGCAGCTCTTCACCTTCGACAACAAGAACCTGATCGCCGCCAGCAACCTGGGCCGCGACAAGACGGCGATCGTGGAATACGACCTGGCCGCCAACAAGGAAAGCCGCGTGATCTACGAGAACCCCGACCACGACGTGGATGGGGTGGATTACAGCCGCAAGCGCCAGGTGCTCACCATGGCCTACTACACCGGATGGAAACAGGAGCGTCACTTCCTGGACGCGGAGACCCGGGCGATGTACGAGAAGATGGCCCCCAAGTTCGAGGGCTACGAGTTCTGGATCTACGGCGAGGACGACAGCGAGACCAAGTTCATGGTATGGACCGGCAACGACCGCACTTACGGCCGCTATTACTTCTATGACCAGGCCATCGACAAGGTGGAGCCCATGGCCGAGATCGCCCCCTGGATCAAGGAGGAACAGATGGCGCACATGAAGCCGGTGCAATACACCAGCCGCGACGGCCTCACCATCCACGGCTACCTCACCCTGCCGGAAGGCCGCGAACCGAAGAACCTGCCCGTGGTGGTGAACCCGCACGGAGGCCCGTGGGCGCGCGATGTCTGGGGCTTCAACCCCGAGGTGCAGTTCCTGGCCAATCGCGGCTATGCGGTGTTCCAGATGAATTTCCGGGGCAGCACCGGCTACGGCAAGAAGTTCTACGAGGCCAGCTTCAAGCAGTGGGGCAGGACCATGCAGGACGACATCACCGACGGGGTGAACTGGCTGGTGAAGGAGGGTTATGCCGATCCCAAGCGCGTGGCCATCTACGGAGGCAGTTACGGCGGCTACGCCACGCTGGCCGGGGTCACCTTCACCCCGGACCTCTATGCCTGCGGCGTGGATTACGTGGGCGTGAGCAACCTGTTCACCTTCATGAAGACCATCCCGCCCTATTGGAAGCCCTACCTGGACATGTTCCACGAGATGGTGGGCGACCCCGCGGCCGACAAGGACAGCCTGGCCATGCGCGCAGCCTCGCCGGTCTTCCACGTGGACCGCATCAAAGCGCCGCTCTTCATCGCCCAGGGCGCCAACGACCCCCGCGTGAACAAGGACGAGAGCGACCAGGTGGTGGAGGCATTGAAGGCCCGCGGCGTGGAAGTGGAGTACATGGTGAAGGACAACGAAGGGCACGGATTCCACAACGAGGAGAACCGCTTCGACTTTTACAACGCCATGGAGAAGTTCCTCGACCAGCACATCGGCGGCGGCTACAACGGCGGGGCCGCCGCGACCGCCGGCGAAGCCGCTCCGGCGGAACAGGCCGGACCTGCCGGGACCGGATCGGAGGAAAAGCAGAAGGGCTCCTGATCGTCCATCGTCCGCGTTCGCGGCCCCGGCCCGGGACCCTTGTCCGGCGCCGGGGCCGCGGCTTTCACGGGGTCTATCTTCGCGGACCTGCCTGCCGACGGCAGGCCTTTCACTCCATGACCGACTGGAAGACACGCTGGTTCCGGCGACTGGACCGCTGGCACATCCGGCTGGACCAGGCCGTGCTGCGCCGGTGGCCGCTGCTCAGCGTCTGGCTCTTCCACAAGCCGCGCGCGTACTTCATCCACTACCGCGTGGAGCGCGCCCTGGTCAAGGGTCGTGACTTGAAGGTGAACGCCCGACCCAGCGTGGTGCTCTTCACGGTGAACAAGGCCGCCAGCATGTACGTGCACAAGGTGCTCATGCGCCTGACCAAGCCGCACGGACTGATCCCCGTGGACTACACCGCCTGGACCAGCGGCCTTGGCGGCAGCGCGTACCGCCTGTTCAAGGATCCGGAAGCCCTGCGCCGCATGTTCCGGCCGAACGGGTTCTTCTTCGGTGCGCTCAGGGACTTCTGCCAGATCCCCGATCCGGAGAAGTACAGGATCATCGTGGTGTTGCGTGATCCGCGGGACGTGCTCACCTCCAAGTATTATTCCCAGGCATACAGCCACAGCGTGATCAACGCCAGCGTGCTCGACCGGCGGAGGAAGGTGCTCAAGCAGACCATCGACGAGTTCGTTCTGGAACAGGCCCCCGGGTTGAAGGAGAGCTACCGGCAATACGTCGATCACTACGCCGGCGAACCATACGCCCTGATCACCACCTACGAGAAGATGACCACCGACCACGATGGCTGGCTGCGGGAGATCGCGGCGCATGCGGCGCTCGAGGAGCATCCGGACGTGATCGCGACGATCATGGCCGACGCGAAGAAGGTGAAGGCCACCGGCGATCGCGCCCAGCACATCCGCGTGGCCCGGAGCGGCGACCACCGCGACCGGCTGCGCCCCGAGACCATCGCCGAGCTGGACCGGATGTTCGCACCGCTGATGCACTGGTTCCCGGGTCAGGCCGTCGTGGTGAAGCCTTGAGCGGAGCGACCATGGGCGCCATCGGCCAGGAATTCAAGCAGGCGTGCATCCATCACCTGGAGGAAGGGCGGCAGCGCATCCGCCAATGCCTCGGCCTGTTGAGCGACGCGCAGACCTGGCATCGACCCAATGCCCATGCGGTGAGCGTGGGCAACCTGGTGCTGCACCTGTGCGGCAACGTGGATCAGTGGATCAATGCCACCCTGGGGGGCGATCCGGACCATCGGAGGCGCGATCGCGAATTCAACGAAAAGGGACCCATTCCCGGCCGGGACCTGCTGCTCCGGCTGGACCGCGTGCTGGATCGGGCGGTCCAGGTGATCGCCGGTGTGAGCGATGATCAGCTTCTCGCGCCATACCGCGTACAGGCCTACGCCCCCACCGGCATCGGCGTGCTGGTGCATGTCACCGAGCACTTCAGTTACCACGTGGGGCAGATCACCCTGCACACCAAGCTGATCCTCGACGTGGACACGGGCTATTACGCCGGGGTGGATCTGGGGTGAGGGGACCCCGTACCCGGGCGGGCCACATCGGAGGCGGATCCAGGCGACGGAACGACCGGCTGCGACGTCTCCATCCGAAGGAACCCCCGGATGAGGCCGATCGTGTTGATATTCAGGATGAACAGGGCCTTCATGAACCGTTAACTTGCGACGCCCAAGCTCCGGGGCACCTCTCGAATGAAACCCATCCTTCCCGCCCTGCTGGTCCTGGCATCCTCGCCCCTCGCGGCGCAGGTGGTGATCAACGAGGTCACCGCGTCGAACTTCAGTTCCTATGCCGA
>CAYMXP010000079.1:0-12172 GCA_964394425.1 uncultured Chryseobacterium sp. | reverse complement strand
GCAGGACCCTGAAGGGGTCGCAGCCGTTGGTCAATACTTTCCCCGGACACCAATGGTTTATGAACGACTTCCGGTCCATTGCATCCGGTGGCACTATTTTGGGGCACCGGATCCATCATGAGGACGACGCACAACCCCCTGGCCGCCCTGCTGCTATCCGCCGCGCTCATCGCCGGATGCACGAAGGAGGAGGACGACCCCGAACCCGCACCCGCGCCACCCGACACGCCCGACTACGCCATCACCAGCGCCCCGGTATGGGCGGCGGTGATCAACGGCGCGGTGGAGACCATGCAGGAGACGGCCGCCATCGAGCACCTGACCGATAACACACTTTACGCCTCGCCCAACCGCATCCGCTTCCGCTCATTTTTCTACGATGTCCCCGCCGACGAGACCGTGCTGGAGGTGAGCTTCGGGAAGATGCCTTACTCCGGCGCCACGCCCACCAACGCGGAGATGCTGGCCTACTTCGCCCCCGGCGACCGCGACTTCGCGGAGATGGGCGGCGACGGCGTACTGATGTCCAAGGGCGGCTTCAGCGATCCCCTGAGCACCGACCTGGGCGTGCAGCCCGCCGAGAGCAAGCTCACCATCCACGAGGTGCAGGAATACGACGACGGCTCCGGGGTGTACAAGCTGAAGATCAAGGCCACCTTCACCTGCACCTTCTTCGGATCGGGTGGATCCAGCCAGACGGCCACCGATGGGATCCTGGTGATGATCTACGAGAACGAGCCGTAGCTCCCGATCCGGGCCGCGATCGGGCAACCCTGCCGGAAGGCGGCCGTTAGAACGCCCCGATGGACCTCTTCAGCCAGCCCGGCCGCGACGATGGCCGCGACCTGTTCAGCCCCTCGGAGATCCAGCACCTGCTGGTGATGCTCAACCACCTGGCCGAACGCTTCTCCACCGTTCAGATGCGGCAGATCATGGCCGCGGTGCTGCGGAACGAAGGATTGCACGGGCAGTTCGTCCTGGCCGCAGCCACGCGCGAGGTGATCTTCCGCCCCAGGGACGGCGCCGACGTGCGCATGGCGCGCCATGGGAAGCCGCGCCATGACAGGCGCCGGATCGCCCAGCGCCCGCGCCGCATCGTGGTGCCCTTCGCCTTCGACTGCCCGGAGCCGAGCGTGAACTGACGCGCATCCGCCCGATGCCGTTCCCGTCGGGGGCTTGCCGGCCTTTTCATGCACGCATTGTTCGTTCACGGAGCGATCGATCCGGACCCCGGGCGGTGCATGCCGCTAACCTTGCCGCGTGGAAAAGGAAGGTGCCAGCGGCGGCCGTCGCACGCTGCACGCGAGGCTGGCGCGGGGTTTCACCCGTTCGATGGTGTGGATCGGCACGCGGCTGCTGCCGCGCCGGTTCCGGGAACTCACCCTGCTGGTGCTGCCCTACCAGGTGGCCGCCGTGCTCACGGCCTTCATCGCGGTGGGCTATGCGCTGCTGTTCGACTATGTGGAACGCTTCCAGGCCTGGATGCTCGGCCTGCACCCCGACTGGATCTTCCTCACCGCCCCGATCTGCTTCCTGCTTTCGTGGTGGCTGGTGCGGCGGCATGCCCCCTTCGCCGGGGGCAGCGGCCTTCCGCAGCTGATGGCCGCCATCGAAGTGGCCGACGAAACAGAGACCGACCGCAGCTGGCGATTCCTCAACGCGCGCATCATCCTGGTGAAGATCGCCAGCAGCCTGGCCATGGTGGCCGGGGGCGGCGCGGTGGGTCGTGAAGGGCCCACGTTGCAGATCGCCGGGTGCGTGTACCGCGTGGTACACCGGCTGCTGCCGCCCTTCTGGCCGAAGGTGAGCCGTCGCATCATGCTCGTCACCGGTGGCGCGGCCGGCCTGTCCGCGGCGTTCAACACCCCGCTGGGCGGGATCGTGTTCGCCATCGAGGAGCTCACCAAGACGCACATCGCGCAGTTCCGCACGGCGGTGTTCACCGCGGTGATCCTCGCGGGCATGACCTCGCAATGGCTGATCGGCCCCTACCTGGGCCCCTACCTGGGCTACCCGAAGCTGGAGCCGGTGGGCTTCTCCTTCATGTGGAAGGTGCTGATCATCGCCATTTCGGCCGGGCTGGCCAGCGCGCTCTTCTGCAAGGTGGTGCTGGTGCTCGATCGCTTCCGCCGCAAGCTCGACAGCATCCCCAAGCAGGCGCTGTGGGCGCTGTGCTGCGCCTTCGCCTTCGCCACCATGGTGCATGGCCTCGGGCCCATGGCCCTGGGTTCGGGCAAGCACCTGTTGCAGACCTACCTCTTCGAACCCACCGTCGAGGCCGGCCCGACCAACATCGCCGCGCGCGTGCTGGGTCCGCTCTGCACCTTCACCGCGGGTGGCGCGGGGGGGATCTTCGCGCCTTCGCTTTCGAGCGGCGCGGCGGTGGGCGGCTTCTTCGCCTCGCTCTTCGAACCCTCGCGCGGCGCCTTCAACGTGCTGGTGCTCTGCGGCATGGCGGCCTTTCTCACGGGCGTCACCCGCTCGCCCTTCACCAGCGCGATCCTGGTGCTGGAGATGACCGACCGGCACAGCGTGATCTTCCAGTTGATGTACGCCGCCATGATCGCCTACCTCATCGCCCACGCGGTGGATCGCCGCAGCTACTACGAGCGCATGAAACAGCGGATGCTCGCGGTGTTGCCGGGCTGGAAACCCGATCCGGCGCGGGCCGACGAGGCGGGCATGGGTCTGGGGTAATTTCGCCGGCGATGAAGCAATACCAGGACCTGCTCCGCCGCATCCTCGATCAGGGCGTGCGCAAGAGCGACCGCACCGGCACCGGCACCCTGAGCTGTTTCGGCCATCAGATGCGCTTCGACCTGGCCGAAGGGTTCCCGCTGCTCACCACCAAGAAGCTGCACACCAAGAGCATCATCCACGAGCTGCTCTGGTTCCTCAAGGGCGACACCAACATCCGCTACCTGAAGGAGAACGGCGTGCGCATCTGGGACGAATGGGCCGACGCCCATGGAGACCTCGGCCCGGTATACGGGCACCAGTGGCGCAGCTGGCCCGCGCGCGATGGCGGCACCATCGACCAGATCGCCAACCTGATCGCGCAGATCGAAAAGAACCCCGACAGCCGCCGCCTGGTCGTGACCGCCTGGAACCCCGCCGACGTGGACCGCATGGCCCTGCCGCCCTGCCACTGCCTGTTCCAGTTCCACGTGGCCAACGGCCGGCTCAGCTGCCAGCTCTACCAGCGCAGCGCGGACACCTTCCTGGGCGTGCCCTTCAACATCGCCAGCTACGCGCTGCTCACCATGATGGTGGCCCAGGTGTGCGGCCTGATGCCCGGTGAGTTCGTCCACACCTTCGGCGACGTGCATCTGTACCTCGATCACCTCGAGCAGGCCAGGCTCCAACTCACGCGGGAACCGCGCCCGCTGCCCACGATGCGGATCGATCCCGCGGTGAAGGACCTCTCCGGCTTCCGCTACGAGCACTTCACCCTGCTGGATTACGATCCGCATCCCCACATCAAGGCGGCGGTGAGCGTATGATCGTCTCGGCCATCGCAGCGGTGAGCGACAACGGCATCATCGGCCGCGGAGGCGCGCTGCCCTGGCACCTGCCCGACGACCTGAGGTTCTTCCAGCGCACCACTTACGGCCATCCGGTGATCATGGGCCGGAGGAACTGGGACAGCATCCCGGCGGATCTCCGCCCGTTGAAGGGCCGGCCGAACATCGTGATCACGCGGCAGAGCGGCTTCACGGCCGAAGGCGCGCGGGTGGTCGGCTCCATCGATGAGGCCCTCCAGGCCGCCAGGTCCACCGGAACGGACGAAGCGTTCGTGATCGGCGGCGCGGAGATCTACCGGGAGGCGTTCTACCGGGGCCTGGTGGATCGCGCCTACATCACGCGCGTGCATGCCCAGGTGGAAGGCGACGTGCGCATGCCGGAAATGGACGGCGCCTGGCGCGAGGCATGGAGCCAACGCCACGAAGCGGATGCGCGTCACGCGCATGCCTTCACCTTCAAGCGGCTGGAGCGGATCCGGTAACACGGCCCATGATCCGCCTCGACGATCAAACCGCGGGCCCGTTCAAGGGTCCATCCACCCGAACCACATCGAGCACCATGCGAACAAGAACCGACCTTGCCCTTGCCACCCTCGCCATCCTGGCTTTCACCGCCTGCGGAAAGGAAGATGACACGCCGGCCGACATGGATTACACCTCGGCCATCGACAACAGCCTGGCCGAGGACTACTTCAACGACATGCTGCAGCAGTCCGATGAAGCCGCCGAGGCGAACGGGCTGCGTGACAGCGATGACCCATGCGACCCCGAGGTGACCATCGACCTCGTGGCCACACCGCACACCATGCTGATCGACTTCGGACCGGTGAACTGCACGGCCGCCAATGGACGCACGCGCCGCGGGCAGATCATGGTGACCTTCACCGGAGGCTATCGCGATCCCGGCACGGTGATCACCATCACGCCCCAGGACTATTACGTGAACGACCACCACGTGCAGGGCGTGAAGACCGTGACCAACATGGGCGAGAACCCCGACGGCGACCTGTTCTTCGCCATCCAGGTCGACGGCACCGTGACCGCCTCCGATGGCAGCTGGACGGCCGAGCATCATGCCACGCGCACGCGCACCTGGATCGAGGGTGAAGACACCATGAACCCGTACGACGACGTGTACCTGATCACCGGCACGGGCAATGGGGTGAACCGCAACGGCCTCCCTTACACCCTGACCATCACCAGCGCCTTGCGCGTGGAGATCGGCTGCCCGTGGATCGTGAGCGGCGCGCTGGAGATCACACCCAATGGCCTAGCCACCAGGCACGTCGATTTCGGGACCGGCTCCTGCGACGACCTCGTGTCGGTGACGGTGAACGGAAGCACCTTCACCTTCCACATGAACTGAGCCCTCCCGTCCCGTCCCATGGCCCCACCGATGGAAGGCCTCCCGCACGGGGGCCTTCCCCATTCAGGGGCGACCGTCCCCCATTGAGCCGTTCATCACGATCCCCTTGGCCGCACCCCGGGCAAAGGGCATTTTTGGACCGGCCGATCTTCTTCTCTTCCGGACCACCAAGGGGTCACACAGCGCAACAGGAAGGTCGGCCGCAACGGACAGCCCCGCCCGCACCGTGCCCCGCCTGAGCGGATCGCGGCGGCGAGGCCGGGGTTGTCCATGGGCGGGCAGGTCGTCGGGACTTGAGGCCATGAAGTACTTCCAACGCACGCCGATCCGCTTCCGGACCATCCTCCTGGTGGCCGTCGTCTTCTCCACGCTCTTCCTCTTCCAGAGCTACCTGCGCCACAACATGCTGCGCATGGGCAGCGACGTGGAGCCCTTCAACTGGGCTCGCGAAGCGCCGGTGCCCTACGTGAACTACCTCTTCTGGGCGCTGCTGGTGCCGCTGGTCTATCGCGTGCTGGACCGCTGGCCGCTGGCGGCGCGGCCGGCGGGACGCAACTTCATCATGGTGCTGCTCTGCGGGCTGGCCATCGGCGGGTTCCATGAGGTCTTCACCTCCTGCATGTACTACGGTTTCCTCATCGCCACGGGCGAATTCAAGCTCGAGCGCGCCTACCTGTTGTGGGCCTTGAACGCGCTGCCTGCGTCCATCCTCACGCGCTTCCTGGAATACTGGGCCCTGGTGGGCATCCTCTATGGGGTGGACGCATGGCGGAAGATGGAGGAGAAGCAGCGGCAGCTGGTCGAGGTGGAGCACCAGCTGCAGACCGCCCAGTTGAACGCCCTGCGCAAGCAGTTGCAGCCGCACTTCCTGTTCAACACGCTGAACACCGTGAGCGCGCTGATGGACCAGGACATCCATGGCGCGCGCAAGGTGCTTGCCCGCCTGGGCCAGCTGCTGCGCATCACCCTGGACAAGGAACCGCGTGAGCGCGTGACGCTGGCCCGCGAGATCGAGCACGTGCGGAACTACCTCGACATCGAAAGCGTGCGTTTCCGCGACCGCCTCCACGTGCGCTACGACATCCCGCGGGACGTGCAGGCGGCCATGGTGCCGGGCATGATCCTGCAGCCGCTCGTGGAGAACGCCGTGAAGCACGGCCCGGACAGCCTCAGCGCCCAGGTGGAAGTGGAGGTGAAAGCCCATCGCGCGAACGGCTCGCTGGTGGTGACCGTGGCGGACAACGGCAAAGGCAGTCCGGATGTCCTCCATGCGATGGAACATGGCGGCATCGGCCTGCGCAACGTGAGCGAGCGGCTCAAGCTGCTGCACGGGGAGCAGGCGCGCATGGACCTCGCATCGCCCGGCGGACGCGGCTTCAGCGTGACCATCATCCTGCCGTTCGAGATCGATCCCACGCAACCCCGATCACCCGACCGACCATGAAAGCCATCCGCACCATCATCGCCGATGATGAACCCGCCGCGCGCGATCGGATCGCGCGCCTGCTGGCCCGGGAACCCGAGATCGACCTGGTGGCGCAATGCCGCAACGGCGCCGAAACCGTGGACGCCGTGCTCAAGCACCGCCCCGACCTGGTCTTCCTGGATATCCAGATGCCGCAGGTGAGCGGCTTCGACGTGCTGGACCGGCTGGGACCCGAGCGCATGCCCTTCGTGGTTTTCGTGACCGCCCACGACCAGTACGCGCTGAAGGCCTTCAACGTGAACGCGGTGGACTACCTGCTGAAGCCGTACGACGACGAGCGGTTCTTCGCTTCGCTGCAAAAGGCACGCAAGTGGATGGACATGCGCATGAGCACGAAACTGAAGGGCCGGCTGATGGACCTCGTGCGCGAACACCTGCAGGCCAACAGCGAATACACCGAGCACTTCACGATCAAGGACCGGGGGCGTGAATACCAGGTGCCCGTATCGGAGATCATCTATCTGCGCGCCGAGGGCAACTACCTGCACCTGCAGCTCCGGGACCGCCACCACCTGTACAGGCTCACGATGAACGCGGTGGAGTCCGAGCTCGACCCCGACCGCTTCCTGCGCGTCCACCGGAGCTACATCGTGAGCAAGTCCAACATCCGCGACCATCGCTATTCGGGCAACAACGAGTACATCCTCACCATGAGCAACGGCGATCGCATCGTCAGCGGCCGCAGTTACAGGGAGAACATTTCGCGGGTGCTGCAGGAGCAGGAGGGATAGGGCGCCGGAGCGGCATGGTGGCGCGGGCGCCCCGGTGGACCAAGCCGCGCAAGGCATACCTTGGGCCTGCCCCATGCCGGTCAACGCCCTGTTCTCCTTCCTGATCAAGAAGCGGCTGCAGCAGATCGAGCTGTTCCGCGACCATCCGCTCGGGGCGCAGCTGGAGGTCTTCACCCGCCTGATCGGCGCGGCGCGGTACACGGAATGGGGCCGCGGGCATGATTACGAAAGCATCAACGACTACGACGCGTTCCGCGACCGCGTGCCGCTCCAGACCTACGACGGATTGAAACCCTACGTCGAGCGGCTGCGCGCCGGCGAGCAGAACCTGCTCTGGCCCACCGACATCAAGTGGTTCGCCAAGAGCAGCGGCACCACCGGCGAGCGCAGCAAGCACATCCCCGTGAGCCGCGAGGCGCTGGAAGACTGCCACTACAAGGGCGGCAAGGACCTGCTGGCGATCCACTATGGCCTCAACCCGGCGAGCAAGCTCTTCATGGGCCGCAGCCTCGTGGTGGGCGGCAGCAGCGCGGTGGAACAGTTCCGCCCCGATGCGTACAGCGGCGACCTGTCCGCCATCATCATCCGCAACCTGCCCATCTGGGTGGAGGTGCGCCGCACGCCGATCAAGGAGGTGGCGCTGATGGAGAACTGGGAGGAGAAGATCGAGAAGATGGCGCGCGAGACCATGCGCGAGGACGTGCGCTGCATCGCCGGCGTGCCCTCGTGGACCCTGGTGCTGCTGCGGCGCATCCTGGAGATCACCGGCAAGCGGAACATGCTGGAGGTGTGGCCCAACCTGGAACTCTTCATGCATGGTGGCGTCAGCTTCAGGCCGTACCGCGCCCAGTTCGCCGGGCTGTTCCCCTCCCCGGGCTTCACCTACCTGGAGAGCTACAACGCCAGCGAGGGCTTCTTCGGGATCCAGGACCGCAGGGATGCCGACGACCTGCTGCTGATGCTGGACTACGGCATCTTCTTTGAGTTCCTGCCGCTTTCAGAAATGGGATCCGCACGACCCCGGACGCTGCTGCTCGAGGAAGTCGAGGTGGGCGAACAATACGCCCTGGTGATCAGCACCAACGCCGGCCTCTGGCGCTACATGCCCGGCGACACGGTCCGGTTCACCAGCACCGATCCCTTCCGCATCCAGGTCACGGGCCGCACGCGAAGCTTCATCAACGCCTTCGGCGAGGAGCTGATCGTGGAGAACGCCGAGCAGGGCATCGAACGGGCCTGCCGGATCACCGGGGCGGCGGTGAGCGAGTTCACCGCCGGCCCCGTTTACATGGAGCAGGATGCGCGCGGTGCGCACGAATGGGTGATCGAATTCGAACGGCCCCCGGCCGACCTGCGGGCGTTCATCTCCGCGTTGGACGACGGACTTCGCGCGGTGAACTCGGACTACGATGCCAAGCGGCGCGGCGACATGGCCTTGCAGCCCCCCCGCCTGCATGCCGTTCCACCCGGCACCTTTTACCAATGGATGAAGGGCCGCAACAAGCTGGGCGGGCAGAACAAGGTGCCTCGCCTGTGCAATGATCGCGTCGTGATCGAAGATCTTCTGTCCGCCATACCGGCATGAGAAGTTCCGCCCTGACGACGATGGTGCTGGGGGCGGCCGTTCCCCTGTTCGCGCAGCAGGGTGCGCACATCGATGGGCCGGTCGATGCCTTCACCACCGATGAGCTCGGGCACGTGTATGTGCTGCGCGGCGATGTGCTGGAACTGTATGATGCGTCGGGGAAACGGCTCGCGCGCAACAGCGCCAAGACCTTCGGCCGCATCGCGGTGATCGATGCGTTCTATTCGCTCAAGCCCATGGTGTTCTCCAGCGAGCAGAAGCAGATCGCCGTGCTGGACAACACGCTGGCGGCACAGGGCTCGGTGATGGACCTGGCCCGAGGCGGTTTCACCTGGGCCACCCTCGCCTGCGCCGGCGTGCAGAACGCCTTCTGGCTGTTCGACGAGCGCGAGCTGTCCGTGACCCGCGTGGACGGGCAGCTGCGCACCCTGGCCACCTCCGGCCGCCTCGATCAGATCCTGGGGTTCACGCCCAGGCCGGTCCAGATGCAGGAATACGGCAACCTGCTGTACGTGAACGATCCCGATCACGGCGTGCTGGTGTTCGACCTGTTCGCCACGCACATGCGCACGCTTCCGATCACCGGCGCCATGCGGATCCAGGTGCGCGGCGATCGGTTGTTCTTCTTCAAGGAAGCCCTGTTGCAGGCGTACGACCTGCGGACCTTCACCGCGCAGCCGGTGCCGGCAGCCGCCGGCCAGCGGGCCCTGGACATGCGCGTGGAGCGCGATCGCCTCTATGTGCTCACGCCGCGGGGGATCGAGATCGCCGCCGCGCCGCCCCGGAGCGGTCCATGACCGGTCGCGCCGAACAACGACTTATCCACATTTTGACCTGACCATGCGGCGCGGAAATACTTTCGCCTTCCGTTCGTCATCGTCCTGATCGCCGGAACACCAACGATCCTTCCAACTCCTTCACCATGCACCTCGCCATCGCAGGCAACATCGGATCGGGCAAGACCACCCTCACGCAACTGCTCGCCCGCCATTACAAATGGGACCTGCTGCAGGAGGCGGTGGACAACAATCCCTACCTCTTCGATTTCTACAAGGACATGCAGCGGTGGAGCTTCAACCTGCAGATCTTCTTCCTCAACAGCCGCTTCGAGCAGTTGATGGAGATCCGCCGCAGCGGCCGCAGCGTGATCCAGGACCGGACGATCTACGAGGATGCGCACATCTTCGCCCCGAACCTGCACGCGATGGGGCTGATGACCACGCGCGACTTCGAGAACTACCAGCGCCTGTTCCAGAACATGGAAAAGGCCATCCAGCCGCCCGACCTGCTGATCTACCTGAGGGCCAGCGTGCCCAACCTGGTGGAGCAGATCGCCCAGCGCGGCCGCGAATACGAGAACGGGATCAGCATCGAGTACCTCAAGCGCCTGCACGAGCGCTACGAAGGGTGGATCACCAGCTACGACAAGGGCAAGCTGCTGATCGTGGACGTGGACGAGAACGCGTTCCACACCAGCGCCGAGGACCTGGGCAAGATCATCAACGCCATCGATGCGGAAGTGCATGGCCTGTTCCCCGATGAGACGCCGCATCGGCTGAAGCAGGCGATCAAGGCCAAGGCCCGCCACGGGAACGGTCATGGCAACGGCCATGGCAAGCACGACCATGGACCCAAGGGCGGGAGGAAGACCACGGCCAAGGTGCAGGCGAAGCCGGCGAAGAAGGCGACGGCTGCCAGGAAGCCCGCTCACGCGAAGAGCGGTGGCGGAAGGAAGATGATGGCGAAACGACGGTAGCGCGTTCCCGCCGATGCCGGGTCGGGCCCGGCATGCCATGAACGCAAAGCGCCCCGATCCACCTCGGGGCGCTTTGCATTCGAAGGGTGTCGATCACATCCTGGCCGAAAGGTCCAGGGTCGATGGAGGGACGGAAGCCTCGCTGCTCCCGGCCGGCATGTTGTCGAAGGTGGAATGCGGGAGCGGCTGCGTGCCGTGACCGGTCTCGGCGATGTGCGGGGCGATGATCAGCGCCACGATGCTGGTGAGCTTGATCAGGATGTTCATGCTCGGGCCGCTGGTGTCCTTGAAGGGATCGCCCACCGTGTCGCCGGTGACGGCCGCCTTGTGCGGGTCGCTGCCCTTCTTGTAGGTCTGGCCGTCGATCAGCACGCCCTTCTCGAAGCTCTTCTTCGCGTTGTCCCAGGCACCGCCGGCGTTGTTCTGGAACATGCCCATCAGCACGCCGCTGACGGTGATGCCGGCGAGCAGACCCCCCAATGCTTCAGGACCCAGGGTGAAACCCACGATCGCAGGCGAAAGCAGGGCCAGCGCGCCGGGCAGGATCATCTCGCGGATCGAAGCCTTGGTGCTGATGGCCACGCATTTCTCGTACTCCGGCTTTCCGGTGCCTTCCATGATGCCGGGGATCTCACGGAACTGACGCCGCACCTCCTTCACCATGTCCATGGCCGCCTTGCCCACGGCGCTGATCGCCATGGAGCTGAAAAGCACGGGGATCATGGCGCCGACGAAGAGCATCGCCAGCACGTTGGCCTTGTAGATGTCGATCGCGTTGATGCCCGCCAGACCCACGTAGGCGGCGAAGAGCGCGAGCGCGGTGAGGGCAGCGCTGGCGATCGCGAAGCCCTTGCCGGTGGCGGCGGTGGTGTTGCCCGTCGCGTCGAGGATGTCGGTGCGTTCGCGCACCTCCTTGGGCAGGCCGCTCATCTCGGCGATGCCGCCCGCGTTGTCGCTGATGGGACCGAAGGCGTCGATGGCGAGTTGCATGGCCGTGGTGGCCATCATGCCGGCGGCCGCGATGGCCACGCCGTAGAGCCCGGCCAGCCAGTAGGAGCCGAAGATGCCGGCGGCCAGGACAAGGATCGGCAGCGCCGTGCTCTGCATGCCCACCGCAAGACCTCCGATCACGTTGGTGGCGTGGCCGGTCGCGCTCTTCTGCACGATGCTGTCCACCGGCTTGCGGCCCATGCTGGTGTAGTGCTCGGTGATGGCGCTCATCAGCGCGCCCACCACCAGGCCCAGCACGATGGCGTAGAAGACATCCATGCTGGTGAAGGCGAAGGTGCTGAAGCTGCCGTCGGCGAGCTGGCGTTTGAATTCCAGCGTGTCGGGCAGCATCCAGTCGATGATGAAGTAGGAGGTGGCGGCGGTGAGGATGATCGCCCACCAGTTGCCTTTGTTGAGCGCGCCCATCACGCTATCCTCATCGTTCTTGATCCGAACGAAAACGGTGCTCACGATGCTGAAGAGCAGGCCGATGCCCGCGATCACCATCGGGAGCAAGATCGGGGCGAGGCCGTTGAAGCCGTCGGCGCTGATCACCTCGCGGCCGAGGACCATCGTGGCCAGGATCGTGGCCACGTAGCTGCCGAAAAGGTCGGCGCCCATGCCGGCCACGTCGCCCACGTTGTCGCCCACGTTGTCGGCCACGGTGGCGGGGTTGCGCGGGTCATCCTCGGGGATGCCGGCTTCCACCTTGCCCACCAGGTCGGCGCCGACGT
>CAYMXP010000078.1:0-12216 GCA_964394425.1 uncultured Chryseobacterium sp. | reverse complement strand
CCGTGGGCATCGTCACCCTCCCCTTCAACTGGGAAGGCAGGAAGCGCCGCCTGCAGGCACAGACCGGCATCGAGGAGATGCGCCAGGCCGTGGACACCCTGCTGATCATCAACAACGACCGCCTCCGCGACCTCTACGGCAACCTCTCCCTGGACAACGCCTTCATGCACGCCGACAACGTGCTCACCACCGCCGCCCGCGGCATCGCCGAGGTGATCACCATCACCGGCAAGGTGAACGTGGACTTCGAGGACGTGAAGACCGTGATGACCAACAGCGGCGTGGCCATCATGGGCATGAGCGAGGCCGAAGGCGAGGACCGCGCCCTGCGCGCGGCGAAGGAGGCGCTCGCTTCCCCCTTGCTCAACGACAACGACATCAAGGGCGCCAAGTACGTGCTGCTCAACATCACCCACGGGGAGAAGGAGGTGCTCATGGACGAGATCGCCGAGATCACCGACCACATCCAGGACGCCGCCGGCAGCACCGCCGACGTGATCTGGGGCTACTGCCATGACGCCGCCCTCGGCCACAGCCTCCGCGTCACCCTCATCGCCACGGGCTTCGACCGCAATCCGGAGATCGGCGGACTGCCCGTGCAGCAGCCCGAACGCAAGGTGATCCCCCTGGAGACACCCATGCCCACCGAGATCACCAGGCCCATCGCCCATCCGGTCACCGGTGCGCCCAAGCCACCCGCGCCCGCGGTGCCGCGCCATCCGTGGGAGCCTTACCTGAAGCCCGTCGCGCCCCAGGCGGCACCTCCCGACAAGCCGGCACCTGCGCCGCCCGTTCCCGTATCGGCTCCATCGATCCCCGCGAAAGAGCAGCAGCCCGAGCCCTACGTGAAGATCGTGGCGCCCGCGCCACCGCCGCCGCCGAAGCCGGTGGAAGCGTCGCGCGCGAAGCCTGCCACGATCGAAAAGCGTGAAGAACCCGCACCCGCGGCTGCCGCGCCGGCGGCCCCGCCCGCGCCGAAAGTCGAGCCGACCGCCATCGTGCCGGCGCCGCCTGTTGAAGAGGTGCCGCCCGTGGCCGCCGCGATCCCCGAGCCCGTGAAGGTGATCGCACCGGAGGTCGAAGCAGTAGATGAGGTCGTTGAAGAGAGAACGCCCCCGCTGGTGATCGAGCCCGAGCCCGCGCCGGCTTTGCCCGTCGCGCAAACGCCACCCACGCCGGCGGTGAAGGCCGATCCCCCGCCCGCCGTTCCCGATCCCAAACCCGTGGAGAAGGAGTGGAGGCCCGAGCGCGGGATCATCTTCGAAACGCCCTACCACGCGCCGAAACCAGCGCCGGTCGCCTCAACCCCTCCGCCTCCGGAGGAGAAGAAGGTCTTCAGCCTGCACGATGAGGCTCCCGTGGGCGGCACCGAAGCATCAGCCTCCGCGCCACCCGCGCCGGCCGCACCCACCGTGCAGCACGAGCGGGGCGTCGAAGACCGCCTGGCCCGCATCCGCGAGCTCACCCTCAAGCTCCGCTCGCCCAGCGGCCTGGCCGACCTGGAGAAGGAGCCCGCCTACAAGCGAAAGAACGTCACCCTTTCCGGCTCGCCCCACAGCAGCGACAGCAGCGTGAGCCGCTACACCCTCACCGAAGAGACCGACGAGAACGGTGAGAAGCGCGTGGAATTGAAGCGCAACAACCCCTACCTCCACGACAACGTGGATTGAGAGCTGCTTGCATTCCACCACAGAGACACAGAGGCACGGAGAAGAAAGCGGTTCATTCCGCAGATGACGCAGATGGCACAGATGATGGAGGAAGGATGGGGTGGAATGTTCCGTCCGCAAGCGCCATCACGCATTTCTCTGTGCCTCTGTGTCTCTGTGGTGAAGAACGCCTGGGTGGATCCTTCTCTGCGCCTCGGCGTCTCTGCGGTGAATTGAATTGATCCACCATGGGCCTCCAGGAAAGGATCGACGCCGACATCAAGGCCGCCATGCTGGCCCGCGAGAAGGACCGGCTCAACGCCCTGCGCGCCATCAAGAGCGCCATCCTGCTGGAGCTGACGAAGGAGGGAGGGGCCTCCACCCTCAGCGAGGAGGCGGGCATGCGCCTGCTCCAGAAGCTGCACAAGCAGCGCGCCGAGGCCGCCGCCATCTTCCACCAGCAGAACAGGGTGGACCTCGCCCGGGAGGAGGAAGCCCAGGCGAAGGTGATCGAAGCCTACCTGCCCGCGCGCATGAGCGAGGCGGAGCTCAGGTCCGCCCTCGCGGCCCTGATCGCCGAGCTGGGCGTTTCCGGCCCCGCCGCCATGGGCCGCGTGATGGGCGAGGCCAACAAGCGCCTGGCCGGAAAGGCCGATGGCTCGGCCATCGCCGCCATCGTCAAACAACTGCTTGGTACTGGCTGACGCCGGGGGGTGTGGACCAGTGAAAGGGAGCAACGGGGCGCCAGGTCGGCGCCCCGCTGCTCATCGGGCCGATGGACCGGACGGCGGGGATGCTGCCACAACCCGCCGGCCAGGTTCATCGCTCGCGGCTGCCGCGCGCGTGGGTGTGCGCGCTGCAGCTGATGCCATCCTTGAAGTAGAAGTTCATGCCATAGCGGTGCGTCACGTGCCGGTACTCGGTGGTGTGCCCCTGGCTGGTGATCCGCACGATCCGCGTCACCCGCAGCTTCTCCACGATCACCTCCTCCTCGCGCCCGTCGGGCTGCCGCGCCGCCGGGAGGGCCGCCGCCACCGGCATGCTGCCCGCCGCCGCGTGGTGCGCATGCACGGCGTGTCCTTCACCCCGCGTACGCACCCGCACGGTGGGCGCCGCGTTCAACCCCTGCGCGCGCGCTTTGCCCGCCAGTTCGCCAAGGGCCAGCGTGGGATCAACGAAGGCCGCCACCATCCGCCGGTCGCGCTTCGCCGGCATCGCCTCGCTCGCGGGCGATGCTTCCTCGCTCATCCTCGCCTCCATCACCGGTGTGCTCATGGCTTCGATGGGTGCGGGATCCACGGGGCGGTATGCCCCATCGGGCATCGCCACTTCCTTCGCTTCCAACGGCAGGGTATCCGGATCGAACACGGCGGCTTCAGCCAGTGCTTCATCGCGCAGCATGCGGTAGTCCCGGTCGTAGTCGAAGTCACCCAGCTCGGGATAGTACCGGACGGAACCCACCGGACCCGCATAGCGCAGCGTGCTTCCTTCGGCGGTCAGTTGCTCCAGAGTCACCTTGAAGAAGAAGGTGAAGGGCGCGCCATCCAGGTCTTCGTCCGGCACGCGGGTATCGAAGAACAGCTGCTTGGTGATGCACCCCGGATGCTCGAAGCTCAGCCGGTAGGTGCGCTGCAGGTCCAGCCGCAGCTCGATGCGCTCCAGGTCGTTGGTCATCACCTGCATGGCCTTGTCGTCTCGGTACACCACCAGGCGGGCGCCCTCGAAGGGTTCGCCCACCACGCGCAGGCGGCCGTCCAGGTACAGGCCGTGGTCGGTACCCCCGCCGGTGGCCGTGAGCAGAGGCAGGCCCAGGCGGATCGTCGCCGATCGAAGGGCGGAACGGAAGGTGGGGCGGAGGGTCATGGCTTCGTGCTTTTGTTGAGGCGAAATAGGCCTGTTCGGATGGGGCGGTGCAATACCCTCCCCGGTGTATTTTCAGGCCCATTCACCGGGGAACAGCCCGTTCCTACAGGGGATCAGGTAGGCGGCGCCGTGGGTGTGCCCTGAGTCCGTCGGTCACGAACATCGCTTGCGGGCGCTCCTTCACGACTTCAGCGCCTCCCTCCTCCGGACCGAATCGGGATCCAGCACGTGCATGAGGCAGCCCCAGGCGATCAGGAACTGCCCGGCGGCATAGGGGATCATGATCCACAACGGTCCCACCTCCAGCGATCGCAGGTTGAACTTGCGGTCGGTGAGCAGCGCGTCGCTCCCCATCAGCAGCACCGCCCCGGCGAACACCGTCCAGAAGCTGCGGTCGAAGGTTTTCCGGAACCGGAAGGCGGCCAGGATGCCCATGAGGGTGATCGCGCACACGTAGGCCGTGACCGCGGGCATGAGGGCGCCCTCCACGTTGGCGCTGCCCAGCACGTCGAGCACGAAGGAGGTGCCGAAGACCAGCAGGCCCGCCGCCAGCAGGGTGGACAGCCACGCCCCTTCGCTGCCGCTCGCGTCGAACACGTTGAAGGCGAAGGCCAGCGCGTAGCACAGGTGCGCGATCAGGAAGGCGGCCAGGCCGATCAGGAAGTTGAACTCGTCCACGTGCTGGAACATCAGCGCCACGTCGCCGATCAGCGAAAAGAACAGGCCCGCCTGGACCAGGATCGTGAACCGGTCGCCCACGCGGCGGCTGTTGAAGAAGAACCAGCTGGAGAGCACCAGGAGCATCAGCGGCTTGCACGCGTACTCCAGCGCGTGGCGCCCGCTGATCTCGCCCAGCACCGCGCCCGTGGCGGCGCCGGCATACAGCACGCCGTTCAGCAGCGTGTTCTTCCTGGGATCCATGCGGAGGGGCGATCGGAGCGCCGCCAAATTAGAAGGCCGGCCCGGTCGTACACCGCCGGGGCATCCGCTGCTGCCCTGCTACTTTCGCGCGCCCGCCCGCCGAAGCTTCCGCGAAGGCGGTCCGCACGCCGCCATGCGCATCTCCTGGAACTGGCTCCGCACGCTGATCGAGCTGGATCTCGATCCCCGCGAGGTGGCCGCCGTGCTTACCAGCACGGGCCTCGAAGTGGAGGCGGTGGAGGCGGTGGAGCCCGTGAAGGGCATGCTGGCCGGCGTGGTGGTGGGCCAGGTGAAGCAGTGCCGCAAGCACCCCGATGCCGATCGCCTCACCCTGTGTGACGTGGACCTGGGCGATGGCGCACCGGTACACATCGTGTGCGGCGCGCCCAACGTCGCCGCGGGGCAGAAGGTCTTCGTGGCCACCGTGGGCTCCACCCTCACCATGCGCGATGGAAGCCGAACCGCGATCAAGAAGACGAAGATCCGCGGGGTCGAAAGCAACGGCATGATCTGCGCCGAGGATGAACTGGGCCTCGGCGAAAGCCACGCCGGCATCGTGGTGCTCGACCCCGCCGCGCCCACCGGCATGGCCGCCGCGCGATGGCTGGGGTTGTCCAGCGATCACGCCTTCGAGATCGGCCTCACGCCCAACCGCGCCGATGCCATGAGCCACCTGGGCGTGGCCCGCGACCTGGCCGCCGCCCTCAACCACCGCACGGGATCAGCATGGCGCGTGCAGCGGCCTTCGGTCGATGACTTCGCCCCGGATGATAACGCGTTGTCGATCCCCGTGGAGGTGCGCGCGCCGCACGCCTGCCCGCGCTACGCCGGGCTCACGCTCACGAAGGTGAAGGTCGGTCCTTCTCCGGCCTGGCTCCAGGACCGGCTGAAGTCCATCGGCCTCAAGCCGGTCAACAACGTGGTGGACGTCACCAACTACGTCCAGCACGAACTGGGGCAGCCCTTGCACGCCTTCGATGCCCAGCAGTTGCGTGGCGGGCGGATCATCGTCCAGCACCTTCCGGATGGCGCGCGGTTCACCACGCTCGATGGAAAGGAGCGGGCCCTCGGCGGCGACGACCTGATGATCTGCGACGCCGAAGGCGGTTCCTGCATCGCGGGCGTGTTCGGCGGCTTGCAGAGCGGGGTCACCGAGGCCACCACCTCCATCTTCCTGGAGAGCGCCTGCTTCGATCCCGCCTCGATCCGCCGCACGGCGCGCCGCCACGGACTGAACACCGACGCCTCCTTCCGCTTCGAGCGCGGCGTGGATCCGGAGATCACCGTGTTCGCGCTCAAGCGCGCCGCCTTGCTGCTGAAGGAAGTGGCCGGCGCGCGCATCAGCTCGGCCATCACCGACATCGTCGCCCGGCCGATCGCCTGGAACAAGGTCGATCTCGACTTCGCGCGCATGCAGCGGACCAGCGGCACGCCCATCGATCCGGACGTCATCGAGCGCATCCTGCTTTCGCTCGACTTCACCATCGATGCACGGACCGCAACGGGCATGGCGGTGTCCGTGCCGCCGTACCGCGTGGACGTGCTCCGCGAGGCCGACGTGGTCGAGGAGGTGCTGCGCATCCACGGCTACGACCGCATCCCCGTTCCCGAGCGGCTGATGTGTCCCCCGGTACGCGAGCCGGCCCTCACCGCCGAACGCTGGCAGCGCGACCTGGCGGCGCATCTGGCCGCGCGCGGGTTCCGGGAGATCATGACCCCGTCGCTGGTCAATGGCGCGCTGGCGCTGAAGGAGCACGCGGTGGGCGATCGCGGGGTGGTGCGCCTGAAGAACCCCTTGAGCGCCGAACTCGACGCGCTGCGCCCGACCATGCTCTACGGCGGCCTGCAGGCCATCGCGCACAACATCAACCGGCAGCGGCCTTCCCTGCGCCTGTTCGAGCGCGGACGCGTGTATTCCATCGTGAAGGGCGCGATCAGGGAGGCCGACCACACCGCGCTCTGGATCACGGGCCGCCGCTGGCGTGAGCGCTGGCGGTCCACCGATGAAGCGGTGGGAACGACCGACCTGAAGGCGGAGATCGAACTGCTGCTCGAGCGGTGCGCCATGGGTGGGGTCACCTTCGATCCCGCGCCGCACCCCTTGCTGCACGAGGCCATCGATGTGCGTGGCGAACACGGCCTGATCGCCTTCGCCGGGCAGGTCGCCTCTCACGTGCTCGACGCCTTCGGCATCGGGCAGCCGGTTTTCTTCTGCGAGCTGGTGGATGCCGCATGGGTCGAAGGCCTCGGTTCGCGCCGCACCGTGCATGCCGACCTGCCTCGCTTCCCGGCCGTGCGCCGCGACCTGAGCCTGCTGCTGGATCGCGATGTCCGCTTCGGCCAGCTGATGGAACTGGCCTTCCGCGCCGAGCCCAGGCTCCTTCTTTCGGTGGACCTTTTCGACGTGTACCAGGGCGATCAGCTCCCGAAGGACCGCAAGAGCTACGCGCTCAGCTTCATCCTGCAGGATCCGGAACGCACCCTTACCGACGAACAGGTGGAAAAGGCCATGGGCCGGATCCGCGCGGCGTATGAGAGGGAGCTGGGCGCGGAATTGCGAGGTTGACCACACCCTGGCCGCGGATCACGAGCCCGGTCCCAGCAGGATGACCGGGCAGGTCATCCGTTCATTGTTCGACTGGATCACCAGTTGATGGATCCCGGCCGGAAGACCGGACAGGTCAACAAGGTCCTCACCGGCCATGAGTTGCCCTTCCATCAGGCGCAGCCCCTGTGCGCTGTACACGATCACCCGGGCCCCCCCCACGGCAGGCCGTCCCAGTCGCACGATCCCATCGGTGGGATTGGGCGTGAGGATGAGCGATCGCGTGTTCGACGCAGCGGCGATCGCGGTGGCGAATTCAACCTGCGTGCTGAACAGCACCACGCCACCGACCTTGCTGTAGTAAGGTTGCAGCGGCAGGTTGTAGTTGTTGATGAAGTTCGCCACCACCAGGCCCCCATGCACGTCCACGCCCCATGCCGCGGCGGAATCGTTCGGGTGGATGTGACCGCCCTTGAGCACCGGCGCCACCGGATCGGTGATGTCGTACACCAGCACTTCGGAATCGGCGCCGCTCACGAACAGCAGGCTGTCGCCCATCGCGGTGATGAGCTCGTTGGTGTGCCCATCGCTGCCGAACCAGGAGAAGCCCATGCAGTTCCATGGGTTCAGCCAGGCCACTTGCGTCATGTTCGTCGGGTCGGCCACGTTCACCACTTCCAGCCCGCAGAAGTCCGCCGTCACATACGCGTGATCGCCGATCACCACCACGTTGTTGTAGGCGTTCGCGGTGGCCGCCGGATGGTTCGGGTTGATGTACTGGCCGATCTGCCAGATGTATTCCGGATCGCTGATGTTCAGCGCACGCAGCGCCCCGCAGTCGTAGGCCAGGTAGAGCACGTCGCCCACGATGTCCATGCCTCTTCCGTTGGGCGCATAGCCCACGATGCCCGGCCAGGAGGGATCGGGCTGGTAGCTGCTGAGGAACTGGATGTCCGAGGGATCGCTCACGTCCAGCGCGATCACGCCATCTTCCATGGCGCCCAGATAGGCTTCATCGCCATCGACCTTGACGATCGCCGTGCCGTTGGTGAACAAGCCGTCGCTCCAGATGTCGATGATCGCGGGTGAGGTGGGATCGCTCACGTCCACGATGGCAAGCCCCGCTGTTTCACCCGCGCCTTCGAACCCGCCGAGGCAGACGTAGAGCAGGTCATCGACCTGTTCCAGGTTGGTCACCTTCAAGCCGCCCAGGTCCGCCGGCCAGAGGGTATCCACCGGCTGGGGCGATGCGGGGTCGGAGATGTCCAGCGTCACCAGGCCCTGCTCCACGCAGGCCATGTAGAGGTAGGGCCGGTCCAGCCGGTCGATGCGGCTGGATAGGGTGTAGTAGGAGGAGCTGTCGGGGATGATCCAGTAGGGGAACTGGAAGCGGCCGAGCTCGGAGAGGAGGACGGTATCGATGGGTTGTGCTGAAGAGCGACCTTGGATCGCTGACAACAGCACGATCGTGATCAGGAGATGGGAGCGCATGTTCGAAAGTAGTTCGAACGAACGGTCGCCGAAGCATCAGGCAGGATGCCTGATGGACTATTCCAGCACCACCGGCTCATCCTTCGGATGCTTCACGCTGTACGTGAAGCCCAGCTTCTGCGTGGCCTTGGGCTCGAGTTCCACCGTCCAGGTGAGCAGGCCCTTGGTCTCGTCCACCTTCGCGCCTCCGGCATCCTCCAGCTTCACCTCCACCTCGCTGCGCGAGCTGATCGGGTATTGGTCGCGGATCTCCAGGTCCACCGCCGTGCTCTTGGTGTTGCGCACCGTCAGGTCCCAGCCGATGGTCACGGTGCGCTTGCCGCCGATCACCGGCTTGTCGCTGAAGCCCTTGCGCTTCACGCGCTCCACCACCACGCCCTTGTCGCGGCCAAGGCTGATGGCCAGTGTGTCCTGCGGACGGCTCAGGTCGAGGAAGCTCTGGCCCACGTAGGTACCCTCGAAGAACACATTGGCCTGGCCGGGCAGCAGGTTCAGGTCTTCCCAGCCCGTGGTGCGCGCGTAGAGGAAGGCGTCGCGGTCGAGCTTCGGCGTGCAGTAGTGCTTGTATTGCGCGGGCACCTCGTGGGTCCTCACCGCCACGGTGTGCGCCAGGCCATCGGCCGGCACGGAAAAGGGGGCATCGATGGCGAACTCGACGGTGGTGGTGCGGTACACCACCGTGTTGGCCACTTCGGAATAGGCCGGCATCTCTTCATAGCGGACGCCGCCGGCATCGGAACCCGAGGCCACGCCGGGTGGGGCCATCGCCGCATCCGCTGCGGCCATGGGCCGTTTGGACATGCTGAGCGTTTGCAGATAGATCGGCTGCTCCAGGACCCATGCGGAGAGCTCGGGCATCACCCCGCCCAAGGTGGGGTTCGCGCTGCTCAGCGCCAGATCCACCTTTTCCCAATCCTCGCCTGTGTTGTTGAGCACCTGCGCCTTCATCATCAGTTCGATCGGCTGGCCGACGCTTTTCGCGCGCAGGTCGTAGGCGGGTGTCCAGCCCGCGCCATGCACGAAGTAGGTGAGCGTGAAGCTGGCCGCGACCTCCGCCGGCGCGTCGATCTCCACCACGATCTCGCTGGTGGGGCGCGGCTGCTGCGCCTGGTACTGCGCCAGTTGCGCGCGCAGCTTGTCGGCCTCCTGCCCGATGGTGGTGAGCTTCTCCTGCTGCGCGAGCCAGTTGGTCTTGGTCACCTTGAGGCGCTCGCGCACGTAATCGTTCACGGCGGTGAGTTGCGCGGCGGTCAGGCCGTTCTGCTGGCCGCCGATGGCGGAGTTCTTTTGCAACAGCTGCTCTTCGTTCACCCATACGTCCTGCATGGCTTTCTCGAAGGCCCAGTCCTTCTCCAGGTCCTTGATCTTCTTCTGCAGCTCTTCGATCTCCTTCTTCCTGGGGCTCTCGGTGAGGTAATTCATCCGGTGGTTCACGCTCAGGATCGCGAAACCGCCCCTGCCGTGTACCTGGATGCTTTGCGGGTCCACCTGCTGGCTCAGCCCGGTGAAGATCAGCGTGGTGTTGCCGGCTGTGATCGGCGCGCCGGCGGTGCGCGTCACCTGCGCCCCGCTGAGGAAGACCTTGGCTTCGGTGATCTTGCTGGCGACGGACTGGTCTTTTCCGACGCAGTTCAGCGCGATGAGCATGGAGAGAGCTGGAAGGGTGAGGTGGGTGCGCATGGGTTGGGTCCTGAAGGTTGGCGAAGTTCGCGGCCGCCGTTGTCAAGTGCCGTGCCGTACACGCCGCCCCCGCGGCCGTTCACTGCCGGATCACCGGCACGGTGAAGGATCGGTCGTCCCGGTGCAGGTGCAGGGCGTAGCTGCCCGGAGGGATCGAGGAGGGAACGCGCACGTCAAAACGCCGCGCGCCGCCGGTGGCCACGGCCAGAAGATCCTGATGCACCATGCGGCCCAGCGCGTCGATCAGCTCCAGCCGCCAGCGCCCTGGCTCGTCAAGCATCACGCTCAACCGGTCGTCGAAGGGGTTGGGAAAGACGACCGGCGCAGCGCCGGCGTTGGTTTGCGGCGTGCCCACGTTCAGGCAGCCGCTGGCCAGCTCCGGCAGGTTCAGGTCCATCCACAGCGCGCGCAGGCTGATCCAGTTCTTCAGTTCGGTGATCTCGCCCTGGTAGCTCGAGGGGATGGGGGAGGGATTGGGCCAGACGTAGGAGCCCAGGATGGGCCAGATCTGGAAGTTCCGCTGCTGCGCGTCGGCGAGCGTGTCGGCCATCGCGTCGCACCAGGCGTGCAGGCTGTCGGTGCTTAGCCAGCCGTCGCGCAGCTCGTCCCATCGGCAGCGCAGGCTGTCGGTGAAGGCCGTGTCCTGCATCATGCGCTCCCACCAGAAAGGCACCATCTTGCCCCCGGGGCAGTCGTAGTTGAAGAGGTACATCCATCCGTTCACGCTTTCGGCGTCGCAGTAATTGGCGTTCCTCCACGCCAGGTCATAGTCCCAGGGCGGGCCCATGCGCAACGCGCCGCCATTGCTGTTCTTGTCCTTGTGCAGGAAGGTGCTCAGGCGGTATCCGTCCACGTTGCGGCTCAGTTCGTTCAGCAGCAGGTAGTCGATCCATGAGCGCAGGTCGATGAAGGGCCGGTAGCCCCACACCGGATCGGCGAACAACGGTCCGGCCAGCGCGTTCTCGAAGCTGGTGACGGTGCCCTGGATGTAGATCTGCTGCTGCAGCACCGGGTCGGAAGGGTATTCGTACTGGAAGTCGATCGTCTCCGCCCCCGGCGCGTTGTACGGCGGGTGCGGCGAGGTCCAGCCGCCCGTGCCCTGGTCCCAGTCGACCCGCAGGATGTAGCCGCCCGTGAGGTCGTCGCCCGTGATCTCGGTGGGCAGCAGCTTGGCGATGTTCACGCGGTCCGCATCGCGCTTGATCTTCTCCAGCCATTGGTACACGCCCAGGTACTGGCCGTTGAGCATCAGCTCCACGTGCCGCCAGCGCGGCGCGTAATGCCCCATGCGCTGGAACACGTGCATCGCCAGCGGATCGTTCAGCAAGCTCTTGTCGCTGTAGGAGGCCTTCAGCACCCAATCGCTTTCCGCGGGCATGCCCAGCAGGGCCACGCTGGTGTCGTTGTCGTTGGCATCCCACAGCTCCAGCCCGTAGCTCTTTTTGGGGAACATCATCGAACTGTTGCCGCGCAGTTCGATGCCGATCCGCCCGTCGTAGTCGGTGAACGGATCGGTGGGATGGTTCAGCATGCCGGGCCCGTTGTCGATGATCCCCATCTCGGCGGGCACCTTGGGATCGGGCGGGATCGCCAGGCCGCCGGTGTTGATCATCACGATCGGCAGGTTGCTGGAGGCCAGGCCGATGTACCCGGCCGGGTCGGGTCCGAAGGTGATCGACCAGGTGAACAGGTCGCCGGCGTCGGCGAAGGGGTAGGTGTCCAGGATCCGCAGGGTCCAGGTGCCGTTGCCGTCCTGTCCGTTGTTCACCACGCCCATCTGCGTCATCGGCCGGAAGACGCCCGTGTAGGGGGTGGCCCCATCGACGATCGGGGTGGCCGCGTCGGCGTTGAAACACGTGTTGGTGTAGAAGTCCGTATCGCCGCCATTGCCGCCCACCAGCAGCGCGCTGGTGCCGTCGGGTGCCAGCAGGTGGATGTCCAGGTCGGCGATCCAGGTGTGCTCCAGGTCGATGCACACGCTCTCCACTCCGAAGGCGATGGTGTCGATGGTGCCGGGCACCAGCCCGCTTACGGGGATCTGGAAATCGTACCAGGTGCCGTCGTCGG
>CAYMXP010000077.1:0-12859 GCA_964394425.1 uncultured Chryseobacterium sp. | reverse complement strand
TTGCGGACAAGGACGAAAAGAGAACCCCTTCAGTCGCTGCTCCATAGCAAACCCTGGCCTGGCTCGCATTTCGATCAACAGCCTTTCATTTCCCCTGACACCAGTGGTTCATGAACCTCTTCTACCTTCGATGGCATTCAACCTGAACTCATGAAACCGATCGCTTCGCTCTTCCTTCTTCTGCCTTCACTGCTTAGCGCGCAAGGTTGGGTGCAACTGGCCGATGTACCCGTTGACCTCACCTTTCCCGTGGTGGTGGAATTGCAAGGCGCCATCCACGTGATCGGCGGGGGCGGGCCCGGCGGCGCCACGGACCTGCACCTGCGCTACACGCCGGCGACCGACGCCTGGGACACGCTCGCGCCGGTCCCCTACCTGGCGCAGCAGCCCTGCGGCGCGGTGGTGGATGGCAAGATCCATTACTGCGCGGGCGGCTATCCGAACACCGGCACACCGCTGGACGATCACTACATCTACGACCCCGCCGCCGATAGCTGGTACGCGGCGGCCAGCCTGCCCTTCCCCACGGCGATCAACGAAGCGGCCGGCCTCGACGGCAAGCTGTACGTGCTCTCCGGCCAGCCCGACAAATTCCTCTGCCAGTACTACGACCCGGGCACGGATCTCTGGTCGCCGCTGAACGACCTGCCCGACGACAAATTCTGGTACAGCGCGCTGGTGAGCGATGGCGGCACCCTCTACCGTTTCGGAGGTGGCGGGTACACGGCGCCGGTGGACTTCGGCCGCGTGTACGACAAGGTGAACGACAGCTGGGGCCCGATCGCCGACCTGCCCGACGCCACCCACGCGCCGGCGGGCACGGTGCTCGCCCCCGGCCTGCTGTGCATCGCGGGGGGCTATTCCAACTTCGCCGACCTGGACGCGGTGTGGCTCTACGACATCGCCGCGCAGAGCTTCACCGCCGCCGAACCGCTGCCCTCGGCACGCAGCTACCACAGCCTGGTGACGGTGGATGGCTGCGTGTATTCGGTGGGTGGCACCGGACCCGATCCCGATACCGGCGTGCAACTGCTGCGGCATTGCTCATTGGGCGTGGGCATGGATGAAAGCGTGGAGCCCCGGCCGTACACACTAATGATGGATAACAGCACCCTGCATCTTCAGGTGAACACGACCGGCGCGATCTCTCTTCGCGTGATGGATGCCTCCGGCCGGGTGCTGCTTTCGCGCGCGGTGCGGGGATCGATCACCCTCCATGCCGCCGACCTGGCGGCGGGTGTGATGCTGGTGGCCGTGGATGTCGATGGCCGTCGGTGGGTGGAGCGATGGATGGCCGGCGACCAATGAGGCTTCGGCGTACCTTCAGACCATGACCGACCCCCAGAAGGTCCTGGTGCGCGAAAGCTGGGCCGCGATCGAGGCGAAGCAGCTGCGCTTCATCGATCTGCTGTACGAGGAGTTCTTCAGCGCCGAACCGCAGTTGCGCATCCTGTTCGAGGGCCCCATGGACGCCCAGCACCTCAAGCTGGCCGATCTGTTCACCCGCGCCGTGGAGCAACTGGACGATCCCGGCGCGATGGTGAAAGAGCTGCAGACCCTGGGCCACCGCCACGACGACTACGGCGTGGAGCCCCACCACTTCATGGCCCTGGGCGATGCCTTCCAGCGGGCGCTGCGCCGCATGCTGGGCGAGCGTTACACCCCCGAGGTTGGCGAAGCCTGGGCCGCGTTCTATGAGCGGCTCAGCCAGGGCATGCAGGGCAAGCGGGTGATGGTGTGAGGGGTGAACCTGCCAGCCAGCCCGGCTGATCGCCCGGATCTTTGAGAGCACATGGTTCAAGCCTTCTTCCAACCGCTCTTCAGTTGCTCGAGGTACTTCGGGTGCCTGCGCATATCAATAGGCCGATGATCACGATCGCGGACCGGTCGATGCGGTAGAGCAGGATGTTGTACGGTTTGATCGGCGCCTCTCGAAGCCGTGCGTGGCCTGCGCTGCGGGATCCCTTCGGGAACATCACGAAGTAGCGGACGGTGTCTTCAACCTCATCCACGAAGCGCTGTTCTTCGCGCGTGGTCCATTTCCCCCGCAAGTACTTCAGCACTTCGATGTACGTGGCGATCGCCTTGGGCGTCCACCTTACCGCCTTCGCCATGCGCGGATCTGCTTCATGGCATCGGCATGGCTCACGGTTTCGCCTTCATCCGCTTGAGCCAGGCTCAGCTCGACATCCTTGCGTACGCGGGCGGGCAGGTTCTTCCACCAGTCACCGCTTTGCAGGTCCAGCACCGCCTTCACCTGATCCAGCACCTCTTCGTCGCTGGTATTGAACACCCGCTTCGCAATGCGCGCCTGTTTGAACTCGATGCGGCTCATGGCTTTCTTCCGTTGTTCAAAGGTGGAGGGTTCCCTCGGGCGCACGGCGAAGTCAACACCTTCCCAGGCGTTCGGCGTTTTGCGAACCCTGCCCACACAGGCCTCACAATGACGCCACCAACTGACGCGGGTCTTCCCATTGCACCGGTTCGGGAGTTAGGCGTGCGTGGGCCGGTGGGGCGGTAGGGCGCCTGCGCCAAATCGCTCCGGCGTCGGCGCGCCGTCCTCCTGGACCCGATGGATCGAACGATCAGTGAAGGACGGAGGTGATCGCCAGACCCCGACCGGCCAGGGTGGGTGGATCGCTCAAGAGATGTTCCATGATATTCGGGTGCGAAGACAGGGTCTTCGATGACCCCTGCGACCCTGGAGGATCTTCGACCACGATGGGCGCAAGACATCCGCATTGCTCGCGCGTATTGCCGCGGCGCGCGGAAGTCTTGCGCCAGGATGGGCAAAAGTGATCCGGCCTACCGGTTCAGTTCCCGAACATCTCCCGCACCTTCTCGAAGAAGCCGCGGTCCTTGCTGGTGGGGCGGGGCTGAAAGCCGGGTGAGTGGCGCAGTTTCTCCAGCGCGTCGCGCTCGTTCTTCGTCAGGTCGGTGGGCGTCCACACCATGAGGTGTACGAACAGGTCGCCGTGGCCGCGGCCATGCACGTCGGGCAGGCCCTTGCCGCGCAGGCGCACGGTCTTGTTGCTCTGGGTGCCGGGTTCCACCTTCACCTTGGCCGCGCCGTCGATCAGGGGCACCTCGATGGTGCCGCCCAGCGCGGCGTCCACCACGTTGATGAAGGCTTCGTGGTGCAGGTGTACGCCGTCGCGCTTCAGCTCGGCGTGCGCCTCCTCCTCGATCACCACCAGCAGGTCACCGGGCACGCCGCCGGCAGGCGCATCGTTGCCCATGCCGGAGATGTTCAGCTGCATGCCCTCCTCCACCCCGGCGGGGATCTTCACCGGCACCACCACCTCTTCGCGCAGCAGGCCGTGCGCGTCGCTTCCCGGGGCGCGCCTGCTCACCGTCTGCCCGATGCCGCCGCACTGCGGGCAGGTGGTCACCGTCTGCATGTGGCCCAGGAAGGTGCTTTGCACGCGCGCCACCTGTCCGCTGCCCTTGCAGGTGGGGCAGGCGGCGTACTCGCTGCCCTTGGCGCGCACCAGCTTGTGGATCTTCAGCTGCTTCTCGGTGCCTTCGGCCACCTCGCGCAGGGTGAGCTTCACCCGCACGCGCAGGTTGCTGCCCTTGATCACCCGCTGGCCGCGGCGCCCGCCGCCGAATTGGCCGCCGAAGGCGCCCCCGAAGGCATCGCCGAAGATGTCGCCGAACTGCGAGAAGATGTCGTCCATCGACATGCCCCCGCCGAAGCCGCCGCCGCCCTGGGGTCCGAAGCCGCCGGGAGCCGCGTGGCCGAAGCGGTCGTACTTCGCCTTCTTCTCCGGATCGCTCAGGATCTCGTAGGCGCCGGCCGCTTCCTTGAACTTCTCCTCGGCGGCTTTGTCGCCGGGGTTCTTGTCGGGGTGGTACTTGATGGCCAGTTTGCGGTAGGCCTTCTTGATGTCGTCCGCGCCGGCGTTGCGATCAACGCCCAGGACGTCGTAGGGGTCTTTCTTGGACATCGTCATCGGGGCGCGGCATGCCGTGCCCCCGCGGATCATTCACCCACGATCACTTTCGCGTAGCGGATCACCCGCTCGTGCATGGTGTATCCGTTCTCGATCACGTCGATCACCTTTCCCTTCAATGCATCCTCCGGCGCCGGGGCCTTGGTCACGGCCTCGTGCAGCTCCGGGTCGAAGATCGATCCCTTCGCCTCCATCGGCTTCACGCCCATGGTGGTAAGCAGGCGCTGGAACTTCTGCTGGATCAGGCCGAAGCCCTCCTTCAGGGTCTTCGCATCCCCGATCTTCTCGTTGGCCGCCACCGCGCGCTCGAAGTCGTCAAGCACCGGCAGGATGGCCTTCACCGCGTCGGCGCCGGCGAATTGCAGCAGTTCCAGCTTCTCCTTCGCGCTGCGCTTGCGGAAGTTGTCGAACTCGCTGTAAAGGCGCACGTACTTGTCGTGCAAGGCGGCATGCTCGGTCTTCTGCACCTCCAGTTCGGCCTTGATCGCCTCGATCGCCTCGGGGCCGTCGCCGCCATCGGCATCCTCCACGGCATGCTCGGCGGCGGCCACGCTCCCGGCCTGCAACTCGTTCATCAATGCCTCATCGCCCGGAGCGGCATCTCCCGCCCCCGGCCGCTTGGTTTCGTCTGCCATGGTCTTCTTCCTCTTTCTGCGGAACATCGGCCGGGCCTCAACCTTCAAGCCGCGCGCGAAGGTGGGGACAATTTGACAGCACGCAGCGCTAGTCAGTAGCAAGCACAGGGCCATCGGGTCTTGACCCGACACTGGGCGAGGCGACCGCGACCCGCATGGGCACATTGGGCTGAATTCTCACACGGAGACACGGAGGCACGGAGAATGCACCGCCAGGCCGCGAAGCGGCCTGACCTCCGTGTCTCCGTGTCTCCGTGTGAGCCATGAGCATGCATCGCCCCTAGTGACCGTAAGACCCGATGGCTCTGGCAGCAACCAGCGATGCCATTGCTATCACATGCCGCCGACTGCCTACTTCTTAAGGTACATCACCTCCTTCACCGCCTGGATCACGCGCTGGGGGTTGGGCAGCGAAGCCTCGATCAGCGGGGGTGAGAAAGGCAGCGGCGTGTCGGCCTGGGTGACGCGCAGCACCGGGGCGTCGAGGAAGTCGAAGGCGTCCTTCTGCACGCGGTAGGCCAGCTCGCTGCTGATGCTGGCCACCGGCCAGCTCTCCTCCACCACCACCATGCGGTTGGTCTTCTTCACGCTGGCCAGCACCGTGGCCGTATCCATCGGGCGGATGGTGCGCAGGTCGATCACCTCGCATTCGACGCCCTCCTTCGCCAGTTCCTCCGCGGCCTTCAGGGCCTCCTTGATCACCTTGCCGAAGCTGACGATGGTGACGTGCGTGCCCTTGCGCTTGATGTCGGCCACGCCGATGGGCAGCAGGTATTCGCCATCGGGGATCTCGCCCTTGTCGCCGTACATCCGTTCGCTTTCGAGGAAGATCACCGGATCGTCGTCGCGGATGGCGCTCTTCAGCAGGCCCTTCGCATCGTAGGGCGTGCTGGGGGTGATCACCTTCAGGCCGGGGATGTTGGCGTAGATGGCCTCGAAGCTCTGGCTGTGGGTGGCGGCCAGTTGTCCGGCGCTGCCGTTGCCGCCGCGGAACACGATGGGCACGTGGAACTGCCCGCCGCTCATCTGCAGCATCTTGGCCGCGTGGTTCACGATCTGGTCCATGGCCAGGATGGCGAAGTTCCAGGTCATGAACTCCACGATGGGCCGCAGGCCGTTCATGGCCGCGCCGGTGCCGATGCCCGCGAAGCCCAGCTCGCTGATGGGCGTGTCGATCACGCGCCTGGCGCCGAACTCGGCCAGCATGCCCTTGCTCACCTTGTAGGCGCCATCGTATTCGGCCACCTCTTCGCCCATGAGAAAGACGTTCGGATCGCGGCGCATCTCCTCGCTCATGGCCTCGTTGAGGGCCTCACGGAACTGCACGGTGCGCATGGCTGCTGAAAGGGCCGCCAAGGTAGGCAGGTGGCCGGATCCCGCCTCCGCTGCTCGGGTCGGCGATCTGCCAGGGCTGTCGGGTCTTACTTTTTACCACAGAGAGCGCAGAGACACAGAGGATACCTGCGGCCCCCGAATACAGGGCCATCGGGTCAAATAGCCCTGCTGAGCGCGAAAAACCCAACGGCTGCGACCCCGTCGGGGTCGGATCACGCTTCATGTACGTTCAATAAGCTGTGACCCCTTCGGGGTCGCGAACGCGCATGGCTCTTGACCCCGAAGGGGTCACAGCTTATTGATCGAGGGAAGTGCATTTCGTATTCGACCCTGAAAGGGTCGCAGCAATGACGCGGCCTGAGGACCCGATGGCCCTGCCCCCGAATAGAATGAGTGAGTCAGCGGCCTCTGGCCGCCTCTGCGCTCTTTGCCGATCGGGCAATGTTCACGCATTTCTCCGTGGCTCTGCGTTCTCGACGGTTGAATTCCATGCAGAACAAGGAACGATAGTCCTTTCGATCAGCCCTTCCGCTGTCATCGGCTGGTTACTTTCGCCCCCTTGCCATGAAGCTCCTCGTCCTGCTCAGCCAGGTGCCCGACACCACCGCGCGCATCGCCTTCACTGCGGGCGATACCCAGTACGATGCCGGCGGCGTCACCTTCATCGTGAATCCCTACGATGAGTGGTACGCCCTCGTGCGCGCGCTGGAACTGAAGGAGGCGCAGGGCGGATCGGTCACCACGGTAACGGTGGGCGGCGCCGATACCGAAGCCACCATCCGCAAGGCGCTGGCCATCGGGGCCGATGATGCGGTGCGGATCGATGCGAAGCCGAACGACGCCTTCGAGGTGGCCGAACAGGTCGCGGCCTGGGCGAAGGACAAGGGCTTCGACCTGATCCTGGCCGGCAAGGAGACGATCGATCACAACGGCGGACAGGTGGGCGGCATGGTGGCCGAGCTGCTGAACCTTCCCTACGTGCCGCTGGTGAGCAAGCTGGACGTGGCCGGCGGAACGGCCACCATCGAGCGCGACGTGACCGGCGGCGTGGAGGTGCTCGACGTGAAGCTGCCCATGGTGCTGAGCGCGGCCAAGGGCATGGCCGAGCAGCGCATCCCCAACATGCGTGGCATCATGGCCGCGCGCACCAAGCCGCTGACCGTGGTCCCCGCGGCGAACGTGGAGAGCGTGGCCGCCACCGTGAAGTTCGAACTGCCTCCTCCCAAGCAGGCCGTGAAGATGATCCCCGCCGACAACGCCGGCCAGTTGATCGATCTGTTGCACAACGAAGCCAAGGTGATCTGATGAGCGTGCTGGTTTTCATCGATGCGCGGGGCGAGAAGATCGCCAAGGCGGAACTGCAGGCCTTGTCGTACGGGCAGCGGATCGCCGTCGGGCTTGGCGGTTCCGTGACCGCGGTCACCTTCGGCGATGGGAAGGACCTGCAAGATCTCGGGCAGTTCGGGGCGAAGAAGGTGGTGGTGGCCCGCGGTCAGAAGACCGTGGACGGACAACAGCTCACGAAGCTGGTGTGCGAGGTGGCGAAGGCCGAAAGCGCGCGGGTGATCATCTGCGTGCATGACAACACGGGCAAGGCCGTCGCGCCACGCGTGGCGGCACGCCTGAAGGCCGGCCATGTCGCGGGCGCGATCTCGCTCCCGGACACCGCATCGGGCTTCCGCGTGAAGCGCAATGTCTTCAGCGGCAAGGCGCAGGCCTGGGTGGAGATCAAAAGCGCGATCAAGGTCATCAGCCTCATGCCCAATGCCGTCCCGATGGAAAAGGGCGAAGGCGCCGCGGAAGTCACCGAGTTCGCGGGCGATCTGGGCCCGTCGCACATCACCGTGAAAGACTTCCGCAAGGCGGGCGAGGGCATCGCGCTGCCGGAGGCCGACATCGTGGTGAGCGCCGGCCGGGGCATGAAGGGGCCGGAGAACTGGGGCCTGGTGGAAGAACTGGCCAGGGAACTGCACGCGGCCACGGCCTGCAGCCGCCCGGTGTCCGACAGCCACTGGCGGCCGCACCACGAACACGTGGGCCAGACCGGGCTGGCGATCCGGCCCAACTGCTACATCGCCATCGGCATCAGCGGCGCCATCCAGCACCTGGCGGGAGTGAACGGCAGCAAGGTGATCGCCGTGATCAACAAGGATCCCGAGGCGCCCTTCTTCAAGGCCGCCGACTACGGCATCGTGGGCGATGCCTTCGAGGTGCTGCCGAAATTGATCGAGGCGGCGAAGAAGCTCAACGCGGAGCGTTGATGTCAAGCCCGGGGTGACCACCGTGCGCGCACGGCGTACACCACCGCACCGAGCGCCACGATGACCAGTCCGGGCCAGGTGTAGAGGGGTTTGTTCACCAGCAGGTTCAGGCAGAAGGCGCTCGCGCACGCGATGAAAAGCATGGGCACCCAGGGATAGCCGAACGCTCGATAGGGTCGTTCGGCAAGGGGTTCCTTCCTCCGCAGCACGAACAGACCGGCGATGGTGACGATGTAAAAGAGCAGTGACGCGAAGGTGGTGTAGTCGAGCAGGTCCCCATAGGTCCCGCTGAAGCACAGCAGGCAGGCCCACGCGCACTGCACCCAGAGCGCGAAGGCCGGAACGCCCTTCGCGTTGAGCGATCCCGCCTTGCTGAAGAACAGCCCCTCGCGCGCCATGGCGTAGTACAGCCGCGGCCCGACAAGAACATAACCGTTGATGCAGCCGAAGGTGCTCACCATGATCAGCCCGGCCATCACCCACACGGCCTTGTCGCCCATGATCACTTGCGCGGCGGCGGTACCGACACGGTCGAAGGGAGCCTGCTGGATGCCTTCGCCGGGAAGCAGCGCGAGGTAGGTGACGTTCGCCAGCACGTAGAGCGCCGTGACGATGAAGGTGCCCAGTGCCAGGCTCAAGGGAATGTTGCGCTGCGGCTCTCTGATCTCCCCGGCGATGAAGGTCACGCTGTTCCAGCCATCGCTGCTGAAGAGCGAACCCACCATGGCCACGCCCAGGGCGCTCAACAAGGCCGCGCCCACCAAGGGAGTGGCCGAGCCATCCTCACCAAGGGAGAATGCCGTCCAGCCCGCGCTGAAATTCTCCGTGAGCGTACCGGAGCCCAGCCCCACCGAAAGCCCCACGATCACCAGGGCGAGCACGGCCAGGATCTTCGCCAGAGTGAAGACCGTGGTGAAGGTCTTGCTGTTGTCCACCCCGCGCGTGTTGAACCAGGTGAGCAGAAGGATCGCCGCCACGGCATACACCTGTGCGGTGCTTACCCGCAGGATGCCGAGGTCGAAGAGGACGTTCTCCGGAGAAAGCACCGGAAAGAACACCGCCGAGAACTTGGCGAAGGCCACCGCCACCGCGGCGATGATGCCGGTGGTGATCACGGTGAAGGCGGTCCACCCGTAGAGAAAGGCCGGAAGCCGGCCCCACGCGCGCTCCAGATAGATGTATTGTCCGCCGGCCTTGGGCATCATGCCGGCCAGTTCGCCGTAGCTCAACGCGGCCAGCACCGTCAGCACCCCCGCCACCACCCAGGCCGTGAGCAGCCAGGCCGGCGAACCCAGTCCGCGCAGCATGCCCGCGCTCACGATGAAGATGCCGCTGCCGATCATGGAACCGGCCACCAGCATGGTGGCGTCCAGCAGGCCCAGGGATCGATGGAAACCGCTCATCGCATCGCGCCGCATCATGGGGGCAGCCGGGCGAATGTAGCCGGGTACCGGATCCCCGTTCCGTACCCGCCCCGTCCGTACCTTCGACGCCCCCGACACACGGCATGGAGAAAGTCGAGCTCCGCTTCCTGCGGATCACCTACAGCCACACCCATGCGGGGGCTTACGCGCTCATCCTCACCGAGGCCAAGGGCGACCGCCGCCTGCCGATCATCATCGGTGGCGTGGAGGCGCAGGCCATCGCCATCCAGGTGGAGAACATCAAACCCGCCCGCCCGCTCACCCACGACCTGTTCAAGAGCATGAGCGACACGCTGGGGGTCGGGCTCAAGGAGGTGATCATCAACGACCTGGTCGAGGGCATCTTCCACGCAAAGCTGGTGATGGAACAGGATGGCCGCACCGCGGAGATCGACGCCCGCAGCAGCGACGCCATCGCCCTTGCCCTGCGCTTCGAGTGCCCGATCTACACCTTCGAGTTCATCCTCGGCGCGGCGGGTCTCAAGGTGGAGGAGGGCGAGGAGGCCGCCGAGGAAGGGAAGGAGAAGAAGCCCGGCCGCGCGCGCAAGCCCAAGGCGAGCGACAAGCCGATCAGCGCCCGCACCGTGGAGGAGCTGAACCAGCTGCTCAAGGAGGCGCTCTCCAGCGAGGATTACGAACTGGCCAGCAAGCTGCGCGACGAGATCAAGCGCCGCGAAAGCACGAATTGACGGTCCAGGTCACGGGCGGTCCGGCATCGCGACGATGACCGAACTTCTCCTACATTGATCCGCGTCCTTCCCATGCGCGTCGCGCGGATCCTCTCCCTCTGTTCCACCCTCGCAGCCCCGCTGCTGCTTTCGGCGCAGCACGGCGCGCCTTCCTCCGGGGGCCCGGTGTTCGTCCACATCCTGCGCGGCCTCCTGGGCCTGGCTTTCCTCACCGGCCTGCTCTGGCTGCTGTCGCGCGACAGGCGCGGCATCCCCTGGCATCTGGTCTGGAAGGGGATCCTCTTGCAACTGGTGCTCGCCTTCCTGGTGCTGAAGGTGCCCGGCATCGCCGACGCCTTCAACTGGCTCAGCCGCGCCTTCGTGAAGGTGGTCTCCTTCGCCGACATCGGCGGGGATTTCCTCCTGGCCAGCTTCGTCACCGGCAAGGTGGAGAGCGCGCTGGTGAACTTCCTTTTCCGCATCCTGCCCACCATCATCTACTTCAGCGCGCTCATGGCCCTGCTGTACTACCTCGGCCTGCTGCAGCTGATCGTGAAAGGCATGGCCTGGATGATGAAGCGCACCCTGCGCATCAGTGGGCCGGAGAGCTTGAGCACCGCAGGCAACATCTTCCTGGGCCAGACCGAGGCGCCCCTGCTGATCCGCCCCTACCTGGGCGGCATGACGCGCAGCGAGATGCTCTGCATCATGGTGGGCGGCATGGCCAGCACCGCGGGCGGCGTGCTGGCCAGCTACGTGAAGTTCCTGGGCGGCGGCGTGCCGGCACAGGAGATCCTCTTCGCCAAGCACCTGATGATCGCCTCGCTGATGAGCGCACCGGCCACCATCGTGGCCAGCAAGATGCTGCTGCCCGAGCGCGAGAAGTTCAGCGGGAGCCTGGAGATCACCCGCGAGAAGATCGGCGGTAACGTGCTGGAAGCCCTGGCCAACGGCACCACCGACGGCGTGAAGCTGGCGGTGAACGTGGGCGCCATGCTGCTGGTGTTCACCGCCTTCATCTACCTGATCAACTACATCCTCAGTTCCCTCGGGCTCTGGACGGGGATCAACCACTGGATCGCCGCGCACACGGACTATGACGGCTTCAGCCTGCAGTTCGTGCTCGGCTACCTCGGCGCGCCCATCACCTGGCTGATGGGCGTGAGCAAGCAGGACATGATCCTCGTGGGCCAGCTGCTCGGGGAGAAGACCATCCTCAACGAGTTTTTCGCCTACAAGACCCTCGGCGGCATGAAGGAGGCCGGCGCGTTGAGCGAACGCAGCGTGATCATCGCCACCTACATCCTCTGCGGCTTCGCCAACTTCGCCAGCATCGGCATCCAGATCGGCGGCATCGGCGCGCTGGCGCCGGAGAAGCGCGCGATGCTGAGCCAGCTCGGCATCAAGGCCCTCCTCGGCGGCACCATCGCCTCGCTCTTCACCGCGGTGATCGTGGGCATGATGATCTGATCCGCCGCGCGCAGGCAGGCGCATCAGGCGGCATCCGTGGTGGTGATGCGCTGGATCATCCGCTCGGCGGTGTCGTGCAGCATCGTGGGCGAGGCGCCCGCCTCACGCATCGCCTTGAGCGATGTGGCGCCATCGGACTTGGAGAGCTTCCGCCCCCGCTCGTCGGTCAGCAGTCCGTGGTGGATGAAGCGGACCGCCATGAAGGATGCCAGCCCGAGCACATCGGCGAGGCGCAGCTGGCAGGCGGTGGAGGGCAGCAGATCCTCCCCGCGCACGACCAGGTCGATGCGACGGTCCACATCATCCGCCAGCGATGCGAGCTGATAGGCCGGCATGCCATCGCGCCGGCGCACCACGGGGTGCGGCAGGGCGGACGCCAGATCGATCGATCCCGTTCCCCGAGGCCATCGCCGGATCGCGACCGGACAGGGCGGCGTGGTCCTCAACCGCCACGACATGCCGGGGGCATCGAACGGCAGGTTCCGCGCCCCGCAGGCGCAGGCGACGGCCCGCACGCGCGAACAGCCGCATGCGAAGAGATGTCCGCCCGCCCGCAACGCATCGGCAAGGCCCTGATAGCGATCGACGCGCAGGCGTTGCGACCAGCTGCGCCGGAAGTCCACCGGTCCGCTCGGGCCTTCATCCCACTCGATGCCGAGCCATTCCAGCGAACGGAAGATGTCGTCCAGGCATTCCTGCCGCGTGCGGGCCGCATCCAGGTCGTCGATCCGCAGCAGCACGCTGCCACCGCCGGCCCGCGCCAGCTTGAAGGCGATCAGGAAGTTGACCGCATTGCCCGCATGGAGAAAACCGCTGGGCGTGGGGGCGATGCGCGTGCGCAAGACGGTCGTGGCGAAGGAACGTTTCCTCGTGCCCGGGGCAGGACTTGAACCTGCACGGCCCTTGCGGGCCAAGGGATTTTAAGTCCCTCGTGTCTACCCTTTCACCACCCGGGCGTCTCCACCGTAGCGTTTCGCGAAGGTGGGGCTTGGTCCGCCGGAGCGCCGTGCGCGCAGGCGGACCAAGACCGCCCCAAAATACCGATGCCTCCCGTGGGAGGCATCGTGTGCTGAGCGAGAAACGGGACTCGAACCCGCGACCCCGACCTTG
>CAYMXP010000076.1:11054-12932 GCA_964394425.1 uncultured Chryseobacterium sp. | reverse complement strand
GAAAGTTGAAAGCGGAAAGCGGATCGTTGGAAGTCGTGTTGCGTACTTCTCCGCGCTCTCTGCACCCTCTGTGATGGATCGCATTTCTCCGCGTTCTCTGAACCCTCTGTGGTGAACAGCATTTCTCTGTGCTCTCTGCGCCCTCTGTGGCAATAGCATTTCTCTGTGCCCTCCGTGTCTCTGTGGTGAACCGCATTCGCACGTGCCGGTACTTTTGTCCGATGCGCCTGCAGTATCCCGCCAAGATCCTGGTCGCCTGGGGCGAGGCCATCAGCGGCAACCGCGAGGTGCGCGACTGGCTGATCAAGCACGGCTATCCGGAGCTCGGCATCTTCACCTTCGCCCTGCGCAACAAGCGCGACGCGCGCGACTGGCTGATGAAGAACGGCCACGCCCACCTGCTGGCCGTGATCACCGGCATCGAGGGCGACGCGGGCGCGCTGAAATGGCTCGACGCGCACGGCTTCAACGTGCTCAAGCAGGTGGCCCTCACCGGCGATGGAGATCGGGACGCCTTCAAGTGGCTGGTGGAGCACGGTCACCGCGAGCTGGCGGTGGTGGCCACGCGGATGAACAAGGTGAAGCGCGAGATGGACGATGAGTACGGAGATTACCATCGGTATCCGGTGGAGTGAGAGGTTGAGGGGTTGAAGGGGTTGAAGGGGTTGAGGGGTTGAAGGGGTTGAAGGGGTTGAAGAGGTTGAAGGGGTTGAGGGGCTGAGGGGGTTCACCGCAGAGGCGCAGAGGGCGCAGAGAATGCAAATGGCAATTCGCGGTGACCCGTCCAACAATAGGTGGCCCGGACAGCGAGAACATCGGCAGCCGCGCGGCCTGATGCCCCCAGGGAGAGCGGCCGCGCCTGATGATCACGGCGTGGCCGGTGAGAGAGCAGCTGAACCGAAGCAGCGCCCCCCGTTCCGTGAATTCCGCGGAGCGGGGGGTCGTGTTTTCATCCCGACCCATCTACATCGCCCCCGATCCGGCGCGCCTCGCGCGCCAGCTTCGCCAGCAGCACCACGTCGATCGCCGTGTGCGCGGCCATGGGCGCCACCAGTCCCCAGGCCGATGCCATCCAGCCCAGCACCATCATGCCGAAGGTGAGGGTGATGCCATAGACGCACATCCTCCAGCTGCGCGGATCGAGGTAACCGTGGATGGCCACGAAGACCAGCGCGGTGAGGGGGATGCCCAGCCAATGTTGCACTGCGCCGCGGAAGAAGAGCTCCTCGCCGATGCCCGCGCAGAGCGACACGAGCAGGATGTCGGCCGGCGTGGCGAGCAGCGGGCCGATGAGGCGCGCGTACTTGAGCTTGATCGCGCGCATCCACGGCCGGTCGATCAGCCATGCGGCGACGAAGGCGATGACCAAGCCGGCGGCCGTGCCGGTGGCGATCTGGAAGGAGATACCACGCAAGCCCATGATCACCGCGCCGAGCGGGCGGTGCTGAACAAAATGGATCAATGCCGCTCCGCCACCACCGAAGAACACCAGGGTGAAGAGCGCCAGCACCAGGAGCGTGCGGCGGGTGATCGGCCCTGGCTTCGTCATCGCGTGCGTCTGCGAAGGCATTGCGCGTGGCATCGCGGAGCGGTTTTCAGCCATTTCATCAGGAAGCGGGATGGTGGGCGAAGATCGTTCCGACTCCCAGGCAGGTCCGGACCGCGATCAACTCCCCTCCTTTCTTAAGGAGGGGTTGGGGGTGGTTCACGGAATTTCCCCACCCCTGCCCCTCCCCGAAATGGGGAGGGGAGTTGAAGCCGATCAAAGCGCACGATCTCGTGTAAGAACCCGATCAACTCCCCTCCTTTCTTAAGGAGGGGTTGGGGGTGGTTCACGGAATTTCCCCACCCCTGCCCCTCCCCGAAATGGGGAGGGGA
>CAYMXP010000076.1:0-10954 GCA_964394425.1 uncultured Chryseobacterium sp. | reverse complement strand
GGGGGTGGTTCACGGAATTTCCCCACCCCTGCCCCTCCCCGAAATGGGGAGGGGAGTTGAAGCCGATCAAAGCGCACGATCTCGTGTAAGAACCCGATCAACTCCCCACCTTTCTTAAGGAGGGGTTGGGGGGTGGTTCACGAAGTTCCCCACCCCTGCCCCTCCCCGAAATGGGGAGGGGAGTTGATCCGATCAAGAGCGTGCGCCATCCACAACCGCACGTTGATCGCCGAGACCGACCGACCGAAGCCCTCCTCCCTCCGCCGCTACCTTGGCATCGATGGTCGCGCGGGGCGCACTCCTGTTCGCACACATGCTGGCCGCCGGCGGCGCGCTGGCCCAATACACCTTGCGTGGCGTGGTGAGCGATGGATCGACGGGCGAGACGCTGATCGGCGCCACCGTGGTGTTGAAAGGCACGACCACGGGCACCACCACCGATGTGAACGGGCGCTTCGAGCTGCGCGTGAGCGAGATGCCGCCCTACACGCTGGTGGTGAGCTTCGTGGGCTACCAGCCGCTCGAGATCGAGGTGAAGAGCCTGGACCAGGAGCTGAAGTTCAAGCTCAGCACCGGCCAGGTTCTGCTGCAGCAGGCGGAGGTGACCGGCAGCCGCATCAGCGAGAAGCAGAAGCAGGCGCCGCTCACGGTGGAAAGCATGGACCTCATCGCCATCCGCGAGGCGCCCAGCGGCGACTTCTACGAGAGCCTGGGCACCTTGAAGGGCGTGGACATGACGGCGGCCAGCCTGGGCTTCAAGGTGATCAACACCCGCGGCTTCAACAGCACCAGCCCGGTGCGCTCGCTGCAACTGATCGACGGGGTGGACAACCAGAGCCCGGGCCTGAACTTCTCGCTGGGCAATTTCCTGGGCGCCTGCGACCTGGACGTGATGAAGGTGGACGTGATCGCCGGAGCCAGCACCGCCTACTACGGTCCCGGCGCCTTCAACGGGGTGATCGCCATGACCACCAAAAGCCCGTGGATGTTCCCCGGCCTCAGCGTGAGCGCCAAGGCCGGCGAGCGCGGGTTGCTGGAAGGCTGCGTGCGCTGGGCGAAGGTGTTCAAGGATGAGGCGGGCCGCGACCGCTGGGCCTACAAGCTGAACGCCTTCGCCATGCGCGCCGACGACTGGCCGGTGAGCAACTACGATCCCACGATCAACAGCCCCACGGGGATCGACAACCCCGGCCGTTACGACGCGGTGAACATCTATGCGGACGAGGACATTAGCTCGAACAACAACTACCTCGGTTCGGTAACTCAACGCAACGATTATCCGGGTCTTGGGAAATTCCTGCGTGACGGCTACACCGAAAGCGAACTGGTGGACTACAAGACCCACAACGTCAAATTGAACGGCGCCCTCCACTGGATGGCCACCGACAGCATCGAGGCCATCGCCAGCAGCAGCTTCAGCACCGGCAGCACCGTGTACCAGGGCGACAACCGCTACCGGCTGAAGGACGTGCTCTTCTTCCAGCACCGGCTGGAAGTGCGCGAGAAGGACCGCTGGTTCGTACGCGGCTATTTCACCCACGAGGACGCCGGGGAGACCTACGACATCTTCACCACTGCGGTACGTATGCAAGAAGCGGCTGGTCCGACCAAAGAATGGAACACCCAATACACGAATCGATGGGGAACGTGGATCACGCCGATCGTGGAGGACCACCCGGACTACATCGAGCCCTCGGAGATGCCTCCCGGTTCAACGGCTGAAGATTGGATCGCTGTTCAGGATCAATTCATCGCAGAACATCAAGAGTTCCTTGCAGGTCTTCACCAAATGGTGCTTGATTCAGTTAACAACATCAACAACGCTTTCCTGGACCCACGTTTTGATCCCGGCACCGAGCGCTTCGACACGCTGTTCGCGGGGATCACCTCGCGGCTCTTCACCGAGGGTGGGTCCATGTTCTTCGACCGCTCCGCACTGGCGCATGCCATGGGCGAATACCGCTTCAAGCCCGCCTTCGCCGAGGTGGTCGTGGGCGGCAGCTTCCGACAATACCTGCCCGACAGCCGCGGCACCATTTTCCGCGACACCGGCGACGTGGTGATCCGCAACAGCGAATACGGCCTGTACGCGGGCATCGAGAAGAAGACCATGGACGACAAGCTGCGGGCGACCTTCACCCTGCGCATGGACAAGAACCAGAACTTCGATCACCTCTTCTCCCCCGCGGCCTCGCTGGTCTGGATGCCCAAGCAGGATCAGGTGCTCCGCGTTTCCTTCAGCAGCGCGATCCGCAACCCCACCCTGGCCGACCAGTACCTCTTCTACAACGTGGGCCGCGCCTACCTGCTGGGCAACGTGGACGGGCAGTTCGAGGAAGGCAGGGACAGTCTGGTGACCATCGAGTCCTTCAGCCGCTATCGCCAGACCCAATTTTCTGGCGACCTGGACTATTTCAATGTGGACCGGTTGCGGCCCGAGCAGGCGAAAACCATCGAGTTCGGCTACCGCGGCACAATCCGGAGGAACTGGTACCTGGACGCGGGCTATTACCACAGCTGGTACACCGACTTCATCGGCTACATCATCGGCCTGCGACCCGCCTTCTACACCTACCTGGGAACACCCACCCTGCTCGGGTTGAACGCCTACCGCCTGGCGGCCAACGCCACCGACGAGGTGCGCACGCAGGGGGTGAATGCCGGACTGAGCCACTACCGCGACCGGCTCACCTACGGCATCAACTGGTCGTGGAACGTGCTCACCAGCGGGGAGGACGATCCGATCATCCCCGCGTTCAACACCCCGGAGGTGAAGTACAACCTCAGCCTCACCGCGCACGAGTGGCGGATCCCCTGGACCACGCGGCAGCACCTGGGCTGGGGCATCAACTACAAGTACGTGCAGGGCTACACCTTCGAGGGCTCGCCGCAGTTCACCGGCGACATCCCCACCTACGACATGCTCGACGCGCAGGTGAACGTGACCTTCCCCCGCGCGCACACCACCGTGAAGGTGGGCGCCAGCAACCTGCTCGGGCTGCGGCCGCTGTTCGACGACGCGGTGCCCGACGATGAAAAACTGGAACACGTCTTCAACAACGAGGTCTTGCTCGTGTTCGGCGGGCCCTACGTCGGTCGGCTGGCCTATGTGCAGCTGATCTACGAGTTCACCCGCCGCTGATCCGCCCGGCAGCCCATTGTGTACAACCCGCAGCCGGGCGCATGGGAACGAGCACCCCCACGCAACTATCTTCGGTGCCCCAACCCACGCGACATGATCAGATCGATATTCTCCGCCACGATGATGGCGATCCTCTCGCTCGGTTCCATCCAGGCGCAGCGCTACATCGACGAGGTGTTCACCAATGCACAGGTCGTGGTGACCTCCAACGTGCCCTACGGGGTGAACCTGCGCTTCTTCCCCCCGTGGAACTTCGCATCGCCCGACGTGCCCGGTGAGATCTTCACGCTGCACAACCTGATCTCCGCGGGCAACCCCATCCCCGCGGGCTTCTTCGATCCCTCCGACACCAGCACCACGGCGAAGGTGCAGCAGTTGCGCATCGACGTGTACGAACCCGACCAGGGCATCGATCCCGAGGGTGCCCGACCCGTGGTGATCTATCTGCATACCGGCAACCTGCTGCCGCCACCGATCAATGGCAGCCCCAACGGCGCCAAGACCGACAGCAGCGCCGTGGAGAACTGCCGCCGCTTCGCGCGGCGCGGCTACGTGGCCGTGAGCATGGAATACCGCGGCGGCTGGAACCCGCTGGACACCACCCTTGAAGGCCGGAGGGGCACGCTGCTGCGCGCGGTGTACCGCGCCATCCACGACCTGCGCCAATGCACGCGCTTCCTGCGCGAGGATGCCGGTGGCGCCAACACCTGGGCGATCGATCCCGGCAAGATCGTGTGGATGGGCGAGGGCACCGGCGGTTACATCGCGCAGGCTTCGGCCACGCTGGATGAACCGGGCGAGATCTTCATCGAAAAGTTCCGACCCGACATCTTCAACCCGGACAGTTCCTACGTGGACACCGTGATGGAAGGCAACTTCGACGGTTTCTGCACCGTGGGGAACCCTTACTGCCTGAGCCTCTACCAGAACAACGGGCAGGACCCCATGAACAACATGACCATCAACCTCGGCGGCGCGCTGGCCGACACGTCGTGGATGGCGGTGGGCGATCCCCCTTCGGTGGCCTTCCACACGGTGTTCGATCCCTTCGCACCCTTCACCGAGGGCATGGTGATCGTGCCCACCACCGGCGAGCAGGTGCTCTGGCTGCAAGGCTCCAACATGGTGCAGCAGATGCAGAAGGACTTCGGCAACAACGATGCGTTCGCCACGCTGCCCGGTGGGGATCCCTTCACCGATCGCGCCCGCTCGCTGTACGGCACCACGCAGGTGCATAGCGGGAGCAGCGTCGCCATCATGCCTTCGCCCGAAGGCCTGTTCCCCTTCGCGACCCCCGACTGGCCCGCGACCATTTCCGGCACGATGGAGGAAGCCAGCCCCTGGCAGTGGTGGGATCCCGCAAGCCCGCTGGCCAACGTGGACCTCGACGGCCCCGGTCCCGGCACCATCACCACGGGCCAGGCCTCGCAGGCCAGCAACCCGAACTTCGGTCCGACGAAAGGCCGCGCCTACATCGACACGATCATGGGTTACGCGTGTCCGCGCATCGTGTGCGCGCTGCAACTGGGGCCCTGCTCGCTGGTGGGCATCGGCGAACGACCGGTGAACGATGACGCCCTGCTGGTCGCCCCCAATCCGGCCACCACGCACTTCACGGTCTCAGCCGCCGCGACCGTGGTGGAATACCGCCTCTTCGACGTGAACGGGCGCGTGGTGCGCGGCGACCACCCGGGCCTCAGCCAGTTCATCGTTGATCGCAAGGGCCTGGCGCCTGGCGCGTACCGCCTGCAATGCGTGCTGGCCGATCGCGTGGTCTCCAGCAGCCTGATGTTCGACTGACCGCAGGCACCCGAAGATCGAAAGGGCTCCGCGGTGCGGGGCCCTTTTCTTTGCATCACCGCCTGCTCCACGGCCGCGGCGGGCAACGTATGCGCAGGATCACCGAGGAACCATCACGGCACGATCACCTGGAGGCGATGGGCACCGGTGATCTGCTTCGCGCGATCAACGAAGAAGATGCCACGGTCGCCGCGGCGGTGAAGGCCGCGATCCCCGCCATCGGAACGCTGGTGGAGGCGATCGCCGCGCGCATGCGACGGGGCGGGCGGCTGTTCTACATCGGCGCCGGCACCAGCGGGCGGCTGGGCATCGTGGACGCCAGCGAGTGCCCGCCCACCTTCGGCGTGCCGCACGGCATGGTGGTGGGCCTGATCGCGGGCGGGGATGGCGCCATCCGCAAGGCGGTGGAATTCGCGGAGGATGATGGCACGCAAGGATGGAAGGACCTCCAGGAGCATGCGATCGGTCCGGACGATGCGGTGATCGGTATCGCGGCGAGCGGGACCACGCCCTACGTGGTCGGCGCGCTCGGGACCTGTCGCGCCAACGGCATCCTCACCGGGTGCATCACCTGCAACCCCGGCAGCCCGGTGACCTCGGCGGCCGATCATCCGGTCGTCGTGGTCGTGGGTCCCGAGTTCGTCACCGGCAGCACGCGCATGAAAAGCGGCACCGCCCAGAAGCTGGTGCTGAACATGATCAGCACCGCGGTGATGATCCGCCTGGGCCGCGTGAAAGGCAACCGCATGGTGGACATGCAGCTGAGCAACGACAAGCTGATCGACCGGGGGACGCGGATGGTGATGGACGAGCTCCACCTTCCCTATGAACAGGCGAACGACCTGCTGAAGGAACACGGAAGCGTGAGGAAGGCCGTTGAAGCAGGCCGCAGGCCATAGGATGCACACCCTCGAACCCTTCTACAACTGGCGCCACCGCTACATCGCGGAGGAGGACGAGCGTTCGCCCTTCTTCGGAACGGAGCACAGCGAGTTCGAGTTCACGCACGCGGTGTACGATCACGCGATCCATCCGCAGTGGGACGAATTCGGATCACGCACGCTCTACATGAAGGAGATCTACGCCGATTACGACGAAGGCTACGTGGTGATCGAGCTGATCGGCGAATGGAACGACCTCCTGCACAACGACATCATGTTCCTGAAGCGCGACGTGATCGAGCCGATGCTGGGCGAAGGCTTGAGCAAATTCATCCTCATCGGCGAGAACGTCCTGAACTACCACGCGAGCGACGACAGCTACTACGAGGAGTGGTGGCAGGAGGCGGACGATGCCGGCGGCTGGATCGCGCTGCTGAACTTCCGCGAGCACGTGCTGGACGACCTCAAGCGCGCCAACGTGGACCAGTACTTCATGCTGGGCGGCGCGATGAACGAGCTGGACTGGCGCACCTTCGAGCCGGAGGAGATCTACGAAAAGGTGCGGGCGCATGTGCGGCGCAGGCTCAACGCTTGAGCACCCTCCCCATCACCACCCGGTCGATCGGCAGGGTCACGTCCTCTTCCTTCGCCCGCGACAGGTCGAGCCAGCGGAAGGCTTCCGCTCCCTCCTTCTCCTCATCGAAGGCGAACGGCTCGGTCTTCGCGCCGATCCGGGTGGGATCCTTCACGTGGAAGGTGTAATAAACGCTCACCACCTGCACCTCGTCATCGTGAAAGGCGGAGCGCTGGAAGAAGTCGGTGGTGTAGAAGTGATCGAGACCGAAAGCCTCCACGCCAAGTTCCTCCTGGATCTCGCGCACGAGGCAGTCGCGTGTTCCTTCCCCGTACTCCAGACCACCTCCGGGGAATTTGGTGATGCGCCGGCCGCGGATGATCTCATCGGCAAGGAGGATCCGTCCATCATGGATCAGCAGGCCGTAGACGCGTATGACGAAGCGCGGCATGGTCACGAAGGTCGTCGCGCGCGCAACATCTCCCTTTTCCCCGGAGGGCCGGCGAGCCGTTCCACCGTGAAGCCCGCGCGTTCCATCGTGCGGCGCACCGCGCCCTTGGCGCAATAGGTCACCAGCGCGCCGCCGGGCCGCGTGGCGTGGAAGAGCCGGCCGAACACATCCTCGGTCCACATGTCGGCTTGTTTCTCCGGGGCGAACGCATCGAAGTAGACCAGGTCGTACGCGTCGCGCTGGTCCAGTTCCTGGACCCGGGCTTCGGATCGCCGGAAGGTGAAATGCGGGCCGAGATCGACCCGCGTGCCCGCGGGCGCGGTCATCATCGCCAGGAATCCGCCGGCGCGCCGCAGTTCGCCAAGATGACCGGGGTGATCGACCGCGAGCAACCGATCCACCGGGAGCGGATATGGCTCCAGCGCGTGATAGTCCACGGGGATCCCCTCGGCTTCCGCCTCGATCCAGGTGAGCAAGGCATTGAGCCCGGTGCCCAGGCCGACCTCCAGCAGAACGACGGATGCCTTGCTGATGGGACGCAGGCCGGCCTCGATGAACACGTGCCGGCTTTCCCGCGCGGCACCGTGCAGGGAATGGTATTGCTCGTCGAGCGTTCCCGACCTCAGCGTGAAGGATCCGTCGGCCGTGCGCACGGGCGAGAAGTCGCTGGCGATCGCTGCGGTCATCCCCGATACCTTTGGACAAGGTTAACCGCTCCTCCCATGCGACCTGTTCTCTGCTTCGTTCTGGTGGCTTCATGGTCGATCACTGATCCCGCACGGGCCCAACAGTGGGTGGATCTGCTCGATGATCCGCACGCGAACTTCCATGACGTGCGGGCGGCCTTCAACGCGCACTGGGACGGGCGCGCGTACGAGCGCGGCAAGGGCTGGAAGCAGTTCAAGCGGATGGAATGGCACCTGGCGCCGCGGCTCTTTCCCAGCGGCGAGCGGCCGGATCCCATGGTGAAGAGGAGGGCATGGGAGCAGCTGCGTCCGCTGTTGAAGGCTTCCGCATTGCGCAGCGCCAACTGGATGCCCATGGGACCCTACACCTGGAGCACCCTGAGCTACAACCCCGGCAACGGCCGCGTGAACGTGATCACCGTCGATCCCATCACACCAACGACCATCTACGTGGGCACGCCGGTGGGCGGACTCTGGCGCAGCATGGACGATGGCAACACGTGGACGGCGCTCTTCGACGACCTGCCCACCTTGGGCGTGAGCGGCATCGCCGTCGATCCCACCGACACGCAGGTGATCTACGTGGCCACCGGCGATGGCGACGGCCGCGACGCCTGGAGCATGGGCGTGATCAAGAGCACCGACGGCGGCGCCACCTGGAACGGGACCGGCCTGGACTGGTCGCTGGCGCAGGTGCGCACCACGCGCAAGCTGCTGATGCACCCCACCGATCCACAGATCCTCTTCTGCTGCAGCAACGACGGATTGTGGAAGACCACGGATGGGGCCGCCACCTGGACCAGGGTGGCCGATGGCTCCTTCTGGGACGTGGAGTTCCGCCCCGGCGATCCGCAGTTCGTTTACGCCTGCACCGACCAGTTCCACGGAAGCGTGGACGGCGGGAACAGCTTCCTGCCTTTCGACATCGGCCTTCCGCCGCCCGACCAGGTGCGCCGCATGTGCATCGCGGTGACGCCGGCCGACGATCAATACGTCTATGTGCTGTGCGGCCGCGAGGACGATGCGGGCTTCCAGGGCCTGTACCGAAGCATCAACGGCGGCATCACCTTCTCGCAGCGCAGCACCACGCCTAACATCTTCGGCTATGCCGACGACGGCGGCGACAGCGGCGGGCAGAGCTGGTACGACATCGCCCTGTGCGCCGATCCCGCCGACGCGAACACCATCCATGCCGCGGGGATCAACGTGTGGAAGAGCACCAACGGCGGCCAGAACTGGACGATCACCTCGCACTGGACCTGGCCCTCGACGATCGGTTACACGCATGCTGACATTCATGCGCTTGAGTTCGCGGGCGGTCAGTTGTACTGCGGCAGCGACGGCGGCATCTTCCGCAGCGCGAACGGCGGCGACGACTGGACCGACCTGAGCGCCGGCCTGAACATCACCCAGTTCTACCGCTTCGGCGGGTCGGAGCTGGCCACCGGCACCGTGATCGCCGGCGCGCAGGACAACGGCTGCAACCTGCTGAGCGGCGGGGACTGGACGCACGTGCTCGGCGCCGACGGCATGGAATGCGCGATCGACCCCACCGATCCGCAGATCCTCTACGCATCCTCCCAGAACGGCAGCGTGTACCGCAGCGACGACGGCGGCCAGAGCTTCAACAACATCACGTGGAGCATCGGCGAGGAAGGCGCGTGGGTGACGCCCTATGCGATCGACCCTAACGATGCGCAGACGCTCTACGTCGGATCGAACAACGTGTGGAAGAGCACCGACCAAGGCGGCAACTGGACATCCATCTCGCCGTTCGGCACCTCCACGTTCATCACCGCGCTGGCCGTCGCACCTTCCAGCAGCGATGCGATCTACATCATCCGCGGGGAGCAGTTGCGGCGCACGCTGAACGGCGGAGCGAACTGGAGCGTGATGAGCGCCGGACTGCCCGTGCTCGCGCCAACGGCGATCGCCGTGCATCCGCTCGATGCGCAGACCGCCTGGCTCGCTTTCTCAGGCTACCAGGAGGGCGAGAAGGTGTACGTGACCACCGATGCGGGAACGAGCTGGACCAACGTGAGCGCCAACCTGCCCAACGTGCCGGTGAATACGATCGTGTTCGAGCAGGGCACGGCGGGCGGCGTGTACGTCGGCACCGATCTGGGCGTGTTCTACACCGACAGCACGCTGGGTGCCTGGCAGCCCTTCAGCGATGGGTTGCCGTTGATGGAAGTGACCGAGCTGGAGATCAACAACACCACCGGGATGTTGCGCGCGGCCACCTTCGGGCGGGGGATGTGGCAGTCCGATCTGTACGAACCCTCCGGTTCGCCGCCCATCGCGGGCTTCACCACCGGTGCCATGGCGGTCTGCGCGGGCGAGGCGATCACCTTCCACGATGCCTCACTGGAAGCCGCCCCCGGCTGGACCTGGGACTTTCCCGGTGGCACGCCATCCAGCAGCACACTTGCATCGCCATCGGTGGTCTATCCCGCCAGCGGCACATATACCATAACGCTCACGGTGAGCAATGGCTTCGGCAGCGATCAGCACGCGCAGCCCATCAACGTGATCGTCCACCCCAACGAGATCGACGTGAACGTGGTGCTCGACGACTACCCGCATCAATCCTCCTGGAGCATCACCGATGGCGCCGGCGTGGTGATGGTCACCGGCGGGCCGTATGAAGGCCTCGCCGACGGCAGCACCGTGAACGAGCAGGTCTGTCTTTCTTTCGGTTGCTACATCTTCACCATGCACGACAGCTATGGCGACGGCCTCTGCTGCGACTTTGGCAACGGCAGCTACACGGTGACCGGTCCCGACGGCGTGCTGGCCAGCGGCGATGCCTTCACCTTCGGCGACAGCACGGCCTTCTGCGTGAACCTGGGCGTGGAGGTGAACGATCCGGAAGGGACCACCTCGGGCTGGATCGTCCGCCCGCTTGACGAGGATGGATCGTTCGAGGCGATCGCGCACGATGGGACCCTATCCGGTGTCGCGGTGCTGGATGCACGGGGCCGCACGGTGCCTGGTCGAACCTCCGCGCTCGATGCACGGCGATGGATCATCGACCTGCGCGATGCTCCCGCGGGACTGTACGTGATCGTGATGAACGACGGACGGACAACGCGTGCCACGCGCGTGATCCGGCGGTAAGCATTTTTCCACGAGGTAGGACCTGATCTCGGCGTGGCAAGATCCCCCTGCCATTGCGAACGCGCGCCTGCTGACCGCAGTGATCTGGTATTCTGAGGGCACGCCTCACTTCATGTTCCTGAGCAGACCTTGACCGGCCAGACGGTGAACGGCTTCGGGGGCTTGGACCTGAGCGGCTTTCTGGGTGTAGGCGAATTCACCGGGGCGTACCCCAACGCTGCGGCCCGTGTACACGTGGAGAACATCTCGAGCCTGGCGCGCGGCTATCGGCCGGTGATCGGTGACGGCTTTCTCGCCACG
>CAYMXP010000075.1:0-13142 GCA_964394425.1 uncultured Chryseobacterium sp. | reverse complement strand
CTGCCCGGCCCTGGCCAACATCGAGCCGGGTGATCCCTGCGACGACGGCATCGCCGGCACGATCAACGACCAGTACAACGCCAACTGCCTATGCGTGGGCACGCCGGTGGGCTGCACCGAGATCCTCACGCTGGAACTGACACTGGACGACTTCGGCAGTGAGACCACCGTTGAACTGCGCGACGAGACCGGAGCAATCATCCTTGACTCATCCGGCCCGTACGCGGATGGCATCGGAGGTACCGTGATGTCCGAGCAGTTCTGCGTCAACCCAGGCTGCTACCGCCTGTACGTGTACGATGCGGGTGGGGACGGCATCGCCGGCGGCGGCTACGTGCTGCGCGACGCGAGCAACCGCCGCATCATTGACGCCGACGGCCTCTTCGGCGCCACCAGCACCCAGCACGTGGGCACGCCGGACTTCTGCGTGCCGTTGAGCAACCAGGGCCTGATCCCCTACTCCTGCGACCGCACCGACCTGCTGCCCAGCACCACCCTCTATTGCAACGGGCAACCGGGGGCGACCGGCTTCCAGTGGTGGTGGCATGATCCACACGGCAGCTACAGCCGCCGGATCCTGGTGCCGACCAACCAGATGAAGGCCAACCAGATGGTGACCAACCCGGTGCCTTACGGCCTGGAACTCAACATCCGTGTGCGCGCGCTGATCGGTGGCAACTACACGGCCTTCGGCAAGGCCTGCACCGCGGTGGTGAACGATCCGGGTGGCGGAGCGATGGATGACGCAGGCATCAGCTACCAGTCCATCGAGATGGATGATGCATCCACGATCCTGACGATCCACCCCAACCCCAACCGCGACGGGGTGGTGAACCTGATGCTCGAAGGGCTGGACGACGTGGAGCGTGTGATGCTGATCGACGTGTTCGACCTCTATGGCAAGCGCGTGCATGCCGAGCAGGTCACGATCGCCGGCGGTACGGTGAACCATGTGATGGATCTCAGCAGCGATCTGTCCATGGGCATGTACGTGGTGAACGTGTCCATCAACGGACAGCACTTCACCCAGCGCCTGCTGAAACAATAACGGCCGGGCAACGGAACATCGGGCGAAGCCCCCTGAGCGATCGGGGGGCTTCGCATTTCCCGGCCGTCCAATTCGCCCACGGATCCACCCACGAGCCCCGGACGGACCCTTTCACCCTTCCGCAGATACTAACACCTGTCGATAATTCCCCAGCGGCCCAAGCCCTCCGCGCGCCTACTTTGCGGCCGTTCAGGAACGCCTGCAAGCCGCGCCTCGCCTGCGCTATGCCGCTTCGGCGGAGCAAGGCCAGTGGCCCAAAGGCATGCGAGCCGGAGGAGGTAAGATGCCCATCATCCCCAAGCGTTACTTCGATTTCTGCGCGGCGCACGTGTCGCTGCTCCATGCCCTGGCCACGCGGCCGGGCGACGTGAGCGAGGCCCAGGTGCGGCGGCTGATCCGGACCCATGCGGGCGAGGCGGATGAGCTGCCCGAGACCACCTGGCAGCGTCTGCTCGAACTGAAGATCCTGATCCCCCTGGAGGAGGGCAGCGCCCACTACGTGATGGCCGAGCCCATCCTCGGGCTGATCCATTACCTGCACGACGAAGCCTCCCCCACCTCCCCGGAGATCATCGCAGGCTACAGCGCCGCGCTGGACAGCTCCTGCAAGCGGCTGCTCAGCGGGATCGAGGCCCTGGACCCCCTGCCGGTGGCCATGGCCGTGCGCGAGGTGGAACGTACCCTGCGCCGCATCAAGGACGACCTGGACGCGACGCACCGCGCCGTGATGGCCGAGGTGGCCCGCTACAAGACCGATCGCAACTCCGTGTCCGTACGGGAGCGTTATGTGCGCATCGTCACCCTGATGGACCAATACGTGCATCCCCTGGTGGAGATCGTGCGCGTCGATGGCCTGCTCTCCCACACCTTGGACCGCACGGACTTCGCCCTGACAACTGCCCTGGAGCGCGGCGTGTTCCTGGAGCCGGGACTGATCGATCGCACCGCCCGGCAGTTGCGCGCGCTGCGCCGCCGCTCGATCCATACGCTCAACGAAAGCCGAAGGGAATTGCAGCCGCTGTACAGCGTGCTGCGTCGTTCGTCGTCCATCGCCCATGGCGCCACGCTCGCGCTGAACCGCCTGCAGCACCTCAAGCTCGATCCCTGGGTGGAGACCTACGTGGTGCAGGCCGCACGCGCGCCGATCGAATGCCCGCCCACCGACCAGGTGCTGCGCCGCACGCTGCATCACGTCATCACCCATCCTCCGCGGCCGCAGCCGGCCTTGCGGATCGATGAGGTGGACGGCACGCCGGCCGAGTACACGCGCCTGCTCTGGCTGGATGGTTTGAAGACCACGATCAGGCAGGAACTGCCCGTGGAGGACCTTACCGGCTGGCTCACGAAGAACTATCCTGAAAAAGGCGTGTCCGACGCCCTGCTCGGCCTCAGCCGCCTGCTGCTCGATCCCGATCTGGACGTGCGCTTCACCGCCGGCAGGACCCGCAAGTACCGCACGCGCGACGGCGTGCTCGAAACATCACCCATCACCATCGACCTGTCATGAGCGAACTGCCCCACCTGAAGGAGATCTTCGACAAGCTGCGCCAGGGTGCCTACATCACCCACGAGCAGGGCTCCTTGCACGCCGCGCTGGCCGACAAGTTCGAGGAGTACAAGGCCTACCTCGCGCCGCTGGGCCTGGAGCTGGTGCGCCATCCGCGGGATTTCTTCTACCTGCGCACCGACGTGGCCGAGAGCACGCCGCCGCCGGGATCGCTGCCGCCGGTGGCCGTCTTCAGCTTCATCATGATCGAAGCCGCCGCCAACGAGGGGCGCAGCATCGAGGAATACCTGCTCACCGAACGCTTCAGCATCGCGGGCCTGCCGCACCTCACGCTCGACCGCTACAAGGCCCACATGAAAAGCGTGGGCATCGAGGATGAGGCTTCGCTGAAGAAACTCGTGAAGAGCATGGTGCGCCTTGGCTGGGTGGAATACTTCCCGGATGACACGTTCCGCTTCCTGCGGCCCTTCCACCGCGTCTTCGACAAATGCCAGGAGATCAGCGCGGCGGCCGAGCAGGAGGCGATGATCGACGTGCCCACCGAACACCTCGAGACGAAGGGTGATTAACCACAGAGACACGGAGGCACAGAGAAATGCGAAACGAAAAGCCCTCGGTTCAAGTCGGGAAGGAATTCTCCGATCAGATGACCTATCACGACCTGTCGCGGCTGATCATCAAGTCGGCCATTGCAGTGCATCGCGAGCTCGGGCCGGGGTTGCTGGAGAGCATTTATGAAAGCTGCTTGCTCAAGGAATTGCAGGATATGGAGATCAACGTCAGGGCCCAGGTGATCGTGCCGGTTTTCTACAAGGGCGAACGGCTGGGAAATGACCTGAGGATCGACCTGCTCGTTGCCGATCGTGTGATCGTGGAAGTAAAGGCGGTCGAGGAACTGCATCCTGTCCACCTGGCTCAGGCGTTGACCTATCTGAAGCTCACCAACAAGAAACTGGGGCTGGTGATCAACTTCAATGAAAGCGTGCTGGTGGATGGCGTGCGGAGAGTGATCAACGGATACATGGAAGAAGGGGAATGACGAGATACACCACAGAGACACGGAGACACAGAGAAAACCAGAAGAAAATGCATCGATCCCATTGCCTCCATCATGAACGGCATGGCCGATCATGCATTCTCCGTGCCTCCGTGTCTCTGTGGTAAAACCTACTGACACGCATGCAACTAGGACCCACCAAACTCATCGCCATCCGCGCGGGCAGTTTCGAATACGCCGAGATCGACCTGGGCGATTCCCTCCAGCTCGTCGGCCCCAACAACGCCGGCAAGACCACGCTGATCAACACGCTGCAGTTCCTCTACATCGACCAGCGCAACCACATGGTCTTCGGCGATCACGAGCCGGACGCGACGCGCGAGTATTATTTCCCCGACCAGTACAGCTACCTGCTGTTCGAATGCAACGGACCGACCGGCCCCTACGTGCTCGGCTGGCGCGGCGTGTCGAAGACCTCCGGCGGCGATCCCGTGCGCTTCACCTACACGGGCACCTACGAGGTGGATGATTTCCTCACCGAAGACGGCCGCGTGGCCCCGCCCAAGCAGGTGCTGCCGCGGCTGGAAAAGAAGCATTACCGCGAACTGCGCGATCCCTCCTCGCACCGAGAGGCGATCCTGGTGGCCACCAAGGGCGAGAGCAACGGCCTGGGCGTGGTTCATCTGACCGAAACGGAGCGGTACGGGCAGTTCAAGGAGGTGTTGAAGAACCTGCTGAGCCTGCGCAGCATCGACCAGCACGAGATGAAGCGCAGCCTGCTGATGCTCGCCGGGCTTCCGCCCAACAAACCCGCGCTGGAGGCGAACCGCCTGATGACCGAGGAGTTCGAGCGCATCCGCGACCGGCGCGTTCAGTTGAACACCCTGAAGAGCGAGCAGGACCGCCTGCGCCTCTACATCGAGCGATCCGTGGTGCGTCGGGCGCTGGAGGCGCGCCTGGCCTTCATCCACGCGGAGCTCCAGGAGAAGCAGCGCAAGGCCCACGACCACAACCACCAGGTGAAGGAGGCCATCGCCGCGAAACAGATCCAGCTGGAACACGAGCGCAAGGCGATGGTGGAAAGCCTCAAGGAGCTCGACGACCGCATCGCCGAACTGGCCGGTGGCAAAGGCCGCCTGCAGGGAGACCTCTCGCGCATCCACGAGCTGGGCCGCGGGCTCGGGCAGTTCGCGGAGAAGCTTGAGCGCGAAGCCCTGCACAACGCGAAAGAGCGCCTCACCGCGCTGGACCGCCAGCTCGGCAACGCCCAGCTGGCCGACCGCGACCGCACCGCGCGCAGCCTGGCCGAAGCGAAAGCCCGCGTGGCCGCCACGGAGAAGGCGATCCACGGCTTCGACCGGGCGCTGATCACCCTGCTGCGGGATGGATCGAAAGAGGAGGACCTGCGCAACCTCGCGCGCCTCTTCAACATCCACCTGCTGAAGCTGCCGGTGGAGAAGGGCGCCATCGAGGTCAAGAAGAGGAAACAGCTGCTCGATGCGATCAAGACGCTCGCTTCACGCATCAAGGAAGGCCGCTACACCGATCCGTTGGTGAGCATTCCGCTGCCCGATGAGGATGCGGCCTGGCACGAACTGGTGGACGTGAAGGCCTTGAAGGAGGCTCTCGCGCACCAGAAGGCCGAGCTCGAGCGATTGCAGGAACTGATGGCCGCGATCGAGAACCGGGACAAATTGCTCGACGAGCGCGATGTGCTGCGCGCGGAGATCGAAGGGCGGCAGGAGAAGCTCGCCCGCTGGGACCGCTATGAGAAGGAGAAGGACGCGGAAATCGAACTGAACAGGCAACTGGAAGCGATCGGCCGCGACCAGTCGCAGGCCGAGTCGCGGCGGGCGAACACGCGCGGCAAGCTCGACGAGATCAGCGTGAAGATCTACGAACAGCGCACGGCGCTGAGCCGCGAGGATGAGCGGTTCAACCGCATGATGCGCCTCCTGGAGCAATGCCCGCCGCCGCCGGTGGTGGGCGTGGTGCCCGCCGAGCCCGTGGCCGTGCCGCAGGACGCCGAGGACGCCATCGCGCAGTACCAGAAGCTCACCGGCGAACACAAAGACCTCGTCCGCGAGATGGACGGCCTGCGCGCCAAGATCGAATCGGTGCTGCGCAGCGAGATCATCGGCGCCAACGAGCAGGAGACCGTTCGCCTGATGAACGAACAGCTCGATGGGCTGCCGGTGTTCGAGGAGGCGCTGCGCAAGGACTGGGACAACTACCTGCACCTGCTGCGCGCCAACTTCGCCAACGTGCTCAACGGCCTGGCCGACATCAAGGCCGCCGCCGAACGCCTGAACCTGCGCTTCTGCAAGGTGAGCGTGAGCAACCTGCAGAGCCTGCGCATGGACGTGCTGGACCAGAGCGACCTGGTGGAACCGCTGAAGGAGCTCGCCGAGACCGACCACACCGGGCTCTTCGACGACAGCCGCAAGCTGGACGCCGCCTACATGAGCTTCCGCAACAAGCTCAGCGAGCGCATCACGCTGAACTACGGCGACCTGTTCACCCTCCGCTTCAGCGTGAAGAGCTACGACGGCCGCACCCACAGCTACGACAACCTGCAGGTGGAAAGTCATGGCACGGCGATCACGATCAAGGTGCTGTTCAACCTGCTCGTGTTGCGCAGCCTGCTGAAGGAGGACGCGCGCAGCGGCGAGCCGCTCTCGCGCGTGCCCTTCTTCCTGGACGAGGTGCATTCGCTGGACGCCACCAACCGCCATAGCGTGCTGCGCATGGCGCAGGACCTGGGCTTCCTGGCCCTCACCGCCGCGCCCGAGCCGGTGAGCGAGGTGGGCTCGCTCTACTTCCTGCGCCCGCAGAACGGAAAACTGGTCGTGCGCAACGAGCGCCGCGTGAAGGTGGAGTACGACGCGGTGCCCGTGGAGGCCTGAGCGGACGTCAAGGATCAGGGGATCTCGCGGCGCACCCCATGTGTGCCGCTGTCGCTACCTTTCTTCCCCACCGCAGTGAGCATGAGGTCAGCCATTCGATCTCTGCTCGCCATCCCGGTCACGATGGCGATGCCGCCGGCATCCGCTCAACTGGACAACGGCGGTACGCTCTTCTACGCCGGCTTCATGCAGAACTACGGCGGCAGCACGGATCGGTACCTTGAACTTTCCATCGCTTCGGATCTCATCACCACCGGCACGGTGAGTTCCAACGCCGGCTTCAGCCAGACCTTCAGCGTGACCCCCGGAACGGTCACCAGCGTGATCGTGCCGCAGACCCACATGCACCTGGGGCGGTGGGACGGGTCAGGATATCATCCGTCGCAGGGACTCGCGCGGCCGACCCTGCGGAACGAAAAGCAACGAGCCCCGGCGGAAGTCGGGGCTTGTTGTTGCCGGCTGCCATAATTTGCCCAGGTGTCGCCCACGCGGAAGCACCTATTCGTCCTTTTCCTGGGGTCCAGCCTTCCCTTGGCCGCCCAGGAACTGCGCTTCCAGCACCTCACCACCGAGGATGGCCTGAGCGACAACGCCATCACCTGCATCTTCGAGGACCGCGCTGGATACATCTGGATCGGCACCGAGCGTGGGCTGAACCGCTACGACGGCCAGCGCGTGGAGCGCTTCCCGCCTGGGACGACCGGACCGGCCGGCATGCACATCACCTCCATCGCGGAGGACACGCGGGGTCGCTTGTACTTCACCACCGCGGATGCAGGACTGAGCATGCGCGACGGGACCGGGCGGTTCACGCATTTCCGTTACGGCAACAGCGATGTCCGATGGCTCCCCGATGGCTTGAACCATGTGCTCGTGCTGGACGATTCCACGCTGGTGCTCAGCTCCCGCGGATCGGGCGCTATCTGGTACCACCCACGCACCGGGGTCGTCCGCCGACGCGGTTTCAGACCCGTAGTGCTCGATGAGCAAGGGGACACCACCTACCGCGCGGAGGACGATTGGTGCCACAGCGCCGTGCGACTGGACGAAGAACGCCTCGCCCTCCACATGCTGCGCGTCCCGGGCCCGCAGATCATGGACGCGCGATCCGGCGAACGGCTCTCGGCCGTGGACATGCCGAAGACGCAACTCACGAACGGAGCCTTCATCGATGGGGTGCTTTACATGGGCGGCTGGTCGCCCGGCTTGTTCCGCACCGGACCGGACCTTTCCTCGACCGTGCATTGCTCGCCGGTCGAAGACGAGATCACGGCGATCGCCAGATGGGATGGAGGACAGCTGATCGCCGCCACCAAGGTGGGCGGGCTCCTCCGGTTCGACAAGGACGGTACGAAGCTGGGCCGGTGCCAGCACCTCCGCTCCGACCCGTCCTCCCTCCGCAGCGATCGCACCACCTGCCTGCTGCGCGATCGCGAGGGCAACCTGTGGGTGGGCACGGCGAAGGGCCTGTCCGTTCATGCGCCTTCCGTGTGGCGCTTCACGGCCTTGCCGCTGCTTCCCGAAGGTCGCCCGGGCGACCTTGTTCTCCACGCCATCCAACAAGACGACGATGGCACGATCCGGATCTCCACCTCGAAGGGGTTCTTCCTGGTGGATCCGGATCAGCTTGCCAGCCGCCTGGTCGAACTGAGCCATGAAGGCATCCCACTGGAGGTGACCGGGCTGTTCCACCCTGCTGGGGAAGGATACTTCGCAGGGACCGAGACGGGGATCTTCCGGTATGACCTGGTGAAGGAGCGCATCCTGCCGGGAACCGGGACCGGCAGGTGGTCCAGTTATCACGCGGGCAGCATGTTCCAGGTGAGATCGGTGCAAACCCATCCGGACGATGCGCGTGGCTTGTTGATCATTGGCGCCTTGGGGTACGCGCACATCGCGCTCGATCGCAGGTCCGGCAAGCGCTCCGGCGACTGGGTGGACTATCCTCACGCGCCGGGGACCATGATGCTGCGCGCCACCCATCAGGACAACCAGGGCTTCTGGTGGTCGGCCACCACGGGCGGCGTGGTGCGCTGGAAGCCCGTTGCCGTTGGCACGCGTACGATCAGCGAGGTGTTCAGCACGCGTGCCGCCGCGCCTCGAACGCTTCCCGGGAACGATGCGCAGGCCTTGGCCATCCAGGGCGACACCGTGTGGGTGGCCCTGAGGGACGCCGGTCTTGCGAGCATCGTGGGCGATCGAGCGACCGCGCATCCTCCGCCAGCCCATCTGCCGCACGACGCGCTGGGCGTCATCGTGGATCGATCGGGAATGGTGTGGTGTACGACCAGCAACGGGCTGCTTCGCTTCTCGCCGAAGGACCGCAGCTGGCTGCACGTGCCCGTGAACGACGGCCGCGCCTTCCGGCAGCTCACCAAATGCATGACCACCTTGAAGGATGGGCGCATCGCGCTCTGCGCCGACGATCATCTCCTGCTCTTTGACCCTGACGCATACCACGCGCTGCCTGAACTGCCGCGCGCGGCGCTGGTGAGCACGCGCAACAATTGGGGCGAACTGCGGGTGGATGCCGACGGCATGCTTGAACTGCCTTACCGCAACAGTGCGTTCGATGCCATGCTCACCGCGTTGCGACCTGTCGGCGCCTCGCCGCTCACCTTCCTCTATCGTCTGGACAGCGAAGGCGATGGATACCACGAGGTGGATGCACGATCGCCAGCACGCTATGCGGGCGTGCGAACCGGATCGCACGAACTGTTCGTGCGCGTACGCGATCCGTACGGCCGCGAAGGCCCGGAGGCCGCGGTGCTCACCGTTCATGTGACCGGACCCTTCTGGCAGCAGGGGTGGTTCTTCCTGCTGGTGATCGCCGCCGTGGCGCTGGGCATGCACCTCATCTCCCACTTCCGGCGGCGGCAGCGTGCCAGGCTTCAGCGCGTGCGCGACCGCATCGCGCGCGATCTGCACGACGACATCGGCAGCACGCTCGGCGGCATCAGCTTCTACAGCGAGGCGCTGCGGCGGAAACTGAGCACCCATGGCGACAGGATGACGCTGGACGTGGCCGAGCGCATCGGCAGCTCCTCCCGCGAGATGATCGACCGCATGAGCGACATCGTATGGAGCGTGGACCCGAAGAACGACGACGCCGGCGCGCTGGTCGAGCGCCTGCGGTCCTTCGCCAGGGACCTGCTTTCGGCCAGGGACATCGCGCTCCATTTCCACGCGGAACCGGCGTTGAACGAGCGCAAGCTCAGCGCCGAGCAGCGCCGCAACCTCTTCCTCATCTGCAAGGAGGCGCTGCACAACACGGTGAAGTACGCCGATGCGCGCACCGTGTCGATCAGCATGAACGGCGGAAGCCGGGGGGTCATGATCCACATCGCCGATGACGGCCGCGGCTTCGACCCGGAACGAACGGACAGCCACAACGGCAACGGACTGGTGAACATGCACGCGCGCGCCGGTTCCATCCACGCGGTGCTGCGCATCGAGAGCGCGCCCGGGAAGGGAACGCGCGTGGAACTCCTGCTGCCCGCCCCCGCGCTCGTCCCCCGTTCGGGGGATTGATGCGCCGCGGTGCCCCGGTAGCTTTGTCCCGAGCCCGCGACCATGCCCGACACCATCCACGTAGCGCTCTTCGACGACAGCAAGGCCATCCGCGATTCGCTCGGCACGCTGCTCGGCACCACGTCGGGCATCGGCCTGTGCGGCTGCTTCCCTGACGCGGTGCAGGTGCTGGAGAACGTCGCGGCGTGCAAACCGGACGTGGTGCTCATGGACATCGACATGCCCGGGCCGCTGAACGGCAACGGCATCGACGCGGTGCGCGCGCTGCACGCGGAGCGGCCGGACCTGCCGATCATGATGCTCACCGTGTTCGGCGACGAGGACCGGGTGTACGACTCCCTGCGCGCCGGCGCCGTGGGCTATCTGCTGAAGAACGATGACCCCGTCAGCGTGTTGGACGCGATCCAGGACGTCCATGGCGGCGGCGCGCCCATGACGCCCAGCATCGCGCGCAAGGTGATGCTCCACTTCCAACGCCAGGGCATGCCAAAGGACGCGCCGGCCGTGATCCTCAGTACCCGCGAGAAAGACGTGTTGCAGGCGCTGGTCGATGGCCTCAGCTACAAGATGATCGCCGACCGGCTCGACATCAGCTTTGAGACCGTGCGCAGCCACATCAAGCACGTGTACGAGAAGCTGCACGTGCATAACAGTGCAGAGGCGGTAGCCAAGACGTTGAAGGGAAGGTTGCTGGGATAGTCGCGGATAGCGCGTGGTGAGTGGCGAGTGAATGCCAACGGTCCGGCATTCACTCGCCACTCGCTACGTATTACTCCAGGCGGGCTTCGCGTGCCTCCCCCGAACGTGGGATTGATGCCCATCGCGCGATGAACTCCATTTGCCATGCGCACCCAACCGCGCTCAACGAGAATCAGGCCCCGACCGAACCCATCAATCCAGGACCCATGAACAAGCCCGACCCCTCTCCTCTCCGCGTGCTCATCCTCTGTTGCACGTTGAGCTTCATCATTCCGCTGAAAGCGCAGTTGACCCTGCTCGGTTCGTTCGACCCCACGAACGCGGACGGCTTCTGTGGCATCACCTATGACGCGGACAGCGCCCGCATCTGGGCCTACGATTGCGGCGCCTCGGTCATCTACCAGTACGCCACCGATGGCACCTTCATCCGGTCGATCCCCATGGTAGGTGGCACGGCGAACGATGTGGACCTGAGCATGAGCCCCGAGGCGTTGAATCTGGGTGGGAGTACGGTACCGGTCGGAAGGCTGATGGTCTTCAATGGCGAGACCGGTCCGTGCGAAGTGTACGGCATAGAGCAAGGTCCAGGGACCACCTTGGCCACCTTGAATTCCACCTTCGGCGCCAGCCACGTTGTCGGCGGTGCATACCACCCCATCCGCAACACCATCTTCATGGTGCAGGACGATGAGCCCCCGGCGGCTACGGACAACCTGGTCGCGGAGATCGATCCGGTGACCGGCGCGGTCCTGGACCAGTTCGACCTGATCACCACCTATAACGTCGGCTATGGAGATCTCGAGATCTCTCCGATCACCGGTCAATTGTTCATCGTGAGCGGCGATGAAGAGACCGTCATCCAATACACGCCCGATGGAGCACCAACGGAGGAGTTCCCGTTCCCGACCGGCGTGACCAACATCAGCGGTCTGGCCCTTGATTGCACCACCGGCGAGGCCTGGGTGTGCAATACCAGCGGTTTCATCTATCGCCTCGGTGGATTCCCTTGCGGCAACCTGATCGGCGAAGGCAATGCCCTGGCCTGCGCCGATGGGATCGACAACGATGGTGATGGCGTGATCGACTGCGATGATCCGGGATGCCAGGCGCTCAGTGGAAACGTCGGTTGCACCACCTGCTTCTCCGACGGCCTGTCGTTCGCCGATACCGTGCTCGCCTATTTCAACAACTGCCCGGGCAACACCAGGACCGACTCCTTGATGGCGCTCGGCATGCCCGACTTCGTGGACGCCACCGACGCCGGGATCGTTTCCTTGGGGAACGGGGGCCACGTGAACCTGCGGTTCACCAACAATACGCTCACCAATTCCGGCACGCCCGATCCGGACCTGTTCGTGTTCGAGGTCGGCGTTTCGGTGGAGGCCAGCTCCATCGAATTGCGACCGCTGAACACCTCCACCACCAATGCCTTGATCGCCGCGGGAAAGGTCGATGCCGATCTGGACGGCTACTACGAATTCGGAAATATCAGCGGATCGATCGCATCCGTGGACATCGACGCCAGCGTGCCAGGAGCTGCCGCGGGCTCGCTCCACTTCGACGCGATCCAGATCGTGGACCAGCCCGATGGATGTTCCGGTGCCACACCCGGTGCCGACATCGATGCGGTGTGTGCGCTTTCGAGCATCGGCTGCATCGTTGGCGCACCCTGCGATGATGCGGATGATTGTACCGTCGGGGATGTCCTCGACGTGAATTGCGACTGTGCAGGAACATTCGCCGATGCGGATGCGGATGGGGTATGCAATGCCGACGACCTCTGCGCCGGCACGCCCAACGGCGAAGGCGTGAACACCGACGGCTGCTCCTGCTCGCAGGTCACCGTGGATGACGGCGACGTATGCACGCTGGACGAATGCCTTAACGGCGACGTGACCCACACCTTCCAGGATTCCGACGGCGACCTGACCTGCGATGCCGATGATGGCTGTCCGAACGACCCCAACAAGATCGCGGCTGGCCAGTGCGGTTGCGGCGTGGCTGACACTGACGGCGACGGCGATGGCACCGCCGATTGCAACGACGGCTGCCCCGCCGACCCCAACAAGATCGCCCCGGGCATCTGCGGTTGCGGTGTTTCTGATGCAGATACCGACGGCGATGGCACGGCCGATTGCAACGACGGCTGCCCCGCCGATCCCAACAAGATCGCCCCGGGCATCTGCGGTTGCGGCGTGGCTGACACCGACGGTGATGGCGATGGCACGGCCGACTGCAACGACGGCTGCCCCGCCGATCCCAACAAGACCGCACCCGGCATCTGCGGTTGCGGCGTGGCCGACACCGACGGCGATGGCGATGGCACGGCCGACTGCAACGACGGCTGCCCCGCCGATCCCAACAAGACCGCACCCGGCATCTGCGGTTGCGGCGTGGCTGACACCGACGGCGATGGCGACGGCACGGCCGACTGCAACGACGGCTGCCCGAGCG
>CAYMXP010000074.1:0-13315 GCA_964394425.1 uncultured Chryseobacterium sp. | reverse complement strand
CGCGCCTCGGCGTCGCGCGCGCAGGCGACGACGACGTCGAGCCCCTTGTCCGGCGCGAGCTTGCCGAGCAGCCCCACGCGGATCGCGGACGGCGGAACGTCGAACGGCGCTTCCGGGTGCGGCCACACCTCGATCTCCACGCCGGTGAAATGGAGGACGAGGATGGCGGCCTGGGCGACCAACGCGGCGACGAACACCGCCGTTCCCCGCACGCGCTTCAGGAAGAAGGCCACCAGGAAGATGCCCAGGATGGTGCCGTAGAACAACGAGCCGATGAGGTTCACCGCCTGGATCAGGTTCTCGAAGAGGGAGGCCAGCAGCGCGAAACCCAGGGACAACACCCCGAACAGGACCGTCATCCATCGGGTGGCCCGCACATGCGCGTGCTGATCGTCGCGCCAGCGATCCCTGAGCACGTCGACCGTGGTGGTCGTGGCCAGCGCGCTGAGCTCGGCGCTCTTGCTGCTCATGGCCGCGCTGAACATCACCGCCAGTAGCAGGCCCACGATGCCGATGGGCAGGTGGTCCATCACGAAGGTGATGAAGATGTGGTCGTCGTCGCGCGGCTCGGAGCCGGGAACCACGCGGACCAGCAGGTCCTTCACTTCGGCGCGATGCAGGCTGTCCGTTCGCAGCGCGTCCCGCGACAGCGCCGTGGCCGCATCGATCGTCCGCCGATCCTCGGAACGCAGCGCCAGGACCAGCTCATCGGCCGCCGCCCGGATCCGCTGCTGGTCGATCTCGTGCCTGCGCAGGAGCTGGTCGGTCCGTTCCGGTGCCGCCTGGTGGATCGCGGCCACGTTCCGCTCGTTCCAATGCGCCGGGGTGGGTTCGAAGAGGTAGAACACGAAGACCAGCACGCCGATCAGCAGGATGAAGAACTGCATGGGGATCTTCAGCAGCCCGTTCCACAGCAGGCCCCGCCGCGCCTGGGCGATGTCGCGGCCCGCGAGGTAGCGCTGCACCTGGCTCTGGTCGGTGCCGAAGTAGGCGAGTTGCAGGAAGAAGCCACCGAGGAGCCCGCTCCAGAGCGTGTAGCGCGTGCCTGGGTCCCAGTTCAGGTCGATCACCTGCATGCGTCCAAGCGCATCGGCCATGGCCAGGCTCTCCCCGAAGGACATGCGCGTACCCAGCGCACCGACCACCACGGCGAAGACCGCGATCAGCCCCAGGAAGATCACGGCCATCTGCAGGCGCTGGGTCATGCCCACGGCCTTCGAGCCGCCCGTGACCGTATAGATCGCCGTGATCCCCGCGATGAACACGCAGGTCCATGACAGGTCCCAGTGCAGCACCTTGCCGAGGATGATCGCCGGGGCGTAGATGGTGATGCCGGCGCCCATCGTGCGCTGGATGAGGAACAGGGCCGCGGTGAGCAGGCGCATGCGCCCATCGAAGCGTCGGCCGATGAATTCGTACGCCGTGTAGACGTTCCACTTGTAATACAAGGGGATGAACACCAGGCCGATCACGAGCATGGCCAGCGGAAGGCCGAAGTAGAACTGCACGAACCCCATGCCGCTCAGGTAGCCCTGGCCGGGCGTGCTGATGAAGGTGATGGCGCTGGCCTGCGTGGCCATCACGCTGAGGCACACCGCCCACCACGGATCGGCGTTGCCGCTGCGCAGGTACTCATCGCGCGTGCGGGTGCGGCGCGTCTTCCACGTGCCGTAGGCCGTGATCAGCACCAGCGTGCCCAGCAGGACGATCCAGTCGAGGGGGTGCATGGGAGCTGAATGAAAAATGAAGAATGTAGAAATGCAGATCGCCTATCGTTTCACTTCCTGGGATGGTTCCGCTCCGCTGTCTTTACGCTGGCGGTGAAAATGGCGACCAGTTCGCCGCATTCCTGCAAGAGCCATGCATGCTCCGAGTTGTTAACGTCCATCATGCCGGCAAGGACCTGCACACGCAGGTTGTTCTTCGACTCACGAAGCTCCTTCAGAGCGCCGCTCATCTTGTGGATGAAGTCGCGCGGGGACTCCGCTCCTTGCACCTCGCCGTAGTGCAATGCCGGAGCGGTACCGCTTCTAAGCAGCTGTCCGGCAAAGTGGTTTGCGGCCTTTGTGTTCGGCATATTGTCCGTGTGCCTCACGATCGCAGCTGCAAAGACGATGCAGCGTTCCTCGATATCATACTTCCGTTCCATGGGTCTGTGGTCGAAGCTTCTTACATGTTACATTCTTCATTCTTCATTCTTCATTCTTCATTCTTCGTTCTTCATTCTTCATTTTCCATTTTCCTTGGAACCTTCTCGACCTGAGATCAAATTCGCGAACAGGCGGTACGCCCCCGGCACGCCCGCCGGCAGCTGCCGGAAGAAGCTGATGCCCGTGTAGACGTAGCGTCCTTTTCCGTGGTCGCACGCGATGAGCGCGCCGTTGAGCGCCTGCTCGCCCGGATCGTTCCAGGCGATCAACGGCGTATAGTGAGGATCAAGGCTTCCGCAGAAGTAGAGGCCGCGTTCCTGCACCCAGCCCTCGAAGTCCGAGGTCGTGATCCTGTTCGGCGTGTTGAGCAGGGGATGGTCCTTGGCGAGGAAGGTCGGAGAGGCTTCCTCCACGGTCACCCGGTCGCGGGTGAGCTTGAAGGGGTAGGGGCCGAAGAGCGAATCGGGCAGCACCATGTCGCGGCTCTGGGTGTTGTACTGGACCACCAGCGTGCCGCCTTCCTCCACGTACTGCATCAACACCGGGTTCAGGTCTTTCAGCGCCTTCACGGTGTTGTAAGCGCGGATCCCCGTGACGATCGCATCGTACTTCCGCAGGCTTTCGAGCGTCGCGGTACCGGGATCGATCATGTCCACCTTCACGCCCAGCCGTTCGATGGCGGCGGGCACCTCATCGCCCGCGCCCATGATGTAGCCCACGGTATGGGCAGTGGTCGCCACATCCAATGGCACCAGCTTCACCTCGGCCAGCGTGTAGTACACCTGCGGCATGATGTGCGGGTGGTCGATCTCGTGGAGCGTGCGGTTCGCCTTTCCCTTGGGCCCAACGAACTCGAACCTGGCCGCTCCGGCCTTGGCGTTCTCGCCTGGGATCAGCTGGAAAATGAACGATCGCCGGTCGTTCCGCTTCGCGATGTCCACAAGCTTGAGCTCCTTGGTGGTCATCCAGCCTTCGGGCAGGATCATGTTCAACCGGCCGGTGAGGCTGTCGGTGAGCGCCTCGACTTCCACCACGATCTCTTGCGGCCCGCCACGCGCGATCAGCACGTTGTTCTTCGGAATGAGCGATGCAACGGGCGTCACGTACACGGGCCGGATGCGCTCGCCATCCACGCGGTCCACCCATTCGTACATGACCGGCACATCCAGGTGGTGCAGGCAACCGGGCGCCTTCAGGCGGCGCGTCTCGTGGTCCAGGCAGGGGATCGAGAACCGTTCGATCATGGTTTGCGGATCGACCGCCCTGCCGATCTGGACCGGCGATGGGATCCTGTAGAGCGTGCCGTGCGGCTCTTTCAACCAGAATGGTTCGTCCACCACGGCCTCGGAGATCCTCCCGTCCTTCGATCGTGAAGGCTTGTCGAGCGCCAGCGGCCCGGGATCCGGCGTTCCTGACTTCTCATCCATCCGGTCCACGACCAGGCCATCCAAGTTCCGGGACACCGCGATGGTCTGGATCCAGCAACTGTCGCCGATCGCCACATAAGGACCCGCCGCGATCTGTTGCAGGGAAAGCCCCGCGCAATCCGCCCACAGCCGGTCCACCTCGTCGCCGACCCGCATGACCCATGACCGGTCCGCGGGTCCGGTCCGATGGCCGTTCAGGGAATCTGAGAACTGTTGAAGTTCATCCATGCTCTGCTCGGGATGCAGTGGGTCGAACCCCGAGACCAGCGATCTGGCAACGGCATCCAGGGAGCGGTGGTGTTCCGTGCGGCCATGGGTCATGTCGATCCCCTCGAAGAGGTCCTTGCCATTCGGCTTGTCACCCTTCTCCAGGCGCAGGTATTCGATCAGCTCCCCGCGCGTTTCGGCCGCGCCGAAGCCCTGGCTCTTGTGCATGCTGCGGCTGCGCCCGGCGATCTCCGTATAGCTCAGGCCCAGCAGCGGGTCGTAACCGCCGACATCCACAGTGAACCACTCGCCGGAGGCATCGTTCTTCACGAATTCGGCCAGGTCCTTCTTCCAGAAGGTGCTGGCGTTGAAGAAAAGGCGGCGCGGTTGCCAGACCTCCAGACCCTGTTCCAACTGCTCTGGGAACGCTTTCGGATCTCCGGCCAGGTCGAAGGCCTCCCGTGCGAGGATCGCCGAGGCGGTGTGATGGCCGTGTCCGCCGCCTTCGGTCGAAAAGCGCGTGATGATCACATCCGGGCGGAACAGCCGGATCACGCGCACCACGTCGCTCAAGACCTCCTGCCTGCCCCACTTCTCGAAACTCTCCTCGGCGCTCTTGCTGTAGCCGAAGTCCACCGCGCGGGTGAAGAACTGCTCGCCGCCATCGATGCGCCGCGCTTCCAGCAGCTCCTGCGTGCGGATGATGCCCAGTGCATCGCCCAGTTCGGGACCGATCAGGTTCTGCCCGCCTTCGCCCCGCGTAAGGCTCAGGTAGCCCGTACGCACCTTCCTCCCATTGGCCAGCCAGGCGATCAGCCGCGTGTTCTCATCGTCCGGGTGGGCGGCGATGTACAGCACGCTGCCGAGCACTTGCAGCTTCTGCATCTTGTGCAGGATCTCGGCGGCATTCGGTTGGACCGAAGGGCGCTGGGCGGACGTTGAAAGCGAAAGGCTGAACGCTGTAATGGCGAACGCGAGGCAACGCGTGCGGCCGGTCGGGGGGTGCATGTGCCGAAGGTATCCGTCGGTGCCATGCTCGCGAACGCGTCAGGGACCTTCCCCGCGGCGACAAGCGTGCGACGGGTCGATCTCCCGGACCGGACCGGATGGATCATCTCCATCTTTGCTTTGGACCATGGCCGCCCCGCTATCCAAGATGCTCGCGGCGATCGATCCCCGTCGGGGAGGTCTGGTGAGCTATGCGCTCCCGATGAACGGCCAGGCCGTCGAGCTGGCCCCCTTCATCGGCCGGCCCTTCACCCTGCGCTTCACCGGCGCGATGACCTGCGTGAGCTGTGGGAAGTCCGTGAAGAAGTTCTACGGACAGGGCTTCTGCTGGCCCTGCTTCAGCACGGCGGCCGAGGCTTCGGAATGCATCGTGCGGCCGGAGCTCTGCCGCGCGCACCTGGGCGAAGGCCGCGACGTGCAATGGGAACTGGAGCACCACAACACCGAGCACGTGGTCTACCTATCCCAGACGGGCGGCATCAAGGTGGGCGTCACGCGCGCCACGCAGGTGCCGGTGCGCTGGATCGACCAGGGCGCCGTGGCGGCCGTGGTGATCGCGCGCACGCCCTACCGCCAGCTCGCGGGGCTCATCGAGGTGGAACTGAAGAAGCACTTCGCCGACAAGACCAACTACCGGCAGATGCTTACGGGGGTCGCGCTGGACCTTGACGCGTTGAACCTGGCACGCACACGTGCGGTGGGTGCGCTGGCCCGTGAACTGGGAGCCTATGTCCTGGCGGAGGAGGCGCCGATGACGATCGCCTATCCGATCGCGGACATGCCGCCGAAGATCACGACCATCGGATTGGAAAAGGTCCCGGAGATCTCAGGCACGCTCGCCGGCATCAAGGGGCAATACCTGATCTGGAGCGATGGGCGTGCGCTGAACGTGAGGAACCACGGCGGCTATCACGTGGAAGTACGAGGCTCCTGAAAGGACGCTATCGCACCTCGATCTCCACCGGCATCCGCGCCTGGATCCCGAAAGCCCGACGCGCCTCACGCATCTTCTGGAATTCACCCAGGAGCTCGGCATCCGATCCGAAGACCTCCGTGGCCACCCAGGCCTTCGCCTGCTCGTTCAGGCTGGCGAGGAGTTGCTCCATGAACCCCTTCTCTTCGGGGTAGTCCACCGTGCGGTAGTTCTCCAGGCCGGCCAGTTCAGCGGCGGCGGCGGTGGCGGCTTCCAGGCCGCCCAGCTCATCCACCAACCCGAGCCGCTTCGCGTCGGTGCCGGTCCACACGCGTCCGCGGCCGATCTCGTTCACCTGCTCCACGCTCAGCTTGCGTCCGTCGGCCACGCGCTTCAGGAAGGTGTCGTAGAAATGGTCCACGTAGTCCTGGATGATGCGCCGTTCATCCTCGCGCAGCGGGCGCGTGGTGTTGAACAGGTCGGCATGGGGGCCGGTCTTGTCGCCGTCGAAGGTGATGCCCAGCTTGTCGTTCCAGAAACCCTGCATGTTGGGGATCAGGCCGAAGACCCCGATGCTGCCGGTGATGGTGGTGGGCTGCGCGTAGATCTTGCTGGCCGCGCAGCTGATGTAATAGCCGCCGCTGGCGGCCACGTCGCCCATGCTCACCACGATGGGCTTGGCCGCGCGCGAGAGATCCACCTCGCGCCAGATCACGTCGCTGGCCAGGGCGCTGCCGCCGGGGCTGTTCACGCGCAGCACGATGGCCTTGATCGTGCTGTCCTCGCGGGCCTGGCGCAGCGCGTCGCCCAGCGTCTCGCTGCCGATCACGTCTTCGTCGTTCTCGCCGCTGCTGATGCCACCCTGCGCGTACACCACGGCGATCTTCTCCTTCTTGCCGGGGCCGTCCTTGTCCTCGTTCTTTTCACCGCCGGCGCGGGCACGACCGTACCGGCCCAGCTCGGCCAGTTCGATGTCCTTGTCCGCGTCCAGCCCCATCTTCGCCTTCACGATCGCCAGCACCTCGTCCTTGTATTTCACCCCGTCGATCAATCCGTACGTCACCGCGTCGGGGGCGTAGCGGATGCGCAGGCTGTCGGCGATGCCATCGAGCTTCGCCTTGTCGATCGAGCGCACCTCGCTGATGCCGGTGAGGTATTCGTCCCACAGCCCGTCGATCAGGGCGCGGATCTGCTCGTGGCTCTCGGGGCTCATTTCCTTCTGCGTGAAGGCTTCGCCGAAGCTCTTGTAGATGTTGTCGCGGCCGCGGATCATCTCCACGTCGATGTCCAGCTTGTCGAGCAGTCCCTTGTAGAAGCTCAGTTCGGCCTGCAATCCGCGGAAGTCCAGGTCGCCTTCGGGCACGGTGAAGATGCTGTCGGCCGCGCTGGCGATGTAATAGCTGCCTTGCGTGTAGAACTCGCTGTACGCGATCACGGGCTTGCCGCTTTCACGGCGGAACTCCAGCAGCTTCTCGCGGATCTCCTTGGCCGTGCTCATGGGCGCCTGCACCACCGAGAGGTCGAGGAAGATGCCTTTGATCCGGTCGTCGGTCTTGGCCTTCTCCAGGCTGGCGAGGATGTCGTTCAGGCCGAGGCTGTTCATGCCTTTGAACGGCCCGAAGTCGAGGTTGAAGTCGTCTTTTTTCCCGCGGTCGCGGATGGCCTTGTCCAGCTTCAGGTGCAGCACCGAGTTGTCCTTCACCCCGCCGGGGCCTCCTCCGAAGGCCATCGAGCTGCTGAGCGCCCCGCCGATCGCCGCCGCCATGGCGATGGCGAAGAGGAAGATCAGCACCACGCCGATCAGGAAGGTGCCGAGCATGGAGGCGAACATGAATTTGAAGAAGTCCTTCATGGGGAGGGGAATTGAGAGGGTGAAGAGTTGAACGATCGAGCATCGTCGATCCGCGGAGCCGAAAGTAGAGGGGGGTGAACCGCGCCGTCCGCTGGATCACACGGGCGGTGCGACATGCCGTATGGGTGGGCGCTGGCCTCCCTTCCTGTGCCGACTTCGTCTTCGCGCAGCCCGCTTCGGCGGTGCGAGGGGCATTGCGAGGAATGGGAGGGGTTGGGGGTGATCCGTTCGGCCACGGAACGTGCCCGAATACTTTTGGCCGCATGGCCGGACCGGAGGAAGCCATCCTGCTCCTTGGCGGGAACATGGGCGAGGTGAGGGACACCTTCGCACGGGCCATCGGGCTCATTGAAGCGCGCATCGGCCCGGTACGCTCTTCGAGCCGCGACCATTGGACCGAGCCCTGGGGCTTCGCCGACACGCGCCTCTTCCTGAACCGGGCCCTGCTTGTTCCCACCGCGCTTCCGGCAGATGCCGTGCTTGACCAATGCCTGGCCATCGAGCGCGAACTGGGCCGGGTGCGCCGGCCCGGTGGCGGATACGGCCCCCGCACCATCGACATCGACATCCTCTTCTTCGGTGCATCGGTGATCCACCGTCCCGGCCTCACCCTGCCCCATCCCCGCGTGCATGAGCGGCTCTTCGCCCTTGGCCCGGCGGCGGACATCGCACCGGACCTGCTCCATCCCGTGCTGGGCCGCACGGTGCTGGATCTGCTCAACGACCGGCTCCAGGCATCGAGGGCATGACGCGCCACGGGTACATCGCCTTCGAGGGCCTGATCGGCGCGGGCAAGACCACCCTCTCCCGCCTGGTGGCCCAGGACCTCAACGGGCGCATGGTGCTGGAGGAGTTCGACGACAACCCCTTCCTGCCGCGCTTCTATGCCGAACCGGAACGCTACGCCTTCAGCGTGGAGCTTTCCTTCCTGGCCCAACGCTACCACCAGCTGAAGCGCGCGGCCGAGCACGACCTCTTCCACAGCTGCACGGTGGCCGATTACTCCATCGGCAAGTCGCTGGTCTTCGCGCGCGTCACCCTGCCGGAGGACGAATACGCGCTGTTCCGCGACCTGTACGACATCATGTACGCCGACCTGCCCCGGCCCGACCTGCTGGTGTACCTCCACCTGGAGGTCGGCCGCGCGCGCGAGCGCATCCGGTCGCGCGGCCGCGCCTACGAGCAGCACATCGCCCCCGACTACCTCACGCGCCTTCAGGAGCGCTACCTCGATCACCTGCAGAAGGTGCGGGGCACGCGCGTGGTGGCCCTGGAGATCGGCGATCATGACCTGCGCGTCCGCGGACCGGCCTACGACCGCCTCATGGATCTGCTGGGCAGCGAGCATCCCATCGGCTTCACCGTCCGTTCATTGTAGTCCACACGTCGGGTGTGGAGAAGTGTTGGTCGAGAACACGAAGGGCGCGGAAGTCAAAACGGTATACTTGCCGCCTGATACACAACGGAAAAACATCCTCCCATGGAACAAAGGCACCTGCGCGGCCTCTCCCTCGTGACCCTGGCTGCCGCCATCCTCACCGGCTGCGGCGGCATCGGAAAGATGAACAAGTATGTGAAGAACATCACCTACACGGTGGACCCCAACCCCCTGATCGTGCAGGGTGATTCCGTGGCCGTGGGCATCAACGGCAATTTCCCGGGCAAATACTTCTACAAGAAGGCGCTGGTTGAACTCACCCCGACCATCACCTATACGGGCGGCGAGACCCCGATGAAGATGTCCGGTTTCCAGGGCGAGGCGGCCGCCGGCAACTACACGGTGATCCCCTACGAGACGGGCAAGGCCTTCACCTGGTACGACAAGGTGGCCTATGCCCCCTCGATGGAGACCAGCGAGCTGATGCTGAAGATCCACGCCATACAGGGCAAGAAGGAATTGGATTTCGACCCGGTGAAGCTCGCGGACGGTGTGATCACCACCCCCTACCTGTTGCTCAGCGACGACAAGGTGATCTGGGCGAAGGACGCCTTCCAGCGCATCACCACCGAGACCATGCCGGCCCAGCTGAACTACCTGGTGGCCTCCAGCGTGGTGCGGCCCAGCGAACTCAGCGACGCGGACATCAAGGCGATGGCCAAGTTCATCAAGGACAACAAGGCGAACGCCAAGGTCGCCTTCAAGGGAGTGGCGATCGACGCGTACGCCAGCCCCGAGGGCGAGACCGACATGAACGCCCACCTCGCGGACGACCGCGCCGCCAGCGCCCAGAAATGGTTGATGGGCGAGATGCGCCGCAACAAGATGAAGGCCGACTCGGCGGCGACCTTCTACACCCTCAATCCCCGCGGCGAGGACTGGGAGGGCTTCCGCAAGGCCATGGAGGCCAGCAGCTTCAGCGACAAGGACCTGGTGCTGCGCGTGCTCACCATGTACCCCGATGTGGACCAGCGCGAGAAGGAGATCAAGAACATGGCGGCCACCTACACGGAGATCGCCGAGAACATCCTGCCGGCCCTGCGCCGCAGCGAGATGGTGCTCACCTACGACCTGGTGGGCTACAGCGACGAGGAGCTGGCCACCCTGAGCAAGACCATGCCCGACAGCCTGAACGTGGAGGAGTTGCTCTACGCCGCCGGCCTCGCCACCGACATGAACGAGAAGCTGCGCATCTACAAGGAGTGCGAGCGCATACACCCCGGCGACTGGCGCGCGAGCAACAACATCGGCTGCATCTACTACGAGCAGAACAAGCTGGCCGAGGCCGAGGCGCAGTTCCAGAAGGCCAACGCCACCCTGGACAACCCCGCCAGCAACAACAACCTGGGCGCCTGCGCCCGCCTGAAGGGCGACCGCAAGAAGGCGATGAGCCACTACCAGAAGGCCGCCGGCGCCGGCCCCGAGGTGAAGTACAACATGGGCATCGTGAACATCCAGAACGGCGACTACGCCGGCGCCAACAGCAACATGAGCGGCGTGAACGACTTCAACGCCGCACTGGCCAAGTTGCTCGGGGGCGACGCCGCCGGAGCGCAGCGCATCCTGGAGGCCTCCTCCGACAAGGACACCGCCAATGGCCACTACCTGATGGCCATCATCGGTGCCCGTCAGAACAACGGCGATCTGGTCCGTGCCCAACTGGCCGCCGCGGTTGCCAAGGATCCCAGCCTGGCCGACAAGGCCCGCAAGGACCTGGAATTCCGCGCCTTCAAGGACAACCTGGGGATCTGAACCCGAACGATCTTCAGTGCGAAGCCTCCGGCGGAAGCCGGGGGCTTCGTGTTTACTTCGGGGCATGAAGGGGGATGAGGCCTTCGGCTCCTTGCTGCCCGGACGCAACTACAGCAGCAGCGACTACAACTACGGGTTCAACGGGAAACCCAAGGACGATGAGGTCCACGGCGCGACGGGGACGAGCTACGACTTCGGGGCGAGGCTCTATGACCCGAGAGTGGGAAGGTGGTTGAGCTTGGATCCTATGGCGGGCAGCTTCGCTAGCATGTCACCGTACATAGCCTTTAACGACAATCCAATTTTCTTCATTGATTCGGACGGGCGTTGGAGTACAGGAGCTCCGACAAAGCCACTAGGTGAGTTCTTGCGTGTTTTCTCTGCCTGGGAGGTTGCCGCGAAACAGCAGCTTACCTACTACGAGAACATCGGTGATCCCGACTTCCCCCAGTATGTCGAGATGCACTATGACAACTCGATGCTCATCGGCATGATACTCCCGGACTACCAGGCTCCGAAGCAAAGGATCCAGCACGTGAACGGGGTTAATCCTGCTAACGGGACGACCTTCAGCTACAACCAGGACATGGGACACTACGTCGATGTTGGAGGGTTCCCCATGGACATGCAACACTTCTTCCAACTTGCCGACTTGGGCCAGAAACTTCCGGATTGGGCCGCTCGCTCGCTTGCGAAGAATGAGGAGAACAATCAAGCCCAGTTGGATCCTGTGACAGAGGCCAACGGCTTTTCGAGCGCATTTGCGCCCGAAGACATGCTCTCGAACTATATGGGAGTTGTGTTCGGCGACGCGTTCAACAACACGGAGAGCTTAGGCGATCAAATGGCAGCTTTCATGAAAGAGGCGGAGGAACTCTTTACCACCAATGATGTTGCGAATGGCAAGTACCTTACCGCTGGTGAGATTGCGACCATGCGAGACATGATAACTGAGCTGTATGGCACTAGCGACTTCAGAGACTTCCGGAAGGATGGAGGCATGTACTCGCCTGAAAGTATCTCGCGCATCAACAACAACGCCCGCGAAGGGAAGCTCCCCCTAACCGCACCGCGCTGATGAAGCGGTGGCATCTCTTTAGTCTTGTGGTTGGTGTGCTTGGTGCTTTTGCTCTTGGGCATTACATAGGCTCGCGGTCAGACTATGGGGAGGAGGTCTATCATCTGTTGGTTACGACGGATGGTGTGAGTTGCTCAGCTGAGAACGAAGGCATCCGTGTCACGTCCCAGTTCGATGCCAACATCCAACGCATCGAATCGCAGGTCATGGTGTTGGAGTTTACGAGGTCATGCAGACCTGAACTGCTCGATCAGTACGCGAAGGTGGTTCGCCAGAATCAACAGTACTCCCTTGAAGTCCTTGGACAACTCTCAAACGACCCACATAGTAGATCGGACTATGGTTGCAAGGGTAGTCGCTCACTCAGAGTACTGTCGATAGTCGCGCTTACCGCTCGTGCTGATACTACGCGAGCTGTCCCTTGACGTGATCCTTGAAGAGGAAGGCATCGAGGAACTCCTTCACCAGGGCCTTCTTGGCGGGCGGTAGTTGCTCCACGCGGTGGAACTGCGAAAGCAGCTCCTGGTCCTTGATCTGGGCGGCGGCCTTCTCGTGGAGCGTTCCGTTGATCAGGAAATCCTGCGACACGTCGAGGGTCTGGGCGATGCGCGAGAGGATGTCGGCGGCGGGCATGGCCCCCCAACTGGCGCGAGACTTCCCCATGGAACCTGGCCCCCAACTGGCGCGAGACTTCCCCATGGAACCTGGCGCCGGTGTTAGGCGTGTGCGGGGTTGTGGGGAGCAAGGCCGTCCACCGGTGCCCAATGGATCCAGGGGTGGATAACCGGCGAAGGATGTTGCCAGACTCCGTCTGGCCGCGAAGGGTACATTGGGCCGGTGAGCCGCAAGTACAAATTCCACGAAGCGGAAGGTCTCTACCTGATCACCTTCGCCACGGTGGGATGGATCGACGTGCTCACCCGCAGGGAGTTCAAGGACATCGTGGTGGAGAGCCTTCGGTACTGCCAGGAGCACAAAGGGCTGCGCCTGTTCGAATGGGTGATCATGAGCAACCACGTTCATCTGGTGGCCGCCGCCGTTGAAGGCAGCGACCTGCCGGCGATCATGCGCGACCTGAAGAAGTTCACCTCCGGGCAGATCCATCGGGCGATCACCGAACACGAGGGTGAAAGCCGGAAGGAATGGATGCTCAAGCTGCTGGAGGCGGCCGGTAAGGCCAACAGCAGCAACCAGGGCTTCCAGCTCTGGCAGCAGAACAACCAACCGCTGCTGCTGGAAAGTCCGGGGAGCATGGACCGGGCGGTGGAATATGTCCGCATGAACCCGGTGAAGGAGGGACTGGTGGAGGAGGATCACGCGTACGTTTACTCCTCGGCACATGAACCGCCACTGCTTACCCTCGAGGAGCTTTAGGTGCGAAGACGGAGTCTTCGACGGGCCGTGCGGTGTGACCGATCTTGGACCACGATGGGCACAAGACACCCGCCTTGCTCGCGCGCATGGCGACCTCACGCGGAAGTCTTGCGCCA
>CAYMXP010000073.1:0-13765 GCA_964394425.1 uncultured Chryseobacterium sp. | reverse complement strand
CCTATTTCCTGATGTGCGCGGCGGGGCTGTGGGTGTTCATGGTGACTTGACCTTATTCAGGATCCTGAAGGGGTCCCAGCACGGAGCCAATTTCCAACGCCAATTGCCGACCCCGAAGGGGTCGCAGCCGGTGTTCTACATTCACCGTGCTCCATCAGTGTCAACATGTCCACCTTTTCCAAACTGCACTACCACATTGTGTTCGGAACAAAGAACCGTGTTGCTTGCCTCGACAAGTCGTGGCGATCCCAACTTTGGGAGTACATGGGCGGCACCGTCCGAGGCCTTGGTGGCGTGCCGCATGGCATTGGCGGATGGAACGACCATGTGCATCTGCTCATCGACCTGAAGCCAACGCATCAGATCCCCGAGATGGTAAGGGAATTGAAGAAGGCATCGACCGAATGGGTGCGCGAGCATCATGGGTTGAAGACCTTCCAATGGCAGGAAGGGTACGGCGTGTTTACCGTTGGTTGGCGCGAATGCGATAAGATCAAGGCGTATATCGCCGGACAGGATGAGCATCATCGCACGAAGGCGTTCCGCGAGGAATTGATCGTTCTGCTGAACGAATCGGGCGTGGTGTTCGATCCGAAATACCTGCCGTGAGGAACACTGGCTGCGACCCCTTCGGGGTCGTGCGGCATCTCTTCATTTCAAGCCACACGCTTTGACCCCTTCGGGGTCAAGAACAACGCAGTATCGGACCGAGATCGGCATTCGACCCTGAAAGGGTCGCAGCATGTTGAATGGCCAGCCGGAGCGGATCCGACCCCAAAGGGGTCGCAGCCGGTGTTGGCACGGCAACAACGCCACGCATGCCGCTGGGTAGGACGCGGAACCGCTCTGGCGGGGCAGGCTGTGCTGACCGACGTACCAGTTTTGCTTCCGAACCTGCCTCCGGTAGGCATGCCGGTAACAGCCGCGCGGCGGCCAAGCCAAAACCTTTGAGCAGGAAGGTGGCTGTAGTGAGCAGTTGCACCGGGTGCGGACGGAGGCGCGGGTGAGAAATGAGGGGAAGTAGCGCGCCGATACGAGAGGTACAGGTTCAAGGCGCAATCACCCCTGCGAACCAGAGGGCGCTGTTGAGGGCTGAGGCGCTTCATTTCCATCCGGTACAATCGTATCTGGTGGAATGCGACACCTGATCTCTCGAATGACTTTTGTGAGTAGGCTCTGCATTTCGCGTGAGCGATCGGAGCAGGCCCGCATTGGGGGCCGGGTACCCCGCAGCGTGGTACTCCACGCAAGGAGTAAGAGCGGAAAGCGCGACGGCGAGTCTTCGAGCCGGCACGCCCATACGACCTACACGGTCACCCCCTCCATCACCTTTCCTAAACCGCCAAAGCCTTGTCTCACTTCGCCATAGCCGGCTTCGGCGACGGCGCGGCGAAGGCGGTCTTCACCGCCACTTCCACCCTGTCCAGGTAGGCGTCCAGTTCCGCTTCGGTCCAGGTGACGCGGATGTTGAAGCTGATGAGGCGGCTGAGCACGGCATCGCTCTTTGGGAAGGTCATGGTCTTGAGGTCCTGCGGCAGGCCGAGCTCGTGCGCCACGAGGCGGTAGGGCATCTTCAGGTCCTTCAGGTGGTCCCACTGCTTGATGCAGTGGTACATGTTGTCGTACCAGTAGGCGCCGCCCACGCCCGCTTCGCCCATGGCCTTGTGCGCCGCGCGCGCCGTGGCTTCGCTGGGGAAGAGCAGGTGGAAGAAGGTGGCGCTGTCGCCGGCATCGTCGCATTGCTTGCGGAAGCCAAGGCCGGGGATCTTGCCCAGGCGCTGCTGGATGATGGCCTTGTGCTTGCGCTGCTGGCTGATGATGTACGGCAGCTTGCGCGCTTGCGCCAGCCCGATGGCCGCGTTGATCTCGCCGATGCGGTAGTTGGTGCCCAGGATGTGGTGTGGCTCCATGCCGCGGTTGTCGCCTTCGTGGCTGTGGCCGTGGTCGCTGAGGTACTCGGCGGTCTTGATCAGCTGCTCGTCGTTGGTGATGATGACGCCGCCTTCGCCGCAGGTGTTGATCTTGAAGAAGTCGAAGCTGAAGCTGCCCATCTTGCCGAAGAGGCCGAGGTGCTTGCCCTTGTAGGTGGCGCCGAGCGCCTGGGCGGTGTCTTCGATGAGCATCACGTTCTTCTCCTTGCACACGGCCATGATGCCGTCGATGTCGGCCGAGGCACCGCACATGTGGACGAGCAGCACGGCTTTGGTCTTGGGCGTGATCGCTGCGCGAATTCCTTCCGCGCTCAGGCAGAGCGTCTCGTCGATCTCCGCGAACACGGGGATCGCACCCGCCAACAACACGCTCTCGATCGTTGCGATGAAGGTGAAGGGCGGCACGATCACATGATCGCCGTAGCCCACGCCGCAGGCGGCCAGCATGGTGCTTACGGCGGTGCTGCCGCTGCTCACGGCCAGGGAATGCTTGGCCCCGGTGAACTTCCGGATCTCGGCCTCGAACTCCTTCGCCTTCCAATGGCCCTTGCGCTGGGCATCGTGGTTGTAGCGGAAGAGCACGCCCGTGTTCAGGACGTCCATCACTTCCTTCTTCTCCTCTTCGCCGAAAAGCTCTGTGCCGGGCATGGGTGTGCGATCGGACCACAAATGTACCGAGAGGTACTTTCACCCCCATGAAGAAGCGCTCCTTCGACGGCATCGTGTACAGCGTTGGGCCGCGCGAACCGGCCACCGTGCCACCGCGGCAGCAGGACCTGCGCATCCACCTGGACCGCATGGGCGGGCACAAATCGATCAGCCGCATCGTCGGCTTCGTGGGCAGGGAGGCCGACCTGGAGGCGCTGGGGAAGATGCTCAAGAGCAAATGCGGCGTGGGGGGCACGGTGAAGAACGGCGTGATCCTGATCCAGGGCGATCATCGCGACAAGATCCTCAAGCTGCTGACCGATGCCGGTCACAAGGCGAAAAAAGCGGGCGGATAAGCACAGATCCCGCCCGACCAGGGAGGTGATCGGCTTCAGCGCCGTTCTTCAAAAAATGAGCGGCCGCTTCGGATGGACCTACGTCGAATTCCCGCACGACGTCGAGAAGCTATACGGGAGGCGCGGGGCCGTGCGGATCAAGGGCACGGTGAACGGCGTGAAGATGGACCGCGCGCTGATGCCTTCAAGAAGCGGGTGGCACCTGATCGTCCTCGGTGCGGATCTGCGGCGAAGGGCGAAGGTGCGTGTCGGCGACCGCGCGGACTTCGAGGTCCGGCTGAACACCCGACCGAACAAGTTGGACCTTCCCCGCGAGTTGAAGGAGACCCTCGACTTCTTCCCGGAATTCAGCGCCGGCTGGAAGCGCATGAACCCGGGCATGAAGCGATCCATCCTGATCTGGATCAACCAGGGCAGGACCGTGACCACCCGCGCAAAACGCGTGGCCGAAACCCTGCGCCGGTTCGAAACCGGTCATCGGTGGTTCGGCCGTCAGGTGAAGGGGCGGAAGGAGGAGTGAAGATGGCCGCTCAGGCCTTCTTCACGTTCACCGCATTGGGGCCCTTGGGGCTGTCCTGGGTGTCGAAGGTCACCTTGTCCCCCTCGCGGATCGGCTCGATCAGGCCGGTCTTATGCACGAACACGTCCTTGCCTCCGCCGTCAGGCGTGATGAATCCGAAACCTTTCGTCTCGTTGAAGAACTTCACTGTACCGGTTGCCATGGTCTGCTAGGGGATTGGGATGGAGCGCCAAGCTAAGGTTTTGATCCTTTGGCCCGGCAGATCGGTGACCAGCGCGCCCTTCCCGATGGTTCGTCATCCCTTCGGCAGGGGCGGACGGGACGCGGATCGGCCATGCGGCCAGGGCGCCCGAAGGGCATTCCCGGTCTCCACGACCACCGTGGCCGGTCGCGCTCCCCCTCCCTCGGCATGATCGGCCTTGAAGACCTTGTTCAGTGCCGCACGGCCATCTGGACGATCTTCCGCAAAGGTTTGCGAAGCATGATCAGCGGCGAGATGCCGAAGCCGTTCACGCCCCAGGCCTTGTACACCTCGAGGTTGGCTTTCCAGACGTGCTTGAGGCTCCTGTTGCTTTGGCCGCCCAGGCGGAAGCGCACCACCGGCAGCGGCACGTAGCGCACGCGGATGCCATGGCGGTACATGAAGCGGAACATCAGTTCATAGTCGGCGGCGATCAGGAAACGCAGGTTGAAGCCGCCCAGCCGGTCGTACACGCTCTTGAGGATGTAGGTGCCCAGGTGTGGCGGCATCCAGCCACGGCGGAACTTCTCCCGGTCGTACGCGCCACCGCGCCAGTAGCGGCGCACCTTATGCACCTTGCGCGGATGCACCATGAAGGCGTCGCCGTAGATCGCATCGGCGTCGCCTTTCCGGAACTCCGCGTCCAGCCGGGCGATCACCTCGGGCGAGGCCAGCAGGTCACCGGCGTTCACCAGGCCGATCACCTCGCCCGAGGCGCGGGCCAGGCCCTTGTTCATCGCATCGTACACCCCGGCGTCGGGTTCGCTGATGATCAGCGTCCGGCCGTCGCGGTGGCGGTCGATCACCGCGCGCGTGGCCGCGTCGGGCGATGCGCCGTCCACCACGATGTGCTCGATGTCGCCGTGGGTCTGCGCGCGGACGCTGTCGATCGTCTCGGCCAGCTGCTCACCGGCCCCGAAGCACACGGTGATGAGCGTGAACCTCATTGGATGATGCGTTCGCGCAGCGGACGCGCGGGATCGCCCTGGTACACGGTGTACGCGTCGAGGTCCTTCGTGGCCACGCTGCCCGCGGCCAGCACGCTGTGGCTCCTCATCGTCACGCCCATCATCACCATGGCGCCGGCACCCACCCAGCTGCCCTGCTCCAGCACCACCGGCCCGCTGAGCGTGGGGAAATGCACCTTCTTGTAATCGTGGCTGCCGGAGACGATCATCGCCCCCTGGCTGATCACCACGTGGCTGTGGATCGTGAGCTGGTCGATGTTGTCCAGCCACGCGCGCTGACCGATCCACACGTGATCGCCGATCGAAAGCTTCCAGGGGAATTTGATGTTCACCCCGGGATGGATCACCACGCCCCGGCCGACGCGCGCGCCGAAAAGCCGCAACAGCCAGGGTTTCGGCGACCGGAAGGGGAACAGCGGCGCGAGGAAGAAAACCGCGTTGACGAAGTACCAGAGCGCGCGTTTGACCGGACCCGCCCCCTTGGGGAAGTCGGCGTTGTCGAAACGCGAGAGGTCGACGCGGGGGCGGTCGGTCATGCGGTGAACAATGCGAAGGTCTGCTGGACGCGCTGGGGATCGCCCAAAGATCGCCGGGCGAACGCGATCGCCCCTGCCTCCCACGGGTGGTATTCCTCAGCGGACATCCGGCACAGGCGGTCCAGTGCTCCCGTGAAGCGATCCTTGTCGGCCAGTTCCAGGTCCCAACCGGCCATGTTCTCCTCCAGCCCCCGCCAGGGGGTGCGGTCGCTGATCACCAACGGCAGGCCGGCCGCCATGGCCTCCGCCATGGCATGTCCGAAATTCTCCCCCAGGCTGGGCATGAACAGCGCATGGTACCGGGCGAACAACGCAGGCACCTGCTCCGGAGCGACGATGCCCTTGTGGTCCACGTTCACGTTGGCCGGCAACGTCGCGATCGAACGCCGGCAGCGTTCCCAGTACGCCGGATCGTAGACCGGCCCGAACAGGTCGTAGGTGACCTCCCCTTTGATCGACCTCAGGCACTCGATGGCGAAATGGATGTTCTTCTCCACGGCGATGCGCCCCACGCCGACCAGCCGCAGCTCACCGGGCCGCTTTTCGATGCGGGGCATGGGAACACCCGTGACCATGCGCGGCAGATTGGGCACCAGGCGGACCTCCGCGTTGGGACCCATCCAACGCTTGATCTCGTCCGCTTCACCGGTATGGGTGGCCTGGAACCGAACGCCACGGAACAGTCCCAGGATCCGCGCGGCGAGCAGAAAGGCGCGTTTCTTCAACCAGCCGTGCCTCATGGGCCCCGCGGCGAGCATGCCGCGCACGGCCACGATCCGCTTCGTCTTCATGCCGCGCGACAGCCACAGCGGCGCGATGCTGGAGCGGCGCGAATAGATGCCATTGATGTAGATCGCGTCCCACGGCTGCTCCCTCAACAGCCGTCGCCATTCGCGTCGACGGGTGCCCGCCTTCGAGGCGTACCACACCTTCTCGCCGCCGGGAAGCTCGGTCCATCGATCGGCAGCGATCCCCGCATACGGCTCGCTGTCGGTGTAGTCGGTGTCACCGGTGACGATGTGGAAGTCGATCCGTTCGCGCAGGTGGTCGACCAGGTTCACCAGACTGCGCACGGGACCACCCGCCTTGGTGCCGGGCAGGTACCAGTCGATGAACACCAGGACGCGGGGCTTATGCATTGCGCCCCAGGGTGAAGTCCATGGCCACCTGCGCCCAGCGGCCGGGATCCCAGCCGCGGGCCACCGCGGCGCTCCGCTCGCCCATGTGTGCCAGGTCGGCGTCGTGGCGGGAGATGATCCATTGGAGCGCCTTCTTCAAACCCGCGACGTCGCCGGCAGGGAACCGCTGGCCGTTCTCCCCTTCCACGAGGAACATCTCGGCGGCGCCCACGCGATGGCTCAGCACCAGGGGCATGCCCGCGGCCGCATACTCATGCACCACCACGCCCCAGGGCTCGAAGGTGCTGGGCAGCACGAAGACGCCGCATTGCTCGATGATCGCCGGGGTCTCCGCGGGCTGCACGAAACCCAGGTGCAGGATCCGCGGGTTGGCGCCCGAGGGGGATGTGGTCACCTGGTCGTACAGATCGCCGGTCCCCGCGAACCACAGTTCCCAATCGCCGGCGCGCCCTTCGCGGCAGAGCGCGTCGAAGGCGTCGCACAGGTCCTGGTGCCCCTTGGTGGCGATGTAGCGCGCCACGCACAGGAAGCGGTGCGGGAACGCGGCGGCCTTGGCCTTCTTGAACCGGTCGAACAGCGGCGCGAAACGATCCACGGCGGCGGAGTAGGCCCCTTTTCGAATGCGCGAATTGCGGAAGCCCAGCTTGCGTGCGTAGAGCGCCTGCGGGTTGGCGGTGACCCACGCGTGGCTGAAAGTGCGCGGCAACCAGAAGCGCGCGAGCAGCACGGCCAGCTCCTGGCGCAGGTCGCCCACCCAGGCCGTGTCGAAGCACATGATGGTGGGCGTACCCAGGCGGCGCATCGCCCGGCATGCGGCCAGGTAGCCCTTGTCCACCCAGCCGCTGCAGAACACCGCCGCGGGCTTCAGGTCCCTGGCCAGGTCGATCAAGGCCTTCCCGGTGAGCGCGCTCCGCTCATGCAGTTGCACGCCCTCGGGAACGCGCATGGCGAAGGGCGCCTCGCGGTTCACCGGCCGGCGCACGATATGCACCTCCACGCCGTGATCCTTCACCAGCCGTTCGGCGCACGCGAGGAAATAGGGCGCCAGCTCGGTGTAGAGGAACAGGATGCGCTGCACGGCGGCACTCATCGAACGGTGGAGAGCAGGTCCGCGAAGCGGGCAAAACGAAAGTCGCGGAACAGCCCGTGCAACTTGGGTCCGGTGGTCTTCAGGCCCACGTAGGTCATGAAGCGGCGCTTGATGCCCATGGGCAGGCGCGGGTGGTGCGGATCGATCTCGCGCGGATGCAGGTAGATGATCGCCGGCCGGCCTTCGCCCAACACCTCGTTCATCTTCCTCCGGACCAGCGCGTAGGGAAAGAAGCGCAGATAGCCGCCGCCGAAGAAGTACATCGGGCGGCCGAACATGCGGCCGAGCGAGATGGGGAACTCCAGCAGATCGCCGTGACCGGTCCGGATCACATGCGGCGCCTCCTTCGCACCGGGCAGGCCGCCATGGCCGCGCTGTCCGGGGAAGATGCTGCTGTCGTAAACATGACCGGCCCCCTTCACGCTGTCGAAGAACCAGGGCGTCCCGGCCGTGACGCTGAACCCCGGGCAGCGGTAACCCAGCACGCGCACGCCCGCGGCCTGCTCGATGATGTCCTTTGCCTTGCGGATGTCCGCTTCGAAGCGCTCGCGCGGGATGGTGTACACCAGCTCGTGGGCGTAGCCATGGCTGGCGATCTCATGGCCGTCGCTCGCGGCCTCCATCACCAGTTGCGGCCAGCGTTCGGCCACCCAGCCCAGGAAGAACAACGTCGCCTTCACCTCGTGCTCCCTCAGGATGTCCAGCATGTGCCGTGTGTTCCGTTCCACGCGGCTGGGGAGCGAGGACCATTGTTCCAGCGGAGGCGTGGAGGGCAGGTCCAGGATGTGGAACCAGTCCTCCACATCCAGGGTGAAGACGGCCGTGCCCATGGCGCGAAGGTGCGAAGTGCCCCGCTGCATGACCGATGGTCAACCGATCTTCACCTTGAAGTCGTCGTGCGGCGTGCGCTGGTTGGCGTAGCGCCTCTTGTAGTGCCGCACCAGCAGCCAGATGATGGGTGCACCGACCACCGTGGGCCAGAGCCAGGCGACGGCGGCCATGCTTTCCGGCAGACGCGGAGCGATGTTCACCGCGGAGAACGCCGATACCGTGGCGATGTAACCGGCGATCATGCCGGTGAAATGATCGAAGAACCACTCGTGGCGCTCGTGCCTTCGCTTGAAGAATTTGCGCGCATGGTGCAACACCAGCAGGGTGCCGATGGCGCCGAACACGGTGAAGATCGGGTAGAGGCGATCATGTTCGTGGCGCAGCAACAGGCCGCCCAGCCCCCAGAGCAGCAGACAGAAGTTGAACATGCCGGCGGTCCCGTGCAGGAGCCGATCCACCCAGGTGGCGCGCTGGCCGCGGTGCAGCTTCTTGAGGTACAGCGCGCGCCAGCCGGCGCCGGTCAGATGGAAGCTGAAGACCGCCAGCAGCACCATGAGGTAATTGCGCCCGGCCAGGGCCAGCACGATGGCCGTGGCGCATACCGCCGCCATGCTCCAGGCGAAGGCCAGACCCCACCGGCGGTGCCAGCGGCCTCCCTTGCGGGCGGCCAGGGCCAGGGGCGCCACCACCAGCGCGATCCCGCCGGCAACGACATGGGTCCCATACGACGCGTCAACGATCATCTTCTCCACGGAGGTGCATGTTACCAAAGAAGACGATCACCCCGCCATGGGCCGCAGGGCTATCGGGTCTTGTTCTTCACCGCGGAGAGCGCAGAGGCCGCAGAGGATCCCTTCGGCCTCCAAAGAGAGGCGCTGAGTTAGCGGCCTCCGGCCGCCTCTGCGATCTTTGCTGCACAGGCAACGAAATGATGGGCATTTCTCCGTGCCTCTGCGCTCTCTGCGGTTGAATTTCAGGCAACTAAGAGGCGGTAGCCCTGCCATGGGCCGCCCTGTTCCATCCATTCCAGGCAAAGCTCATAGCTTTCGACACACCCCCCTGACCCATGAAGCATCTCCTACCCCTCTTCACCCTGGCCTCCTTCTCCACGCTGCGCGCCCAACCTGTGCTCGACTTCTCGAACACCGGCACCGTGGTGGGCGATGCCTTTACCTACAACGCCTGCCCCTGGGCCGACCCGGGCCTCCCCGGCGCCAACCAGACCTGGGACCTGAGCACCCTCACCAGCGACAGCCTGATCTTCATCGAATTCGTGGACCCGGCCACCACGCCCGATGGGGCATCGTTCCCGGACGCCACGGTGGCGGCCATGGACATGGGCTTCTTCGCCTACTCGCAGTTCGATGCCACGGGCGGCTACCTGCACGGCATGAGCAATGTTCCCGGCGAAGCACCGATCGTGTACAGCGACGCGATGCAAATGACCACCTACCCGGCCACCTACGGCACCGCCTGGGTCGATGCCTTTCACGCGGAGTTCTCCGTGATGGGTTTTCCCGTCGTGCGCGATGGCTCCCTCACCGCCGATGCCGACGGTTACGGCACCTTGATCCTGCCCCTGGACACGCTGTACGACGTGCTCCGCGTGACCTACGTGGAGGACTATACCGATGCCAACATGCTGGGGACGATCGCATATCACCGCGAATACACCTATTTCCTGCAGGCCGGCACGCACTATCCCATCGTGCATCTGTTCTCCTTCAGCACCACGGTGTTCGGCAACACCACCACCCTCGACGGTTCGCAATGGATGGCGTTCGGAACGGTGGAGGTGGCTGAAGCGCCTCGGCCGGCTCCGCAGGTGAGCGCATGGTACGATCCCGGCGCTGAAGCGATCCAGGTGGTCACCGACGGCACGATCGGACCGGCCACGATGGAAGTGCTCGACCCGACCGGCGCGATCGCGACGGGCCGCACCCTGCCCGCGGGCCTCGGCGGTGGGCGCATCTCCGCGACCGGCCTCGCCGGCGGCCTGTACCTGGTCCGCATCACGGATGCATCACGGGCCTGGACCGCGCGCGTCGTGGTGCCGTAGCCGCGCGTCGCGACCCCGGGCGAAGGATCTTCGGCCGCTATCTTGTTGCCGATGAACCCCTACCTGCGCGACCTGGTGATCCGCTCGGTGATGCGTTCCAATGAGCGCGGTCGTCGGGCGGATCAGCCTTCGGCCTTCCGGGTGGCCAAAGGGTTCCGTGAACTGCGGCTCACGCTGATCAACGCCGCGAAAGACGCCTTTCAGATCGGCTTGGGCGTGGCGAGCGCCGCTTTCGGACTGAAAAGCTTCCTGCTGCCCACGGGCTTCATCGACGGAGGCGCCACCGGCCTGGCGCTCATGATCACCGTGCTTACGGACCTGCCGTTGCCCCTGCTGCTGGTGCTGATCAACGCGCCCTTCGTGCTGCTGGCCTATCGTTCCATCGGGCGGGCGTTCGCCGTCCGGACCATGGTGGGCATCACGGCGCTGGCCCTGGTGGTGGGCACCGTGGACCTGCCGGAGGTGACGCACGACAAGCTGCTGGTGGCCGTGTTCGGCGGCTTCTTCCTGGGGGCGGGCATCGGACTGGCGGTGCGCGGCGGCGGGGTGATCGATGGCACCGAAGTGCTGGCCATCGCCGTGAGCCGCCGGCTGCACACCACCGTGGGCGACGTGATCACGGTGGTGAACGTGGTGATCTTCGGCGTGGCCGCCTGGCTGATGGGCGTGGAGACGGCCCTCTACTCCATGATCACCTACCTGGCCGCCAGCCGCACGATGGATTTCGTGATCGAGGGCATCGAGGAGTACACCGGCGTCACCATCGTGAGCTCGCACGATGAGGAGATCCGCCTGATGATCACCGATCGGTTGCAGCGCGGGGTCACCGTGCTGCGCGGGCGGCGCGGCTTCGACCGCCGCGGGCGCTCGCACGACGCCGACGTGCTCTACTGCGTGATCACGCGCCTGGAGGTGGCCCGCCTCACCGAGGAGATCGAGAAGATCGATCCCAATGCCTTCGTGGTCATGAGCCCGGTGCGCGACATCACCGGAGGCATCGTGAAGAAGCGGCGGCACAAGCACTGATCGCGGATCGGCGTTCCGCGCGCGGGAGCCTGCCTATGGCAGTTGCGCGTCGCGCACGGCGGTGGGCACCGTGCCTCCGATGTTCACCAGGATCAGGTCGCGGTCGTTGAGGCTTCCGGTGTACTTCACCTGCACGTTCATGTTCACGTCCTCCCGGCGGTACTGGCCATTCACCACGCCGGTGGGTACCGTGCCGCCGATGGCCAGCAGGACCAGGTCGCGATCGTTCGCTCCGCCGGTGTACTTGACCTGCCCGTCGAAGTTCACGTCGCCGGCCCACAAGCCCATGACCCCGGTGCCGCCGAGCGCCTTTTGGGCATTGGTCCCATAGGTGGGCGTGGCGGGCAGGGTGAGGTCGATCGTGGTCGCGGGCACGGTGCCGAGGGGGATGGCCGACGCGGTCATCGCGCCCAGGTGGTTGCGGTGCCGCACGGCGATGTAATAGTCGTCCGGCGGCTGGTTCAGCACAAGCGGCACGGTGCCGTCCGGCCGCATCAGGTCACCGTCCCGTTGGACCAGGCAGGCGTAGGAGGCCACGATCGCGGCGGGATCGGCGGCCGAGCGCAGCTCCAGCATCATCCAGTCCACCGGCGCATCCGGTCCGGTGGTGGCCAGCACCGGTGCCGATGTGGTCTCCCCTCCGCTGCCCACGTGTGCGTAGCCCAGCACGGTATAGGGCTCGGATACCGGAAGCACGCCCGAGGATCGCAGGCTGTCGCGCATCATCAGCGTAGCGCCGTCGTACGGACCTTCGAGCATGACCTTGACATTGAGCAGCACGGGCGGATCGCTCAGGTTGATCTTCCAGCCCATGTTGTTGTGCGCGTTGCACACGTAGTAGAGCAGGTCCGGGTAGCCGGCGTTCGGCGTGAAGGTGACCGTGCCGCTGGTGGCGGGATAGGCCGGACTACCGGATATGCCGCTGCCCGCCGGATAGTTCAAACCGATGTTCGCAGGCCCGCCGACAACGCTCGAACTGAACGCGAAAGGGTGGCCCCCGCTGATGCTGAACACGTATGTCGTGCCCCGGACCAGGAACAGCTCCAGGCCCTGCGTGCCGTTGATCGCGAAGCCGGAGGGGAACCCCATTCCGAACTGGGGATGCGTGGCGTCCTTGGCCACGACGGTCACCGCGAAGTCCACGCCGCCCGGTGCCGCATCCGGCGAAAGGGCCGGACCGGGGACCGCACATCCTTCACCGACTTTGGGAAGGCGCGGTCGCCCGTCGGGTGCCTCGCTGCGCGATGAACCGATGAATGCCATGCCGATGAACAGCAGGCTCCAGAGGGAAAAGCCGTGACGATGGGCGGGAACGTGAAAAGTGCTCATGATGCTTTTTTTTTTCTGCCGATCGGTCCGCCGCGATGCCGCGACGTGTGAACCCCGACCAGGAGCCATGAAAGGTAGCAATGCGCCGGAGTTCGCCAAGGTGAACGGAGGATCGACCCCGGTACCTTTGAAGCCGCGATCGAATGAACGGCCGTGTCCTTCTCCCTCACCTCCGAGTTCTCCCCCACCGGCGACCAGCCGGAGGCCATCGCCCAACTGGTGCAGGGCGTACGCGACGGCATGCCCTTCCAGACCTTGATGGGCGTGACGGGAAGCGGCAAGACCTTCACCGTGGCCAACGTGATCCAGCAGCTCGACCGGCCGGTGCTGGTGCTGAGCCACAACAAGACGCTGGCCGCCCAGCTTTACGGCGAGTTCAAGCACTTCTTCCCCAACGACCGCGTGGAGTACTTCGTGAGCTACTACGACTACTACCAGCCCGAGGCCTATCTGCCGGTGACCAACACCTACATCGAAAAGGACCTTTCGATCAACGAGGAGATCGAGAAACTGCGCCTGAGCGCCACCAGCGCGCTGCTCAGTGGCCGGCGCAACGTGATCGTCGTGGCCAGCGTGAGCTGCATCTATGGCATCGGCAACCCCGCCGAGTTCGCCAGCAGCGTGGTCCACGTGGAGAAGGGGCGGAAGGTCAGCCGCAACAAGTTCCTTCTGGACCTGGTGGGCGCGCTGTACAGCCGACAGGACGCCGATCCCACCCGCGGCAATTTCCGCGTGCGCGGCGACGTGGTGGAGATCCACCTGGCCTATGCCGATGAGGGCGTGCGCGTGGACTTCTTCGGTGACGAGATCGAGCGCATCGAACGCTTCGACCCGCTGAACAACAGGACGCTGGAGGAGGTGCCGGCGGTGACGATCTATCCGGCGAACATCTTCGTGACCAGCCGCGACACGCTCAACGACGCGCTGGCTTCGATCCATGCCGACATGGGCAGGCAGGTGGAGTTCTTCCGGCAGATCGGCAAGCACCAGGAGGCCAAGCGGCTGGAGGAGCGCACGCTTTACGATCTGGAGATGATGCGCGAACTGGGCTATTGCAGCGGGATCGAGAACTACAGCCGCTACTTCGACCG
>CAYMXP010000072.1:0-13995 GCA_964394425.1 uncultured Chryseobacterium sp. | reverse complement strand
TAGCGGTGGGGCAGCATGGCGGTGATGGCGTTGATGTCGAAGAGCGGCTCACGCTGCAGGTCGTAGCTGAAGGCGGTGCTCTTCCTCTCCTCGCGCATCTTCTCCTTGATCCGCTTGGCGAAACTGGTGTTGCCGAAGTGACCGGGCCGCGCGGCAAGGATGTGGCCCTTGATCGGCCGGCCCACGAGCGCCAGGTCGCCCACGATGTCCATGAGCTTGTGGCGGGCCGGCTCGTTGAAGAACTTCAGGTCGGTGGTGTTGAGCACGCCGTTGCGGCGGATCTCCACGTCGCGGTACTCCTTGCCCAGCAGTTCGGCCAGCGCCTTGAGCTGCTCCTTGGTGGTGCCTTCGCGATCCTCCATCACGATGGCGTTGTCCAGGTCGCCACCCTTGATCAGCCCGGCCTTGGCCAGCTGTTCCAGTTCGCGCAGGAAGACGAAGGTGCGGCAGGGGGCGATCTCGTCCTTGAACTCCTCGGAACGGTACATGCTGGCGTGCTGGGTGCCCAGGACGGGGCTGTTGTAGTCGACCATCACCGTGAGGCGGAACTCGCCGCCGGGCGTGGGCACGCCAAGCATCTCCGTGCCGCGTTCCTTGGTCTCGAACCAGATGGGCTCGTTGAGCACGTACCAGTCGCGCGGGGCATCCTGTTCCTGCAGGCCCACGCTCTCGATGGCGTTGACGAAGGGCAGCGCGCTGCCGTCCATGATGGGTACCTCGGGACCGCTGAGCTGAATGAGGCAATTGTCGACGCCCAGGGCATAGAGGGCGGCCAGCACGTGTTCGGTGGTGTTCACACGGGCCTCGCCATTGCCCAGCGTGGTTCCCCGCTCGGTGCTCACCACCCTGTCCGCATCCGCGTCGATCACCGGTTGGCCTTCCAGGTCGGTGCGCTGGAATTTGTAGCCGTGACCGGATGGCGCGGGGTGCAGGGTGAGGGTCACGGGCTCGCCGGTGTGCAGGCCGACGCCTTTCACCGTGGCGGTGCCCTTGAGGGTGTGCTGTTTATCGGGATTCATCGTGGGATCTCCTGGCGTTGGGCCACGTTGGTCGAGGGTGCATGGGGCAAGATCATCCTTTGGGCTGAGGTTCCCGCGGGAAGGCGGGGTCCTTCTCCAGTGCCTCGATGCGCTGCCTGAGTTCCGGCAGCTTGCGGAAGAGCACGTAGCTGCGCTTGTAGTCGCCGATGGCGAAGGCCGGCGCTCCCTGCACGGTGGCCCCATCGGGGAGGTTGTTCCCGATGCCGCTTTGCGCGGCGATCTTCACGTCGTTGCCGATGGTGAGATGGCCGGAGATGCCCACCTGGCCGCCGATGAGGCAGCGGGTGCCGATCTTGCTGCTGCCGGCGATGCCGGTCTGCGCGGCGATCACCGTATCGGCGCCGATCTCCACGTTGTGGCCCACCTGGATCAGGTTGTCCAGCTTCACGCCGCGGCGGATGATGGTGCTGCCCATGGTGGCGCGGTCGATGGTGGTGTTGCCGCCGATCTCCACCTGGTCTTCGATCACCACGTTGCCCACCTGGGCCATTTTCTCGTACCGGCCGGCGGCGTCCTGGTTGAAGCCGAAGCCATCGGCGCCGATCACCACCCCGGAGTGGATCAGGCAGTCGGCGCCGATCACGCACCGGTGGTACACCCTGGTGCCCGCATGGATGCGCGTGCCCTTCCCGATGCGCGCGCCGTCGCCGATGGTGCAATTGGGGAAGATCTTCACCCCGTCCTCGATCACCACGCCGTCGCCGATGTAACTGAAGGCCCCGATGTACACCCCCTTGCCCACGGTGGCCTTGGGGCTCACGTAGCTGGGTTGCTCATAACCCACCTTCTCGTACTGGTGCTTCTGGTGCATGTCCAGCAGCAGCGCGAAGGCGGCGCGGGGATCCCGTACGCGGATCAACGTGAGCCGCTTGGGGATGGGCCGCGAGGGCTTGAAGTCCTTGTCCACGATGGCCACGCTGGCCCCGGTGGAATAGATGTGCTCGGTGTACTTGGGATTGGCCAGGAAGGTGAGGGTGCCCAGGCGCCCTTCCTCGATCCTGCTCACGTCGCTCACCAGCACCTGGGCGTCGCCGTCCAGTTCACCCTGAAGGAGTTCTGCGATCTGGCCTGCGGAGAACTGCATGCGTGCCGCTGTGAACGCGGCCCGCGAAGATAGCCGGGGGCGGCGAGGCGCGCTTCCACCTACCAGGCGCGCTCCTTGAGGAGCTGGACCCGTTCGGCGTCGTCGATCTTGCGGAAGGTGTTGCTGGACCGCTCGGGGCTGCCCAACCCGATCTCGACGACGAACATGGCCGCCACGAGCCCCAGCATGGTGAAGGTGACGAAACGCAGCGCCGCGCGAACGGGATCCTCCGTGCCCGTGCGCACCCGCCGTCGTTCTTCCTCCATCGCCTGGAGCAGTGCCTCGGTCGTCATGCCGTTCAGCGCCGGGGGGGGCATGGGTCGTGTGGTGATGGTGGCTGCGTATCGCCCGGTCCTGATGAATGGCCGCTCCCCTACTCGCGCGCTTGTTCCCCCTCCTTTTCCATGGTCACGTTCACCTCGGTGCGGTCGCCTTCGCGATGCACGTTCACCTTCCCACCTTCGATGGACAGGGTGGTGTCGCCCTCAAAGCCGCTGGCCTCGATCTCCTTGACCATGGCACGTACGCGATCGTCTGATCCCGGAGCATGGTCATGCGCATCACGGTCGTTCCGTCCGCAGCATGCGGCGCGGCCGTGCCCATGCGCGCCGCTTTCACAGGTGCCGCGGCGGGGGCATCCGCCATGTTCGTGGCAACGGCATAACATGCCGATGACGAAACCGATGGCGCCTGCCAGCAGGCTGAACAGGAGGATCTTGGCCCAGGGAGCGTTGTTCATGATGGGTGCCGAACAAACATAACGGGGCGATGCATGCCATGGACCGTGTTTCGATGGATGCACGGCAACGGCACACCAGTCGGTGGCTTCCGCAGGCGAGCGTTGTTTTCGGGAGCGGTCAGGGATCGATCCACCTGGGCCAGGCCAGGTACCACTTCTCGACCGGCCGGGCCAGCGCGCGAATGCCCAGGTTGTCGCTCGCCTCGGCGATATCACGAAGGGATCCGTCCTTGTACAGCAGCTCGATGCGGTCCCTGCCCGTGTCGTAGGCGTTATTCACGATGCCGCCGTGCAGCACGAAGTGCGCGCTGTCCTCCGGGGCGATCTTCAACTTATCCGCCACCTTCCGGCGGATCGCGCCGATGGGCTCCATGTCCCAGGGTCGTTCGACCAGCTGGATGCGGAAGGTGCGCCGCCCGACCAGGTCGGCGCACAGGGTGGCGAGCACCACGTCGGCATGGGTGGCCCAGACCTTGATCGCGCCCATCACATCGTGGTCGTCCAGCCGCAGGAAATCGTGCAGCAGCGTGGCATCGCGCTCGAAGGCGGCGCGGTCCACCTGCTCCCGGAGGAACCGCTTCAAGGCCGGCGAAGCGAAAAGATCGACCCCGCGGGCGGTGAGGTCCTTGGCGCGTTTGAGCGCCTCCTGCAGCATGCCCTCGGCGGCCACCACCGTCTTGTGCAGGTACACCTGCCAGTACATCAGGCGGCGCGCCACGATGAACTTCTCGATGCTGTAGATGGCCTTCTCCTCGACCACCAGGCGGTCGTTCACGATCTCCAGCATCTTGATGATGCGATCGCCGCCGATCACGCCCTCGCTCACCCCGGTATAGAAGCTGTCGCGGTTGAGGTAATCCATGCGGTCCATGTCGAGCTGGCTGCTCACCAGCTGGTGCAGCGCGCGCCGTGGATGCCGGTCGCGGAAGATGCGGATGCCCGGAGCCAGCGCGCCTTCCATCTCCCGGTCAAGGGCGTCCATCACCAGGGCGCCCAGGGCCTCGTGGCCGATGCCGGTCACCAGGCTGTGTTCCAGCGTGTGGCTGAAGGGGCCGTGCCCGATGTCGTGCAGCAGGATGGCCATGGTGGCGCCCAAGGCCTCCTCCTCGGCGATCGCGTGTCCCTTGTAGCGCAGCACGTCGATCGCCTGCCCCATGAGGTGCATGGCGCCCAGGGCATGGTGAAAGCGCGTATGGAGCGCGCCCGGATAGACCAGGTGGCTCATGCCCAGTTGCTTGATGTGCCGCAGCCGCTGGAACCAGGGGTGGTCGATCAGCCGCAGCACCACCGGATGCGGCACGGTGATGAAGCCGTGGATCGGGTCGTTGAGGATCTTCCTGCGCATGCTCACCGCGCCGAAGGTCGCACCTATGGCGCGATCGCGGGGCGATCGCGCGGCGAGGGGAACCGCAACGTATCTTCACCCTCCCTGCCTTCATCCCTTTCTTTCACCACTTCGCACCGCATGAGCGTGAACATCCTCTGGGCCGACGACGAGATCGACCTGCTGCGCCCCCACGTGATCTTCCTCCAGGAAAAGGGCTATCGGGTGGATACCGTGAACAACGGACTGGATGCCGTGGACAAGGCCGGCCGGAAGGATTACGACATCGTGTTCCTGGACGAGAACATGCCCGGCCTCAGCGGCATCGAAACGCTCAGCCGCATCAAGACCATGTCCCCCGCCACGCCGGTGGTCATGATCACCAAGAGCGAGGAAGAGACCATCATGGAAGAGGCCATCGGCAGCAAGATCAGCGACTACCTGATCAAGCCGGTGAACCCCAACCAGATCCTGCTCTCGATCAAGAAGAACCTGGAGGGCCGCCGCCTGGTGAGCGAGAAGGTGACCACCGACTACCAGCGCGAGTTCCGCCAGTTGAGCCTGCGCCTGAGCGACCGCCTCGGGGTGAAGGAGTGGAAGGCGCTGTACGACGAACTGGTGCGCTGGGAACTGGAACTGGAACGCAGCGGCGACGAGGGAATGGCCGAGATCCTGGCCAGCCAGAAAGCCGAGGCCAACGACCTCTTCAGCCGCTTCGTGGAGCGCAACTACGTCGACTGGCTGTCGGGGAAGGGCGGCGACCCCCCGCTGCAATCGCACAACCTCTTCAAGCAGAAGATCGCCCCGCACATCCGCGACGCGAAGGATCCGCTCTTCATGGTGCTGATCGACAACCTGCGGCTGGACCAGTGGCGCGTGCTGGAACCGGTGCTGGGGGAGTACTTCAAGGTGGAGGAGCAGGACCTGTTCTTCAGCATCCTGCCCACCGCCACGCAATACGCGCGCAATGCGCTCTTCGCCGGCATGATGCCCGGGGAGATCGAGAAGCGCTTCCCGGGCAGGTGGGTGGGCGAAGAGGAGGAGACCAGCAAGAACCTGCACGAGGAGGAATTCATGCTCGGGCAGCTGCAGCGGCTGGGGAAGAACGTGAAGGCCAGCTACCATAAGATCCTCAACCTGGCGCAGGGCCGCAAGCTGGCCGAAAGCCTGGACAACCTGATGGGCAACGGCTTCAACGCCATCGTGTACAACTTCGTGGACATGCTCAGCCACGCGCGCACCGAGATGGAGGTGATCCGCGAGCTGGCCGACGACGATGCCGCCTACCGCTCGCTCACCCTGAGCTGGTTCGAGCACAGCCCGCTCTTCGACCTCATCAAGGGCATCGCCTCGCGCGGCGCGCGCCTGATCATCACCACCGACCACGGCACCATCCGCGTGAACGAGCCCAGCAAGGTGATCGGCGATCGCAACACCACCACCAACCTGCGCTACAAGCACGGCCGCAACCTCTCCTACGAGGACCGCGACGTGCTGGTGGTGAAGGATCCGGCGAAGGCCTTCCTGCCCCGCACCAACGTGAGCACCACCTACATCTTCGCCCGGAAGGACCTCTTCTTCGTGTACCCCAACAACTTCAACCACTACGTGAACTATTACCGGCACACCTTCCAGCACGGCGGCATCAGCCTGGAGGAGATGGTCGTGCCGGTGGCCCTGCTCAAACCCCGCACCCCATGAGCAGCCTGTTGATGATGCATGGGGCCGCCGAGGCCGACACGATGGCCGCCTCGCTGCTGAACACCTTCCCCGACCGGCGCGTGTTCGCCTTCCGCGGCGAACTGGGCGCGGGCAAGACCACGTTGATCAAGGCCCTCTGCCGCGAACTGGGTGCCGAAGACCAGGCCACCAGTCCCAGCTTCTCCATCGTGAACGAATACCGCGATGCCCTCCAGCGCCCGATCTACCACCTCGATCTCTACCGGCTGAAGGACGCGGGCGAACTGGAAGGCATCGGCTTCCTCGAATACCTGGACAGCGGCCATTACTGTTTCGTCGAGTGGCCCGAACTGGCGCTCGCCCTCCTGCCGCCGGGCACCGTCACGGTGCGCATCAACCTGGTACACGGCGAGCGTGCCCTGCAGATCGATCCCTCCCCCGTCCGGAACCCGGCGCGATCCGACCGCGCGCAGCATCCATGAGCGAGCAACGCGAACTGCTCAAGCAACTGGCCCGCGAAGTGGCCCTGCTCCCGCAGGAGGAGATGCTGGAAACCGGCAGGCGCGACCGCTCGGTCTTCCTGGGCATTCCCAAGGAGATCGCCTACCAGGAGCATCGCGTGCCCCTGACCCCCGAGGCCGTGCAGGTGCTCAGCGGTCGCGGCCACCGCGTGGTGGTGGAGCGCGGCGTGGGCCGGGCCGTGCAGTTCAGCGACCGTCACTACGCCGAGGCTGGCGCGCAGCTGGCCGACGGGCCCGAGCAGGTCTTCAAGGCCGATGTGATCCTGAAGGTGGGCCCGCCCAGCCACAAGGAGATCGAGCAGCTGCGCCACAAGCAGATCCTGATCTCCGCGCTGCAGCTCACCGTGCAGCCCAAGGACAGCCTGCGGCGCATGATGGACAAAAAGGCGACGGCCGTGGCCTGGGATTTCATCAAGGACCGGCAGGGCATCTACCCCATCATCCGCGCCATGAGCGAGATCGCCGGCAATACCGCGGTGCTGATCGGCGGCGAATACCTGAGCACCGACAAGGGCGGCCAGGGCCTGATGCTCGGCGGCATCAGCGGCGTGGCACCCGCCGAGGTGGTGATCCTGGGCGCGGGCACCGTGGGCGAGTTCGCCACGCGCGCCGCCCTGGGCCTGGGCGCCAGCGTGAAGGTCTTCGACAAGAGCATCTACCGCCTGCGCCGCCTGCAGAACCTGATCGGCCAGCGCGTGTGGACCAGCGTGGTGCAACCCGAGGAACTGAAGAACGCCCTGAGCCGCGCCGACGTGGCCATCGGCGCCATGCGGCCCGAGCACGGCCACGCGCCCATGGTGGTGAGCGAGGCGATGGTGAAGGGCATGCAGGAGGGTTCGGTGATCGTGGACGTGAGCATCGACCGCGGCGGCTGTTTCGAGACCAGCGAGGTCACCACCCACACCGATCCGGTGTTCCGCAAGCACGGCGTGATCCATTACTGCGTGCCCAACATCGCCAGCCGTGTTCCCCGCACGGCCAGCTATGCGCTCAGCAACATCTTCACCCCGATGCTCATCACCATGGGCGACTTCGGCGGCTTCGAGGAGCTGATCAAGAAGGACCTGGGTGTGCGCCACGGCGTGTACCTCTACAACGGCGCCCTCACCAGCGAGGTGCTCTCCGAAGCCTTCCACATCCCCTTCAAGGACCTGGACCTGATGCTGGCCGCGTTCTGACCGCTCCCCATGGAATTCGGCCGGCGCTTGAAGCTCTACCTCTTCGGCCTGATCATCGGCGGGGTGCTCGCCTGGCTCCTCTATGGCGAGCGCCTGCTGAACGCCGGCTGGACGCCCGAGGCGCGGATCAAGGAACGCATCGCGGCCACGCTCCTGCGGACCAGCGACGAAGGGGCTGAAGCCATGCGCCGGCGTTCGATCAGCCTGGCGGATGTGAAGGCAGCGATCCCGGATGCGGAAGTGATCTTGAAGGAGACCCGCCGCCAAGGCGACAGCATCCTGTACTCCCTGCACGCCAGCATCAACACCGGGCCTGCGCACCTGATCGTGCTGGTGCGCGAGGACTACGACCGCGACAGCACGGCCACGCTGCTCAGTTTGGAGGCACGCTGAGATCAACCGTCACTCCACCACCACCCTTTCATGCCTTACGCTGTCCGGCAGGGTGAAGCGCAGCACGTAGGCCCCATTGCCAAAGCGCGACAGGTCGATCTCCTCCTTCTCCCGGCCCGGCGGCAGCGGCCGCTGGTACAGCAGCCGGCCCAGCTCATCGTACACCGAATAGAAGCTGTCGCGCTCCAACGGGTCGTCGAACTCCACGGTGATGCGGCCGGTGGTTGGGTTGGGGCGTATCTTGCTCCTCCGGAATTCGATGGGCTTCGGCATGCTGGTGACAATGCAGGCATCATAGACCGTAAGCGGATCGAAGACCGTATCGTTCACAAAGGCAGGCATCATGGTAGCCCCATCCACCGAAGTGAGGGTAAAGCTGCTATCGGTGGGAAATAGGTCCAGGACGGTGATCGGGTGATGGCGTTCCAGGCAGGAGAAGTGACCGAGGGAATCGGTCTTGAAGATGTATGGCAAACCGCTGTTCCCATCGGGCAGGTCGCCCCAAACGATGCCGCTGAATAAGAAGCCGCCATCGGATGAGACCAGCAGGTCGCGTGTGTAATAGATATAGCCATCGGCTCCAGTGGAACGGGTCCACAGCGTATCTCCGTTCAGGTCGGTCTTCATCAGGAAGGGCCGGTAGAACCAGGGCCACGCGGTGCCACCCAAAGTGGCGAGCACAATCGTTCGGCCATCCAATGTTCGTTCTATCCTAGATGGGCGGAACACGTCCCATTCAAGAGCACCGCTGTCATAACCCTTGCACCATTGCACCGCTCCCGCTCCATCCAGCTTCATCATGAACAGCCTTACATGACCGCCTGCTTCGGTAATCGTGTAGCCGGTGATGATGAAAGAACTGTCCGACTCGATCAGGGCATCGTGCATCCTGCCCAGGGGCCGCATATAGCTTTTGCACCAGATGAAGTTGCCGTTCGCGTCGAGCCGCGCCACCGCCGCGCCTGCTGTATCCATGGTGAAGCCCGCGAGCAGATCGCCTCCCTGAAGTTCTTTGATGAATTGGAACTGGCCGATGTTGTTGAACCGTCTTGCCCATACTGGAGCTAGATTGGAATCGACCCTCAGGGCGAAGAACCGGTCTTGCCGCCCCCAGGTGATCGCGCCATGATCCTGAGTGATCAACAGATCACCCGCAGGATTTACGCAATCTGAATTGAGCGCGTAGTGATGGACCTCCAGGATACTCCCAAGTGAATCCATCTTTCCGATTGCAGGTCGAGTGAACGGGACGGTTGTTGAACCCACGGCTGAACAGGAATCCTTCACATAGATCGTAGTGAAGTAGAATTCGTTCGCGGATTTCTGCCGAACGGAGCCCATCACCAGGACGGAATCGCCGTAAAAGCACTTGGATTGAATGAAGTTACCATTCGCATCCAGCAATGACACACCCGGGTACCAAGCCAGACCTGTCAAAAGGTTCTGACTGTTCAGCTGAATGAGGTTCTCCATATAAGAACCTGTCGAGAAATAGATCTTCTCGAAAGTCGATTGTGCGTGCATCGCTGCGAGTAAGAAGACTTGTCCAAGGAGCAGTGATACAGTTCGCATGGCTTAATGGACAATTAGTTTCTTCACCTTCCAGTTCGCACCATCAGACACGCGCACCCAATAGGCACCTCTGGCCCCTTGGTCAATGGGGAGTTGGTGCATGGGCGCGGTAACGCTTGACTGTTGCAAGAGTCGCCTGCCGGTCACGTCCAGCACGATGATATCCTTGGGCCTATCGTCCGTGAACAGCAGATAGATAGCATCGCGTGTGGGGTTAGGATAAAGTGCGAAATCCCATCCGCCGTCGCCCGGTAGGCTTTCAGCGTTCTGCGCGAGCATCAGGCTCTTTGCGAATGGGTCAAGCGTGATGATGAAGGCATAGTCGGCTCGGAGTGTATCGGCGAAGAATGCTACCGTATCTCCAAAGGGCGCAGTGGAAAGATCAAGCAGCAGCGTGCCCGTGGAGCTGGAAAGCCACACGGTATCCAAGGGCAGAACGCTGCCGTTCATGCGTGTGGGGAACCAGGTGATGTGGTACTGCGTTGTGTCCAGGAAGCCCGTTAGGGTGATCGATGCATCGCCCGGTACGGTGCAACCCAACAAATTCTCCGTCGTATCCGTGTTCGCCAGATAGTAGCTGTTCATCAGCCACGCGTTGCGGTTGTGCACCCAGCCGATGGCCACGGTATTGCTGCTGTCCTTCAGGTAGTAGCTCTCGATCTCGCCGCCGGAGCTGAAGGCCTTGTTGGCAGTATAGTAACCGTTGAAAAAATCGTAGGCCATCCAGCTCGGGTGTTCCAGCAGGTTGGCCAGAGGTTCGAAATGATGATGCACGGTTTTATTCGTATCCAGGACCGCGAATCCCAAGCCAATATCCAGACGGTTTACCCCACCGGGGGCATTGGAGAATAGCCCGACCTGCCAGATGTTATTGTCCGGATCCGACGGCGGCCGCTTCATCGCATCCGGCCACCAGAAGACCCTTTCCCAAAGCCAGGATGTTCCAGCCGCGAAAGTCCCTGAGAAGGCGGAGGACCATAGTTCGTTGTGAAAGGCAAGGTCGTAGTTGTGGAAACAATGAACGACCGAGTGTATGTTGTTCGGCGGCGGGCCGAACGCCATGTCGAAATAGTGATTGAATTCCCCATGGCTGAAAGGCTTCCGCTCGCTTTCGGGCGCGCCTGAATAGGGATAAGCGTTCCGAAAATCGGCCGCGTGATCAAAGGCGCCTTCCAAAGCTCCATCGGGAGTATTCTCTTGAGTAATGTTTGGCCAAATGCCCTTGTGCACATCGATCAGATCCACTCGCTCATTCTCAAAGGGCAGAAAGTAGTCGGTCACGGTCGTACCGGCTGGCTGTGCATCCGTATAGCTCATGAGAAAGAGCCTGTGGCTCTCGCCCAAGGGTGATCCAACTGGATCGGTCAGGTCAACTGGATCCCTGACGTAGTCAATGATATCGGTGAGCCAGCTATCAACTATCCCGGGAAGAGCAGTATCAGCCGGCCAGATCAACTGATTCTCGGGACACACCCCACCTTCATCTGTAAGGTCAACAGACTGATAGCTGAGCATCTGATCGGTCTCGTTAAAGGGCTCCAATGCCGCGATGTTCACCGAGTAGCCCCAGCGCGCCATCATGTACTTGTACTTCCGCTTCCAGTAGTAGAACACGCCGCTGTCCGTGTTCGCTGTATCGCCATTCGCATAGAAGAACCGCTTCATATCAAGCAACTGCGTGAGCGTATCACGCTCCGGTTCTAGGAAGTGGGTCATGTAAGGATGGACACCCCAGATGTATGTCTCATAATTGGTGATGGGTGGATAGGGGTCCAGGCAGGCCTGGATATAGATCCCGTTGGCCCTAGCGGTGTCCAGCATCCGGTCGAACGCCCAGCATTGCCATTGACAATTGCTGTCATATGTGATCCCTGACCCATCATCGCAGGGTTCCGGTGCGTGGTAGGCATCATAAACCCCAAGGTTCACCCATTCCGGAGCGAAAAGGTGGCGCATGAGGTACATGCGGAGGAAGTTACCACCAACCGCGTTGAGTTGCCCCATTGTTTCCAGCATGACATCGAAGTCCCGCTGATGGTAGGCGTACCACGTACCGACACCGACAAGGCGGCGTACATCGGCCATGTTCGTTCCCAAACCGAAGAAGGATGTCTCATCTCCTGTGATATTCTTATCGCCTTCGAATTGGAGCACACGCTGATTGTTCTCGTTCACCTGCAGGTAGCCGTTATTATCGGGCAGCGGCGGTTCGCAGATCAACTGATAGCCGGTGTGCAGCAGGTCGGGAAGGGGATCGTTCGCAGGTATGCTAGTGTATGGCGCCTTGATCGAAAGCGAGAATTGCCATGGACCTTCTTCATCCGGCGCGAAGCGGAAACGGATGTGGTAAGGATATAAGGAGTGGCTACCATCCTGCTCAGCGAGCTTCCCTAACGGAATGTCCGGAAACCACCTTGCCTCCCGCATGAAGAATCCCCACTTCATGAGGGAATCGCCGGAGGGATCGATCAGCGTCATCACCAGCTGCAACGAATCATCCGCGTATGGATTGAGATCGCGAGCAGTATCGACGCTGTCCGGTGTGACGGGTTGGTTGGTTCCATTCGAGAAGTAATGATCGAAGAAGCGGTCAATGGCATCTTGGTAGTCCTGTGGCAGCTTCAGCCCGATCTCCAGCTTCTCCCACTTCTCCACGTGCAGCACGTTGTCGATCGCGTGCGTCGCCGGCTTGGGTGAGATCACCACCAGGTCGGCATGCTCCCCGAGACTTTCATCGATCCGCGCGCGGAACCGCCCGCTGCCCGTGAAGCCCCCGGCATGGAAGCCGTCGGTCAGCCGAACTTCCGTCGCGGACACGAATTCCGCATCGGCCGTGCCCGAGATGGAAACGGGTTGCGATGCGGCGCCCGGCGAGAGGATCTTGTTCGTCACGGCGGTGTGGTGCGCGCCGTTGCTCCAGGATACATCCTGGACCACATGCGGTGGATAAGGCACCTGGCCCAGGACGGTCGTTCCCGAGGCCATCGCGATCGCGGCGGGGACCAGCAGTGGGAAGTGGCACGCACGCATCACCTGGACGCTTCAAGGGCCTGCATGCGCTGCTCCATCGCCTCCAGCCGTTCCTCCAACTCCAATATGTACAGCGCCTGCTCCTCCACCACCTGCACCAGACGCCGTTGTATCTCGCCCACTTCAAAGCCATCCTTAGCCTCCAGTTCCAAAGCTGAAGGAATGCCCGGCAGGTGGCGGTGCTCGCTCAGGAACGCTCGCAACTCCTTCAGCGGCATCAGCCCATAGCCATCATCGAACACGAAGTCAGGCCAGCTGCCCAGTTTCACCAGCACGTCGCGCGTAGCGATGCCGTCCTCAACGAAGAGGCGGTAGCCATTGATCGCTCCTGAAGGGGGAGTGGCGCCTATTCCCAGTTTCCCGTCCACGCTCAAGATCATCCACGTCTCATCATTCGTGATGAAATGCACCGGGTGTGCGTTCCTGGTGCCCAGCCGCGGGACCAGCCCCGGACAAAGCGGATAGGGAAAGGTGTTCCCGTTCGTTCTCCAATAGGGATACACCAGCGAGTTGGCGCAGGGATAGGATGGGACCGGGTCAAGGTCGGGGAAGCCGCCGCCGCGCAACACGCCGTCCACATCCAGATAGAGCGGCCCTGCATCGGTCGCACTACCCAGCAGGCTTATCTCACCATTGGCTTTCACCTTGAACCGCTCCAGGCCATTGCTCTTGAACACCACATCCTTGTTGTCGCTGGTGCCGAGATATTGCGTGGGCGGGTTGGTGCCCGCGTTGCCACCCATGGTCCAGTCGTCGCGTTCGGGTTCGGTGAGGTAGATGGAGCCGCCATCCACCTCGCATCCGTTCGCATCGGTCACCGTCACCTTGTAGCTGCCCGCGCCCAGGTTGCTGCGATCTTCGGCGGTGGGCCCGTCGCCCCAGGCGTATGCGTAGGGGGCGACGCCTCCGGTCACGCTCAGGTCGATGCTGCCGTTGTAGCAGCCGTTGCAATAGATGTTGTATCCGCTGGGCCATTCGTAAGCCACCAGCGCGGAGGTGAGCTTTTCGGGTTCGGTGAGGGTGATCTCGGCCGAACCGCTCAGGCCGGCGTTGTCGGTCACTCCCACGCGGTAGTATCCGGCGGAGAGGTTGGTGACATCCTCGGTGGTGGCGCCGGTGCTCCATTCGATCGTGTACGGGGGCGTTCCGCCGGTGATGGTCAGGTCGATGGCCCCGTCCTTGCCGCTGTTGCAGCTCACGTGGTAGCCGTTGTGGGCGGGTGCATCCAGCTGGAGGGTGAGGGCCTGGGTGTGGGCATCGAAGCCTGCCAGGATCCATGCAGTGGACAGAGCGAGGGAGAGTTGATCAAGGGTATGCATCCGGTGCGGTGGTTTCGTGTGCGGCTCAGTCTGTAAACCCATTTCAGGACGATGCGTATCAAAATTGGGGGGGGGGGGGGGGGGGGGGGGGGGGGGGGGGGGGGGGGGGGGGGGG
>CAYMXP010000071.1:0-14801 GCA_964394425.1 uncultured Chryseobacterium sp. | reverse complement strand
GCTGAACAAGAGGCCGGGCAAAGGAACTTCCTTAATATTGCGGCCCCAAAAACGCGGGCAGGTCTGCCGTCACCCCACGACGCCCCTGCCTGCGGCAGGCAGGCCCGCCTCAATGACCCTTAGCGCCATGGACCGCATCAAGCAACTGGAGAAGGAGATCGCCCCGCTGAAGCAGCACCCCGCCTTCAAGGCCGGGGACACCATCACGGTGCATTACCGCATCACCGAGGGCAACAAGGAGCGGATCCAGCAGTTCCAGGGCGTGGTGATCCAGCGCAAGGGGTCCGGCAGCACGGCCACCTTCACCGTGCGGAAGATCAGCAACAACGTGGGGGTGGAGCGCATCTTCCCGGTGGCCTCCCCTTTCATCGACCAGATCGAGGTGAACAAGCGCGGCCACGTGCGTCGCGCGCGCATCTTCTACCTGCGCAAGCTGCGCGGCAAGAGCGCCCGCATCACCGAGAAGCGCCAGGGCATGGAGGATGGAGCGGCCGACGCGGCTCCGGCATCGACGCCCGAGGCGGCGGAGGCGAAGTAGAACACACGCATCGCATCGAGGAAGGCTCCGGCAACGGGGCCTTCTTTTTTTCCGCCTTACATCCGCTCGGGCACCTCGATGCCCAGGCACCACATGGCTTTCTGGATCGCGCGGGCGACGGCCGCGCTGAGCGCGAGGCGGAAGCGGCGCTTCGCCGCGTCCTCCTCCTTCAGCACGGGGATGCTCTGGTAGAAGGTGTTGTAGGCCTTCACCAGTTCGTAGGTGTGGTTGGCCAGGCCACTAGGGTCCAGCCGCGCGGCCGACTCCTGCAATACCGCCGGCAATTGATGGAGTTGCTTGATCACCGTCCTTTCCTCCTGAAGCAACTCACCCGGATCCTGATCTTCTGATCTTCCGGTCTTCTGATCTTCTGATCCCTCATTCGCCTTTCGCAGCAGCGATCGTATCCGCGCATGGGTGTACTGGATGAAGGGCCCGGTATGCCCCTGCAGGTCGATGCTCGCGGCGGGATCGAAGAGCATGCGCTTCTTCGGGTCCACCTTCAGCAGGAAATATTTCAGGGCGGCCAGGCCGATCTGTTCGAAGAGCGCCTTCTTCTCCGCCTCGCCGAACTCCTCCAGCTTGCCCAGGTGTTCGCCGGTCTTGCGCGCCTCCTCCGCCACCTCGTCGATCAGGTCGTCCGCATCCACCACGGTGCCTTCGCGGCTTTTCATCTTCCCGCTGGGCAGGTCCACCATGCCGTAACTGAGGTGATGCAGGCCATCGGCCCAGGCGTATCCGAGCTTTTTCAGGATCAGGAAGAGCACCTTGAAGTGATAGTCCTGCTCGTTGCCCACGGTGTAGATCAGCTGCGCCAGCCCTGGGAACTCCTCGAACCGCTTGATGGCCGTGCCGATGTCCTGGGTCATGTACACGCTGGTGCCGTCGCCGCGCAACAACACCTTTTCGTCGAGCCCGTCCGGTCGGAGGTCCACCCACACGGCGCCGTCCTTCTTGTAGAAGACACCCCGATCGAGGCCTTTGAGCACATCCTCCTTCCCCAGCACGTAGGTCCGGCTCTCGTAATAGAGCTTGTCAAAATCGACGCCGAGGCGGTGGTAGGTGGCGTTGAACCCATCGTACACCCATCCGTTCATCCTTTCCCAAAGGGCGCGCACCTCCGGGTCGTTCGCCTCCCACTTCCGGAGCATCTCCTGCGCTTGCAGCAGGATGGGCGCCTGCCTCTCCGCATCGTCCTTCGCCATTCCCCCGGCCACCTGCTCCTGCACCTGCCTCCTGAATTCCCGGTCGAACGCCACGTAGTACTTCCCCACCAGCTTGTCGCCCTTCAGTCCGCTGCTTTCCGGCGTTTCGCCGTCGCCGAACATCCGCCAGGCCACCATGCTCTTGCAGATGTGGATGCCCCGGTCGTTGATCACCTGCACCTTCACCACGTCGTGGCCGCTGCAGCCCAGGATGCGGCTCACGCCGTGGCCCAGGCAGATGTTGCGCAGGTGGCCCAGGTGCAGCGGCTTGTTCGTGTTGGGGGAACTGTATTCCACCATCACCTTCTTTCCGTTGCGCTCGAACTGCAGGATGTCCCGCTCGCCGGCCTCCTCCAGGAAACCGAGCCAGTAGCTGTCGGCGATCACCAGGTTGAGGAAGCCCTTGATCGTGTTGAAGCGATGGACCTCCGGCACCTCCTTCACCAGGAACTCACCGATCGCCGTGGCCGTCTGCTCCGGACCCCTCTTCGTGGCCTTCAGAAAGGGAAAGACGTTGATGGTGACGTCGCCCTCGAATTCCGGACGCGTGGGCTGAAAGGAAAGCGCCGCCGGATCCACCGCATGCCGGAACAGTTCGTCGAACGCACGCCGAACGGCGGGCACGAGCCTGGCCTGGAGCCTGTCCTGGTACATCGTGCCGCGAAGGAAGCGAGAAACGCCTCAGCGTTGGGGCAGGAAATTCTCGGCGATCATGCAGCGCACGCTGCCACCGCCCACCGTTTCGATCACCGGAACGGCCACGGTCACGATGCGTCCGTGCTTTTCCAGCGCGATGCGTTGCGGCGATCGCAGCAGCGCGAACGCGCTTTCGGAGAGGAAGATGAAGGGATCGCCCGCGGCGCCCCTCAGTTCGATCAGGTTGCCCACGAAGCCGTGCATCTGCCCCAGGTCGATCGGGATGATCTCTCGTCCGCTGCGCTCCAGTTCGGCACGCACATCGTCGCGATCCACCGGATAGGGCATCGCATCGATGCAGGCCACGGCGAAGTGCGCACCGATGCTCATGAGCACGTTGGTGTGGTACACGGGCCGGCCGGTGAGGGTGCCGTCCATGGTGGCGATGAAAGGCACCTGCCCGGCCTGCATGGCGCCGCACCAGTAGTTGAGCGCGCGCTCGGTGGTGCGCGGCGAAAGCGCCGCGTAGGCCACGGCTTTTTCGTGGTCGATCACCAGGCTGCCGGTGCCTTCGAGGAAGCGGTCGTCGCCTTCCATGGCGGTGAGGTCGATCATGCGCCTCACCTTGAAACCGCGCTGGTCCAGCGCCAGGTCGAACTCGCGGTCGCGCTCGCGGCGTCGCGAAGACGTACACATGGGGTAGATCACCAGGGTGCCGTCGGCGTGGGTGCTGAACCAGTTGTTGGGGAAGACCGCGTTGGGCGCGGCGGGATCCACCGGATCGAGCACGGTGACGCCGATGCGGCAGTGGTCCAGCGCGCTGAGCAGGCCATCGAACTCCTCCTCGGCGTCGCGGCGCAGGTGGGGATCGTCGCTGCGGTGTTGGAAGGGATTGCTGGGCGCGGTTTCCGGATCGAAGCCGAAGCCCGTGGGCCGGACCAGGATCACGCGGGAGGCGGACTGGCTCAAGACTGAATGTGGAAATATGGAAATGTGAGAATGTGAAAATGGCTAAACCGGGTACATCATTTCATCAGCACACATTTCCACATTTTCTCATTTCCACATCTTGTTTTCCCGCTCAACGATTGCGCAGGATGGGGAACAGGGGTTCCAGGACCTCCAACACGTTCTCGGCCATGGCGTTGTCCTTGTCCAGCGCGGGGTTGATCTCCACCACGTCGAGCGTGGCGGTCTTGGGGTCCGCGCAAAAGCCGGTGAGCAGCCCGCGGGCCTCGTCCAGGAACAGCCCGTCCTTCACCGGTGTGCCGGTGCCGGTGCTGATGCTCGGATCCAGGCTGTCCACGTCGAAGCTCACGTGGATCTTGTCGCATTTGGAGAGGTACTCCTGCGTTTCGGCCACCACCGCGGCCGCCCCCCGCGTGCGCACGTCTTTCACCGTGATCACCTTGATGCCGAATTCCTTGATGATGGCCTCTTCCTCCTTTTCCAGGTCGCGCAGGCCGATGAAGACCAGGTCGGAAGGCTTGAGCTTCGCGCCGCTCATGCCGATCTTCCGCAGGCGGTCCCAGGTGTCCATGGTGAAGACCCGCACCTTGCGCCCGTCGTGGTTCTTTTTCTCGATGTTCATCAGCAGGGCCAGGGGCATGCCATGCACGTTGCCGCTGGGGGTGGTGAAGGGCGAATGCAGGTCGGCGTGGGCATCGATCCACACCAGCCCGAGCCGCTCGCTGGTGTAGGCCATCTTGGTGCCGGAGACCGATCCAATGGCGATGGAATGATCCCCGCCGATGACGATGGGGAAGATGTTGCTCCTGAGGTACTTGTACACCTCGTACGCCAGGTCCGACTCGAAGCGGATCAGCCCGTCGATGTGGTGGGCGTTGGGGCTCTTGTCGTCCTCGTACAGCACGTCGTTCTCGTCGCGCAGGATGCTTTCCTCCGCATGGCCGAACAGCTCGCTGCCCTTCTTCCAGGCCGCCACGCGCAGGGCGGCCATGCCCATGCTGGTGCCGCGCTTGCCCGCCCCGATCTCCGAGGCCGCTTCGATCAACCGTACTTCCATGGTGGCCGGCCAAATGTAACCGGGGCGGTCCGCAACGCTTCACCCCATGCCGTCGTACGACGGGTCAAGAACGACCGGTCCCATGAAGCCATCGACCAAGACCCTGCTGGCCATGCTGCCTTTCGCCCTGCTTCAATGGACATGCGGCGAAGGATTGCTCCAACGCCGACTGACCGAGGGGGTGATCGAATACGCGCTGAGCTTCCCGGACTACGATCCCAACGGCTTGATGTCGGGCATGCTGCCCGAACGGACCACGATCACCTTCGCCGATGGGCAACAGGTGGCCGAGCTCAGCGCGGGCATGGGGGTGTTCCGCACCACGCTGATCGCCGACAACGAGACCGAGCAGCTCGACTACCAGTTGAGCATATTGAGCAAGAAGATCGTGGCGCGCATGCACGAGCGCGACATGCAACACTTCAACAAGGACGGCCGCGCCTTCACCATCCTATACACCGGGCAGGTCGACACCATCGCCGGTTATCCCTGCCGGAAGGCGGTGGCCATCTTCAACGACATCCGCAAACCGGAGATCGAACTGTATTTCACCGACCGCATCCAGTTGGAGAACCCCAACTGGTTCGGCCCGTTCAGCGAGATCCCCGGCGTGCTGTTGAGCTACGAGGTGGTGCAATACGGCATGCGCATGCGGCTGGATGCCGTGGCGGTGACCACCGGCCCGATCGACCCGTCCAAATTCGAGGTGAAAAAGGAGTACGAACCGGTGGCGCCTGAAGTGTTGCACCATGAATTGGAGGAGGTGCTCTCCACCTTCACGTTGTAAGCCGGGCGGTCACCTTCGCGTCCCGAGATCCCACGACGATCCGGCGTCCGCGAACGGTCGAACGGTCAACGGACCGGACGATCGTGATCGCGGCCCACAATTCACACCGGCGCTGTTGATAAGAGCGTCGTTCGCGGGCACCCTCCCCCACCCCCCCCGGTACTTTTGATCGGCCCCGCCGCGTTGGGGTTTTCATTCCGCATCCGGTGGGTAGCGAACGCAAGAACAGGCTCCGCGAGGAAGAACCGGAAGCGGAGGAAAGCCCCCGTCCAAGGCGCGAGCGGAGGAAGACGACCTCCGGGAGCGGCGAAGGCCGCATGGCGCGCTTCAAGGCCTTCCTGGCCGATGGACGCACCCACAAGGTGTTCGCGCTGTTCCTGATCCTCACTTCGGCCTACCTGCTGGTGGCCTTCACCAGCTACCTCGTCACCTGGAAGGTGGACCAGGACCTGATGGCGCGGCCATGGGGACAGATCTTCAGTTCGGCGGTGCGCGTGGAGAACTGGCTGGGCAAGCTCGGGGCGATCGTGAGCCACCGCTTCATCCACCAATGGTTCGGCATCGCGGCGTTCGCGTTCGCGTTGTGGAGCTTTCTGGCCGGGGTGCGCATCCTGCTGGGCACCTGGCTGCTGCCGCCGCGCCGCGCACTGGGCTGGAGCGCGATGGCCCTGTTCTGGCTGCCCACGGTGCTGGGCTTCCTCTTCGCGCACAGCGAACTGATGTTCCTGGGCGGCGGGTTGGGCTACGCCATCGATGCGCACCTGAGCGCCTGGCTGGGGCGCTTCGGGGCGGGGGCGCTGATCCTCTTCGCCCTGGGCGCCTTCGTGGTCTTCACCTTCGACCCGTCGTTCCATTGGATGATGGGGATCTTTGGTCGGAAGGCGGTGGGCGGGGAGCACGCGGCCGGAGAAGCCGAAGAAGAGGTGAAGCAGAACACGCTCCGGATGGAGGTGGTGGGCGACGTGGACCAAGGCCCGAAGAAGCGGACCGAAACGCTGCCGCTGGAGGAGGAGGACGAGGAGGACAAGGAAGAGGAAGCCGAAGAGGAGGAGATCGAACTGGAACTGGAGAACGCGCCCGTGGCGATCGACGAGCCGGTGAAGGAGCCGATCATCCCCATCGAGGCCGGAGAGGTGATCACCAGCGCGGACGGCTTCACCGCGAAGGCGCCGGACGAAGAGAAGACGCTGAGCGAGGCGGAGATCGAACACAAGCTGCAGGAGTTCGGCGAGTACGATCCGAAGCTTGAACTGAGCAGTTACGAACTGCCGAATCTCGACCTGCTCGTGGATCTAGGCGGCGGCGACCTCACGGTGACCAAGGAGGAACTGGAGGCCAACAAGGACCGCATCGTCCAGACCCTCTCCCACTACAACATCGGCATCGACAAGATCAAGGCGACGATCGGGCCGACCGTCACGCTGTACGAGATCATCCCGCAGGCGGGCGTGCGCATCAGCAAGATCAAGAACCTGGAGGACGACATCGCCCTGAGCCTCGCGGCGCTGGGCATCCGCATCATCGCGCCGATCCCCGGCAAAGGCACCATCGGCATCGAGGTGCCCAATAGCAAGCCGCAGACGGTGGGCATGCGCGCGGTGATCGCCAGCGAAAAGTTCCAGAACAGCGGCGCGGACCTGCCCATCGTGCTGGGCAAGACCATCAGCAACGAAACCTTCGTGACCGACCTGGCCAGGATGCCGCACCTGCTGATGGCCGGCGCAACGGGCCAGGGCAAGTCGGTGGGCTTGAACGCGATCCTGGTGAGCCTGCTGTACAAGAAGCACCCGAGCCAGATCAAGTTCGTGCTGGTGGATCCCAAGAAGGTGGAGCTGACCCTCTTCAACAAGATCGAGCGGCACTTCCTGGCGAAGATCCCCGGCGTGGAGGAAGCCATCATCACCGACACGAAGAAGGTGGTGGCCACGCTCAACAGCCTGTGCATCGAGATGGACGAGCGCTACGAACTGCTCAAGGAGGCGGCCGTGCGCAACATCAAGGAGTACAACACCAAGTTCATCCAGCGGCGGCTGAACCCCGAGAAGGGCCACCGCTACCTGCCCTACATCGTGCTGGTGGTCGATGAGTTCGCCGACCTGATCATGACCGCCGGCCGCGAGATCGAGACACCGATCGCCCGCCTGGCGCAGCTCGCGCGAGCCATCGGCATCCACCTGATCATCGCCACCCAACGGCCCAGCGTCAACATCATCACCGGCACGATCAAGGCCAACTTCCCGGCTCGCATCGCCTTCCGCGTGACCAGCAAGGTGGACAGCCGCACGATCCTGGACACCGGTGGTGCCGACCAGCTGATCGGCCGCGGCGACATGCTGCTGAGCACCGGCAACGACCTGATCCGCATCCAGTGCGCCTTCGTGGACACCCCGGAGGTGGAGCGGATCACCGAATTCATCGGCAGCCAGCGCGGCTATCCGGAGGCCTTCCTGCTGCCCGAAGTGCAGACCGATGAAGGCGAAGGCGCCGACCTGGACGACGGCGAGCGCGACAGCATGTTCGATGAAGCGGCACGTCTTGTCGTGCAGACCCAGCAAGGCAGCACCTCCTTGATCCAGCGGAAGCTCAAACTGGGTTACAACCGCGCGGGCCGCATCGTGGACCAGCTGGAGGCCGCGGGCATCCTCGGCCCCTTCGAGGGCAGCAAAGCCCGCCGCGTGATGATCCCCAACGAGGCCGCGCTGATGATGCACCTGCAGGCGACTTCCGGCGCGACCGCCGCTGCCGGGCCGGGGGTCGGAGGACCATTCTGAGGCGGCATCAAAGGACCGGACGGTCGGTCATCGTTATGGATAACGGCCGTGTAGGGATCGGATGGTTCACCGCCACCTTCAAGACCGGGCATGGTGATCACATGATGACCAGCTCGATGATGTGCCGCATGGGCAACACCAAGGGAACGCATCCGAACGATCAGGCGGACGCTTCAATGCCTGCCTGCCCGATCCTTCGGTGATCGGAAGGTGAAGGCGATCAACGCTCCGATATGGTCATTGCACGATCGCGCACGCGGGTTGGGCGAAGATCGCCGCGGCTGCGCGTCGCCTTGGGCTTTCTTTGGCGTCCATGGGACCGCGGTCGAAGGGAATGCGCGCATGAGGAAGCTGAGCGTGGAAGAGATCGCCCCGCACATCATGGCGGAGCTGCAGCGCAACGAACGGCAGGCGGTCCTGGCGCGGCTGCACATCCGCGTGGAACGACTTGGCCGCGTGCAGGGCGCGGCCTTCTGCACGGTGCGCCAGCTGTCGCGCGGGTTCCTGTTCGGGCATCGCCTCGGCACGAACGAACTGATCGGTCACGCGCAACGCGCGCTCGCTCCGCTGCAGGCCCTGGGTTTGGTGCCTTTGGTGACCGCCATCCCCTGGGGCAGCAGCCGGCGCATGCCACGCCCCACGGGTCACGGTCCCGGTCCCGATCCCTTCGGGATCAAGGCGGCGCTGGCGGCCGCGCTGGCCGACACACCACCGTCGCTGGGAGAACGCGAAGCGCCGGCGGCCTGAGCCTTCCCGTTCTCACGGAGCCCCTTAGCTTTCGACCCCTTCCGGTCCGTTGGCCGGAGTAAAAAAACCATCTCCATGACCAGACATGCATTGTTCCTTTCCCTTCCGGCCGTCGCACTGTTGGTCGCCTCCTGCGGCGCACCCGGTGGCGGACACGACGAGAAGATGATGGCCGAACACAAGGCCATGCTGGCGGCCGACAGCGCGAAGAAGGCCACGCAGGCCTTCCGCGAAGAAGGCGTGCGCGCCGTATACGCCATGTTCGAGAGCGGCAACAGCGAGGGCCTCGAGAAATACGTGGCCGAGAACATGGTGGAGCACACCCCGCCCCCTGGCGGGATCACCAGCACGGGGATCCAGATGCTGCGCGACGTGATCGCCATGCACCATGGCGCATTCCCCGACACCAAGATGACGATCCACTCCATCGCCCATGGCGACGACGTGATGATGGTGCATTACAACATGAAGGGCACCAACACCGGGGCGATGGGGCCCGACATGCCCGCCACCAACAAGGTGATGGACGTGGATGGTGCGGAGGTGATCAAGTTCGGCGCCGAGGGTGGTGGCAAGGCCACCGACCACTGGGGCTATTGGGATGAAGCGAAGATGATGCAGCAGTTGGGCCTGGCGCCCGCACCCGACGAGAAAGCCAAGAAGTGAGGGAACAGTGAAGGAACGCACGACGGGCGGGGATCACCCCGCCCGTCGTGCGTTCAAGGGGTCACTGCTTCACCAGGCGCAACGGCGATGGATCGGTCGTGCTGCCCCGCACGCTCACGAGGTAGATGCCGGGATCGAGTTGCTCCAGATCGATCGAAGGCGCAAGAGGATGTGCGGCCACCACCTTCCCGGCCGCGTCATGGACCAGGATCACCGCCTGCGATCCATGAGCCCCTTCTACGGCCACGCGATCGCAGGCGGGGTTGGGGTGCAAGGCGAAGGCCCCCTGCCCGGCGGGGCCGGAGATGGAGGTGTTGACCGCCTCCCACACGGATAGGCTCGCGCGCGGGGCGCCGTCGATCTGGGAAAAGGCGCCACCGGCGAACAGCCGGGTGCCGCTGATCGCGGCCGCGAGCATGGCGCCATCGGCATCGGGTTCCCAGGTGGTGGCCATGCCGGTGGCGGCATCGACCTCGGCCATGCCCGGGATCGAGCCCCCTCCGATGTTGGCGAAGAGCCCACCCGCGTACACGTGCGTACCGGTGCTGGTCACGCATTGGACCATGCCGTCGGCCGAAGGGTCCCAGGCCGTGGCGGAACCGGAGAGGGCATCGATGGCGGCGATGTTGCTTCGGCCCTGCCCGCCGATGCTGTTGAACAGGCCTCCGGCGTACACGACGGCGCCTTGCACGGAGATCGCCAGCACGGGTCCGGCCGCTCCCGGGTTCCAGGGGAGGGTGAGGCCCGTGGTGGCGTGGAGCGCCGCGATGCGGTTGCGCGCCACGCCGCCGATGGCGGTGAAGAACCCGCAGGCGTAAAGCGTGCTTCCATCGAGCTGCAGGCCGTAGACACCGCCATTGGCATGGGGCGCCCAGGGGAGCGCGCCATCGCTGAAGGGATCGAGGGCGGCGATCTTGTCGCGCACCTGGCCGCCGATGGTGTTGAACTCGCCGCCCGCATAGATCGCACCGGGGGTCATCACCAGATCGCGCACGGTGCCATCGGCGCTGGGATCCCAATCGAGCACGGTGCCATCGAGCGCGTTGATGCCGGCGATGCGATCGCGGGGCTGGCCGCCCACCAGGGTGAAGAGGCCGGCGATGTAGAGGCTGTCCCCGCGCAGTTCGATGTCCAGCACGGCGGCATCGGTGCCCGGGTCGAACGGCAGCAGCGAGCCGGAAGCCAGATCGAGCGCGGCCAGACGGGATCGGGGCTGGCCGTTGACCTCGGTGAACTCGCCGCCGATGTACACCACCTGATGGGCATCGTCCACGGCGATGCAATAGACCGCGTCATCGGCCTGCGGCCAGGCGGGTAGCAGGTTCCATTGCGCGAAGGCCGTGAACGGCAAGGCGGCCACGAAGGCCGGCAGGGGCGCGGTGCGGAAGAGGTCGGGGCTCATGGTGCCGAAAAAGTAGCGAGTTCGGGCCAACCCGGCGCCGCTTCGGAGCGAGGTGTTGGAAAGATCGGCGCCACAGGTCAGGGGCCTGCCGGCGAAGGTCCTCAAGCGCCCGAAGGAACGGCTTCGAGCTCGTGCTCCCGGGCCGCGGTGATGCGCACGCGGGCGAAGTGGCCGACGCGCAGCGGCGCGCCATCGGCGGGCACGAGAACTTCATTGTCCACCTCCGGTGAATCGTGCTCGGTGCGGGCGCGGAAGAAGCCTCCCTCGGCCTTGTCCACCAGCACGCGGTACTCCTTCCCCACTTTGCGCTGGTTCAGTTCGAAGCTGATGGACCCCTGCCGTTCCATGATCTCCTGCGCGCGCTGCTGCTTGACCTCGGCCGGCACGTCGTCGCTCATGGTGAAGGCATGCGTGCCTTCCTCGTGACTGTACGTGAAGCAGCCCAGCCGGTCGAAGCGCATTCGCTCGATCCAGCGCAGGTTGTCGGCGTGGTCCGCGTCCGTCTCGCCGGGGAAGCCGGCGATGAGCGTCGTGCGGATCGCGACGCCGGGAACCCGTTCGCGGATCGCATGCACCAGCCGCTCGGTCTTTTCCTGCGTGATGCCGCGACGCATGCGGGTGAGCATGCGCGTGCTGCCGTGCTGCAAGGGCATATCCAGGTACTTGCAGATGTTGGATCGCTCGCGCATCACGTCGAGCACCTCCGTGGGGAAGCCGGAGGGAAATGCGTAGTGCAGGCGGATCCATTCCAACCCTTCCACGTCACTGAGCCTGGCCAACAGCTCGGCGAGGTTGCGCCGGCCGTAGAGATCCAGTCCGTAGCAGGTCAGGTCCTGCGCGATCAGGATCAGCTCCCTGGTAGCGCCGGCCACCAGCTTGTGCGCGCTGTCAACGAGTTGCTCCATGGGCACGCTCACGTGCCCGCCGCGCATGATGGGGATCGCGCAAAAGGAGCACTTCCGGTCGCAGCCCTCGCTGATCTTGAAGTAGGCGTAATGGGCCGGGGTGGTCAGCAGGCGCTCGCCCACCAGTTCGCGTTTGTAGTCGGCCTTCAGGGTCTTGAGCAGGCGCGGCAGGTCGCGGGTGCCGAACCAGGCATCCACCTGGGGGATCTCCGCCTTCAACTCCGGAGCGTAGCGCTGGCTGAGGCAGCCGGTGACGTACACCTTCTCCACCAGGCCCTGATCCTTGGCCTTCGCGTAGCCCAGGATGGTGTCGATGCTCTCCTGCTTGGCCTGTTCGATGAAGCCGCAGGTGTTGATCACGACGACCTGGTGGTCGTTGGAGGCGGCTTCATGGTCCACGTGCATCCCGTTGGCCTTGAGCTGGGCCATGATCACCTCGCTATCCACGGTGTTCTTTGAGCAGCCGAGGGTCACCACGTTCACGCGGGTGGGCTTGAGGGTCCGGGCTTTCACGGCCAGCAAAGGAACGACGCCGGCCCCGTGACCGGGGGCGGGCCCGCAGGGCACGAAACCCCGCCGGGCATCCACCCGTTACAAGCTCCGCTCAGATGGACCCGAACCTGATCCAATACGAAGGGCAGCTCAGCAGCGAGGTGCGCATCCAACTGCTGGATCTGCTGAAGGCCGTATCGCTGGCCAACCTGGGCCAGCGCAACGACCTGAAGAAGCTCTGCGGCATCGCGCTGGAACTGCTGGACAACGCCCAGCGGTACCGCAGCTCGGGAGCGGTGAGCTTCGAGTGGCGCATCGAGGGCCACAGCCTGGTGGTGAAGATCCGCAACCGGGCCGCGCGCGAAGACGCCGAGCGGCTGATCAAGACCGTGGAGAGCATCAACGCCATGACCGCCGAGCAGGTGACCGCCGCCTTCCGCGAGCAACTGACCAACGAACAGTTCGGCGCCAAGGGCGGAGCCGGGCTGGGCATGCTGCAGATCGCCCGCAAGACCGGCAGCCAGCTGCTGGCCAGCATCGAGCACAGCGCCGGTGAGGAGTACCTCTGCACCAGCGAGGTGGCCGCCGACCTGGGTAAATGAACGAACGGACACGCCCGCGCCCGGCCTCGGCGCACACCGCATGAACGCCCTGATCATCCCCGCCACGCGCAACACGCCATCGATCTGGTTCGAACCGGGCATCGGCCGCTTCGAGATCGCCGGCGTATCGATCCCCGAGAACGCCAGCGAGTTCTACCAGCCGGTGTTCGACTGGCTCGCGGTACACCTGCAGCGGCTGCCCGATGGCGCCGTGTTCCACTTCCGGCTTTCCTACTTCAACTCCACCAGCCTGAAGGCCGTCTTCCAGGTGCTCAAGCAGTTGAAGGAAGCCTCCACCATGGGCCCGCGCCCGGTGGTGCGCTGGTACGTGGAAGCGGAGGACGAATTCATGATCGAGAGCGCCGAGATGTTCATGCAGTTGCTCGATATGGAATTCGAGATCGTGGACCTGCCCGAAGGCGAACAGGGGATCCGCGCGGCGATCTGAACGCGTCGTTCAGCTTTCGTTGAAGAGCGCCTCCACGAAGGCGTGCCGGTCGAAGACCTGAAGGTCGTCGATCCCTTCGCCCACGCCGAGGAAGCGGATGGGCACCTTGAACTGGTCGCTGATGCCGATGGCCACGCCGCCTTTCGCGGTGCCGTCGATCTTGGTGAGCACCAGCCCGTTCACCTCGGTGGCCCTGGTGAACTGGCGGGCCTGCTCGACGGCGTTCTGGCCGGTGCCGGCATCGAGCACCAGCAGCACCTCATGGGGGGCATCGGCCACCACCTTCCGCATCACGTCGCGCACCTTGGTGAGTTCGGCCATGAGGTTCACCTTGTTGTGCAGCCTGCCCGCCGTGTCGATGATCACCACGTCCACGCCTTTCGCCCTGGCGCTCTGCAGGGTGTCGAAGGCCACCGAGGCCGGATCGGCGCCCATGCCCTGTTGCACCAGGGGCACGCCCACGCGCTCGCTCCAGATGCGCAGTTGATCGACCGCCGCCGCGCGGAACGTGTCCGCCGCACCGAGCATCACGCTCCATCCGTCCTGCTTGAAGCGGTGGGCGAGCTTGCCGATGGTGGTGGTCTTGCCCACGCCGTTCACCCCCACCACCATGATGACGTGCGGCCTGCCGGTCATGTTCACCGAAGGCGGATCATGCATGAGCGCCTCGATCTCCTCGCGCAACAAGGCGTTGAGTTCACCGGAACCCAGGTACTTGTCGCGGGCCACGCGCTCCTGGATGCGCTTGACGATCTTCAGCGTGGTCTCCACGCCCACGTCGGCCGATACCAGGGTGCCCTCCAGTTCGTCGAGCACCGCATCGTCCACCTTGTCGCGGCCGGCCAGCGAGCGGGTGAGCCGGCCGAAGAACCCGGAACGCGAACGCTCGAGCGCCGGCCGGAGCGATCGATCGCTTTTCCTTTTGAAGAGACCGGAGATCCCCATGGGCCGGGCCGGATGCGCGAAGAGGCTTCCGTCGACCGACGAAAGCCTCTCCTGAGCGGTGCGGTCGATCAGCTCTTTTTGGCCAGGAACTTATCCACCTCTTCGGCGGCCATCACCTGCTCCTGGAACTGGTAGCCGCCGGATTTGGCGCTCTTCACCATGCGGATCACCTTCACGAAGTTCTTCGCGTCGGCTTTCTTCATCGATGCAACGGTCTTCTTGGCCATGGTTCACGCGCCGCAGCGCTGGTTGAAGGTGGGTCGGGTGGGAGGAGGCGGGGTCACTTGATCTCCTTGTGAACGGTCATCTTCCGAAGGATGGGATTGTACTTCTTCAACTCCAGCCGTTCGGTGGTGTTCTTGCGGTTCTTGGTGGTGATGTAGCGCGAAGTGCCCGGCTTGCCGGAGCTCTTGTGCTCGGTGCATTCGAGGATCACCTGGACGCGGTTGCCTTTCTTGGCCATGGTGCGGGGTGCTGCGGGTTCAGTTGAGCCAGCCCTTGGCGCGGGCGCGCTTCACGGCTTCGGCCAGCCCGATCTTGTTGATGGTGCGCAGGCCGGCGGTGCTCACGCGCAGGTCGATCCACTTCTTCTCCGCGGGCAGGTAGAAGCGGCGGTCCTGCAGGTTGGGGG
>CAYMXP010000070.1:0-14807 GCA_964394425.1 uncultured Chryseobacterium sp. | reverse complement strand
CTTCAACAACTTCAGAGCACCCAGCCTCGATTCACACCGGGTAGTGAGCAGGTGCGCGACGCCGCCGAGCGCGACGGGCTGCTGGAAAAATTCAGCGGAATGGGCGGGGTGGTGCTCGCCAACGCCTGCGGCCCCTGCATCGGCCAGTGGGCGCGGCACAGCGACGACCCGAACCGCAAGAACTCCATCCTCACCAGCTTCAACCGCAACTTCGCCAAGCGCAACGACGGCAATCCGAATACCCACGCCTTTGTGGCCTCGCCGGAGATCGTCACCGCGCTTTCCATTGCCGGCGATCTCGGCTTCAACCCGCTCACCGATGAGTTGGTGAACGAGGAAGGAAAGCGCGTGAAGCTGGATGAACCCACAGGCGTCGAGATGCCGCCCAAGGGCTTCAGCGTGCAGGACCCCGGCTACCAGGAGCCCGCCGAGGACGGCAGCGCGATCAAGGTGGAGGTGAAACCGGGGAGCGACCGGTTGCAGTTGCTCGAGCCCTTCCCGGCATGGGACGGGAGGAACATCACCGATGCGGTGCTGCTGATCAAGGCGAAGGGCAAATGCACCACCGACCACATCAGCATGGCCGGTCCGTGGCTGCGCTACCGCGGCCACCTGGACAACATCAGCAACAACACGCTCACCGGCGCCATCAACGCGTTCAACGGCGAAGCCGACAAGGTGAAGGACCAGTTGACCGGTGCATACGGGCCGGTCCCGGCCACACAGCGGCACTACAAGGCGGAAGGGGTGAAGAGCATCGTGGTGGGCGATCACAACTACGGTGAAGGCTCAAGCCGCGAACACGCCGCCATGCAGCCTCGCCACCTCGGTGTTGCCGCCGTGCTGGTGAAGAGCTTCGCCCGCATCCACGAGACCAACCTGAAGAAGCAGGGCATGCTCGCCCTCACCTTCGCCAACGAGGCGGATTATGACAAGATCCAGGAGGACGACCGCATCGACTTCGCCGACCTCGACGCGTTCGCACCCGGCAGGCCGGTCACGCTCGTCTTCAAGCACCAGGACGGCACCAAGGACACCATCCCCTGCAACCACACCTACAACAGCCATCAGATCGCGTGGTTCAAGGCCGGCAGCGCGCTGAACCTGATCCGTTCGCAACAACGGTAGGTTGAGAAGATCCAGCAGCCCGTTTTGGCCGATCCACCACACGGCATAGTTTTGGCCCACGATCGGAACAAACCAAGCAAACACATGAAGAAAACACTTCTTTCACTGGGCGCGCTCATGCTGGTTTCCAGCGGATACGCGCAGATGACCATCGGCGCCAAGGGCGGCCTGAACTACACCTCATGGTCCACGAAGTACGAAGAGGAACCCGACGAGAAGCCGGACAACCCGAGCGGCATCGGCTTCCACCTCGGCGGCTATGCCAACTTCGGCTTGTCGGACAACATCGGCATCCAGCCCGAACTGCTCTACTCCATGCGCAGCGGCAAGGCGGATGGCAGTCACACGGAGGTGGTGGACATGTTCGGCTCCACCTACACCTACGAGTCGGATTACACAGACAAGTCCAGCTACGGCTACATTGAACTGCCCATCCTGCTGAACCTCGCTGTCAGCGAGAAGCTGCACGTTCATGTGGGGCCCGGCTTCGGTTTCCTGATGGGTGGCAAGGTTTCCAGCGAGGGCACCACCACCACCACGGTCACCACCGGCGGCAGCAGCACCACCACCTCGGAAGACTTCAGTGATGAAGTGTCGGGCAGCGACGCCACCGAAGGCATGAACAAGACCGAGATCGGGGGCATCATCGGCCTGGCCTATCAAGGGGAGGGGCCGCTGGGCTTCGGCCTGCGCTACTGGCGCGGCCTGAATCCCGTGAACGAGGAGACCGATTTCGCGACGGTGAAGACGAACCTGATCCAGCTCTCCGTGAGCTACGCTTTCGTCCAGCCGTAAGCCATCGGCCGCCATCTCTCCAGGAGCCGCTCCTTTCCGGGGCGGCTCCTTTGGCTTTGGTCGTGTACTTTACACGCCCAAATCAGCGGCGATGACGCGTATGCTGCCTTTCTTCTGCCTCACGGCGATCTCGACCATGGGCACCGCCCAGACCATGTTCGGCGGCCGCCTCGGCGCCAACTACAGCATCTACGGCTCCAAGGAGGGCGACGATGTTCCATCCGGGACGACGGTCGAGACCGAGAGCGTCTCGGGCATCGGCTTCCATGGCGGCCTTTGCTTCCAGTACAACTTCGACCGGCACATCGGCATCCGCTCCGAGCTGCTCTTCTCGATGCGCAACACCAGGAAGGACCTGGCCAAGGAGTACGACTACAAGCCGGACACCGTGGTCCTCGGCACCATCGTGGAGGAAGGCGAGCAGAAGATGTCGCTCAGCTACATCGAAGTGCCCGTGATGCTGGCCATCGACCTGGGCGATCATATCGCCCTGCATGTCGGCCCAGGCTTCGGGTTCTCCATGGGGTCGAAGCTCACCCAGGAGTTCTCCCAGGATACCCTCGGCGTTCCCGGCGCTGAAGACTTCCTTTATACAGATGACTTTGAGTTGAGCGGCGAGGATGCGAAAAAGGCGCTGGACCAGCGGACCGTGGAGATCGCCGCCGTGATCGGCGCGGTGTACGAGCTGGAGTCGGGCCTGAATTTCGGGCTGCGGTACTGGCGGGGGCTGAGTTCGTTGCAGGAGGACAACGGGATCATCAACACCCACGCGAACGTCCTCCAGCTTTCCATCGGCTTCAACTTCTCCGATCAGCGGCGCTGAGCTCGACCTTCACTTCGGCTCTGGCACGGTGTTGGGCGGCGGGGTGCACCCCCCAAAAACGGTACGCCCTAAATTCGCCGGCCTTCCTCCGGAACGGCACACCAACAGAATCTCCATGAGAAACCGCACGATCTGGATCCTGCTCTGCTCCACGGTGCTTTCCACCCACCTGACGGCGCAGACCCAGGAGATCCCCGACAGCGTGAACCTGATCGAGAACGGCAGCTTCGAGACCTACGAAGGCAAGCTCAAGCGGCTGGGCAGCATCGAGATGGCCACCGGCTGGAAGAGCCCCACGGCGGTGAAGGCCGACCTGTTCAGCGAGAACGTGCCGGCGTCGGACGCGTCCGCTCCGCGCAACGAACGGGGCGAACAGACCGCGCTGGACGGCACCAACTACGCGGGACTGATGTGGTGGAGCTACCAGGGCAAGGAGCCGCGCAGCTACCTGAGCGCCAAGCTCAAGAAGATGATGAAGAAGGGCCAGCGGTACTGCGTGCGCTACTACGTGAGCCTCTCGGACCTGAGCAAATACGCCAGCAGCGAGGTGGGCGCCTACATGAGCAAGGCGTTGGTGAAGCGCGACGACGAGCAGAACCTGGGCTACCCCGCGCAGGTGCCCAGCCTGCGCACGCGGATCTACGATGACCTGTACAGCTGGCAGGGCGTGTGCGGCATCTACGACGCCACCGGCGAGGAGCAGTACCTGATGATCGGCAACTTCGCGGCCACCGAGAAGACCAACACCGCCAAGGTGAAGCGGCCCAAGGGCGAGACGCGCCCGCAGCTCACCTCGGCCTACTACTACATCGACAACGTGGCGGTGTTCCCGATCAAGACCGCCAGCGATTGCAAGTGCGAGCAGATCGACAAGGCCGAAAGCGAGCACATCTATAGCAAGAAGGTCAGCGTGAACAAGTCGCTGCCACCCGGCCAGCAACTGGACAACGCGGCGATCTACTACAAGCGATTCACCCGGTCGATCGATGGCAGCATGGAGCCGCTGGTGAACGAGCTGACCGAGATCATGCGCGCCAACGAGGCGATCAAGATCCGCCTTGTGGGCCACACCGACGTGATCGAGGCCGACCGCGTGCGCATGCGCCCCGACCTCACCGAGCTGGCCCGCGAGCGCGCCGACGACCTGAAGGCCGTCTTCGTGGAGGCCGGCATCGCCGCCGAGCGCATCGAGACCGCCGACCAGAAGGCTGAGAGCCCCGCCGATCCCAACGACGACGAGGTGGCCCTGAGCAAGAACCGCAGGGTGGAGATCGAGATCGTGCAGTAACGCCGACGATCCGATGCCGTCATCGCGAGCATGTCCGAGCGTGGAGGACTGCGATGCGATCCAGTGCGAGATCGTTCAGTGGATCGCTTCGCACCCCGCCGAATGCGCGGGGATCCTCGCGATGACGAGGTTCAAATGAAAGGCGACCCCCGCGTCATCCGTGCCTGGACGATGTACGACTGGGCGAACTCGGCCTATTCGCTCACGATCACTTCCGCCGTTTTTCCCATGTTCTATGTGGCGGTGGTGCAAGCCTTCGGCGAGGATCGCTTCATGGATCGGTACGGCATCCCTTCCGCTTCGCTCTATTCCTACGCGCTCTCGGCCGGCTTCCTGCTGGTGGCGTTGATCGTTCCGTTGCTGAGCGGCATCGCCGACAGCCGCGGCAACAAGCTCACCTACCTGAAAGGCTTTTGTTACCTGGGTGCCGCGAGTTGCGCGGGGCTGGCACTGTTCTCGGTGGAGCACGTCTGGCTGGGCATGGCCTGCATCATGCTGGCCTGCGCGGGATTCTCGGGAAGCCTGGTGTTCTACGATGCCTACCTGCCGGAGATCGCGGTTAAGAAGGATCACGACCGGATCAGCGCGCGAGGCTACACCATGGGTTACATCGGCAGCGTGATCCTGCTCGTCATCAACTTGATGATGGTGATGAAGCCGGCATGGTTCGGCATTCCGGACCGCGACGGCCTGCCCGCGAGGCTCACCTTCCTGAGCGTGGCCCTCTGGTGGGCGGGCTGGGCGCAATGGCCGTTCCGGGTGCTGCGCGGTCGAGCGGCGATCGGTGGCGCGAGGGAACGGGCCCTCTGGAGCGGTTATCTGGAACTGAAAAAGGTATGGCGGCAGCTCATGGGCATGCGCCGCCTCACGCGCTACCTGGCCGCGTTTTTCGTGTTCAACATGGGCATCCAGACGGTGATGTACCTGGCGGTGAGCTACGCCAAGCAGGAGATCACCCAGCCCGATGGGTCGCCGATCCCCGACGCGAGCCTGATCATCAGCGTGCTCATCATCCAGCTGGTGGCCGCGGTCGGCGCCATGGCCTTCGTGCGGCTCAGCGCGCGATTCGGGAACATCCGCGCCCTGGCGATCGGCTGCGCGGTCTGGGTGATCGTGTGCATCATCGCCTGGCAGATCCGCTGGACCCACCAGTTCTATGCCCTGGCCGCGCTGGTGGGCTCGGTGATGGGCGGCTGCCAGGCGCTGAGCCGGAGCACCTATGCGAAGTTCCTTCCCGACACCCGGGACACCGCCAGTTTCTTCAGCTTCTACGATGTGAGCTTCTACCTCGCCACGGTGCTGGGCACCCTGGCCTACGGACTGGTCTTCCACCTCACCGGGGATCTGCGCAACACGGTGGTGGCCATCGGCGGCTTTTTCGTGATCGGCCTCGTCCTTCTCCTTCGCGTGCCGAGGGAAGAGGTGGCGTCTTCCGCTGGCTCCTGATCGCGATCTTCGCCGGCCATGAGCGGATCGACGACCTGGGACGTGGTGATCGTGGGCGGTGGCATCGTGGGGGCCGCCACCCTGTACAAGCTGCGGAAGCGCCTCCCCGACCTGCGGGTCCTGCTGTTGGAAAAAGAGGACCGGCTGGCGGGCCACCAGACCGGACACAACAGCGGGGTGATCCACAGCGGGATCTACTACAAGCCGGGCAGTTACAAGGCGGCCAACTGCGTGCAGGGCCGGCGCGAACTGGTGGCTTTCGCCCGGGAGCATGGCATCGCCCACGACGTGTGCGGCAAGATCATCGTGGCCACCGGGCAGCAGGAGCTGCCGCGATTGGAGAAGATCTGGAACAACGGGGCGGCCAACGGCATCGAAGGCATGGAACGCATCGGACCGGAGCGCATCCGGGAGATCGAACCGCACTGCACGGGCATCGCCGGCATCCGCGTGGGCTGCACTGGCATCATCGATTTCCGCGGCGCCACGGAGAAGATGTGCGCCATCGCCACCGCATCGCAACCGGAAAGCGAAGTGCGCCTTGGAGAGAAGGTCCTTGGGACCGCGCAGGAGGACGGCCTGAGCGTGATCCGCACGAACAAGGGCACGCACCGCACGCGCGCCGCGATCTTCTGCGGCGGCCTGGAGAGCGACCGGCTGGCCGCCGCCGATGGCGTTCCGCGCACCGAGCGCATCATCGGCTTCCGGGGCGATTACTACGAGCTGACGGAAGCCGCCAAGCACAAGGTCCGCAACCTGATCTACCCCGTGCCCGATCCGCGCTTCCCCTTCCTGGGCGTTCACTTCACGCGCATGACCGATGGCAGCGTGGAATGCGGCCCGAACGCCGTGTTCACCTTCAAGCGCGAGGGCTATGGCAGGACCGACTTCAACCTGCGCGACACCATCGATGCCCTCGGATATGGCGGCACGTGGAAGCTCTTCTTCAAGAACATGTCGTACGGGATCGATGAGTATCGCCGGGCCTTCAGCAAGAAGCTCTTCCACCGCACCCTCCGGCGCCTGGTGCCCTCCCTGACCCTGGACGACCTCGCACCGGGCCGGGCCGGCGTGCGCGCCATGCTGCTTGATCGCGAAGGGGAGATGGTGGACGATTTCCGCATCGAGAAGCGGGGCATGCACATCCACGTGCTCAACGCGCCCTCGCCCGCCGCGACGGCCTGCCTGGCGATCGGGGAGCGGATCGCGCGCATGGCGGCGGAGGAAATGAAGGTGGGGGAGCCGGCGTGATCCCGCCGGCTGGTTCCGACCGGTCTACTGGGTGATCCGGTATTCCGCCGCGAAAGTCTCCCACTGCCAGAGGAAGTAGCCCAGCAGGCTGTTGAGCCGCTTGAGCAGGATGGGGTTCGGCGCCTTCTGGTCGCGGAAGTACGGCGCCTGGTAGCGGTACAGGTCGTAGTGATGGAACACCATCTTGCTCATGGCATACACGGTGTTCTTGCTGGGGTGGTTCAACCGCTCCATCTGCTGTTGCAGCGCCACCACCTCCAGTTCCAGCTCATAGGAACGCAGCCCCGTGGCCTCGCCGAATTTGGAGATGGCCATGGAAAAGATGCGCCGGTCGAGCCCGCTCTCCAGGTGGCGCGGCGCCTCCATCAGGTTGGCCGCCAGCACGATCAGCGCGAAGGAGCCGTCCTCCACCGGATCGATGTGCGGGGGCGTGACGAACTCGGGGGCCTCGTTCAGCTCGGCGGCGATGGTGGGGAAGCCCTCGGCGGTGAGTTCGAGCACCGCATTCACGAACGCATTGGCCAGCTTATCCTCCGTGATCCGTTTCCTCCTGAACAGCGTCGCGATCATGCATCCATCGGTCGCCGCGAACCTACGCCCGGTCGATCCGTGGGATCCAGCCGTCGCCGGCGGATACTTTTAACAACGTTTTCAGCACCCCCATGGACATCCACGCGATCATCGACCAGTATGCCGCCTACGACCTGTGGGCGAACACCCTCTTCGTCCGCCGCCTGGACCGCGAGCCCGACGAGCTGCTCGACCGCGAGCTGGCCGGCAGTTTCCCCTCGCTGCGCAAGACCATCCTGCACGTGCGCGATGCGGAAGCGGCCTGGCTCTGCCGCCTCACCGGTGCGCCGCAGCGCTGGCCGGCGGAGGACGACATCGCCGTGGGCAACCTGCTCACCCACGCCACGCGCATGCGCGATCATGTCGCGGGACTTTCGCCGCCGGCCCTGGAGAAGATCCACGTCTACCAGGACCTCAAGGGCAACACGCACCATGCACCGGCCTGGCAGATGCTGATGCATTGCTTCAACCACGCCACCTACCACCGCGGCCAGCTGGTCGTCATGATGCGCGCGCTGGGCATGGACGAGATGCCGCACAGCGACCTGGTCGTGTACCAGCGATCGTTGCGCAAGGACCAGCCGGTGAAGTAGCGCTCACGGCATGGTGCGCCCCAGCGTGTCGATGCCCGTGTAGGTGTGGGGCGTGAGCCGGCGCAGTTCCTCCTTCACCGCCTCATCCACCTTCAACGCGTCGATGAAGCGTGCGATGTCCTCGCGCGTGACGCGGTCGCGCCCGCGCGTCAGGTCCTTCAGGGTCTCGTAGGGCTCGGCCGCCCCCGCCCGGCGCAGGATGGTCTGGATCCCTTCGGCCACCACCGCCCAGTTCTGGTCCAGATCACGATCGATCGCGGCGCGGTCCAGCATCAGCTTGTCCAGGCCCGTGGCGATGGAGGCGATGGCCAGCGTGGTGTGCGCCATGGGCACGCCGATGTTGCGCGTCACGGTGCTGTCGGTGAGGTCGCGCTGCAGTCGGCTGATCGGGAGCTTGGCGCTCATGTGGCTGAACAGCGCGTTGGCCACGCCCAGGTTGCCTTCGGCGTTCTCCAGGTCGATCGGGTTCACCTTGTGCGGCATGGCGCTGCTGCCCACCTCGCCGGCCTTCACCTTCTGGCGGAAGTAGTCCAGGCCGATGTAGGTCCACAGGTCGCGGCACAGGTCGATCAGGATGGTGTTGATGCGCCGCATGGCGTCGAAGAGCGCCGCCAGCCCGTCATAGTGTTCCACCTGGGTGGTGAAGCGCTGCCGCTTCATCCCCAGCTGGTCCTCGCAGAAGCGGTCGGCCAGTTCCAGCCAGTCCAGTTCCGGGTAAGCCGCGTGGTGGGCGTTGAAGTTGCCCGTGGCCCCGCCGAATTTGCAGGTGATGGGCACCTCGCGCAACGCCTTCACCTGGGCATCGAGGCGTTCCACGAACACCTCGATCTCCTTTCCGACCCGCGTGGGTGAGGCCGGTTGGCCGTGGGTGCGCGCCAGCATGGGCACGGTGGCGTGCTCCAACGCCATTCCATGCAGCTTGTCGCGCAGGTCGATGATCGACGGCAGGTAATGGGTGAAGAGGTATTCCTTGATCAGCAGCGGCAGGGCGGTGTTGTTCACATCCTGCGAGGTGAGCGCGAAATGGACGAACTCCTTGGCGCCCGCGAGGCCCGTCCGCTGGAGCTCTTCCTTCAGCCAGTACTCCACGGCCTTCACATCATGGTTGGTGACCCCCTCGATCTGCTTGATGCGCACGGCGTCTTCCGTGGTCAGGGATGATACACGGGCTTTCAGGGCCTGCAGGCCGTCCCGATTCACCACCTTGAGCTCGGGCAATGGGACCGAGCACAGGAAGTCCAGCCAGGCGACCTCCACCATCAGGCGGTGGCGCATCAGGCCCCATTCGCTGAACCACTGGGCCAGCTCGCGCGTGCGATGGCGGTAACGGCCGTCGATCGGGGAGATGGCGGTCAGCGTGGTCAGCTCCATGGAAGGGCGCAAAGGTGGTGGAGTTCCCCTCATTTCCACGAACGGCGATGCCGGGTACGCCACGCTGCCGACCTTCGGCGCGATGATCGATCAGGTGCGCACCGGGATCTCGGGCTATTTCAGGGCGTTCGGATTCGCCATGCGCAACGGGCTGGGCTGGGCCTTCCTGGTCCCCATCCTCCTGGTGATCCTGCTCTATGCCTCGCTCTTCGCGGTGGCCTGGCAGGTCGCCGCGGCCGCCGGGGCGTGGATCGGCGGCATCGTGAAGGCCCCATCGGATGCGATCCAGCCCGAAGGCTGGGAGGGGATCTGGGAGGCCCTTTCCGGTTTTTTCAGCGCCACGGGAGCTTTCCTGGCGGCTTTCGCGCTGAAGCTGGTCATGCTGTTCGTGTTCGCGCTGGTGATCAAGTACATCGTCCTGATCGTGCTCTCGCCATTGCTGGCCTACCTCAGTGAGCGGGCGGAGGAAATGCTCACCGGCCGGGGCACGCCGTTCAGCCTGGGGCAGTGGCTGAAGGACATCGTTCGCGGCTCCCTCATCGCCCTGCGCAATGGATCGATCGAGATCGCGATCAACCTGGTGGTGTGGGTCATCACCCTCTTCGTGCCGTTGCTCGCGCCGTTGTCTGCCGTGTTCCTTTTCCTGGTGTCGGCCTACTTCTATGGGTTCAGCATGTTCGACTATGTGTTCGAACGCCGCCGCATGCGCGCGGGCGACAGCGTGCGCGCGGTGAACGCCCGGCTGGGCCAGGTGGTGGCCAACGGGACGCTCTTTTCGCTGTTGATGAAGGTGCCGGTCCTGGGGATCTGCCTGGCACCGGCCATGGGTGCCATCGGCGCGGTGCTTGCCATGCGCGAACGGCCGGGTCCGGAGGAAGGCGTGCGCTGAAGGAAGGACACCGGCCGGTGGCGCATCTACCTTCGGCCGCATGCCCACCGCCCGCACACCCTGGTGGAATTCCATCGTCACGCGCATCTCGGTGATCATCGCGGTGTTCGTGGTGCTTTCCACGCTGGTGGCCGGCTTGCTGGTGTACCGGGGCGCGCGCGAACAGATGATGACCGCGGCCGGGAACGACATGCGGCGCTCCCTGCAGCTGGCGCGCCTGCGCCTCTCGGCCTTCGCCACCACCATGGCCGACGACGCGCGTTTCCTCGCCTCGAACGACGCGGCCCGGTCGCTGGCGGCCGCGTTGGACACCACCGACAGCGCGGCGATGGCGGCCGCCACCGGGCGCATGGCGGTGCTGATGGAGAGCTTCATCCAGAACCGGCCGTACTATGCGCAGGTGCGCGTGCTCGGCGCCGACAGCGCGGGCATGGAGCTGATCCGCTTCGATCGCTCGCCCGCCGGCGTGATGCGCGTGGGCAGCGTGGACCTGCAGGCCAAGGGCGATCGTGATTACTACCAGGCGGCGATGCGGCTCGCACCCGGAGAGCTGTATTTCTCGCCCATCGACCTGAACCGGGAGCACGGCCGCGTGCAGCAGCCCATCATGCCCACGGTGCGCGCGGCGGTGCCGCTCTTCGCGCCCTCCGGCCATCGCGTGGGCATCGCCATCATCAACGCCGACCTGCGCCCCCTCTTCGCCGAGGTCCAGGCATTGCAGGGGCCGCACGAGTCGATCCTGCTGGCCAACGCCGGTGGCGAGGTGCTGCTGCATCCGGACACCGCGCGCGCCTTCCAGTTCGAGTGGGGCTCCTCGCACACCCTGGCCGACGAGGCCGGCGAAGGGATCCACCTGGACACCACCTGGATCGGCGGCGGGCGCATGCTGCGGTTCGAGCTGGCCGGCATCGACGTGTTGCAGTACGCCTACACCCTGGGCGTCGCCACCAGCCTCGACGGCCTGCTGGCGGGCATCGGCCGCCAGCGCGACCGCAGCGTGCTGATCTCCCTGGCGGTGGCCGCCCTGTTCATCCTCTTCAGCATCTTCCTTTCGGGCGGCATGGCGGCGCGGCTGGCGCGGGTGACGCGGCGCGTGGAACGTTACGCGGCCGGCGAGCGCGGCGAGCGGCTGCCCCTGGAACGACGCGACGAGATCGGCCGCCTGGCCCGGAGCGTGGAGCAGATGCAGGAGCGCATCGACCAGCGCGTGCGTGAACTGGAGGAGGCCCGCGGCCGCGCCGAGGCCGCCGACCGCATGCGCCGCGAGTTCCTGGCCAACATGAGCCATGAGGTGCGCACCCCGTTGAACGCCATCCTGGGCCTGCTGGGGGAAGTGGATCGCGATCGGCTGGCCCTCGCCGACCGTGAACGGCTGGACATCGTTCATCGCTCCGCGCAACGGCTCAAGGGCCTGGTGGATGACCTGCTGCTCCACGCGCGCATCGGCGAGGGGCGCCTTGAACTGAAGCCGGCATGGACCGATCTGCGCCAGGTGCTTTCCGACCTCGCCCAGAGCCACCGGTCCGTGGCGGAGGCCAAAGGCATCGCCTTGCGTGCATCGGTCGAAGGCGGCACGTCGATGGCGTGGATCGATCCCCTGCGGCTGCACCAGATCGCCGACAACCTGGTGGGCAACGCCGTGAAGTACACGCTGCACGGCCAGGTCGACGTGAAGGCCTGGATCGAGGAGGCCGAAGGGGCGCGGTTGCACCTGCGCGTGAGCGACACCGGTCCCGGACTTTCACCGGATGATCAGGCGCGGATCTTCGAACGGTTCGAGCGCGCCACGACCGCCGGGAACGATGCCGGCGGAAGCGGCCTGGGGCTGGCCATCACGCAGCGCCTGGTGAGGATCATGGGCGGTGCCATCCAGGTGGAAAGCACGGCCGGCGCGGGAAGCACCTTCACCGTGGCGTTGCCGCTGGCGGCGCCGGTGGCCGAAGGACCGGCCCTCCCGGCGGTGGATCCCGCGGTGGTGAAGGGCCTGCGCGTGCTGTATGTGGAGGACGTGGAGAGCAACCGCATGGTGATGGAGCAATGGGCCGCGCGTCTTGGCTGGCGGCTCGACCTCGCCGCCGGTTCGGCGGCGGCGCTCGATCGTGCGGCCTCCACCGATCACGACCTGGTCCTCCTGGACCTTGATCTGGGCGACGACATGCGCGGCACCGAACTGGGCCTGCGCCTGCGCGGCCTCAAGCGCCACCGGTTCACCCCGATGCTGGCGGTGACGGCCTTCGTGGCCGCCGAAGAGGAGGAGGAGATCCTCAAGGCCGGCATCAACGACCGCATCACCAAGCCGGTGGATCGCGACGAGCTGGTCGCGCGCGCCGCGTTCTGGTGCGGCTGCGACCCGGGCCCATGCGCCGGCGATGTCCGGCTCGATGAGCTGGAGGCGCAGTACGACGGCGATCCGGCGCGGCTGATCACCGTGATGCAGCAGTATCGGCGCGAGTTCACGCAGTGGCGCCTGACGCTGCGTGCGGCCATGGAGAAGAACGACCGGGAGACCATCGGACGGGTCCGCCACAAACTCAAGCCGCACTTGCGGTTGCTGGGCCTGGGTGCGTCGATCGCCGCGATGGAAGAGGCATCGGGTCCGGGCGCCTTCGGGGAGATGGAGGATGTTTTCCGATGCTGCGACCGCGCGCTGATGGCGCGCCAGCGCGAGCTGCAGGAGGCCGCGGCGGGTGCGGTGGGGCGGGGGCTCAGAGCAGGTCCAGCCGCTTGATCAGCTCCTCGCGGTAGGTTTCGCTCACGGGGATCAGGTCGCGGCCGATCTTCACGTCGTTGCTGTCGAGCCGCTCCACGTGGCGCAGGTTCACGAAGTAGCTGCGATGCACGCGCACCAGGCCGGCCGGCAGCTTGTGCTCCAGGTCCTTCATGTTCATCAGGCTGGACACGTCGCGGCCATCCAGGTGGAAGCGCACGTAGTTCGATTCGCTCTTGATGTAGCGCACCTCGTCGAGGTCGACGCGTACGATGTCGCTTCCCTCGCGCACGAACACGATGGAGCGCCCTGGGATGCCGGCGTGCGCCTTGCCGCCGCCCGTCTTGCGCCAGGCCTGCGCGAAGCGGTCGAAGGCCACGGGCTTCACCAGGTAATCCACCACGTTGTAGCGGAAGGCGTCCACCGCGAAGTCGCGGTCGCCCGTCACGATGATCACCGGCAGGTCATGGCCGATGGCGCTGAGCACTTCGCGCCCATCCATGCCCGGCATTTCAAGGTCCAGGATCAGCAGGTCGAAGCCGTCGTTCGTCACCCGTTGAAGCGCCGCCTGGCCATCGGCCACGACCTCCACCAGCGCCTGGGGGTCCAGTTTGCGGCAGTGGTGGGCGATCAGGTCGCCCGCCAGCGGATCGTCATCGGCGATCAGGATGCGCACGGGGTGAAAGTAGTGAGGTGCGCGTGAGGCGGGGCGGTCAGCCACCCGGCCCCATCACCCGTTCCAGCAGCTCCTGCAACAGGTCCCCATCGTCCGCCGAGGTGTTGCCCACGCCCTTGTTGCGCAGGTCGGTCAGGCGCAGCTGCCGCCGCACGCGCGCGAGCCTGGCCGGCGGGTACTGCCGCGCACCCACCACGTAATCCTTCACGAAGAAGGGCGACACCTTGAGCGCCGCGGCCATCGCCGCCTCGCCCTGCCCGGCGGCCGCATGCACCTGCGCGAGCTTGGTGAAGTAGCGGCCGAGCATCTCCACGGTCAGTTGCAGGGGATGGTCCTTCGGGTCCTGCGCGTAGTAGCGGGCGATGCGCTGGGCCTTCAGCTTGTCGCCGGTGCCGATCGCGTTCTGCAGTTCGAAGATGCTGTATTCACGGCTGATGCCCACGTGGCGCTCGATCAGTTGCTCGGTCACGGTGCCGCCCTCCTCGCACATCAGGCAGAGCTTTTCCACCGTGCGCGTCACCATGCTCAGATCGCTGCCCAGGTGATCGGCCAGAAGCTGCGCTTCCGGCGCGCCGATCCTGCGGCCGGTGCTCTTCACGTAGGCGGCGATCCAGGGGGGCAGCTGGTTGGCGTACAGCTTGTCGCTGGTGAACACCTGGCCGCCGCCTTTCTGCACGCTCTTCAGGATGCTTTTCCTTCCGTCCACCTTCTTGTGCTTGTAGCACAGCACCAGCACCGTGGTGGTCGTGGGCTTCAGCAGCAGCGGTGCCAGCTTTTCCACCTGGTCGATCTTCCAGGCCTGCAGCTCGCGCACGATCACCACCTGCCGCTCGGCCATCATCGGGAAGCGGGTGACCGCCTCGCGGATGCCGTCCACGCCGGTGTCCCGCGCGTAGAGCACCGTGAGGTTGAAATCGCGCTCGTGCTCGGCCAGCGCGTGCTTTTCGATCTCCTCGCTCACGCGGTCGATGAAGAAGTCCTCCTCGCCGTGCAGCAGGTACACGGGTTTGAAGCGCCCGGCGTTGATCTCCGCGCGGATCTTCTTGTAGTCGTCGATCGTGCTCATTCGAAACGCAGGTGCTTCACGCTGCGCCCCTCGTTGATGATCTCGCGCAGCGCCTCGATCCCGATCCGCACGTGCATTTCGGCGAAGCCGGCCGTCACCTTGCCGTCGCTGGCCATCGTCTTCACCCCTTCGGGCACCATGGGCTGGTCGGTCACCAGCAGCAGGGCGCCGGTGGGGATCTCGTTGGCGAAACCCGTCATGAAG